>JAEXZY010000071.1 GCA_023404955.1 Actinomycetes bacterium
TTCTCTAGATGTGAGATAGCTGCGGGGGGCGTTAAGCAAGGCGGAGTGCTCTCCTGCAATGGTCGAGTAGCACCTCGCCCTGGGCGCACACCGGGAATAATATTCTTCCGTGTCGGTCAACGAACCCTCCCAACGGGTCCGCGGCTTCGCTGATCAGGCGGCCGCCGACACCGCCGAGATGGGCGTCGACGGGCAGCGGGCGAGCCGCCTGGACAAGGCCATCCTTGGTGGTCCGCCGCAACGAGTCGGGCGCTTCGAATACCGCTACGACACCGACGCGTGGACGTGGTCAGACACCGTGGCCCGCATGCACGGGTATGAGCCCGGTGAAATCACCCCCACCACGGACCTCGTCCTCAGCCACAAGCATCCCGATGACCTTACCCAGGTCCGGGCGCTGTTGGCGCAGACCGCCGCACCGTTCAGTAGTAGGCACCGCATCATCACCACCACCGGGGAGACGCGCAGGGTCGTGGTCGTCGGTGACGCCGTGACCGACGACGACGGCCGCATCGTGGCCACGCGCGGCGTCTACGTCGACGTGACCGACAGCTTCAATGTCGAGCTCCAACAGTCGATCACCGAGGAGTTGGACGTCATCATCGCCCACCGCGAGATCATCGACCAGGCCAAGGGCATGCTGATGGCGATTTACCGAATCAACGCCGACGCCGCGTTCGGACTGCTGCGGTGGCGCTCCCAAGAACTCAACGTCAAACTCTTCGTCATCGCCGAGAAGATCATCGACGAGCTGCCGGCGATCCTCGACGTCCATCCCGCGGCCACCACCCCCGTCGATCGCTACCTCATGGGCCTGAACTTCGACCAGTAAGTCGTCATAGCCGTTGAGCCGCGGCATATCTGAGTCTCGAAGAGTAGGCAGCAGATCTGCGGGTACCACTGCGCTCAGGTTGAAGGTGAGTCCGGAATCACCGCCAGCCCAGTCCTCGGCAGTACAGCCTCATGTGCTGTCGAGGACGTGCCGATCAGAGTGCCACGCGGCGCGCCGCGCATCCGCTGGGATATTCACCACGGTCTGATCACCGGTGCCCACCACTTCGAGTCGTCAGCACCCGAGACAGGATTTGAGCGATCTCGTTTCTTTTAGATCTGGTACAGCGTTTTAGCGGGCGGGGTTTCGCGCGCTGGAATGATCGCTGTACCCGGGCGCCGACGTATCACGCGATTGCGTTCAGACGACACTGGGCGGGGTGATCGGGGTGACGGTGGTCGTCCCGTCGGTCTCGGAGTATGTCGTGAGGTAGGGAGTGCCGTTGGTGCCGATCGTCAGGCCGTACACGGAGGTTGACGTGTCGTTGGGGAGTTCGAGGGCGGTGGTGACACCGGAGCTGGACAGCGCGTAGACCGCACGGGGGGTTGTCGCGCTTCCTCTGTCGAGCACGAAACCCGTGCCGTCGGGGGCGAAGAGGATGGGCTGCTCGAAGTAACTGATATACGGGCTGCCCAGTACCAGCGAAGTCCCTGTCGCGCCGTTGGCGTTGAAGCCGGTGAGCGTAAGCCCGTCGTTGGTGTCTGGCAGATCAGCGTCGGTCAGCAGGTACCCGGTGCCGTCCGGGGCGAACTGGACGTCGGCGCTGTCGAATGACCCGGCCTCCGCGACGACCGGAGACAGAGTGTCCGAGGACAGCGCGATGATTTGGCTGCCCGCCACGCCGGGTGGGCGGCTGTCGACCCGGTACCTCAGCAGCAGGTAGGGCGCGCCGTCGGGGCCGTAGAACACGTCGTCGTCGGCCGTAGTACCCACCGGCAGGTCGACGATTCGGGTGACGGTGCCGTCGGCGTTGAGCACTGCGACGTGTCCGACGCCGCCTGAGTCGTACCGCACGTACCCCGCCTCATCAGCGTGCGGGCCGCCACCGAGGATGAAGTTGTAGCCGTCGGTGGGGGTCATCGTGCCTGGGAGTACTACGGTGGTGCGGTTGCCGCTGCTATCGAAGACGGCCACCGTCGCGGTGGTGGCAGAGGGGGTGACGATCGGTGCGTAGATCGCTCCGGCGGCGGTCACCTGAAATCTGGTGATACGCCCCGTTATCGGTGCCAGGGTGCTGACTGAGTCGCGGGTGAGTTTCGAGATGTAGGTGGTGCCGTCGACTCCATTGTCTTTGGCGCCGTCGTAGGTGTGGGTTTCGAGGTAGACGCCGTTCGGGGCCACAACGGTGACGCCCGCCAGACCTGGCAGTGTGCGCGCGGTGCTGGTGGTCCCGTTCACGGTGTACACGCGGGTGTCCTTGTTGCCGAACGCTTTGACGTTCGCGGTGAGGTAATACGTGCCGTCCGGGCCGAGGACCGGATTGCCGAGGTTCGTCGGCGAATACGGGATCGCAATGGTGCGGGACTTGCCGGCGGGAGTGAACACGTGCAGCGACGAGGTGCCGAGCACGGTGGACAGCAGGTAGGCCGTTCCGTCGTCGGCGAGAGTGACCGTGGTGTCGTACGGTAACGAGCGCGTGGCGCCGGTCGGTGAAATTCGCACGACGTGGTAGTTGTAGCTGCCGTACGGGATGAAGGGGACGACGAAGAACGTCTTCGTGTAGACGGCCCCGTCTGCGCCCACGGTCAGGCCGCTCGTCTCGCCCGTCAGGCGCGCAACGGTGGTGACGGTGCCCTCGCTGTCGATCGCCGAAATTGTCGACCGGTTACCGAAGCCGCCTCGCGTGGTCGACACCAGTAGTGTGCCGTCCGGTCGAGCGGCGAAGGAACCGCCTTGACCGGTCAGGTTGCCGCCCGGCAGGTAGTCGGTGGTGGTGATCACCTGTCCGCTGCTGTCGAGAATGCTGACCCTCGTGCCGGTGGCGTTGGTGGTGACCAGGTACAAGGTGCCGTCCGCGCCAACGACGACCGGGCCATCGGCGCGTCCGGGAGCGGCGGCTGCGGCAGCAGCGGACTGCGACGTGCCTGTCACCGCTGCGGTGGGCACCGCCTCAGCGCGCTCGGTGAACTCCCGCCGCGCGGCCGCCAGCATCGTCCACAGCAACGGCGACGCGTCCGGGGCCTCGGGGGTGTTCGTCAGATCGATGACAGCCCTAGGCGAAAACAGCGTCTTGAGCATTGTCGCCAGCCTGGGCGCAGGTAGAGGGGTGGTGGTGGTGTCGATGTCGTCTCGAGCGGTGCCGGTAACAGGTGAGGCCGGCCCCGACGGGGACACAACGTGCTCACCCGAGGGAATCGATGCCCCCGACGAAACAGCGCTGGCCGGGTCTGGAGCCGAGCCATCTGACCCAGGATGATCCGTCATCGTTGACCGGACTGGTCTCCTTGCCGTCTCGCTTGAGCTGGTGGGAGTTCCGGGCTTTCGGGTGGCCAAGCGGCCAGGTATAGCCGGTATCGCAGGGGTGTCGGTGGTCGCAAAGCGCTGACCGGCGCGCCCGCGGTGCGGCCGTGCAGAACCGGTGAGGGAGTCGGCGGAATCATCGCCAGCGGCGGAGCTTGTTGTCGAGCCGGCGCGGCCCGCCGGCCTGTCCGAATGCGCGGGCCGACGCACCAGCGGGACGCCCCCCGGGGCAGAGCCTTCGGAACTATGCGACACAGCTGCGGCACCGCTGGTGTCTGGCTCGGCCCAGGCCACCCCCGGCATCGCGGCGACCGCTGCCCCGATGCCCAGCGCCACAGCCAATGCGCCGACCCGACCGATGTTGTTCTCAAGACCCATCCTGCACCTCCACGTTGCGGCCGCCAGCAACGTAATCCTCCGTCGCACGACCTCGCGGATCAATCGGGAGAATCCCTTGCTCACGACCCAACGAACACCCGACTACTCCGCACCCTGAGACAAGAAAAGATCCGTCTTGATTCTCTAGAAAC
>JAEXZY010000073.1 GCA_023404955.1 Actinomycetes bacterium
CCGCTTGTCGGGTCGGCTCGGCCGGCTCGGCGGAGCCGCCACACGCGACCAGGGTCGTCGAGACGCTCAGAGCCACCGCCAGCCCGGCGATCATGCGCACCGCACTCATGTCACATGTCCGAGCGCAAGGTCGCCGTCAGGAGTTTGACCGCGTCGACGCATGGGTCGCCGGTCTTCTGGCCGCGGTATTGGACCCACCAGCTCAGCACGCCCGTGCCCGCCGCGGCGGTTGCCGAGCACGCCGCACCCGTGACGTCGCGGCGTGCGGAGAACGCCTGATGTCGTTCCACCACAACGTCTTTCAAAACGGCGCCACGCTGTGCTGCCACCTCACGCTCGCGCGTCAGCGAGCCGGCGTCGAACCACGAGAACGTCACGTCCACCGTGACCGACCCCGGCCGGGACAGGATGTACTGGCAGACCGCACCGCTGTAGGGCCGGATGACGTTGTCGGCACCGAGCGTCGCCTGGACCGTGCTGTCGTCGAGCAGACCGCAGCGGTCGTCGACGTATCCGTACGAGCGATCCGGGTCCGGAACCGACCCTTCTTCTCGTTGCGCGGTACCGCCGACCGTGTGCGCGCAACCACCCGCCGTCGCCGTCGCGAGGACACCGGCGACAGCAACGGTGAGGGCACTCATCACACGTCGGCTCACACGCTGGCACATCGCAGCTCACGGTACCCAGCGCAACTCGCTGTGGCGACTCGCTCGACGTCGTAGGCTGCCGGTGTGACCACAACGGGACGAGTGCTGACCGCGGGCGTGCTCACGGTGTCCGCCGTGCTGATGGCCGCGCCGGCCGCGCAGGCCAAGAACGGTGACACCCACATCACGGGGCAGGGCATCACGCGCACCATGGACTGCAACAACGCGACGCTGATCGTGCTGGGCACCGGCAATCAAATCAACGCGCTCGGAACCTGCTGGGCCGTGACGGTACAGGGGTCCGGCAACGTCATCGTCGCCGACAACGTCATCAACGACATCACCGTGTACGGATACGACCAGGCGGTGTTCTACAAGAACGGCTCCCCGGTGGTGTGGGACCGCGGCCGTGAGCTCGGGATGACAAATCGGGTGGATCGGGTACCCGCCTAGCCGTGAAACGACTTCTGCTCGGCGGCGCGGCGCTGTGCGCGGCCACACTGAGTCTCTCGGCATGCGGCTCGACCAGCTCTGACACCGATCAGCCGTCGGCGACGGCCGGGTCGTCGGGCGCGCAGGTGGAGATCGGCAACACGATCAACTACGGCTCACTGGGGACGACGGCCGATCTGGACTGCGCCGACGGGAAATCCCTCAACGTCGGGGGGTCGAACAACACCCTGACGGTGACCGGAACCTGCGCGAACGTGAACATCGGAGGGGCCGACAACAAGATCACGTTCGACCGGGTGGACAAGGAACTGTCGGTGGTGGGGATCAACAACACGGTGACCTACCGCGACGGTGATCCGAAGGTCAACGACACCGGCAGCAACAACACGATCAGCAAGGGCTGATCCCGGCTCAGGTCGCGCTGGCCCCGTGTCGGCCGGCGCCGCCGGCGAAACGTGCTGCGCCGGCCAGGGATTCGGCCGCCACCCGCGACATGCTCCCGAATTCGAAGTCCATCGCGTCGGCCTCCGAGTGACCCCACTGGTGCAGTGCCGAGAGCCGGTCGCTGCGCAGGCACTGCTGTGGCAGGCGAGCCAGTTCCGCGGCGAGTTCCTCCGCCGCGGCACGGGCCTGCCCCGTCGGTACGACGCGATTGGCCAGCCCGATGGCGAGCGCCTCGTCGGCATCGACAGCGCGGCCCGTCAGGATCAGGTCCATCGCGCGGCTCTGACCGATCAGCCTGGGTAGGCGCACCGTGCCGCCGTCGATGAGCGGCACCCCCCACCGTCGGCAGAACACGCCCATCACCGCGTCCTGTTCGACCACCCGCAGATCGCACCACACCGCCAGCTCCAGCCCTCCCGCGACTGCGTAGCCGCTCACTGCGGCGATCACCGGCTTGGACAGCACCATGCGACTCGGGCCCATCGGCCCCGGTCCGCTGCGATGCACCGCGTTGGCCTCAGGCGTGCCGAAAGCCTTCAAGTCGGCTCCCGCACAGAAGGTTCCGTTGTCACCCCACAGCACTGCCACCGCCGCGGCGTCGTCGCGATCGAACTCGTCGAAGGCGGCGTGCAATTCGGCTGCCGCCGGGCCGTTGACCGCATTGCGGGCATGGGGGCGGTTCATGATCACCGTGGTCACCGGGCCGTTCTTCTCGACCCGCACCCCACCGGTCACGTCGCTCATCGTGCCTCCATGATCTCGTCGTCACGTCGCGCCGCCAGTTCCGCGGCGAAGTCTTGGTACGCGGTCCGCAGCGCGGCTCCCGGCCATCCCGCGGGCAGTAGGTCCTCGGGCAGCACAGGGTCGGTGCGAAGGTGCCGCACGATGCCCGCGGCCGCCGTGAAGCGACCGGGAACGTCCGGGGCGCCGGCCATCTCGGCCAGCAGCTCAGTGCCGGCGGCCGTCCATGCCGGCAGATCCCACAGCGTCGCGGCGAGCCCGGCCGGATCGTCGTCGTGCACCCTGACCACCCGGATGTGCGGACGCACATCGTCGGGCAGTTCGCCGTCGAGGTTGTCCGGCCGCAACCACACTCCCTCGCGGAGCTCACCGAACCTGCTGTCGTGGAACGCTGTTCGCATCGCCGCTCGAGTACGGGCGTCATTGCCGACGCTGGTCACCACCACCCCGATCCAGGAGCCGTCCCAGGGCCGGGTGCGTGGGTCGATCGCGTCGTCCTGTCGGCGCTGCCGCGCCAGCAGCCGGTCGGACAGACGGTAGCCGTCATCGGAGCGCACGAGGTCCCCCGCGCTGACCATCCGGGTGAGCGCCACCCGCACCGTGGGTTCCCTCAAATCGAAATCGGCGGTCAGACGCAGCAATTCACTGGCCGTCGCCCACGCCGGGTGCGCCCCCAACAGCACGCTCAGCACCACCGAGCGCGCCGTCATCCGCCTCACCGGCTGGGGCACTCACACCCCCGAGGTGGCGCGACCGTGGTCGCCGTACGGTTCGTCGCGGCGGCGCACCGCCTCCCGGAAGCCGTGCTCGCGGGCCTCGGCGACGAACGCGTGCCCCTCCGGGGTGTGCCGGGCGATGCCGTCGAACACCGTGGAGATCATCGCGCTGGTGTCGACACCCTGGCGGTAGAGGGCGCTGTTCATCGCGAGCTTGACCATGATGAGCTGATTGACGGGCATCGCCGCGATGCGCTCGACGAGTCGTTCGGTGCGCTCGTCGAGATCCTCGGGCGCGGGCGCCTCCACGGCCAGGCCCCACTCGGCGGCCTGCGCGCCGGTGATGCAATCCCCGGTCAGCAGAAGCCTTTTCGCGCGCTGATCACCGATGCGGTGCGCCCACAGGCCGGCGGCGGGAACACCCCAGACGCGGGTGGGCGGATAGCCGATCTTCGCGTCCGCGGCGGCGATCACCTGGTCGGCGTGCAGCGCGATGTCGGTGCCGCCCGCCACGCAATAGCCGTGGATCTTCACCACCGTCGGCTTGTCGGCGCGCATCAGGCTGCCGAAGCCGCGCACGAACCGGCTCATCATCTGGTAGTCGATCATCGGGTCCCACGGCTGATCGGGCAGATGGTTGATCGCCTGCGTCTTTCCCGACAGCACGGTGTCGCGGTAAGGGCTGCCGCCACCGGCCGACGACGATCCCTCGGCATACGCCGAGAGGTCGAAGCCGGCGCAGAATCCCTCCCCGCGGCCCGAGACCAGGATGACGTGGACGTCCGGGTCGAGATCGGCGCGCTCGACGAGTGCCGACAACTCCAGGGGGGTGTCGGCGACGATCGCGTTGCCTTTTCCGGGACGGTTGAACGTGATTCGGGCGACGCGATCGGTGACCTCGTAGGTCATTGTCTTCAGGTCGTCGAAATCCACGGGCCTGATGGCGTGTGTCATGCCTTGACCATCGCGCGCTCGAGGATCGGCGCGAGATCCAGGCCGGTGGGCAGGGTCCCGAACGCGCCGCCCCACTGCCCGCCCATCCGGGTGGCCAGGAACGCTTCGGCGACCGCCGGGTGCCCGTGCCGGACCAGCAGCGCGCCCTGCAGCGCGAGGGCGATGTCCTCGGCGACCTGGCGCGCGCGGTACTGGATCGACTCGAAATCACCCAGCTGCGGCCGTAGTGCAGCCACGTGTGCGTCCAGCCGTGCGTCGTGGCCGGACGTGGCGGCGAGTTCGTCGAACAGCACGTCGATGCATTCGGGGCGAGTTGCCATGGCGCGCAACGTGTCCAGCGCACTGACGTTGCCCGAACCCTCCCAGATGCCCATCAGTGGCGCTTCACGGTAGAGCCGCGGCATGCCCGAGTCCTCGACGTAGCCGTTGCCACCCAGGCACTCCATCGCCTCGGCGGCATGGGGCGTCGCCCGCTTGCACACCCAGTACTTGGCGGCGGCCAGCCCGATGCGGCGCAGCAGTGTCTCCCGTTCGTCGCCACGCACGGCGTGATCGGTGGCTCCGGCCATCCGCATCGCCAGCATCGTCGCCGCCTCGGCTTCGACGGCCAGGTCGGCCAGCACGTTACGCATCAAGGGCTGATCGATCAGATAGGCCCCGAACGCCTTGCGGTGCTGGGCATGGTGGATGGCTCGCATCAGCCCGGTCCGCATGCTCGTCGCGCTGCCCAGTGTGCAGTCCAGGCGGGTGAGGTTGACCATCTCGATGATCGTCGGGACCCCGCGGCCCTCCTCCCCCACCAGCCACGCGGTCGCGCCGTCGTACTCCACCTCACTCGAGGCGTTGGCGTGATTGCCGAGCTTGTCCTTGAGTCGCTGCAGGAACATGCGGTTGCGGCTGCCGTCGGGTAGCACCCGGGGCAGCAGGAAACAGCTCAGGCCTCCCGGTGCCTGCGCCAGGACCAGGAAGATGTCGCACATCGGCGCCGAGGTGAACCACTTGTGGCCGCGCAGCGCGTAGGTGCCGTCGCCGTTCGGGTTGGCCTGAGTGGTTCCGGCGCGAACATCGGAGCCGCCCTGCTTCTCCGTCATCGACATGCCCGCGGTGATGCCGGCCTTGGTGGTCGCCACCTTGAGTTCAGGGTCGTAGCTGCGGCTGGTGAGCAGTGGCTCGTAGACCTCGGCCAGATCGGGGTTGTGCCGAAGGGCAGGCACAACGGCGTAGGTCATCGAGATCGGGCAGATGTGACCGGGCTCGGGGGTCCACACCGACGTCTTGGCCGCGCGGACGACGTGCGCGCCCGGCCGGTTGTCGGCCCATGGCGCGGCGTGCAGACCGTGACCGATGGCCACGCTCATCAGCTGGTGATAGGCGGGGTCGAACTCGATCTCGTCGACACGATGGCCCACCCGATCGTGGGTGTGCAGCACCGGCCGGTTGCGGTCAGCCAGCTCACCCCACCGCTGCGCCTCGGCAGAGCCGCCGAGCGCTCCGAGCTCGTGCACCTCGTCGACGCCCCACTGGCCACCCTCCCGGATCAGCGCCTCGGCCAGGACGGGCGAGGCAGCGGGATTGAAGTCCTCCAGCGGCGGGACCTGGTTGGTGACGACATGCGTGTCCATGCCCACACTGTTACATCTTTGCGACGGTCACACAAGATCTGTAATAGTGGCGCGGCGGCGCCAATGGTCGTATCGGTGCAGACCGATAATGACCAGCGCGGCCAACGCCCAGCCCAGCAGCAGGTCGACCACGTAGTGTTCGGCGCTGTACACCAGGGTGAATGCCATGACCAGCGGATATGCGATCAGCAGTGGACGCCAGCGCCGCGCCACCCGGGTCCACAGGAAGGCGGCCAGCGCGGCGGACATGCCGGCGTGCAGCGACGGGATCGCCGCCACCAGGTTGACGCTGGCCTGCCCCTGATCCAGTAGCGCGGTGGCCGAGTGGAGGTTGAGCTTGCCCCAACCGCGGCCGACGATGCGCTCGACCCATCCGTTCGCGCCGTCCTGGGTGAACTGCATCGAGCCGAGCAGGCCGCCGTCGGGCACCCCGCGAGCCGGCCGGAACATGCAGCCCGGGCCGGACGGCCCGCCGGCCACATCGCCGGACGTGCAGCGGGCAGCAGCCCACGGTGGGGCGGCCGGCAGCAGCGCGTAGATGAGCAACGCGATCAGGTTCAGCCCGACGAAGAGCCGGACGAAGGCCTTCCACTCTTCCCGGTCACGCAGCCACAGCACCCCCGCGATCACGTACGGCAGGATGAAGAACGACATGTAGACCGCGCTGATCACCACTTCCCACCAGGGCGGGGTCGGCATCTTCAGGCGTTCCTGCAGCCACACCGTGGGCATCGAGCCGAAGAACATCGCTCGGTCGGCGTCGGCCTGCCAGTGCCACAGCGTGGGCCGGCCGATCAGCGTGGCCGCTCCCCGGCTCAGGTCGTAGGCGATGAGCACCAGCGCGAACGGCAGCCAGTCGCGGATCACGGCGACCATCCGCCGGCCCTGCCCGATGCTGGCGGCCAGCAGTCCGGTGCAGATGTACACGAGCAGCAGCTCGCGGTTGAACGCCAGACCGTCGGTCACGGTCCGGTACGCGACGACCGTGGCCCAGGCGGCGACGGCGACCCACCGCAGGATCCGCAGCCGGTCGACGCGGCGGCGCGGCGGGGAGTCCGGCGCAGGCGCAGGCGCAATCGATGACTGTTCGATTGCGGACACATGAGCCTTTCGACACGGGAAGGGTGAGGATTCCCGGCGTCAGACTAATTAACCTCGCGGCCAGCTGCCGTTCAACATGGGTTCGGCTACGAAGTTGTGACCGTTGTCAGAGGTTGTCGCGCATCACAGGTTTTCCCGCAGGAACGCGATGTCGTCCTTACGGCCCTCGTCGGCGGTCTCGCAGATCACGGGCGCGCCGGCCGCCTGCACGACCGCGACCAGCAGCTGCGGGTCGATCTGCCCGGTACCGAAATTCGCGTGCCGGTCCGCGCCCGATCCGGCGGCATCGCGGGAGTCGTTGCAGTGCACCAGGTCGATGCGGCCGGTGATCCCCTTGATGCGCTCGACGGCGTCGACCAGCGCCTCACCGGCCGCCCACGCGTGACAGGTGTCCAGACAGAACCCGATGCCCTTGTCCCCGATGTGGTCCCACAGCCGGGCGATGGTGTCGAAGTGACGGGCCATCGCGTGATCACCGCCCGCGGTGTTCTCGAGGTACACCGGGACCTCGGTCTCCAGGTAGTCGAGCGCTTTCACCCAGCGTTCGAAGCCGGCATCCATGTCGTTGTCGTCGGCGTGACCGCCGTGCACGATCACTGCGGTCGCGCCGACCTCGGCGGCCGCATCGCAGGTGTCCTGCAGGATCTTGCGCGACGGGATACGCACCCGGTTGTTCGCCGACGCGACGTTGATCAGGTACGGCGCATGCACGTAGATCGGCGTGCTCGCGGCGCGCAGCACCGGCGCGTCCTCGCGCGGTTTCGGCTTCTTCCAGCTCTGCGGGTCGCCGAGGAAGAACTGGACGACGTCGGCGCCGTCAGCGGCCGCCGCGGCCAGGGGGTCGTCACCGTGAACGTGGGATCCGATCAGCACGCCGCCGAGTCTAAACGCGGCGTCAGACAGGGGTGCGAAGCGGCGAATTGGGGAAAGGTAAGGGCATGGCGTCGCAGACGGAATACGACCTCGTGGTCATCGGCTCGGGCCCGGGAGGGCAGAAAGCGGCGGTGGCCGCGGCGAAACTCGGCAAGTCCGTCGCGGTGATCGAGCGCGGCTGGATGCTGGGCGGGGTGTGCGTCAACACCGGGACCATCCCGTCGAAGACGCTGCGCGAGGCCGTCATCTACCTGACCGGGATGAACCAACGCGAGCTGTACGGCACCAGTTACCGGGTCAAGGAGCACATCACCACCGACGACCTGCATCAGCGCACCCAACACGTCATCACCCGGGAGATCGACGTGGTCCGATCCCAGCTGATTCGCAACCGAATCGACCTGTTCACCGGGCACGGTCGCTTCGTCGACCCCCACACCGTCGTCGTGGAGAACGACAACGACAGCGAGCACATCACCGTCAGCGCGGAGAACATCGTGATCGCCACCGGCACCAAACCGGCCCGTCCCGACGACATCGAGTTCGACGACGAGCACGTACTGGACTCCGACGGCATCCTGGGGCTCAAGAAGGTGCCTCTGTCGATGGTCGTGGTCGGCGCCGGGGTCATCGGCATCGAATACGCGTCGATCTTCGCCGCGCTCGGCACCAAGGTGACCGTCATCGAGAAGCGGCCCTCGATGCTCGACTTCGTCGACTCCGAGATCGTTGAGGCGTTGACGTTCCACCTGCGCGACCTGGCGGTGACATTCCGGTTCGGCGAGGAGGTCACCGGCGTCGAGATCGGCGAGGACACCACGTTGACGACGCTGGCCTCGGGGAAGCGGATCGCCGCCGACACCGTGATGTACTCGGCCGGCAGGCAGGGCCTGACCGAGACGTTGGACCTGAAGGCCGCGGGACTCGAAGCCGACAAGCGCGGCAGGCTGCAGGTCGACGACGACTTCCGCACCTCGGTCGACCACATCTTCGCCGTCGGCGACGTGATCGGCTTCCCCGCGCTGGCCGCCACCTCGATGGACCAGGGTCGCCTGGCGGCCTACCACGCGTTCGACGAGCCCGCGAACGACATGACCGCGCTGCAGCCCATCGGGATCTACACGATCCCGGAGGTGTCGTTCGTCGGCGCCACCGAGGCCGAACTGACCGAGCAGTCCGTGCCCTACGAGTTCGGCGTGGCCCGCTACCGCGAGTTGGCTCGCGGGCAGATCGCCGGCGACTCCCACGGCATGCTGAAGCTCCTGGTGTCCACCGAGGATCGAAAGCTGTTGGGAATACACATCTTCGGTAGCAATGCCACCGAGCTGATCCACATCGGGCAGGCCGTGATGGGCTGCGGCGGCACGGTCGACTACCTCGTCGACGCGGTGCTGAACTATCCGACGTTCTCCGAGGCGTACAAGATCGCCGCGCTCGACGTGACGAACAAGCTGCGCGCCGTCGAGGAGTTCCAGAAATAGAAAGAACCCCCACTCGTGTGAGTGGGGGTTCTTCCTGTCTGAACTAGCGGTACGTCCTACCGGTAATCCGAGTAGCCGTAATCGTCCAGCGGCACCGCAGCGCCGGTGGCCTGGCCGAAGTCCGGGCTGTAGTACTGATCCTCGTAGGACGGGATCGTGTACGCCGCAGCGCGGGCCTCCTCGGTCGGCTGAACCTGGATGTTGCGGTACCGGTTGATGCCGGTGCCGGCCGGGATCAGCTTGCCGATGATCACGTTCTCCTTCAGACCCTGCAGCTTGTCGCTGCGGCAGTTGATCGCCGCATCGGTCAGCACGCGGGTGGTCTCCTGGAACGACGCCGCCGACAGCCACGAATCCGTGGCCAGCGATGCCTTCGTGATACCCATCAGCACCGGACGGCCCGCCGCGGGCTCGTTGCCCTCGGCGACCACCCGACGGTTCTCGGTCTCGAACTCGCCGCGCTCGGTCAGCGAGCCGGGCAGGAACTCCGTCGCACCCGAATCGATGATCGTGACGCGACGCAGCATCTGCCGGACGATGACCTCGATGTGCTTGTCGTGGATCGACACACCCTGCGCGCGGTACACCTCCTGGACCTCCTTGACGAGGTGGATCTGCACCTCGCGGGGGCCCTGAACGCGCAGCACCTCGTGCGGGTCGGCCGAGCCTTCCATCAGCTGCTGGCCCACCTCGACGTGGTCACCGTCGGTCAGCAGACGCTCGGAGCCGTCGTCGTGCTTGAACACCTTCAGGCGCTGACGACGCGAGAGCTTGTCGTACACGACCTCTTCGCCCCCGTCGTCGGGAACGATGGTGATCTTGTAGAACTTGTCGCTCTCCTCCAGGCGAATCCGCCCGGTGACGTCGGCGATCGGGGCGCGGTTGCGAGGCACGCGGGCCTCGAACAGCTCCTGCACGCGGGGCAGACCACCGACGATGTCCTGACCACCGGTGACACCACCCTGGTGGAAGGTACGCATCGTCAGCTGCGTGCCGGGCTCACCGATCGACTGCGCGGCGACGATGCCGACGGCCTCGCCGATGTCGACCAGCTTGCCGGTCGCCATCGAACGGCCGTAGCACATCGCGCACACGCCGGTGCCCGTCGTGCACGTCAGCACCGACCGCACCTTGACCTCGGTGATACCCGCGGCCAGCAGGGCGTCGATCGCCGGGTCACCCAGGTCGTGACCACGCTCCACGACGACGTTGCCGTCGGCGTCGACCGCGTCGGTCGCCAGGGTCCGGGCGTACGCCGACGTCTCGATGTGCTGGTCGCGCACCAGAGTGCCGTCGTCCTGACGCTCGGCCAGCGTGACGTTGATGCCGCGCTCGGTCTCGCAGTCGTTCTCGCGGACGATGACGTCCTGCGACACGTCCACCAGACGACGGGTCAGGTAACCCGAGTCGGCGGTACGCAACGCGGTGTCGGCCAGACCCTTACGGGCACCGTGGGTGTTGATGAAGTACTCCAACACCGTCAGGCCCTCGCGGAACGAGGACTTGATCGGACGCGGGATGAACTCACCCTTCGGGTTCGTCACCAGACCCTTCATGCCGGCCAGGGTGCGGGTCTGGGTGAGGTTACCCGTCGCGCCGGACTTCACGATCGTGATGATCGGGTTGTCCTCGGGGTAGTAGTCCTCCAGCGCCTTACCGACCTCTTCGGTCGCGTCCTGCCAGATCTTGACCAGGGCCTCGTTGCGCTCGTCACGGTTGAGCGCGCCGCGCTGGTACTTCTTCTCGATCCCGTCGGCTTCACCCTCATAGCGATCGAGGATGGCCGCCTTCTGCGGCGGCACCAGAACGTCGGCCATCGAGACCGTCACCCCGGAACGCGTAGCCCAGTAGAAGCCGGCGTCCTTGAGCTTGTCGACGGTCTGCGCGACCACGATCATCGGGTAGCGCTCGGCCAGATCGTTGATGATCCGGGCCTGCACCTTCTTGTGCATCTGCTCGTTGACGAACGGATAGCCCTTGGGCAGCAACTCGTTGAACAGCACGCGACCCAGCGTGGTGTCGGCGGTCCAGGCATCGCCCGGGGTCCAGCCACCGTTCTCGGAGGAGCCGAAAAGCTCGGCTTCCAGAGCGGCCGGCGGACGCTGCTGCGTCAACCGCACGCGGATCTTCGCACGCACCGACAGCGCACCACGATCGAGGGCCATGATGGCCTCGGCCGGGCTGCTGTACACACCGGACTCCGGCTGATCCTTGGCGGCCGGCGTGTACTCGCCGGTGTCGCCCTCGATCTCGGTGGTCAGGAAGTACAGGCCGGTCACCATGTCCAGACGCGGCATGGCGAGCGGACGGCCCGATGCGGGAGACAGGATGTTGTTCGACGACAGCATCAGGATGCGGGCCTCGGCCTGCGCCTCCGCGCTCAGCGGGAGGTGCACGGCCATCTGGTCACCGTCGAAGTCGGCGTTGAAGGCCTCACACACCAGCGGGTGCAGCTGGATGGCCTTGCCCTCGACCAGCTGCGGCTCGAAGGCCTGGATGCCCAGGCGGTGCAGCGTGGGTGCGCGGTTCAGCAGCACGGGGTGCTCGCCGATGACCTCTTCGAGGACGTCCCACACCTGCGGACGCTGACGCTCCACCATCCGCTTGGCGCTCTTGATGTTCTGCGCGTGGTTCAGGTCGACCAGACGCTTCATCACGAACGGCTTGAACAGCTCGAGAGCCATCAGCTTCGGCAGACCGCACTGGTGCAGCTTGAGCTGCGGGCCGACCACGATGACCGACCGGCCGGAGTAGTCGACACGCTTGCCGAGCAGGTTCTGGCGGAACCGGCCCTGCTTGCCCTTCAGCAGGTCGGACAGCGACTTGAGCGGACGGTTGCCCGGTCCGGTGACCGGACGGCCGCGGCGGCCGTTGTCGAACAGCGCGTCGACGGACTCCTGCAGCATCCGCTTCTCGTTGTTGACGATGATCTCGGGCGCGCCGAGGTCGATCAGCCTCTTGAGACGGTTGTTGCGGTTGATCACGCGGCGGTACAGATCGTTGAGATCCGAGGTCGCGAAGCGGCCACCGTCGAGCTGCACCATGGGCCGCAGCTCCGGCGGGATGACCGGCACCGCGTCGAGGACCATGCCCATCGGCGAGTTCCGGTTCGTCTGGAACGCCGCGACGACCTTGAGCCGCTTCAGCGCACGCAGCTTCTTCTGACCCTTGCCGTTCTTGATCGTGTCGCGCAGCGAATCGGCCTCGGCGTCGATGTCGAAGTTCTCGATGAGCTTCTTGATCGACTCGGCACCCATGGAGCCTTCGAAGTACTCGCCGTAGCGGTCCTGCAGCTCGCGGTAGAGCTGCTCGTCGACGATCAGCTGCTTGGGAGCCAGCTTGGTGAACGTCGTCCAGATCTCCTCGAGCCGGTCCAGCTCACGCTGGGCCCGGTCGCGCAGCTGGCGCATCTCGCGCTCGCCGCCATCGCGGACCTTGCGCTTGACGTCGCTCTTGGCGCCCTCGTCCTCGAGCTCCTTCATGTCGGCTTCGAGCTTCTGCGCCCGGGCCTCGAGGTCGGCGTCGCGCTGATCCTCGAGTGCCTTGCGCTCGACGGCCATCTCGGCCTCGAGCGTGGACAGCTCGTTGTGCCGCATCTCGTCGTCGACCGCGGTGATGACGTACGCCGCGAAGTAGATGATCTTCTCGAGATCCTTCGGGGCGAGGTCGAGCAGGTAGCCCAACCGCGACGGCACACCCTTGAAGTACCAGATGTGCGTGACGGGCGCGGCCAGCTCGATGTGGCCCATCCGCTCACGGCGCACCTTGGCGCGGGTCACCTCGACGCCGCAGCGCTCACAGATGATGCCCTTGAACCGGACGCGCTTGTACTTACCGCAGTAGCACTCCCAGTCGCGAGTCGGTCCGAAGATCTTCTCGCAGAACAGGCCGTCCTTTTCCGGCTTGAGCGTGCGGTAGTTGATGGTCTCCGGCTTCTTGACCTCACCGTAGGACCAGTTACGGATGTCGTCCGCGGTGGCCAGGCCGATGCGGAGTTCATCGAAGAAGTTGACGTCTAACACGTAACTCCCTTTCCCCTTTCGGGATTAGAAACTATTTAGGCCAGATCTTCGACAGAGGCGGATTCGTTGCGGGACAAGTTGATTCCGAGGTTGGCAGCAGCACGCTCCAAGTCCTCGTCGTCACCGTCACGCATCTCGATCGCCGCACCGTCCGAAGACAGCACCTCGACATTCAGGCAGAGCGACTGCAGCTCCTTGAGAAGCACCTTGAACGACTCCGGAATGCCCGGCTCGGGGATGTTCTCGCCCTTGACGATCGCCTCGTACACCTTGACGCGACCGACCGTGTCGTCGGACTTGATCGTCAGGAGCTCCTGCAGCGTGTACGCCGCACCGTAGGCCTGCATGGCCCAGCACTCCATCTCACCGAACCGCTGACCACCGAACTGCGCCTTACCACCGAGCGGCTGCTGGGTGATCATCGAGTAGGGGCCGGTGGAGCGGGCGTGGATCTTGTCGTCGACCAGGTGGTGCAGCTTCAGGATGTACATGTAGCCGACCGAGATGGGCGCCGGGAACGGCTCGCCGGAGCGGCCGTCGAACAGCTGCGTCTTGCCCGACGAGTCGATCAGGCGCTCGCCGTCGCGGTTCGGGAGCGTCGAGTCGAGCAGACCGGCGATCTCGGCCTCGTACGCACCGTCGAACACCGGGGTGGCGACCTTCGTGCCGGGGGCTGCCTCACGGGCCGCCTCGGGCAGGTGCGCGGCCCACTCGGGCGAGCCGTCGACCTTCCAGCCCTGCTTCGAGATCCACCCGAGGTGGGTCTCGAGCACCTGGCCGAAGTTCATGCGGCCGGGGATGCCGAGCGGGTTCAGCACCACGTCGACGGGCGTGCCGTCGGCGAGGAAGGGCATGTCCTCGACGGGGAGGATCTTCGCGATGACACCCTTGTTGCCGTGGCGGCCGGCGAGCTTGTCGCCCTCGGTGATCTTGCGCTTCTGGGCGATGTAGACCACGACGCGGCGGTTGACGCCCGAGCCGAGCTCGTCGTCGCCGTCTTCGGCGTTGAACTCCTTGACGGCGATGATCGTGCCCTGCTCACCGTGGGGAACCTTCAGCGAGGTGTCGCGCACTTCGCGGCTCTTCTCGTTGAAGATCGCGCGGAGCAGGCGCTCCTCGGCCGACAGCTCGGTCTCACCCTTGGGCGTGACCTTGCCGACGAGGATGTCGCCGGGGCGCACCTCGGCGCCGATTCGGACGATGCCGCGCTCGTCGAGGTCTTTCAGCAGGTCGGGGCTGACGTTGGGGAGGTCGCGGGTGATCTCCTCCTTGCCGAGCTTGGTGTCACGGGCATCCACCTCGTACTCCTCGATGTGGATCGAGGAGAGGGTGTCGTTCTTGACGAGGTCCTGGCTGAGGATGATCGCGTCTTCGAAGTTGTGACCCTCCCACGTCATGAACGCGACGAGGAGGTTCTTGCCGATCGCCAGCTCGCCGTTCTCGGTGGCGGGGCCGTCGGCGATGACCTCGCCGACCTCGACCCGGTCGCCCGCCGAGACGATGACGCGCTGGTTGTACGAGTTGCCCTGGTTGGAGCGGTCGAACTTGCGCAGGAAGTAATCCTTCGTGCCGCCTTCGTCCAGCTGCACGGTCACGACGTCGGCCGAGACCTCCATGACCACACCGGCCTTGTCGGCGGTGACGACGTCACCGGCGTCGATGGCGGCGTAGCCCTCCATACCCGTACCGACGAACGGCGAGTCGCTGCGCAGCAGCGGCACGGCCTGACGCTGCATGTTCGCACCCATGAGGGCGCGGTTCGCGTCGTCGTGCTCGAGGAAGGGGATGAGCGAGGTACCGACCGACACCATCTGGCGGGGCGAGACATCCATGTAGCCGATCTCGTCGGCGTGGAACATGTCGACCTCGCCGCCCTGGCCGCGGCGGGCGAGCACGCGCTCGTTCGCGAACGATCCGTCGGCGGTCAGCTCGGCGCCGGCCTGAGCGACGATGTAGTCGTTCTCCTCCGACGCGGTGAGGTAGTCGATCTGGTCGGTGACCTTGCTGTTCACGACCTTGCGGTACGGCGTCTCGATGAAGCCGAACGCGTTGATGCGCGCGAAGGATGCCAGCGAGCCGATGAGGCCGATGTTCGGGCCTTCCGGGGTCTCGATGGGGCACATGCGGCCGTAGTGCGAGGGGTGCACGTCGCGCACCTCGACGCCCGCGCGCTCACGCGACAGACCGCCGGGGCCGAGCGCCGACAGACGACGCTTGTGGGTCAGACCCGCGAGCGGGTTGTTCTGGTCCATGAACTGCGACAGCTGCGAGGTTCCGAAGAACTCCTTGATCGCGGCGACCACGGGGCGCACGTTGATCAGGGTCTGCGGCGTGATCGCCTCGATGTCCTGCGTGGTCATGCGCTCGCGGACGACGCGCTCCATGCGCGACAGACCCGTGCGAACCTGGTTCTGGATGAGCTCGCCGACGGCGCGGATGCGGCGGTTGCCGAAGTTGTCGATGTCGTCGGTGTCGAGGCGGATCTCGGCGGCTTCACCGTTGCGGATGCCCGGGATCGAGGCATCCCCGCGGTGCAGGGCCACGAGGTACTTGATCGTCGCGACGATGTCGTCGACCGTGAGCACCGAGTCGCTCAGCGGCTTGTCGAGGCCGAGCTTCTGGTTGATCTTGTAGCGACCGACCTTGGCGAGGTCGTAGCGCTTCGAGTTGAAGTAGAAGTTGTCGAGGAGCGCGCGGGCGGCCTCGGCGGCGACCTGCTCGCCCGGACGGAGCTTGCGGTAGATGTCGCGGAGCGCGTCTTCCTTGGTGAGGATCGTGTCCTTCGAGAGCGTGTCAGCGATCGACTCGTAGCCGGCGAACTCGTTCAGGATGTCTTCGCTCGTGAGGCCGAGGGCCTTCAGGAACACCGTGACCGACTGCTTGCGCTTGCGGTCGATGCGCACGCCGACCTGGTCGCGCTTGTCGATCTCGAACTCGAGCCAGGCGCCGCGGCTCGGGATGACGCGGGCGCTGACGATGTCCTTGTCGCTCGTCTTGTCGGGCGTCTTGTCGAAGTAGACACCGGGCGAACGCACGAGCTGCGAGACGACGACACGCTCGGTGCCGTTGATGATGAACGTGCCCTTGCCGGTCTGCAGCGGGAAGTCGCCCATGAAGACGGTCTGCGTCTTGATCTCACCGGTGAGGTGGTTCATGAACTCGGCCTCGACGTACAGCGGGGCGGCGTAGGTCTTGCCGCGCTCCTTGCACTCCTCGATCGAGTACTTCTCGGGCTCGAGGTAGGGGTTCGTGAACGAGAGCTGCATGGTCTCGCCGAGGTCTTCGATCGGCGAGATCTCCTCGAAGATCTCCTCGAGGCCGCTCGTCTCGGGCACGTCGGTGCGGCCCTGAGCCTTCGCCTCGGCGACGCGTGCCTTCCACGCGTCGTTGGCGACGAGCCAGTCGAAGGACTCCGTCTGCAGCGCCAGAAGGTCGGGGACCTCGAGCGTGTCGGTGATCTTCGCGAACGACAGGCGCGATGCGCCGCGGCCGTTCTTGGGGGTGGTGGTGGAATTGGTTGCGTTGCGCGCAGCAGCCAAGGGGATTACCTCCGTGAGCCCGGGCAGGGGCCGGTTTCCTTGTCGTCAGGTGGAGTGCTCCGTTCCCACGTCTGCCACGCGCCGCCGCATCGTCACGAGCGGCGGGGTATCTGCAGACGCACGCCGACCACCATATGAGGGCATGGGGGAAGGGAGCGCAACTACCCACTATAGCCCGCGCGACGCGCCACGGCAACCCCAATCCTTGACGAGTTTCTGCCGCTGCGGTATAACCGCGCGCGCCTCCCCTCTCCGCCCCGTCTCTGCGCGCTCCCCTCCCCCGCCCCTTCTTTCGCCGTGCCGCTATCTTTCGGCCGAGCCGCCATGATTCGGCGCGCCAAAACGTAGCGGCTCGACCGAAACGTGGCGGCTCGCGGGGAGGGAAGGGCGGGGCGAGAGGGGGCGGGGTGAGGGGGCGGGGCGAGAGGAGCGAGAGGACTAAGGGCGCTAGCGTGGGGGCATGGCCCGCGCCCACGTCGAAGAGCCCGCTCAGGTGCGCCTCGGCGACGGCAGCATCGCCCGCGTCGTGCCGAGCCGGTTCGCGGGCGGCTACGAGCTCGAGGTCGACGGCACGCCGCAGTCGCACGTCGATCCGGGCGATCCGACGCACCTGCACTTCGAATACGTCGCGCGCATGGGCGCCGTGATCGATCGGCTGCGCCTGCCCGGGCAGCCGATCACCGCGATCCACCTCGGCGGCGGAGCGCTCACCCTCCCCCGCTACATCGCGCACACCCGGCCGGGCTCGCGCCAGCAGGTCGTCGAGCTCGAGCAGCCCCTCATCGACCTCGTGCGCGCCGAGCTGCCCCTGCCGCGCGACGCGCAGGTGCGGGTGCGCATCGGTGACGCCCGCACCGTCGCCGCGAAGCTCCCCGCGGGGCTGCAGGGCGCCGCCGACCTCGTCGTCTCCGACGTGTTCGCCGGCGCGCAGACGCCCGCGCACCTCACGACGGTCGAGTACTACCGCGTGCTCGCGGGACTGCTCGCCCCCGACGGTGTGCTGCTGGTCAACGTCGCCGACGGCGCCGGCCTGGCCTTCGCGCGGCGCCAGGTCGCGACCGTGCGCGCAGTGCTGCCCGAAGTGATCGTGCTCGCCGAAGTGCAGACCCTGAAGGGGCGACGGTTCGGGAATCTCGTGATCGCGGCATCCGCGGCACCTCTTCCCGTCGAGTGGCTGCCCCGCCTCATGGCCGCCGGTCCGCACCCCGCCAAGGTCGCGCAGGGCGATGAGATCGACGCGTTCGCGCGCGGTGCGGCGGTCGGGACGGATGCCGATGCCAGCGCCTCGCCGAAACCCTCGGCATCCCTCTTCGAGCTCTGACGAAGGCGGTCTGGGCGGCGCGCCGACCCGGCTCGGCCGAAGGCCCGCCGCTCGGGTGAGACTGGAGAGGCGAACCGCACGCGCGCGAACCTGCCCGTGGACGAAGGGGGATGCCGGTGAGCTACATCCAGGGATACGACCCGCAGACCCTGCGCGAGATCGTCGACGTGCAGCAGTGCCGCGAGCGGCTCGCGGACCTCGGCGACCAGCGGTCGCTGCCGGCCCTGCTCGAGCGGGTGTGGCTGTTGAAGGTGACCGGTGACCTCGACGACGCGCTGCGGTTGTCGGAGCAGTCGGTGCGCGTCGCGCGCATGGGCGGACCGCGCAAAGACCTGCTGCGCTCGCGCGTGCTGCACGCGACCGTGCTGCAGTGCCGCGGGGCCTACGCCGCGGCGATCCAGGAGCTCACGACGTGTGGCGAGGAGGCCGAGGGGCAGGGCTGGGCCGCGCTCGCGGCGTTCGCCTACCAGCACCGAGGCAAGGTGTTCTACGACACCGGCGATTTCGTCAATGCGCGGGCCGACTTCAAGCGGGCGCTGTTCCTGCGGCAAGAGGCGGGGGCTCCCGAAGACGAGCTCGAGTCGACCCTCGTGGCGATCGAAGCCGCCGAGCGGCGTCGCTCGGGCGCGCCGGTCGCCAGCTGAGTGTCGTAGGTCTGTTCTCCTTTTTCGGGCATGACCGAACAGCACCGCGATGTCTGACCTGCAGTCCGTGCGCCGTGAGGCCGAGGCCCTCATCGCCGCACACCTGGATGCCTCGTGGTCGTTTGCCTTCGACAACGCCAAGCGCCGCGCCGGTGCCTGCGACTACACGCGCAAACGCATCACGGTGTCGCGCTATCTGAGCGCCCGCTACGACGACGCGACGAACCGGCAGACGCTGCTGCACGAGGTGGCGCACGCCCTGGCGGGGGCCCGAGCGGGGCACGGCGCCGCGTGGAAGCGCACCGCGCGCAGCCTCGGCTACACGGGCGGCACGACCCACCACGGCGAGACGGCGACCGAACTCGCGCCCTGGGTGGGGGTCTGCCCCGCGGGGCACGTCGCCTACCGCCACCGGCGTGCGACCCGCGCCACGTCGTGCGCGGTGTGCTCGCCGACCTTCGACGCGCGGCATCTGTTCGTCTGGACGCGCCGCGAGATCACCCCCGCCACCCGTCTCGCGGCGATGACGCCGCGAGACTGAGCCCGCGCGCACGCCGCAGGGGGGGCGCCGCGGCGTCGCTGCTCAACCGTCGGACCCGTGGGGCTGGTGTGTACGGGAGATACGTGGAAGCCGACTCCCGCACCATCGATCCGACGAATCCGCGTCGCTCCGCGGGACGGCACCGTTCAGTAGGCGGTGAAGACGCCGGAGCGGAGGGCGGGCACGGATGCCGAGGCATCCACCTCACTGGCGGCGAGCACCTGGTCGCGCAGGCCGCGCTCGATGAGATCCTGGCCCGATCCGCTCGCGGTGAGCAGATGGCGGACGGCGCCGCGGAGCCCGCGGAAGGCCTCGCAGGCGGCCGCCGCCTCGGGTGAGGTGTGGTCGACACCGAGGGTGCTCAGCGCGTCGATGACGGCGCCGGCGCCGAGCAGGTCTTCGACGGCGACCCGGAGCGGTGCTCCGTCGGCGTCCGAGACGAGTTCACCCGCGGCGATGACGGCGATGCTCGTGCGGGCTCCGCGGCGGTGCTGCTCGGCGAGCGCGGCGGCCGCGACGGCGGCGGCGTTGCGGAGCGAGCCGAGCACGACGAGCGGTGCGTGATCGAGCGCCGCGGCGGCATGCGCCACCGCCGCCCCGTTGAGCGAGACGGCGTGCGCCGCGGCATCCAGCGGCACCGTCTCGCCCGCATCGAGGCGCGCGACGACGGTCGAGCTGAACCGCAGCACGTCCACCACGACGACGACCTCCGAGTCCTCAAGCCGCGCGAGGCCGTCGACACCCCACTCGAAGCGCACCTGGTAACGGGACTGGTCGAAGGGATCGCTCACCCCTCCACGTTAGGCCCGCGCGCCCGCCGCCCCGCACGGCCCTGGCCGGTGTCAGACTGACCGCATGCGGATCATGCTAAAGCTCGTGCTCGACTGCGACGCCGACGCGGCCTGGCGTGCGCTGCACTCGCCGCGCGCGATCGCCGACCTCTACGGCCCGTTCGTCGACCTGGCGCCGATGGATGCCGCGGGCATGCCCTCGCGCCTCGAACCCGGCGCCGACGTGCCGGTGCGGATGACGATCGGCGCGGGCGCGCCGGGCATTCCCGTCGGCGCGGGCGGTCGGGGCGGCGGGCTGTCGCTCGGCGAGCAGCTGATCCACGTGAGCGAGCGCACCGTGCGCGACGCCCATGGTGAGGTGCGGATCTTCCGTGACAGCGGCATCCCGCTGACAGGTCCGCTCGCGGCGCTCGACGTCTGGGACCACCAGATGGCGGTCAGCCCCGCGCCGGGCGACCCCGCGAAGACCCTGTGGCGCGACCGCCTCGTGATCGGCGGGCGCGCGGCCCCAGCCCTCTGGCCCGTGCTCTGGGCAACCTGGCAGTGGCGCGGCGCGCGCCTGCGCGCCCTCGCCCCCACGTGGGCGCACGACCCGGAGTTCGCCCACGACGACGCACCCGCGTGAGGCGCGTGAGGCGCGCACGTATGAGAAAAGGGGATGCCGCGGTCGAAGCCTGACCGCGGCATCCCGCCCGCATCGGCGTCGCGAACGGCACCCGAAGCCGCGCGATCGCCGCCGGGGCTATTCGGCCAGCGCCTCAACGGCGGTGACCCGGGTCGCCAGGCGCGTCGGCACGACGGCGGCGACAACGGTGAGGACGGCGGTCGCGGCCACCACGACGAGCACCGGACCCCAGGGGATCGCGGGAGCGATCACCGTCGGCGACGTCCAGGCGGGCGGCACCGAGACCGAGCCGAGCAGCGACTGCGCGGCGACCCACCCGTAGGCGATGCCGAGGGCGAGCCCGAGGGCGAGCGCGGTGATCGTCACGTGCACCGCCTCGAGCAGCACCACCCGACGCACCTGACCCGAGGTGAGGCCGAGCGCGCGCAGCAGGCCGAGTTCGCGGCGGCGCTGCACCACCCCGATCGTCAGCAGGTTCACGAGTCCGACGGCGGCGATCACCGCCGAGACGGCCACGAGGCCCATCATGATGGCGGCGAAGGTGTCCATCAGCTGGTTCAGCTGCGCGGGCGGCTCGCCGCCGGCCGCCGACGACAGCACCGCTTTGACCGATTCGTTGGCGACCGCGAACATCACCACGAGGGTGACGCCCATCACGACGCCGATCGCCATGCGGCTCGAGCGCTCGGGGTAGCGCAGCGCGTTCTCGGCGGCGAGACGCGCCGCGGCGGAGCGACCGAACAACCGTCCGGTGAGGCGCAGCAGCGGCGGCATGATCACGACCGCCGCCAGGGCGAGGCCCGTGAACGAGAGCACGCCACCGAAGAACGCGACCACGACACCGAGCGGGCTCACGAGTCCGAGGACCACCCCGAGGGCCAGCAGCGCCGCACCGCCGAGGAGCAGCAGCGTCGAACCGATCAGGCGCCCCCGCGAGCGCGAAAGCTCGTCGTGACCGCGCGGCGCCGCACCCGCGATCGCCTGCAGCGGCGTCACCGACAGCACCCTGCGCGACCCCGACCAGGCACCCGCCCACGTCGTCAGCGCGACGATCGCCGCGGGGATGACCAGCGCCGGGCGAACGACGTCGTAGCCGGTGTCGATGCCCAACGAGGCATCCGCCCAGCGCAGCAGCACGGCGGCGGCCGCGGTTCCGACCACGAGCCCGACAAGAGCGCCGATCACCCCGACCGCCAAACCCTGCGCCGCGACCTCGCGTCGCTGCGAGCGCGCCGTCGCACCGATGAGACGCATCAGCGCGATGCCGCGCGTGCGCCCGGCGATGATCGTCGCGAACGTGTTGGCCGTGACGATCGAAGCCACGTAGACGGCGACCCCGACGAGCAGCACGCTCAGCACCCCGATGACGAGGGTCGCGGTGTCGCTGTCGCCGAACGTCGGATCGGCGGCGAGCCACGCGCCGATGTAGCCGGTCGCGCTCAGCAGCAACACCCCGAACGCCGTCGAGATCGCCGCCACGAGCACCGTCGCGCCCATGCCGCGCTCGCGCAGCCAGGCCCAGCCGGCGCCGCCACGAGCCGCGCCGCGCCGGGATCCGGCGGGGGTCGGGTCGGATGCGGGCCCGAGGGTCGGGGCGCCGGCTGTTCCGCCCGCTGCGACCGCGCTCACGCCGGCACCTCGGCGGCCAGCATGAACGCCGCCACCTGTTCGGCGCTCTGTCGCGGCTTGTCGGCGACGACCCGTCCGTCGCCGAGGAACAGCACCCGGTCGGCGTGCGCCGCGGCGACCGCATCGTGCGTGACCATCGCGATCGACTGACCGTGCTCACGGCTCGCTGCGGCGAGCAGCGTCAGCACCTCGCGGCCCGAGCGCGAGTCGAGGTTTCCGGTCGGCTCGTCGGCGAAGACGAGGTCGGGTGCGGTCGCGAGCGCCCGCGCGATCGCGACGCGCTGCTGCTGCCCGCCCGACAGCTGATGCGGGCGGTGGCGCAGCCGCGCCCCGAGCCCGAGCGTCTCGACGAGACCGTCGATGCGCGCCCGTTCGATCGCCGTGGGGCGCCGCCCGTCGAGGTCGAACGGCAGCAGGATGTTGCCGATCGCGTCGAGCGTGGGCACCAGGTTGAACGCCTGGAAGACGAACCCGACGCGCCGCCGGCGCAGCAGGGTGAGTTCGAGGTCGGACAGACCCGTGATCTCGGTGTCGCCGATCCAGGCACGGCCCGCCGACGGGGCGTCCAGGCCCGCCATGATGTGCATGAGCGTCGACTTGCCCGATCCCGAGGGCCCCATGACGGCGGTGAACTCGCCGCGCCGGATGCCGACCGTCACGTCGTCGAGCGCGCGCACCTGCGATTCGCCGGTGCCGAAGGTCTTGCTGAGGTGCTGCACGCGGGCCGCGAGCCCGAGCTCTGTGGTCGTGATCTCCATGCCTTCGACGTTACGAACGGCGCGGGCGGGCCCGCGTCGGCCTCGGGTCGCGGCCTCGTACATCGCGAGGATGATCCGGGTGGCGGGGGTGGGCGGCGCGGATGGGCAGTGCGGAGGCCTGGCGTGGCAGAAGCAGGG
This sequence comes from Actinomycetes bacterium, assembly GCA_023404955.1. Lineage (GTDB taxonomy): Bacteria > Actinomycetota > Actinomycetes > Mycobacteriales > Mycobacteriaceae > Mycobacterium. Next base: position 23,041 of record JAEXZY010000073.1, read on the forward strand.
GAAATCCCCCATGGCACGGCCGGCGGTGCCCGATTCGGTCGGTTCGCCCTGCTGTTGCCACGGGTGGCAGATGGGATCTGCCCGGCCGCACCGTCGGTCCGGCGCGACCGAACTCGAGGCGGGGTGACGAAGAACTGCTGGGTGGGGCTGGTGAGCACTCGCCGCCGGTGTGGAGTGTGCACGCGTCGCAGCCAGCAGGGATTCGTCACGCGTCAGGGCGGTGGCTGGCGCGGGGCGCGCGGGCAGGTGACCGGCGCGGCGGCGGGGGGACCCGCGGGTCAGGCGAGGCCGTGCTCGAAGGCGAAGACGACGAGTTGCACGCGGTCGCGCAGGGCGAGTTTGCCGAGGATGCGGCTGATGTGGGTCTTCACCGTCGCCTCGGACAGGTATTCGCGCTGCGCGATCTCGGCGTTCGAGAGGCCGCGGGCGGCCAAGGCGAAGATCTCGCGCTCGCGCTCGGTGAGCTCGCCGTAGGCGGCGGGCACCTCGGCGGGCGCGGGGCCCGCGAAGTGCGCGAAGAGGTCGCGGGTGGCCGACGCCGCGATGACGGACGACCCGGCATGCACCGTGCGGAGGGCGGCGAGCAGCAGCTCGGGCTCGGCGTCTTTGAGCAGGAATCCGCTCGCGCCTTGCCGGATGGCGCGCGCCGCGGCCTCGTCGAGGTCGAACGTCGTCAGCATGACGATGCGCGGCGGCGCATCGGCGAGCGACGGGTCGGCGAGCAGCTCGGCGGTCGCGGCGAGGCCGTCCATGACAGGCATCCTGATATCCATCAGCACGACGTCGGGCCTCGTCGCACGCACGACGCGGAGCCCCTCGGCACCGTCGCCGGCCTCGCCGACGACCTCGAGGTCGGGCTGCGAATCGATCACCATGCGGATGCCGGCGCGAAAGAGCGCCTGGTCATCGACCAGCACGACGCGGATCGGGCCGCTCATGCCGCGACCTCTCTCGGCAACCTCGCGCGCACGACGAAGAGGCCGGCACCGTCGGGCGCCGCCTCGAGCGTGCCGCCCACGAGTTGCGCGCGCTCGCGCATGCCGATCAGTCCGTGCCCGCGGCCGGTGCCACTGTCGGTGCCGTCGGCCGCGGCGCCGAGGGCGTTGCTGACGATGACCTCCACCCGCTCATCGTGCCACGCGAACCGCACGTCGACGCGGCCGCCCGCGCTCGTGCCGTCGCCGTGCCGCAGGGCGTTCGTGAGCGCTTCTTGCAGGATGCGGTAGACGGCGAGCTGCAGGGATGCCGGTGTCTCGCCCCGCGGCGCCGGGTCGACGTCGACCCGCAGATCGACGCCCGCCGCACGCACCTGCGCGTACAGCTGCTCGAGGTCGGCGAGGGTCGGCTGGGGGCCGTCGGCCTGGGTGTGCCGCAGCTGGGTGAGGAGCATCCGCACGTCGGCGAGGGCCGCGCGTGCGGTCGACGAGATGGTGCCGAGCGCGCTCGCCGCTGCATCCGGGTTGCTCGCTGCGGCGTACCGGGCACCGTCGGCCTGCGCGATCACGACGGCGAGCGAGTGCGCGACGACGTCGTGCATGTCGCGTGCGATGCGCGTGCGCTCGGCCTCGGCGGCGGCCTCGGCCTCGGCGAGCTGCTGCGCGTGCCGGTTCTCGCGGGCACGGATGCCGGTGCGCACGAGTGCCCCGATGGTCCAGGCGAGCAGCAGCGCGAGCGCCGAGGCGACGAAGGTCATGACGACGGCGAACACGGCCGACCCGACCGACAGCGGGTTCACGTCGTTGGCGCGGAGCAGTCCCGGGGCGAGCAGGTACAGCGCGATCGCGGCGGCGCCGCCGAGCGCCGAGGCGAAACCCGCCCAGAAGACGCGCCGCGTTCCGTAGGCGGCGGTCGTGTAGAGCACCGCGAAGATCGCGAGGTTGGCCGGCAGCGGTGGCAGGCCGGTCGCCATCTGCGCGATCGCGGCGAGCCACGAGATCGCGAGAGCCAGGCCCGGCGAGCGCCGCCGCAGCGCCAGCGCGAGCGAGAAGACCACCGTGAGAAGGAGTGCGACCACCATCGCGACGCGGGAGTCGACGATGCCTGAACCGATGCCAAACGACGTCGACGGCAGAAGTGTGGCGGCGAACGCGAACAGCGCGAACAGCGCGGCCCCGACGATGTCGAAGACCTGCTGAGCGCGGGTGAGCGGACGGAACACGCTTCGACGCTACGCGAGGGCGCGGGCCGTGGCATCCATCGGAAGAGGTATTCGCAGGGCGCTCGGGCGCGGGGCTCAGTGCGCGGGCGCGGCGACGAGCGGGCGGTGCTCGTAGAAGCTCTGCAGCACGACGGTCGTGCGGGTGCGCACGTTCGCTGCCATGCGGATGTCGCGCACGAGGTCTTCGAGTGCGCGCGGCGAGGCGACGCGCACGAACAGCATGTACGCCGCGTCGCCGGCGATCGAGTGGCAGGCCTCGATCGCGTCGAGGTGTTCGAGGAGTTCGGGCGCGTTGTCGGGCTGGGCGGGGTCGAGCGGGGTGATCTCGATGAACGCGGCGAGCGGGCGTCCGACCGCCTCGGCGTCGACCGTGGCCCGATAGCCCGTGATGACGCCGCGGGCCTCGAGCCGCTTCAGTCGCGCCTGAACCGCAGACACCGACAGGCCGACCGCGGCCGACAGGTCGGCGAGCGTCGCGCGGCCGTCGCGGGACAGTTCGGCGACGATCATCGTGTCGACAGAGTCATCCATAAATGGAATACTAACGGCATCATTGCACTTTCGCCGGAAATATTCCTGCATACGTCGATCGGAGGTTCACATGTCGCTGACCGCTTCTCTCGCGAAGTCCATCATCGGAGAGCCCGAGGTCGTCGAAGACGACCGAGTGACCCAGCCGCTCGTCGAGGACGGGCGGCCGGTCGAGCAGCAGCCGGCGTGGCTCGCGCTGAAAGAGGCCGCGACCGCCCTGCAGCAGCTCCAGGCGCAGGACGGCTCGGTGCCGGACCCGGCCGACCACGCCGCAGCCCGCACTCTGGCCGCGACGATCGCGGCGGCGATCCGCACGCTCGCGCCGCTGTTCCCGCACGATGAGACCTACCTCGCGGCATCCATCGTCGACATCGAGCAGTGGGCCGACGGCGGCTTCGGCGTGCCCGACTTTCTCGCCTCGCTCGTCGCGTTCCAGCCGCAGCAGCACCGCGTCGACGGGCTGGCGCACCTGGTCGTCTTTCCGATGTACACGCAGAACGGGTCGCGCAGCCGCTTCGTCGAAGCGGTGCTGTGCGAGGTGATCTGGCCCGAGTTCGTCGCCGAGCTCGAGCACACCTACACGAACGGCCTGTTCGTGAGCCTGCGCCTGATCGACTTCACGCCCGGCTACGACACGAACTCGGCGGTGCTGTTCCCCGAGACGGTCGCGATGCGCGAGGTGCCGACGTTCACGTGGGGCGCGATCTTCCAAGACCGTGAGGCGGCGCGGTTCCGCCGGGTGGTGGCCGCGGCATCCGACATCACGAAGCTCGAGGTGCCCGCGGGTACGGCGCGCATGCTCGCCGACCAGCGGCTCACCGAAGAGGTGTTCGTCATGTGGGACCTCATCCACGACCGCTCGCACATGCGCGGCGACCTGCCGTTCGACCCGTTCATGATCAAGCAGCGGATGCCGTTCTTCTTGTATTCGCTCGAAGAGCTGCGCTGCGACCTGACGGCGTTCCGAGCGTGCGTCGCGCTCGGCGAGGGCGAGGGTGAGATCGCCGATCGCGCCCGGCTCGTGCAGCAGGCCGTGATCTTCGACCGGATCTTCCGCTTCGCGATCACCGGCTCGCGCGTGCGCAACTACGACGGACTCGGCGGGCAGCTGCTGTTCGCGTGGCTGCACCAGCGCGGCGTGCTGCACTGGACCGACACGCAGCTCGCGTTCGACTGGAACGAGGTGCCCGCCGCCGTCATCGCGCTGTCGGATGCCATCGACCGCCTCTACTGGGAATCGATCGACCGCCCGAAGGTGGCGCACTGGCTCGCAGCATACGACCTCGTGCGTTCGGTCGTGACGCCGCACCCCGCCTCTCAGTGGGCGCGCGGCCTGCCCGACGACGTTCTCGCGGGAGCGCCGAAGGGCTACACCGACGCCGTGCTCGACGACGAGTTCCCGCTGTCGATGTTCTTCGAGGCGCTCGAGAAGAAGATGCGGGATGTGATCGCCGGCACCGAGGGGATCACCGGGCGGGATGCCTGAGGCGCAGGCCGGCGCGCCGGGCGTGGGCGACGCCGTCGAGCCGGGCGTGGGCGGAGCCAGCGGCGCGGGCGGCGGC
>JAEXZY010000108.1 GCA_023404955.1 Actinomycetes bacterium
CCCCCCCCCCCCCCCCCCCACTCCCCCATCCCGACCGCATCACCCATGGACCCCGACCGGAGATGACTCGATGACCACCATCCAAGGCGAGCTGTTCAGCCCGCAGAATGCCGAACACGTTCCAAGCGAGGTGCTTTCGTGGGGTCTCGGTGCCGACTCCACCGCCATCCAGTTGCGCTGGCTCCTCGATCCGGCAAGCCGGGACTTCGATCTCGATCAACTCGTCGTCGTGGTGGCTCACACCGGCGACGAGTATCCGACGACGTTGCGCGACGCCGAAGAGATCGTCCTGCCGCTGCTGGTTCGCAACGGGGTGCGCCTGGTCCAGGCCGGGCGGACCCGACTCAACACCACCGCCGCGGGTGCGGGTGTCGCCATCTTCGATGACACCACCCACCCCACCCGGCTCTACGCCGATCACGGCTACGCACTGTCTGACGAGCTGCTCAGCGCGGCCACCGTCCCCCAGCTCGGCAGTCGCCGCTGCTCGCTGCGCGCCAAGGGTGCCGTGCTCGACCCGATCATCGACGGCCTCACCGCCGGGCGGCCGTTTCGCCACTACCTCGGCTTCGAAACCGGTGAGCTTCGCCGCGCCCAGCGCGATGAGGGGTACAACACCGCGACGCGACGCGGCGTCTACCCCTTGCTGGACTGGAAATGGTCACGCGAGGACGCCCTGGCCTTCCTGCACAAGACGACCGGTCGCGACTGGCTCAAATCGGCCTGCTCGTACTGCCCGTTCCAATTCTCGAGTGCCGCAGGGCGAGTGGCAGCACTGCGACGCTACCGCCGCGAACCAGCTGCCGCCGCCCGCGCCCTGTTCCTCGAACGCATCGCCGCCTGCTTCAATCCACGCCAGGGACTGTTGGCCCAGGGCCGGCTGCTCGACGTGATCACCGCAGCGGGAATGACCGAGGTTCTCGACCTGTACGCCCACCACCTCACCGCCGCGCACGGACTCTACGAGGTCCGGCGGGTCGCCACCGTACGCCGCGCCACCACACCAGCCGTCGCCCGCAGCGTCCGACGCCTCGACACCGGCAGCGCCGCCGCAATGGCCGCGATGCTGACCTGCCAACCCGGGGATCTGGAAACCACCCCCGACGGCATCGCCCGTGTCTGGCGGCAGCACCGCGGCCCGCAGGCTCCGTGGGTGGAGCACTTCTACGTCGTCGCCCCAAGCGCAGACGTCGCAGACAAGCAGAGACCCGGATTCGACACGATGTACGCCCGAGCCAGTGGTGCAACACCCACTCTGATCGCCTAGCGCATGGACAGTGCCACCCGAGCTTCTCGCACATTCGAGCGTTGGTCGGAAACGTCCTCCGCGCAAGGCCGCGGAATCGCCGTAAACGGCTCGGAAAGTTTCTCCACGGTCATTGCAAAGGCGCTAATTGAGCGAAGGAGAAACTTTCCGTCCGGACCATTGCACTACGCACCTTTGCCGACCGCTTTGAATGCGCCGAGAAGCGCCCAAAAGAATGGTCAGCGGGAAAGTGAATGACAAGAGACAAAACGGCAAGCATGAGGAACACGCCCAAAAAAACCGCTCCTGACTGGCCAAAGGCCAAGTATCACGCCAGGACTGATAGCGCGTCTCGACACGCCAAAATTGATGCACTTTTCTTTCTAGGTGCATTGCTACAGCCCAAATAAGAATCTAGAATAACGGTATAAGAAAACCCGCGACGAGGGGTCAATCATGAACACCATCACCGTTTACACGAAGCCAGCTTGCGCGCAGTGCAACGCCACATACAGGGCACTTGAAAAGCAGGGCATTTCCTATGACGTCGTCGACATCACCGAAGTGCCCGCGGCGCGCGACTACGTCATGGCCCTCGGTTATCTGCAGGCGCCGGTCGTCGTCGCCGGCGGCGAGCACTGGTCAGGTTTTCGGCCAGACCGGATCAAGGCGCTCGCCGTGGCCTGACTGGCCCCAAAGAACCAACCCGCCGACCACGCACCCAGGAGCGCCGCCATGTATGAGCTGACGATCGCCACCGACGCGATCTCGCGCACCACGCGACACGCCGATCCGGCCGGCGCGCACGACGCACTCCTGGCCCACGCGGTCGGGGCCGACCTATACCTGCACGCCCATCCTGGCCGCGCGGACACCCCCACGCCGAACCTGGCGAGTGTCATCGCTCTACTGCGCCTTGATCCCGCTCACCCGCAACCCCTACGGGTTGGAACCGCGACCATCGCCGTGGCCGCCACCGACACCCGCCCCCACCACACCGGAGCTGCCACGTCATGACCGCCGCCATTCGCCACAACCTGCGCGTCGTCCCCAGCACACCCGGCGCCGACGACACCTTCGTGCGCAACCGCGTCGAGGCCGACGCCGCGGTCGCCGACTACGTCGTCGCCCACCTGGCGCCCGAGCCTCAGTTCATTGGCGCCCTGCTCTACCTCCCGGTCGACGAGGCTCGTATCCTGCTCGAGCTGGTCCCCGACGACGCGATCGCCAAGCCCGTCGCCCGCTGGGCCTACGAGCTGATCCGGCGTCTAATCAACCAGGGCGAGAAGGCCGACCCGGTGACCGTCCTGGCAGCCGGCAAGCGAATCTCCGCCCGTCAAGCACTGTGCCCCGACGAGCCTCCCACCGAGAAGCGCTACAAGGATCTGGCTCTCTACCTCGTCGAGGCCTACACCCAGAACATCAGCTCCGCGCTCGCCACCAGCCTCGCGCGCCAGGTCCTCGACGACGCCTACCGCCGTGCGTTCTCCAACCTCGGACAGCGGATGCAGCAGCTCGGCGAAGCCGACGTCGACCGGCACGAACTGACCGCACAATTCGGGCTCATCCGTGAAGAACTCGCTGACCTCTGGCGGCGCGGTGAAACCGCCGCCAAGCTCGCCACCGGAGCTGACCGGTGATCCGGCCACGGCAGCGGCTGCACGCGGTGTCCGTCGTCGACTACCGCGGAGGCACCGCCTGCGCCGGAACGACCCGCTGCGCCGGCGATTCCGCGCTCATCGCCGCTGCGTGGATCGAGTCACTGCACAGCCGCGCACAACGCCATGCCGAACGCCACCTGCGGACCGCCTGAAAGTGCATCCAGGATGACCATCCGAACCGCCGCCGCCCTTCTCGCCGCCGGCCTCTCCCAGCTCGCCGCCGCACCAACAGCCCAGGCCACGTCGTTGGCCACCATCAGCCCCGGTGAACGCATCGACTACACCGCCGGTGACGGATCGGGATCGTTCTGCACCACCGGCTACGTCTACACCGGCACCAACGACCACTCCTACGCCATCACCGCCGGCCACTGCCACACCGAAGACGGCGGCCGCGTCATCGCCCAAATCAGCCGCGCAACAGGCTATTTCGTCGCCACAGTCGTCGCCCCAGCGCGAACGGGTGGCCCCGACTACGGGCTCATCGACTTCGGTCCGCGCGTGGCCAGCAGAACAGCGACCGACACCGTGGCGTTCGCCGCCACCGCTTCCCCGCTCACACCGAACGTCGGCGACACCGTCTGCCGCCTCGGAGTCTCTAGCGGAACCCACTGCGGCGCCGTGGCCTACACCTACGGCGACGACCAGTTCATGACCACCGGTATGCCGGCCAGCGTCGCCGGCGACTCCGGCGGACCGGTCTGGATCACCGACGACGACGGAACAGCCCACATCGTCGGCATCTGGCTCGGCGAGAAAAGCAGCGCCGACAACAGCCGCCGCTACGGCCGCTTCGCGAGCCTGCGCGCCGCTCTGAACACCCTTACCTAGAGCCCCGCTCTAGAGCGGTGTCCCCGCCGGCTGCCACGCCAGATCCAGGTTGACACCCATCACCGGACGGCCACCCTCGACCAGCCACGTCAGACAACGCATCGACGGCTCGCCACCCGCCGCCACCAGCGCGCTCATCAAGGCAGACTCCACCTGCCCATTATGGCCCGAATGTTCCCCCCTGCGGGGCCGACGACCCGGCCGCGCGCCCTGGCGGGCGCGGATGCCCGCCTGCGGCGGGCTCGTCCGCAGCCACTCACCTCTTGAGCCGTTAGCAGGGGGCGCAGCGTAATCGGCCGGGGGCCCGAGCCGTAAAGGGACGTCCGCTGCTGCTGCCGGCGGCGGAGGACATGTGCGGCCCTATCAGCTCGCTGACGCTCGCGGGCCGCACATCCGCCGGCACCATCACCGGACTCTTCGCCCTTGACGGCCCACCCTCAGCCGATTCCCCCGCACCCCAGCGCTAACCGGCGCACTCATCACGCCAGGAAACGGAGAACACCATGACCAACACCCTCGCCGCCGACGTCGCCGCACTCAGCACCGCCCACACCCTCGCGATGGCCCGATCCGACATCCACAGCGCCGTCAACGCCGACACCGACCACCGCCGACACCAGTACGCCCTCTCCGCCCGAGACCACGCCGTCACCGTGCTCCTCGAGCGCACCAGCGAGCCCAGCCAACGCGAGCACGCCGAGTACTACCTCGCCGACGCCGAAGCCATCATCGCCGCCACCACCCCCATCTCCTAGGCGCGGTCACAACACCCCGCTGGCTGGCCACCTCACCCCGAGGCGGCCAGCCAGCACCATCCCCTCCACCCAACAGCGACACCCGTAACCTCATTAACGCGAAAGGAACACCACCATGGTCGACAAGGACTACGCACTGGCCTGGCAATTCATCGACGACCGCGGAACCCCGCGCCAGCTCCGATTCCGCATGAACTTCGCACCCGCCGCTGACCCCCGAACCTTCGACAGCACAGGACAACTCGTCGCCACCGTCGCCGACGCCGACCGCGCCGACAACCACGACGAAATTCCCATCACCCGCCCCAACGTCAACGAAACCGACGTCGACCTCGCGATCGACGGGTGGGAAGACTGGGCACTGCTCTACGAAGCGAACAACGGTCTGGACCGCTGGATCAGCCTGCCCGCCATTCAGGCCCGCATCAACGCCGCCGGCCTCGGACCACACCAGTAGCGCACCACCCAAAGGGGGTCCGCCGAGCCCACCAGCCCGGCGGACCCCCTTTTTTGCCACAGCAACTGGACCGTGCAGCACCCGCTCGGCTTCCCCGCCCGGCCCGTCCCCACCAAACACGTGACCGGGCCCCCACCAAACACGTGACCGGGCCCCCACCGCCGGCGCGAGACAACGAGCCCCGAAAGGGGGAACCAGATGCGCGTCACCGACTACCCCGCCCCATGTCGGATCGTGGACGAGGAGGGCGTCGACTATCGGCTGCGGTTCCAATCCCGGCGCAGCGGCAACCGGGCCCCCGGCCAACTCGTCGCCATCCCCATCGGCGCCCACCAGGCCCCGCCGATCACGCTCACCCGCGACGACGTGACGCTGGCCGACCTCGACGCCGAACTGAGCCGCTGGACGGAATGGCCCGTCAGAATCGCCAGCTCGTCGGGAGAGCACATGCCCGAGATCACCCTCAACGAGGCCCAACGCCGTTCCTAGGAGCCGGCCTGCAACATCCCCCGGCCGACACCTGATTCGCGCCGCCCAACAGGTAACGAATCGGCCGGGAATTCGCTACGTCGTGCAAGACGTGTCAAGGCTTCCGGTGTCCTCGGTACGCCTGCGCCTGCGGCGCGGTGCCGGCCTGGCGGCCGGCTCTCCGTAGCCCCTCACCTAAATCCGTTTAGCGGGGCGCCAAGTATGAACGACCGGGACCCGTCACGCGCAACCCTGGGTCCGCGTCGAACTG
>JAEXZY010000139.1 GCA_023404955.1 Actinomycetes bacterium
GCGAGAATCGCCGCCGGTGCCTGCCGGATCACACCTGTCATACGGACTTCGTGACGCCGTAGTACGCCACGATGTCGTCGGTGTCGGTCGTCGAGCTGGTCAACGTCGCGTAGGAGCGCAGGAACGACTGTCCCGCACAACCATCCACCTTGATGTGCACGTCCTTGAGCGTCACGCGGGCCGGTGCGGCCTTGAACGACTTCTTGTCGACGGACACCTGGTTCACGGTGCCCGGCTTCAGGTGGATCTCGAGGGTGCCCGAGATCGGGAAGTTCACGCCCGTCGGCACCAGTCCGCCGGTCAGCGTCGAACCCGAGGTGCCGATACCGACGGAACCGATCAGACGAACCTGGCCGAGTTCGATGCCGCAGCCGATCTGGTAACCGGCCTCGAGCACACCGCCGTTGAGCTTGGTCTTGCCATTGCCCGTCACCGTGCCGACGAACGTTCCGCCGACCAGGTATTCGCGCGACGAGACTGCCGTGGTCAGCGGAGCGATGGGCAACTGCGTCTCACCGGTGGCGGCGACGCTGAGTTGCCACCCATCCGGTGACATGACGGTTCCGGGAGGGCCGGAGGCGACGACGCCGTTGTCCGGCGGCGGCCCGGCATCCGGTGGCGGCGCGCCGTCCACCGGAGGCGGTAGCGGTGCCGGCGGAGCCGGCTGGGCGAACGCGGTGGGCGCCGCGAAGGCCGGGAGAACGAGGCCGGTGACGGCCAGCGCGAGCAACTTCTTCTTCATGAATGCAGGTGCCTCTCAAAGTCTTTCGGTCAGCGAAGTCTGTGATGACGAACGAGGGTCGCGGATCGGTCCTACACCGCCTTCGTCACGCCGAGATAGGTGACGACATCGTCGGTGTTGTCGGTCGAGCTGGTCAGCGTCGCGTAGGACCGGATGAAGGACTGACCTGCGCACTGATCCGTCTTGACCCGCACGCCCGTCAGCGTGATGCGGGTCGAGGTGCCCTTGAAAGACTTCTTGTCGAGCGCCACGGTCGTGACCGTGCCGGGCTTGAGGTACACCTTGCCCTGCAAGCTGAGCGAGGCACCGAACGCCGGGTTGCCGGTGAACGGAATGCCGATGCTGGGCGTGATGCTCGCACCGGGGTTGATCTCCGTCTCGTCGGAGATGATGCCGCAACCGATCTGCTCGCCGGCCTCCATCGACCCGCCGGCCAGGGTGGTCTTGCCCTTGCCGGTGATCTTGCCGGTGAACGTGCCGCTCACCAGGTACTCACGCGACGAGATGGCCGTCGTCAGCGGCGCCACCGGCAACTGAGTTTCGTTGGCACCCATTACTTCCAGGTGCCAGCCGTCGGGTGTGTCGAGGATTCCGGGCGGGCCAGACGGGACCGCGCCATCGGGCGGAGGAGGAACGGGCGCCGCATCTGCGACGGGCTGCACCCCTGGATTGGCGGGTGCCGGTTCCGCCGCAACGATCGGCGCGGCCAAGACCGGCGCCGTCAGGCAGACAGCGGCGAGCGAGACATAGCGGTTGAACATGGGTCTGACGACGCCTCTCGTGGAATGTGGACGGGTTGTATCGCCTTTGACCCGCAGAGCGTCCATGGACCGGGTGTCCACAAGGTGAACGGACGGTTGCCCGTTCGGGCCTGCTTTCTATCGAGTGCACACCTTTGCTGTGAGAAGCCTGTGCGGTTCACTGTGAGGTGTCACGCAACATAGGAATAGACCCCCGCCAGTCATGCCGACGTCGCCGTCTGTTCACTTTCGCCGCATTGAGTGCACCTTTGTGGTTGCGGAAAGCGCTGTCACGTAAGAGTTTCGCGTCTGTACATCACGCCTCAGAATCGATCGGAGAACGAACGTGCCAACTGTGCTCAGTGCCAAGCGAGCGGTTCTCACAGGATATGTCACAATCATCGTGAGTTTTTTGCTGGCGCCAACCGTTGCCGCGCAGCCGGTCGACGCGGTGGCCGATCCTTCAGCACCCCCCGTCCAGGTCGCTGCGCCGGGAACTGACAACGCGGATCCGGCCGCGGTCGCGGCGTGCAGCCAGTTCGCCCAGGTGTTGGACTCCACGGCGACCTACTATGGCGACTTCGCCGACTCCCTCGAGGCCTTCGCCGCAGTCGACTACTCGGACCCTGCTGTCGAGAGCAGCAACGTCCTGGGCCGCACCGCGTTACGACAAGGCGCGGGAGTCGCGATGAGCGCCGCCAACACGCCTGGCCTGGCACCGGACGTGGCAGACCCGATGCGCCGCTGGTCTGTCGATGCCACCAAGCTGCTCGTCAAGATGGGGCTGCGCGGGGGGCGCGACACGCTGAACACCACCGCTGATGAGATGAACAACGACGCGGTCGCCGCCCAGCAAGCCTGCGCGGCGGCTGGTACTCACGCATGACCCGCACCCGACCACGGCGTGCTCACGCGCTGTGCGCCGGGTCCGTGTCACTAGCACTGGCCACCGCCGCCTGTGGCGGCACGACCACTGCATCTGAACCGACGACACAGGATCTCGTCCCAGATTCTGCACTGAACGGACTCCTGCTCAACCGCAATGACATCGGCGTGATCATGAACGGCGCTGCTCTGATCACCGAACCCGTGAGTTCCACGATGGACGACAACCGCAACATGCTCCCCAACCTCAACTGCCTGGGTGTCTGGCATCCTGGCGAGGCGGCCATCTACGGCACCGCGGACACGCCCGGGTCCTGGCGTTCGGTACGCACGCAACTCCTCCGCGCGCCCGGGAACGACCAGTGGCGCTCGTCGGTCGTCCAGTCCGTGACGTCCTACCCGACACCCGACGGCGCACGTGACTTTCTCGCCCAGTCCGCGGACCGCTGGGGCAAATGCACCAATCACACGGTCAACATCACGCTCAACGATCAACGGTTACCGCGTTGGCGCAGTGGTGATCTCACCGCTGCACCTGATCGATTACGGATGCCGATCACTCGCACTACCGAGACGGCCGCCTCGTCGTGCGAGCACATTCTCGCCGCGCGCGTGAACGTCGTCATCGATGTCCTGGCCTGTGCGCCTCGATCAACCGACGTGAGACAGGCGAGCGTCATCGCCGACCGGATCGCCGCGAACGTCCCCACGTCCGGCTGATGCTGCCGACCTCGGACAGCGCGAACGACGCGCAGGCAGACTACTATCTGGCAATGATGGCCGCGCGCTGGCAAGCCCTCGAGACCGAGATCGTCGAACGGTGCAACGAACTGCGCATGCTCTCCCCTGCAGCACGGAAAGCGGAGCGCGGCCGCAACATTCGCCGGATCATCAAGCGCAAGCAAGCCGAGGTGGCCTCCGTACGCGACATGTGCGCGGCACTGGTTGCGCGCACCAATCCGAGCTAGCCGAGCAGTAAACGCGCCGCCTTCTCCAGTTTCTGGGCGATCTCATCGTAGGAGGCGTACCCCATTCCGGCATTCACCAGCGCACCGGCGTACAGCAACTCCAACGTGTCGATGACTCCCGGATCGGCGTCTGCACCCACCGCTTCGGCCAGCCGGTCCCGGATCACGCGGCCGATGCGCAGCCGCAACACCTCGACATCCGGGTCTCGACCGAGAAGGGCGGCGGTCACCGCGCCCGCGAATTCAGGCTCGTCGGCAACTGGCTTCGAGATGTGCCCGAGCACTTCGATGACCCGCACCGCGGAGTCGTCGGATTGGTGCAGCACGCAGGGATATTCGGCAAGGCGGCGCCAGAATACCTCCGCGACCAGGTGCTCTTTGGACGAGAAGTACGTGTAGGCGGTCGCCGCACCGACACCGGCTTCGGCGGCGACCCGCCGCACGGTCAAGCCGGCGAAACCCTCCCGGCCCAGTACGTTCACCGCAGCCTGCCCGAGCCGCTCCACGGTCTCGGCCTGCTTGGCTGTCAGGCGCCGCCGAGTCGACTCGCGGGCCGGATTGGACACATGTCCGGACGCTACTACAACCCCCAGGTGCCAGCAACGGTAGGTTGGAGCCCATGACCATGCCGCCGGCTGCCACCATTCTGTTCGACCTCGCTGAACGGGTCACCGGCTTCATGCCCGCCGACGAGGGCCGGACGCTCTACGACACTGCGCTGCGGTATCTCGGTGACGGGGTGGCTGTCGAGATCGGAACGTACTGCGGCAAGTCGACTGTGATGCTCGGCGCGGCCGCCCAGCAGACCGGGGGCCTCCTCTTCACGGTCGACCATCACCATGGCTCCGAGGAGCACCAGGCCGGGTGGGAGTACCACGATTCGTCGTTGGTGGACCCCGTCACCGGATTGTTCGACACGCTGCCCACCCTGCGGCACACGCTCGACGCGGCGAAGCTCGACGAACACGTCGTCGCGGTGGTGGGCCGCTCCCCCGTCGTCGCGCGCGGGTGGCGAACACCGTTGCGGCTGTTGTTCATCGACGGTGGCCACACCGAGGAAGCGGCCCAGCGCGACTTCGAGGGCTGGGCGCGCTGGGTGAACGTCGGCGGTGCTCTGGTGATACACGATGTGTTCCCCGATCCGGCCGACGGCGGTCAGGCACCGTTTCACATCTACCGACGAGCCCTGGACTGTGGCGATTTCCGCGAGGAGCTGTCGACCGGTTCGATGCGGGTGCTGGAGCGCGTCGGCGGCGACGTCGGACGTTTGACTGCGACGTAGACGTCACACTGCGCACGCTAAAGTAGCGAAGTGCGCAGTGAAGCAGAGATCGCGGCTGAGGCGGATCTCATGCAGGCCAAGGCTTTTTCGGCACAGTTCCGCGCCGAGCGTGCGGACCTGGAGGGCCAACTGAGCCGGCACAGAGAGCTGCTGGACACGGCACGGACGAATTGCGACAGCCGGTCGGCGGCAGCGATCCGAAAGTCGATCCGTTTGACCGAGGACGACCTGCGGAGAATCGATCGCATGCTCGAGGCGATCGAACGACGATTCCCAGAGGCGTTCAGCCGATGATTCTGGCGAGCTCCTCTTTCGCATGCCGCTCGACGAACAGCGGCACGAAGTCGCGAATGGGCCGCCCGTCGAACCGAGCGTGCTCGCGATGGACGAGTCGTGCCACGTCCTGCGCAGGAATGCGGTCGTACATGTCGCTCAGCCGCGCCGCGATCTGGTCCATGATCTGCTGCTCGCTCAACTCGACCATCGAAGCAGCATCGAAGGCCGGCCCATCGACCGTCAATGCACCGTCGAAAAACGTCAGTGTTTCGTCAGGCACTCAGCGCTCGCTGGCTGCACACTCGCAGTCGTAGTCGCCCACAAGACCCCGGGGCAGATCAGCACCACGGAAGATGCCACAGCCAGGAGTCGCCGACGACAAGGCGTCCGCGGCCAAGATGACGGCGGCACCCGTCCACGTGGTGCGCTCCACCGGCCAGCGCTTACCGTCGGTGTAGACCAGACCGGTCCAGTAAGAGCCGTCCTCCTCCCGCAGATGGTGCATCGCCGAGAACTGTTCGAACGCCCGGCTGCGATCGCCCATCGCGTCGAGAGCCATTACCAGCTCACAGGTTTCGGCGCCGGTCACCCACGGCCGGTCATCGACGCAGCGGATACCCAGACCCGGGACGACGAAGTCGCCCCACCGCGCATTGATGCGCGCATGCGCGCGAGGCCCCCGTACCGCGCCTCCCAGCACCGGGTAGTACCACTCCATCGACCAGCGGTCCTTGACCGTGAACCCCTCGGGATGTTCGGCGATGGCGTGTCCGAGACGGCCCACCGCGACTTCCCACTCCGGCTGCTGCTCACCGAGGTAGTCGGCCAACGCGAGCGCGCACTGGATACTGTGGTGGACACTCGAGCACCCGGTGAGCAGAGCCTCCGCGGCCGGCCCGGAAGGACCTGCCGCCCAAGCGATCTCACCGGTGCTCTTCTGCAGACTGAGGACGAAGTCGATGGCTTTGGCCACCGTCGGCCACATCGCTTCGGCGAATGCCCTATCGCCGGTGATCAGCACGTGATGCCACACTCCCGTGGCGATGTAGGCACAGAAGTTGCTGTCGCTGTTGGGATCTTCGACGACGCCGTCGCGCAGCTGGATCGGCCACGTGCCGTCGGCGCGCTGCGTCACCCGCGACCATTCGAACGCCGCACGTGCGCCGTCCAGCAACCCCGCCACGGTCAGCGCCATCGCGTTCTCGATGTGATCCCAGGGATCCGTGTGCCCACCCACCGACCAGGGGATCGCACCCGAGGTTTCCTGAGTCGCGGCAATGGATTGCGCGGTCTGCAGGCACTGCTCGGCCGTGAAAACGCCTGGTACGTGGGGGATGTCAGCCATCAGATGGGCTTGGTGAAGTAGAGGGCGACGCTCTTGCCGATGACCGGATTGAGCACCGCCTCGGCGGTGCGGGTCAGCCACGGACGGCTCATCATGTCCCACACCAGCAGCTTGTGGTATGCGCTCACCGCGGGATGGCTCTCTCGTTCCGTGCCGACCGCGCACTTGAGCCACCAGTAGGGCGAGTGCAGAGCGTGAGCGTGGTGCGTGTGTGTCAGCGTCAATCCGTGGCCGAGCACCTTGTCCCGCAGTTGATCGGCCCGGTAGATGCGGATGTGGCCGCCCTCGTTGGCGTGGTAGGAGTCCGACAGCGCCCAGCAGACACGTTCGGGCAGCCACCGCGGAACCGTGATCGCCAAGGCGCCACCGGGTTTGAGCACACGCACGAGTTCGGCGATGGCACGGTCGTCTTCGGGGACGTGTTCGAGGATCTCCGAGGCGATCACGCAGTCGAACGTGGCATCCGGGTACGGGAGATCGAGCGCATCACCTTTGACGGCTTCACCCTTGGCCGACGCCGGGGCCTCGCCCTGCTCCTTCATCGCCTGCAGAATCTCGTCGACATCGTTGAGATCGGCGGCATTCTGGTCGAATCCGACGACGTCAGCACCTCGGCGGAAGGCCTCGAACGTGTGCCGGCCGGCGCCACACCCAACGTCGATCACCTTGGTTCCCGCACCCACACCGAGGCGGTCGAAGTCCACGGTCAGCATGTGGCGACCCTTTCTCGAGCTTGTTCGTACACCGCAACCGTCTGTGCGGCAACGGATTCCCAACTGAAGACGTCAAGCGCGCGCCGGCGGCCGTTACCGCCGAGCCTGCGCAGTTCGAGCGGCGAGTCGAGCAGCTCCCCGAGGACGGAGGTCAGCTCGTCGACGTCGGCCGGGGTCACCAGCCGAGCGCACTCGCCGTCAGGACCGACGACCTCGGGCAACGCGCCTGCCCGGCTGGCGACGATCGGGGTGCCGCTCGCCATCGCCTCGACCGCGGGCAGTGAGAAGCCCTCGTAGAGGGAGGGGATGCACGCCACTTCTGCCGAGGCGAGCAGGTCGGCCAGTTCGGTGTCGGACAACCCGCTGGAGCTGTGCACGATGTCGGAGATACCGAGTTCGGCGATCAGCTTCTCGGTGGGCCCGTTGGGTTCGAGTTTGGCGACCAGCTGCAATTCCAGATCGCGCTCGACACGCAGCCGCGCGATCGCGTGCAGGAGGTGGCTGACGCCCTTCAGCGGCACGTCTGCGCTGGCGATGGCGATGACCCGGTTACGGACCCGGTGCTCGGAGGGGCCGAAGAGTTCGGTGTCGACCCCGAGGGGTACGACGTGCAGCTGGCGCGGATCGACCGCGAAGTCTTCGGCGATGTCCGTCGCCGACGTCGACGAGACGGTGACGAGCTCGGGGATGCGGCGGGCGACGGCCTTCTGCATCTCGGCGAAGGCGTACCAGCGTCGCACCAGCGGCTTGCGCCACCACGGCGCGGCGGCGACCTCGACCACACGGTCCCGCGTGATCGGGTGATGCACGGTCGCGACCACCGGCATGCCCAAGGCGGCGATGTCCAGCAGTCCGGTTCCCAGGCACTGATTGTCGTGGACCACGTCGAAGTCGTCGAGCCGGTCGGCGAGCAGACGGGCCACCCGCTTGCTGAACGTCTTCGGTTCCGGGAACCCGGCGGTCCAGGTGGTCAGCAGCTCTTCGAGATCGATACTGGTCTTGATCTCGCTGGGCCGCGGGACGCGGAAGGGATCGGGCTCGCGGTAGAGATCCAAGCTGGGCACCTTGGTGAGGCGCACCCGCGGATCCAGACCCTCGGGATAGGGCTGGCCAGAGAAGAGCTCGACCTCGTGGCCGAGCTCGACCAGTCCGCGGCTGAGATGGCGCACGTAGACGCCCTGCCCGCCACAATGTGTCTTGCTCCGATAAGACAGCAAGGCGATACGCATCGTCAGCTCACCTATCCTGCGAGACGCATGTGAGCGCGAGTCCAGCGCGAGTAATCGCTCCGAGCTGGTCGAATCATGTGACGCAAGGAATCCGAACCCCTCCTGGACATGTGTCCAGACTATAGTTTGACGTGCTAGCTGATGCAACGCGTCTGCTAGCTCTGACTACCACAATCGGCTCGGAGCGTCCTGCTCACCCCTGGCGATCACGGCGGGGGGAAGCCACCCGTGGCCACCGGCCCCCAGCGCTGCGGCGTGACTCTGATGAGGCACTTTCCCTGGTCCACCATCGCCTGCCGGTACTCGTCCCAGTCGGGGTGTTCACCGGCCACCGCGCGGAAGTAGTCCACCAGGGGCTCGACGGCCTCGGGCAGCGAAATGACCTCGGCCGGGCCGTCGACCTGGACGTAGGGGCCGTTGAACTCGTCGCTGAGCACGAGAACGCTGGCGCGCGGGTCGCGACGGATGTTGGCGGCTTTGGCCCGCTGTGGGTAGCTGGCCACCACGATGCGCCCGTGGGCGTCGAGGCCGCCGGTCACCGGGGAGGTCTGCAGCGATCCGTCGGCGCGGAACGTGGTGAGCACCATCTGGTGGCGTGGGCGGATGAAGTCGTGCAATTCATCGGCGGCGACGGCGTCGGCCGTCGCATACTTTCGGGCCATCACGCGAGCGTATTCGACATGTCGGTGGTGTCGCCTACCGTGTCGAACATGAGTTCGAATGATGTGTTCACTGCCCTCGATGCCGTCGATGTCGCCTACCGTGCGGTCGCCGATCTGCCGCTGCACGAGCTCCGCCCCACCGATCTGCGCGCGCTGGTGGTGCGGCTGGAGGAGTTGGACAAGCACGTCGTCGCCCTGCAACGCCGAATGATCCGCCGGTTGGTGAGCGCACCCCCTCCGGCTGAGTTCGCCGGCGCCTCCTGGGCACAGGTGCTGTCCCGTCGTCTGCGCATCTCCGTCGGTGAGGCCCAGCGGCGCATCGTCGAGGCCGGCGGGCCGCCGCAGGCGCTGTCGGCATGACCGGCGAATACACGACCGGTGGTTTTTGCCGCGCCCGTGGGTACCCGCCCAGCCGAGGCGCAGGGAAAAGGCGGTGGTGCGCATGTCCAGGCTGACGAATGAGCCGACATCCGAGCTGAGGTCTGAGCTGAGTTCCGGGGAGGTGGCGTCGTGACCTTCGACATCACCCCGACTGCCGCCCAGCACGACTTGGCCAGGCGCACACATGAATTCGCCGAAGAGGTGGTGCGGCCGGTCGCGGGCGAATTCGACCAACGCCAGGAATTCCCGTGGCCGGTTCTCGAAGAGGCAGCGCAGCGTGGCTTCTACAGTCCGCTGTTCTATCGCGATCTGATCGGTGACCCGACCGGCCTGTCGCTGCCGATGTTCATGGAGGAGCTGTTCTGGGGATGTGCCGGCATCGGGCTGGCCGTGGTGATGCCCGCGCTGGCGTTGTCGGCGATCGGCCAGGCCGCCTCGCCCGAACAGATGCTCCAGTGGGCGCCGGAATGCTTCGGCACCCCGGGCGACCTCAAACTGGCCGCGCTGGCCATCTCCGAACCCGAGGGCGGAAGCGATGTCCGCAATCTGCGCACCACGGCCCGGCGTGACGGTGACGCCCCCGATGCGGACTGGATCATCGACGGCCACAAGATGTGGATCGGCAACGGCGGCATCGCCAACGTGCACGTCGTCAACGCGGTGGTCGACCAAGAACTGGGCCACAAGGGTCAGGCGTTGTTCATCGTGCCGGGCGGTACCCCGGGCCTGGAGATGGTCCGCAAGCTCGACAAGCTCGGCTGCCGCGCCTCGCACACCGCGGAGCTGAAGTTCAACAGCGTGCGGGTGCCGGCCGAGAACCTCCTCGGTGGCCAGGAGAAGCTGGACCACAAGCTGGCCCGCGCCAGGGAAGCCGTCGAAGGCGCCAAGCACTCGGGGTCCGCCACGCTGGGAACCTTCGAGCAGACCCGTCCGATGGTCGCCGCGCAGGCGCTCGGGATCACTCGCGCTGCACTGGAATACGTGACCGAGTACGCCAACCGACGGGAAGCGTTCGGCGGGCCCATCATCGACAACCAGGGCATCGCGTTTCCGCTGGCCGACCTGGCCACCGGGCTGGATGCCGCCCGGTTGCTGACCTGGCGGGCGTCGTGGATGGCGGCCACCGGCGTGCCGTTCGAGCGCGGCGAGGGCTCGATGTCGAAGCTGGCGGCCAGCGAACTCGCGGTGCGGACCACAGAACGCGCGATCCAGACGATGGGCGGCTGGGGCTACATCAAAGACCACCCCGTGGAGAAGTGGTACCGCGACGCCAAGCTGTACACCATCTTCGAGGGCACCAGCGAGATCCAGCGCATCGTGATCTCCAACGCGCTCGGCGCCGGAGACGGCAGGCCGCCGCTGCACGTCGACCTGGAGCCCAGCGGCGGCCCGCTCAACCGCATGTTCGGCCGCGGCACACCGGCTCGCACGCAAGCGGCCAACACGGCGTTGTCGATGAAGGACCGCGTGCCGGCACCGGTGATGAACGCCGCGATGAAGGTGCTCCGCCCGCCGAAGAAGTGATGAGCTGACGCCCGGACACGGGGGTTGCCAGCAACCGCCGGCAGGTACGCGCGGCGTGCGGGACACGGGTGACCGCCGTCACGAGACGTCGCACCCGCGGTGCCGGCGCTCCGCGCGACCGTACGGCTGGCACTCCCACCGCGACGGTGCGAAAGCCGCGATAGGACGCGTCGGCGGTAGTCGAGCGCCGTCTCGGACGAGCTTCGTGACGCCCAGGACACGGGAAAGTGTCAGTCCGTGAAAAAACCCGATACCCCTGGTTTCACCTCACATGCTTCTGGCAACATTACCGCCCAGTAGGGACCTTATCGGCACGGTGAACAGGAATGACGATGACGCATTCTCGACCGGACATCGCGGTGCTCGCGCAGGGCAGCGAAGGTGGCGGCGCGGAGCTCAGCCAGGTCTTCGGCCTTTCTGCGGTGGCACTCGCCGTCACTGCGGTACTGCTGTGGATCGGCTATCTGCACCGGCAGCACAAGATCTCCTGGCTGGCCAATCTCGCCGAGTGGATGGGCCGCAAGTTCAACAGGCCGGCGTGGGTGGCTCTTCCGGTGGCGATCTTCGTCAGCGCGATCATCTGCGCCCTGTTCGGCTTCATCTGGGATGTCAGCCTGCACATCGGCAAGGGCCGCGATCCGGGGCCGCTGGCCAACCCGGCGCACTACTTCATCATCGTCGGGCTGTTCTTCGTGTTCATCGCGGGCTGCACGGCGATCGTGCTGCCATTCGACAAGCCCGGCCCGGCCGCGGTTCGCATCACCGACAAGTGGTACGCACCCGTCGGCGGCATCGTGATGGCCGGCTGCGGCATGTACGCGCTGATCGGCTTCCCCCTCGATGACGTGTGGCACCGCATCTTCGGCCAAGACGTCACGCTGTGGGGGCCCACGCACCTGATGATGATCGGCGGCGCCGGCTTCTCGACGATCGCCGCGGCCTACCTGGAGGTCGAAGGAAAACGGGCGGTCGGCGCGGACGCCCCACGAGACGGCATCGGGCTCAAGTTCATCCAGTACCTCGCCTTCGCAGGCGTGCTGATCGGCCTCTCGGTCTACCAGATCGAGTTCGACTTCGGCGTCCCTCAGTTCCGGCAGGTCTTCCAGCCGATGCTGATCGCCGCCGCGGCGTCGGTCGCTCTGGTCGCCGCGCGCATCTTCCTGGGTCGCGGCGCGGCGATCATCGCCGCAGTCGTGGCCATCGGCCTGCGCGGCATCATCGCGTTCATGGTCGCGCCCCTGCTGGACGCACCGGTGAACTGGTTCCCGCTGTACCTGGGCCCGGCCCTAGTCGTGGAATTGGTGGCGCTGACCCCGCTACTCAAGAAGCCCGTGCTGTTCGGCATGGTCAGCGGTCTCGGAATCGCCACGGTCGGGCTGTGGCTGGAGTCGCTGTGGATCGACGCGATCTACCCCTACCCCTGGCCGACCAGCATCTGGCCCGAAGCTCTCGCGATGGCCGTACCCGTGGCGATCCTCGCGGGCGGTTGCGGCGCGATGATCGGCATGGTCCTCACCGCGCGCAAGCTGCCCAGCCGGGCGATCTCCATCGGCCTGGTGGTACTGACCGTGCTGGCGATCGGCGGAGCCACGGCCAACGGCTTGCGGTACTCGGTGCCGCAGAACGAAACTGCAACGTTCGCGCTGACCGAAGCACAGGGCCCCGGTCCCGGCCGGTTCGTGACCGCCGACGTGCGCTTCAACCCGCCGGACGCGATCAGTGAGGACCCCAACTGGGTGTCGGTCCTGGCATGGCAGGGCGGGCTGGCCAACGAACGCGGGCAGTTCATCGACCACCTGGATCAGGTCGGGCCCGGCCACTACGTGTCCACCAAGCCGATGCCGGTGTCCGGCCAGTGGAAGACCCTGCTGCGGGTGCACGACGGAACGACGCTGACCGCGGTGCCGATCTATCTGGCCGGTGACCCGGGCATCGGCGCCAAGGAGGTGCCGGCCGAAGCCCAGTTCACCCGCCCGTTCGTCTCGGAGATCACGATTCTCCAGCGTGAGCGCAGCCCCGACATTCCGGCGTCGCTGTGGCTCATCGGGTGCCTCATCGTGCTGGTCTGCACGCTGGCGATGATCGCGGGCATCAGCTGGGGCGGTGGCCGGATCAACAACAACGAGCCGACGGGTAGCGAGAACGAACTGCAGCCGTCTGCGCAGGCATGACGTCTGCGACGGAGGTGGTGATCCTCGCGGATCACTCGATCTGGTTGGCGCTGCCCGCGTTCGCTCCGGCGTTCGTGGTGGCCGGCGTGGTGTTCTACATCGCGAGGAAGAACCGCAAAAATTCCGACGAGACAGGGGAACCGTGACCAGACTCCTCGTGCTGACCGCCGCTGCGGCTCTGCTGATCTCCGGATGCGGAGGCAACAAGAGCGACGACGCCGGTACCGGGAGTTCCAGCCCGGGCGCCCCCGCCCCGTCACAGATGACCGACGCGCAGACATCGCCGGATCGTTTGGTGATCGCCGTGTCGATCAAGGGCGGCACGGTCACCCCGACCAATGAACAGTTGCAGGCAAAGGTCAAGCAGCCCATCGTGATCCAGGTCGACAGCGACGCCGCCGATGAACTCCACGTGCACTCCACCCCGGAGCACTCGTTCCCGATCGCCGCCGGGCCCGGCCAGTCGTTCCAGTTCTCCGTCGACATGCCCGGCCGCGTCGATGTGGAACTGCACGAGCTGAACAAGACCATCGCGACCATCGCCGTGCAGTGACCTCCCATGTGCTTGCCCATGGGCTGGGCGGCTCGACCGATCTGCCGATCCCGTTCACCTATGCGCTGATCGGTGCGGCCTGGGCGCTGACGTTCACGTTCGCCGTGGTCGCATTGGCATGGCGAAAGCCGAAATTCGATGCGGCGCGGCCGGGCCGGGAGCTCCCTACAGTCATCACGCGGGTCGTCGACGCGTCTGTCACCCGCTGGCTGTTGACGGTGCTGACGCTGGTGCTCACTGCGTGGGTGGCGATGGCCGCTTTCTTCGGTCCGCAGAACTCCGACAACGCGTTGCCCGGTGTGTTCTACGTGCTGTTGTGGGTCGGGCTGGTCGCACTGTCGCTGCTTTTCGGCCCGGTGTGGCGGGTGATCTCGCCGGTGCGGGCGCTGCACCGGATCACCGGGCGGCCTTCGCTCAAGCGGAGCTACCCCGAGCGGCTGGGGTACTGGCCGGCCGCGGCGGGCCTGTTCGCGTTCGTCTGGCTCGAGCTGGCCAGCCCCGACCCGGGCTCCCTGCAAGCGATTCGGATCTGGGTGCTCGTCTACCTGGCCGTCACCCTCGCGGGCACGCTGTGGTGCGGCACGCGATGGTGTGCCCGCGCCGATCCGTTCGAGGTTTACAGCGTGGTCGCGTCCCGACTGTCCCCGCTGCGCCGCAACGCTGACGGCCGCATCGCGGTCGGCAACCCGTTCGACCACCTGGGCACGCTGCCGGTACGTCCCGGCACCGTCGTCGTGCTGTCGGTACTGCTGGGCTCGACCGCGTTCGACAGCTTCTCGGCGACGCCGCAGTTCCGGAACTTCAGTGATCGGGTCACGGACTCCGCGGCGACGGCGAGCCTGCTGAGGACCGCGGGCCTGCTGCTGTTCGCCGCCGTGGTCGCCGTGTCCTTCACGCTGGCCGCCCGCTGCACCGGAGGCGTCGACGCGCAGGAGCGGCGCGAACTGCCCGGCAAGATGGCCCACTCGCTGATCCCGATCGTCATCGGCTACGTCTTCGCTCACTACCTCACCTACCTCGTCGAACGCGGACAGGAGGCGATCATCCGGCTCGCCGACCCGCTCGGACGCGGCTGGAACGTGCTGGGCCTCGCCGACAACGAGGTGAGCTACGTGCTCTCCATGCATCCCGCGGTCGGCGCGACACTCAAGGTCGGCTTCGTGGTGGCCGGCCACATCGCCGGCGTCATCGCCGCGCACGACCGCTCGTTGGCGTTGCTGCCGCGGGCGCATCAGGTGACCGGACAGCTGGCGATGATGCTGGTGATGGTCGGCTACACGTTCATGGGTCTGTATTTGCTGTTCGGTGGCTGACCCGCACCGCGTCGAGGGCACCGGCGCTAATCTGCTCGATGTGCCCGACGAGGAAATCCAGCGCGTCGGCTGGTTCACGTTCCACTTCGATGACGAGCGGTGGGCGTGGTCCGACGCGGTACAGATCATGCACGGCTACGAGCCAGGCACGGTGACTCCGACCACCGAACTCGTGCTCTCCCACAAGCATCCCGACGACCGTCCGACGGTCGCCGCCACCCTGCACGAGATGCGTCGCGCCCACCGCCCGTTCTCCACGCGGCACCGCATCGTCGACACCCGCGGTGACGTGCGCGACGTCGTCGTGGTGGGCGACCGGATGATCGATGAGCAGGGCCGGGTGATCGGGACGCACGGCTTCTACGTCGACGTCACCCCGGCCGAGACGATGACCCAAGAGATGGTCACCGCCGCGCTGAGCGAGATCGCCGAGAACCGCGCGGCGATCGAACAGGTGAAGGGCATGCTGATGCTCATCTACCGGGTGGACGGCGATGCCGCATTCGAATTGCTGCGCTGGCGCTCCCAGGAATGCAACGTCAAACTGCGTGTGCTCGCCGAACAGTTGATCGCCGACTACCGGCAACTGGACTATCAGGACACGCTGCCCACCCGCGAGACGTTCGACCACCTGCTCCTGACCGCCCATCAGCGGGTAGGAGGCATCGCGGATACCGTGAAGCCATGACAGCCGGGGCAGCCAAGAAAGCGCTCATCATCGTCGACGTGCAGAACGACTTCTGCGAGGGTGGATCACTGGCCGTCGATGGCGGCGCCGCCGTCGCACGCGCCACCACCGACCTGCTGTCCGGTGAGCACGGCTACGACCACGTGGTGGCCACCAAGGACTTCCACATCGACCCGGGCGAGCACTTCTCCGACCAGCCGGACTTCGTCACGTCCTGGCCGCGGCACTGCGTCGTCGGCACCGCCGGCGCCGAGTTCCACCCCGATCTGGACGTGACGCCGGTCGAGGCGGTGTTCCACAAGGGCCGGTACTCGGCGGCCTACAGCGGCTTCGAGGGCGTCGACGACGACGGCACCTCGCTGGCCGACTGGCTGCGCCAACGCGATGTCGACACCGTCGACGTCGTCGGCATCGCCACCGACTACTGCGTCAAGGCGACCGCCGCCGATGCGGCCGCCCACGGGCTGACCACCCGCGTCCTGCTCGGACTCACCGCGGGCGTCGCGCCGGCGACGACCCAGGACGCCGTCACCGCGCTGCGCGCCGCCGGCGTCGCCGTCAATTGACGCCCTTGTGACATAACGGACGGTTGCAGTGCCCTCGTTGTGGGCATCCGCTACCGCCACCAGCCGATCGCACACCAGGAGATCTTCTTGACTCAGACCACCGCCTCGCCGAGCAACTCGATTCCGCTCGAGGTGTGGCCCGGCAAGGCCTACCCCCTCGGCGCCACCTACGACGGCTACGGCACCAACTTCGCGCTGTTCAGCGAGATGGCCGACAAGGTCGAGCTGTGCCTGTTCGACGCGGACGGCGAACAAACCGCGTGCATCACGCTGCCCGAGGTCGACGGCTTCGTCTGGCACGGTTTCATCCCGAACATCGAGCCGGGCCAGCGCTACGGCTACCGGGTGCACGGCCCCTACGATCCGGCCAACGGGCAGCGGTGCAACCCCAACAAGCTGCTGCTCGACCCGTACGCCAAGGCCATCGACGGCACCTTCGAATGGGATCAGTCGCTGTTCAGCTACAACTTCGGCGACCCGGACAGCCGCAACGACGACGACTCGGCGGCCAACATGCCCAAATGCGTGGTGATCAACCCGTATTTCGACTGGGGTGTGGACCGTCCGCCGAACCACGAGTATGCCGACTCGGTGATCTACGAGGCCCACGTCAAGGGCCTCACCATGACCCACCCCGACATCCCCGAGCAGATCCGCGGCACCTACGCCGCCGTCGCGCACCCGGCGATCATCGAGCACCTCAAATCCCTGAGCATCACGGCGATCGAGCTGATGCCGGTGCACCATTTCGCCAACGACTCGACGCTGGTGGACAAGGGCCTGTCGAACTACTGGGGCTACAACACCATCGGGTTCTTCGCGCCGGACTTCAAGTACAGCTCCAACCCGAACCCGGGCGGGCAGGTCCAGGAGTTCAAGGCGATGGTGCGGGCGCTGCACGAGGCCGGTATCGAGGTCATCCTCGACGTGGTCTACAACCACACCGCCGAGGGCAACCACATGGGTCCGACCCTGTCGATGCGCGGTATCGACAACGCCGCGTACTACCAGCTCGTCGACGACGACAAGCGCTACTACATGGACTACACCGGCACCGGCAACAGCCTCAACGTGCGGCATCCGCACGCGCTGCAGCTGATCATGGACTCGTTGCGGTACTGGGTGACCGAGATGCACGTCGACGGCTTCCGCTTCGACCTGGCCTCGACGTTGGCGCGGGAGTTCTACGACGTCGACCGGCTCGCCACGTTCTTCGAACTCGTGCAGCAGGATCCGACGGTCAGCCAGGTCAAGCTGATCGCCGAGCCGTGGGACGTCGGTCCGGGCGGTTACCAGGTCGGCAACTTCCCGCCGCAGTGGACGGAGTGGAACGGCAAGTACCGCGACACCGTGCGCGACTTCTGGCGCGGCGAGGACGCCAGCCTCGACGAGTTCGCCTACCGGTTGACCGGCTCGTCGGACCTGTACGAGCACACCGCCCGCCGGCCCGTCGCGTCGATCAATTTCGTGATCGCCCACGACGGCTTCACACTGCGCGACCTGGTGTCCTACAACGAGAAACACAACGAGGCCAACGGCGAGGACAACAACGACGGCGAGAGCCACAACCGATCGTGGAACTGCGGGGTCGAGGGCCCGACCGACGATCCGGAGATCAATGCGCTGCGCGCCCAGCAGGAACGCAACTTCCTGGCCACGCTGCTGCTGTCTCAGGGCGTGCCGATGATCTGTCACGGCGACGAGCTGGGGCGCACCCAGGGCGGCAACAACAACGGCTACTGCCAGGACAACGAGATCACGTGGATCGACTGGTCGACGGTCGACGAGGGTCTGCTGAACTTCACCCGCGCCGTGTCGGAGTTGAGGGCCAGCCATCCGGTGTTCCGTCGGCGGCGGTTCTTCTCGGGGAAGCCCGTCGGCCGCCGCGGCGATGCCGGCCGGCCCGACATCGCGTGGTTCGGACCTGATGGTACGGAGATGACCGGCGAAGACTGGGGCGCCGGTTTCGCGAAGTCGGTGACCGTGTTCCTCAACGGCCACGGCATCCCCGACATGGACGCCCGTGGCCAGCGCGTCGTCGACGACTCGTTCCTGCTGTGCTTCAACGCCCACTACGAGCCCATCGACTTCACGTTGCCGCCCGAGGAGTTCGGGGCGGCGTGGGTGCAGGAGATCAATACCGCTGAGCTCACCCCTGACGGTCAGCCGGATGACGCGCACCCGGCCGGGGCGACGGTGACGGTCCCGGCCAGGGCGACGATTGTGCTGCGCGCCCAGTCCGAGTGACACGGCCGGCGTGATGCTGCCTGTGCGGGGGCACTGCGAGATCGCTGTGAAAGGCGTTGCGCAGCATCACGCTTACCCGCCAGGTTCAGCGTCTTTGCTGTCTTGATGTGTTAGCTTGGGAGCGCTGTTGCAGCCGTGGCCGCTTGTTGGCGGGCGTCTTGACGTCGCGCCACCGGTCGGGCGGGCCGGAGTAGGAGCCGTAGAGCGGCGGTGACCTACCGAGTGGCCACGGTTGCCAGCTTTCTATCGGTGTTTCAGCTGCGCACGATGCGGTCGATCGACCTCATCGGAATCGGCAGCCAGGTGGGCCGGAACCTCGCCTCGTAGGCCGCCTCGTACACGGCCTTGTCCAGTTCGTAGGCGGCCAGGATCTGCTTCGCCTCGGCCGGATTCGTCCCGCCTCCGGTGGCGTACCCGTCGCAGAACGCCGCACTGTTGCGGTCCACCCACTCCCGCGCCCGTTCGGCCAGTCGCCCGTCGGCGTCATCGTCGCCCCGCTCGACCACCAGCTGATAGGCGGCGTACTCGAACGACCGCAACACGCCGGCTACGTCGCGCAGCGGCGAATCCGGCCGCCGTCGCTCGTCCAGTGGCTGGCCCGGTTCACCTTCGAAATCGATCAGCAACCACCCGTCCTCGGTCCGCAGCACCTGTCCGAGGTGCAGATCGCCGTGAACACGCTGGACGAGCATGCTCTCGTCAGCCAGCGCGCGATACCGCTGCTCGATCCGCGGCGCGTACTCGGCCAGTGCGGGCGCGGCCTCCACCGCGGTGCGCAACCGGGCGAGCACTGTGTCGACGGGGAACCCGACGGTCGACGTGCCGAGGGAGTCGGCCAGTGCCGTGTGCACGGAGGCCACCGCCTCCCCCAGACGGCGCGACTCACCGGTGAAATCGGAGAAGTCCTCACGGGTGCTGGCTGTGGCCATGTCCCAGCCCTCGCAGCTCTCGGCCGCGAACGCCGTCACCATGCCGAGCGCGGATGGCTCGGGATCGGTTTCAAACACCGTCTCGAACGATCCGAACAGCGTGGCGACATGGGTGTTCTGTGCTCGCGCCAGCACCCGGTTCAACTCGATGTCGGGATTGATGCCGGCCGTCACTCGCCGGAACACCTTGAGGATGGCCTCGTTGCCGAAGATCACGCTGGTGTTGCTCTGTTCCGCCCCGGAGACGCGGGCCGCCGCGTCGAGAGGCAACGGCGCGAAGGGCTCCTTGACGAACCGCAGCGGATCCACCGTCGCGGACTCGTCGATCAGCGTGAGCAGGCGCGTGGCCGCGGCCGGGTCGAACATCGCGTCGTAGGCGAAGCGATCACCGTCCGATCCGATCGCCGCGAGCTCGCCGAAATCGGGCACCGGGGTGTCGCTCCACCGGATCAGCACCTGGTAGCGCTCCGTGGAGCCGTCCGCGTACCCGACGTCGAGCAGGACATGGTCGAGGTCGGGGCCGAGGGCGGTGACGGCGGTCGGTTCGGCGCGCGTCAGTTGGCGAGTGCGCCCGGCGTACCAGCGCTGGCGCACGATCCAGTCAGCGAAGGGCAGTCTCATCACGGACTTCCTGTACCCGTTCCGGCGCCGCCGACCACGCTCAGGCGAGGAAACGCTCCGCACCGGCGGTGCGCACGAACCGCAGGCTGTTGGCCTGGCGATAGCCGACGACACCACCGCCGAAGGTCAGCAGGACGAGGCCGGCGAGACCGGGGAGGGCGACGGCGGCGAGCTGCGCGACGGTCGGATTGACCATGGAGCGCGGCATCGCCTCGGCTCGCGGCGCCGCGCCGGTCGACAGGGGTTGCGCGGTGGTGCCCGGCGTCGGGGCGATCGAGCCGCGGATCGTCGGGGTGCTGGCTCCGGCGACGCCCGGGGCGGTCACCCCCGGCTGGGCGGCGACGGCGTCAGGTCCCCGGGCACCTGCCCGGGGTCCGGCGCCGGCGGCTGAGATGGCGCGGGGAACGGTCACGACGAGCGGCGCGCGCAGGCCGGTGGGGTCGTTGCCGGCACCTCCGCCGCCTCCACCACCACCGGCCGTCCCGGTGGACGCGTCCACGACCGGGGCCTCCTCCTGCGTGCGGAACGCGGGGCCCGGCGGGGGCGCGGGGGGCACGATGGACAGCGCGGACAGGAACTGCGTCAGCGACGGCACGGGGATGTCGACCGTGGTGACGAAGTTGCGTGGCAGCGGCAGCTGCCCGGACGGGATTTCGCCGGGGGCGGGCAGCCGCAGCATGGGGATCGTCAGCGACCGGCCCGACTCGATCGGGCTGGATTCGCGTGACGACGGCTCGTCCGGCTCGGAGGGTTCCCGAGAACCCCCGCTGCGCGACGGTTCGACCGGTTCGGTGTCGACGGTGACAGACGAGTCGCTGTCGGGGGTGTCGACCGAGGTGGACCCGCCTGTCGTGCTCCCCGACGTGCCCGTCGACGACGTGTCGTTGGTGCTACCGGAACCGCTGTCCGTGCCGCCCGAGTCGGTCTGCGACGAGCCGCCACCATCCGAGGGCTGGGCGAGAACGGGAGCGCCGAGGCCCACGCCGCCGAGGAACAGAACCAGGGAGAGCGCACCGGCGGCCGCGAAGACACGCGATGCGGGCCGCCCCATGATGTCCCCTCGTTCAGCCGACGCAGTACCGAGACGTCGTTGACTATCCCGGCAATTCTCGCATATGAGCACAACCCCATGGCCGGATCGAAGTTTGCTGGGCGCAGCCGGAAATCGACGCGCGCGTCAGCGGGATGCTGTGCCGGTTATGGTGCCGTAGTGACGTCCGGAAGCCGACCCCGCGACCACGGCGATCCCGGCGATGCGCCGACCATTCCGCCGCCGCTGCGCGAGCCCGTCAATCCTGTTCGCCCGTCGGCCGCCGAAGAGGCCCGTACGATCGCGGCGTCGACGAACTCTGCGACGCTGGCGTCGCTGACCGCCGACGGCGACCCGTGGGCATCGTTCGTGACCTACGGTCTGCTCGGCGGCGCCCCGGTCCTGTGTGTGTCCAATCTGGCCGAGCACGGGCGCAATCTGGCAGGCGATCCGCGGGCGAGCCTGGCGATCGTCGCTCCCGCCACCGAGACCGATCCGCTGGCCAATGCGCGCATCACGGTCGCGGGACACGTGGAACGTCCGACCGGCGATGAGCACGCGGCCGCGCGCGACGCGCACCTGGCGGCGGTGGACGCGGCCAAGTACTACATCGACTACAGCGACTTCACGCTGTGGGTGTTGCGGGTGACGCGCGTGCGGTGGGTCGGCGGCTACGGCCGCATGGAGTCCACGAGCGGCGCGGACTATGCCGCCGCGCAGCCGGACCCGGTCAGCCCCCACGCCGCGGGCGCCATCACCCATCTCAACGCCGATCACGCCGATGCGCTGGCGGCGATGGCGCGCGAACTGGGCGGCTACCCGGACACCACGACCGCGTCGTGCACCGGCGTGGACCGCTACGGCCTGGATCTGCGCCTCATGACCCAACGCGGATTGGCCTACGCCAGAATCGGTTTCGCATCTCCACTGGATTCGGCAGACGAATTGCGTTCAGCCACGGTCGAGTTGACGCGCCGGGCCCGCGGGCAATGACTCGGGGCGGGCACTACGATCGCGCTATGTCCGAGCAGATGGAGCGTCCCGACACCTGGCAGGCTGCGTTCGAGCTGATCCGCACCCGCGGGCACGAGCGTCGCGAGGAGCCGTTCCGGCTGGCCAGCGGCCAGCTCAGCCACGATTACATCGACGGCAAGTTCGCCGTCGACACCGGGGAGCGCTTGTCGGTGGTCAGCCGCGCGGTGGCCGATCTGGCAGCGGCTCGCGGTATCGAGTTCGACGCCGTCGGCGGCCTGACGATGGGCGCCGACCCGCTGGCGCACGGCGTGGCGATGGTGACGGGCAAGGCGTGGTTCTCAGTGCGCAAGGAGCAGAAGCAGCGCGGCCGCGAGCAGTGGATCGAGGGCACCCGGTTGCAGGCCGGGGATCGGGTGCTGCTGGTCGATGACGTGATCAGCACCGGCGGCTCGACCGAGCTGGCGCTCGAGCGCATCGAGCCCCTCGGCGTCGTCGTGACGGGCGTGATCCCGATGGTCGATCGCGGGGACATCGCCACCGGGCGGTTCGCCAAGCGCGGCATCCCTTTTCATGCGCTGGTGAGCTATCGCGACCTGGGCATCGACCCCGTCAAGGACGTGTGACGAGCACGGCGTCGCTGTCGACACTGACGGCCACGCGCTCGCCGGGCTGCAGATCCCGCGCCGCCGAGCTGGCCATCTGAGCCATCAGCACCGCGCCGTCGGCGGCGCTCAGGTGCACCCGCGAGATCGCCCCGAGGAACGACACCGACGTCACCGTCGCGGTGCCCGATGGGTCAGCGGTCACGCTCACCGACTCAGGCCGCACCATCGCCACTCCCTCACCGTCGACGGAGCCCTGCGCGGCGGGCAGTGACAGGCCGAGCAGCGACGCGCGGCCACCGGACACCGTTGCGGGCACCTTGTTGTTGAGCCCGACGAAGTCGGCGACGAACGGCGTCGCGGGGTGGGCGTAGAGCTCGGCGGGCTCGGCCAGCTGTTCGAGCCGGCCCTTGTTCATGACCCCGACCCGGTCCGCGACGGCCAACGCCTCCTCCTGGTCGTGGGTGACGAACAGCGTTGTGGTGCCGACGTCGAGTTGCACGCGCCGGATCTCGTCGCGCAGCTGGGTGCGCACCTTGGCGTCGAGCGCCGACAGCGGCTCGTCGAGCAGCAGCACCCGCGGCTGGATCGCCAGCGCGCGGGCCAGCGCGACGCGCTGCTGCTGTCCGCCCGAGAGCTCCTTGGCGTAGCGGCTGCCCAGCGCCCCCAGGCCCACCAGATCGAGCATGTCGGCAGCGCGGGACAGCCGCTCGCCCTTGGCTTTTCCGCGCATCTTCAGACCGAACGCCACGTTGTCGAGCACCGTCAGGTGGGGGAACAGGCTGTAGGCCTGGAACACCATGCCCATGTCCCGCTTGTTGGCCGGCACCGTGCTGACGTCGACGCCGCCGACGGTCACCGTGCCGGAGGTCGCCTCGTCGAGACCGGCGAGGATGCGCAGCGCCGTGGTCTTGCCGCAGCCCGACGGGCCGAGCAGCGCCACCATCTCCCCCGGCTCGATGTGCAGGGTCAGCCCGTCGAGCGCCCTCGTCTCGCCATAGAGACGGGTCAGCTCGGTGAGCTCGACGGCAACTCCGGTCACGTGGTCACTCCTGTCTGGTGGCGGCGGCCGCGGGTGACCAGCGAGAGGATCAGCAACAGCGCGAACCCGAACAGCAGCGTGGCCAGCGATGCGGCCACCGACGTGGGGCCGTTGCTCTTGCCGATGGTCACGATCTGCACCTGCAGCGTCTCGTATCCCGACAGGGACGCGATGGTGAATTCGCCGAGCACCACGGCGATCGAGATGAAGGCGGCCGACAGGATGCCCGACCAGATGTTGGGCACCACGACCCGCAGGATCGTCGTGGTCCAGCCCGCACCCAGCGATCGCGCCGCCTCGGAGAGGGTCTGCAGATCGATGCTCGACAGCGCAGCATCCAGCGACCGGTAGGAGAACGGCAGCACCACCACGACATAGACGAACGTCAGGGTCAGCGCAGACTCCCCGAGGAAGTACGTCACCCACAGGTACACGTTGCGCAACCCGACGACGATCACCAGCGCCGGAATCGTCAACGGCAACAGACAGAGGAACTCGACCAGCCCCTTGGCCCACGGCGCACGTAACCGGACCCAGATCATGGTGGGCACCAACAGGATCAGCATGGCCACGACGGTCAGCACCGCCAGGGACAGCGAGACGATGATCGCGCGGTAGAGCGCCTCGTCGGCGATCAGGTTCGCCCACGCCTGCCCGGTGCGCCCACCAGAGATCAGGTCGCGGGTCGAGAAATCCGCCATCGCATAGAGCGGGAAACAGAAGAACAGCCCGAACGCCACCCACAGCAGCCCGCGCACCACCCGCGTCATGACAGCCACCGCGCACTGCGCCGCACCAACAGGTTGTAGGCCATCATGACCACGGCCACCACGACGATCATCTCCAGCGCCAGTGCGTACGCGAACCCGGCCTGCCCCAGCACCACCTCGCTGACCAGAGACGCCCGGATCAGCAGCGGCAGGATCGGGCTGCCCTGGCTGACCAGTGCGGCCGCCGTCGCGTAGGCGGCGAAAGCGTTGGCGAACAACAGCAGCATCGAGCCGAGGAACGCCGGGGTCAGCAGCGGCACCGCCACCTCCCGCCAGTAGTCCCATGTGGACGCTCCGAGGCTGATCGCCGCCTCGCGCCACTGCTCCCGCAGCCCTTCCAGCGCAGGTACGAACACGATCACCATCAGCGGGATCTGGAAGTACGTGTACACCAGGATCAAACCGCCCAGACCATAGAGCCACCCCGATCCGGCGAGGTTCCAGCCGGTGGCCTGCTGCACCCACAGCGTCAGCACGCCGTTCAGCCCGACGGTGGCCAGGAACGCGAAAGCCAGTGCGACACCGCCGAACTGGGCCAGCACGCTGCACAGCGACAGCACGGCCCGGCGCACCATCGACGTCGGCGGGCTGCTGACGATCAGCCACGCCATCACCGCGCCGAGCAACGCACCCAGCACCGCCGTCGCGGCAGAGAGCAGCACGCTGTTGAGCAGAGCCGACAGTGCCGTTCCGGTGAACAGCGCGGCGATGCGACTGAGGGAGAACACCCCGTCGAGGTACACCGAACTCACCACGACGGTGACCGTCGGGATGATCAGGAACACTCCGACGACAGCCAGGAACGGCAGCAGTGGCAGGCCGTCACGGACGCGGCGCATGTCAGCCAACCGCGGCGGCCCAGTTCTCCGACAGGTACTTCGAGGCGGCCTCGGTCTGCTGCGGCGTCGGCACGGTGACCGGCCCGTCGACGACCGGCAGCGCCTTGGCGACCTCGGCGTTGAGCGTCTTGCTGGCCAGCATGTTGTCGGCGCGCACCGGCCGGACGCCCCCCTCGGCGTAGAGGTTCTGGCCCTCGTCGCTGTAGAGGAACTCCTGCCACAGCCGCGCCGCTGCCGGATGCGGGGCTTCCTTGTTGATCGCCTGGTAGTAGTACCCGGCGACCGCGGCGTTCGGCGGGACGACCACCGTCCACGACGGAAGTTTCTTCGTCTCAGACGAATTCGTGTAGTTCCAGTCGATCACCACCGGCGTCTGGCCGGACTCGATGGTCGCCGGCGTCGGGTCGACCGGCAGGAAGTTGCCCGCCTGCTTGAGCTTGCGGAAGAACTCGACGCCCGGGGCGATGTCGTCGGCGGACCCGCCCTGCGAGAGCGCCACCATCAGCACCCCGGAAAACGCGGCGCCGGCCTGCGTCGGGTCACCGTTGAGTGCGACCTTGCCCTGGTATTCGGGCTTGAGCAGATCGTTGACGTTCGTCACCGGCGGGACCTTGGCCGAGTCGAAGCCGATCGACATGTAGCCGCCGTAGTCGTTGACCCACGCCCCGTTCGGATCCTTGAAGGCGGCCGGCACGTCGTCGAAGGTCGCCACCTTGTACGGCGCGAACATCGCGGTGTTGGCTAGGGCCACTGACTGGCCGAGGTCGAACACATCCGGTGCGCTGCTGCGGCCCTTCTGCTGATTGGCCGCGTTGATCTCGTCCTGGCTCGACGCATCGGGTTGGGCCGAGTTCACCTTGATGCCGTACTTGTCGGAGAAGGCCTTGATGATCGCCCCGTAGTTGGCCCAATCCGGCGGCAGCGCAATGACATTGAGCTCGCCCTCGCCCTTCGCCGCCTCGACGAGGCCGTCCATGCCGCCGAAATCCTGCGCTGACGTCGCCTCGGCGGCCTTGCCACCGGACTGCGTCTGCGAACCCGAGTCGTTCTTCTCCGGCGGAGCACACCCCGCAGCACCGACGACCAGCAGTGCGGAAGCGGCGCAGACGAGGAACCGGGACAGTCGTCCAGTGGTGTTGGCAGAGGGCATGGTTGAGACCTTCCGGTGAGCAGGAGGCGGCGCAGTGGCGCGGCGATTACCTGGCCGTGTCATCGCGGTGAACCATAACCTGGCGGCGCTGCTCGCGCCTAGGGTTGAGCCGGTGAGCATGTCCCGGCCTGTCACCAGGTTCGGTGGCGCACCGGTCGCGGTGCTCGCGACCGTGCGGCCCGACGGTGCCCCGCACATCGTCCCGGTGGTGTTCGCGATGGCCGCCGATTGCGACGACGTGGTGTTCACCGCTGTCGACGCGAAGCCGAAGTCGACGCAGCGGTTGCGCCGGCTGGACAACATCGCCCACCAGCCCGAGGTGAGCCTGCTCGTCGAGCACTACGACGACGACTGGTCGCGACTGTGGTGGGTGCGCGCGGACGGTACGGCGACGATCCACCACGACGGCGAGACGCTGGCGGCGGGATACGCGCAGCTGCGCGCCAAGTACCCGCAGTACCAGCACGTCGCGCTCGACGGCCCGGTGATCAGCATCCGGATCCACCGCTGGGCCTCCTGGGGTGGGGGCTAGCCGGTAGTGGCTGTGGCGGCTTTCCGCCGTGGGGTTGGAGGTCAGCCGGGCAGACGCGAGGCCGGCGCGGCGGAAAAGTCGGGGGCACCATCACACCCCCGCCGAGGAGCCCCGATGACCGGTCACCGCCAGCTCACCGAACGATTCGAACGCGACGCGGTGCCGCTGCTGCGCCAGTTGCGCGGCCACGCCGTGCGGCTGACCCGCGACCCGGTGAGCGCCGACGATCTGCTGCAGGAGACCGCGGCCAGGGCGTTCGCCTCCTTCGGCGGGTTCCGGGAAGGCACGAATCTGGCCGGCTGGCTCTACCGCATCATGGTCAACGTCCACATCAGCGAGCATCGCAAGGCGCAGCGGCGGCCCACCCTGGAGTTCACCGACGAATTCTCCGAGCGCCAATTGCTCGGCCACCATCAGCGATCGGGCACCGAGCACTCCCCCGAGTCGCAGGTGCTGGCCATGATCGGGGACCCGGCGATCGCCGCGGCGATGCGCTCACTGCCGGAGGTGTACCGGACCGCGGTGTACTACGCCGACGTCGAGGGGCTCGCAGTCCGGGACGTCGCCGAACGGCTCGATGTGCCGATCGGAACCGTGATGTCCCGAGTGCATCGCGGCCGCAAACGGCTGCGGCTGGCGCTGCGCGAGACGGCCAGGGCGGTCGGCTACTCGGTGCCCGAAGCGGCCTGACCGACCGGCCCCGCCGGTTCGGCGTCAGCCGGGGCGGCCATGCGCTCCTCCAAGGCGCCCTCGTCACGCCCCAGTGCGATGGTCCCCGCCACCATCGCCAGCGTGGAGATCGCCAGCACCACGGCGTCGAGACGGCCGACGTCGAGGTGTTCGCCGAGCACGACAGCGCCCAGGACGACGGCGATCACCGGTTCCAGGGTGAGCATCGTCGGCACGGAGGTCTGCAGAGATCCGGCGTGAAACGCGGACTGCTGCAACAGCACCGCGATCACGCCGAGGATGACCAGCAGATAGGGCACGGGCGTGACGAGGACGGCGACCAGCCCCTCGTGGGTGAGCACGTGCATGAAGAGTTTGGTCAGCACCGCGACCACCCCGAACAGCACGCCGACCGCGACCGCCAGCAGTACCGCCCGGCGCCAGTCGGCGCTGCGCGACGCGACGACGACGCAGGCGAGGACGGCCACGGTGCACACGACGGCGACGATCGCCGACGTCTGCAGGGAGGCCTCGTAATCACCCGGGCTGGGTTTGGCCAGTACGACGAACACCGCCAGTGCGGCGGTGAGCAACAGCGCCCACGCCCATTCCGCGCGGGTGACGCGGCGGTGGGCCAGCCGGGCCGACAGGGGCAACGCGAACAACAGTGCCGACACCAGGATCGGTTGCACGAGCAGCAGCGAGCCGTTGGCCAGCGCCAGTGCCTGGAACACGAACCCGGCCACCGCCGCGGCGGTTCCGGCCCACCACAGCGGCCTGCGGATCAGTGTCAGCACCATGACGGCGCTGACGCCGTGCTCGGCGGGCACGTCGAGAGTCGCCCGCTGCCGCACCACGATGCCGATGGCCAGGAACACCGCCGCCAGCAGCGACAGCAAGACGGTCACGCCATGGCCGATCACCCGACAAGGACAGCACATCCGAGGGGCTGCTGCCCACCCGGCTCGGCGCGTGCCGATGATCGATCTTGTTTCAGCGCCGCGGAACTGGGCACTCCCTGCGCCATGAATCTGCGGAGATTGCTCATGCTCGCCGGCGCGGTGGTGTTGCTCGTCGGGGTCATCGCGCTACTGGTGCCGGTGTCGGTGCCCGGACCGCAGGGCGACATCGGGTGCGGAAACGCGATCGCGTCGGATCTCTCGCAGGCACGCGACGTCGACGGCAACAATCTGGCGAACCTGCCCGTGCTGAATGAGATCATTCCGCACAAGGATTTCGTGGCCGAGTGCCAGTCGGCGTTGTCGTCGCGACGCTCCTGGTCGATCCCGGTGGCCGTCGTGGGCGTTCTCGTGCTCGCCGGGTCGTTCTTCGTCGGCGGCCGCACCGGCCGGGTGCGAACCTAGCCGTCTCTAGCTGGCGCGCTCGTCCTTGACCACCCGCAGCCGGGGCCGCTCCTGCGGTTCCGGCTGCGCCGATGTCTCGGGTGCGATCTTGTCGGTGACGGTCGCGGCCACGGAGTCGATGCGGTTGACGGCCCGGTCGCACAGCCCGCGCACCCGATCACCGGCGCCCTCCACGGCCGTGTCGACGTCGTCGGCCGCGCTGAGCAGGTAGGCCCGCATGTTCAGCCGCCACCGCTCACCGGCCAGCCGCAATCGGCGACGGAGCCGATCGTCGACCTCGACGGTCACATACGGCAGCACTCGAAGCTTCATCTCCCGTGCCTCCCTGTGTGGATGCCTCCGCCCAGGGTAGCGGGAATCAACGCGCCGCTCGGGCCACCTTCACTGCCGCTGCCGCATCCCGGCTCGCCTGCTTACCGGCTGCATACGCATCCTCGGCGGCGCCCAGCGCCTTTTCGGCTGTGCGCAGCGCCTCTTCGGCGGTGGCGAGGCGCTGGCGGGCGTCCTCAGCACCTAGCCGGGCTGCGGCTAGATCGGACTGCAGCTCCGGGAGAGCGGCGTCGGCGTCGGCCTGCCGTGCGAGAGCATCTCTCAGCTCGGGAGACGGGCCCCGGCGGGCCGGCCGCTGGGCCGGCGCGGCAGGCGCGGCAGGCGCGGCAGACCGGGCCGGGGGGCGCTTCGCCGACACCGCCGTCGCGACACCGAAATCGCCGAAGCCTGACCACTGTTCGGCCTTGGTCAACCGGCCCAGCCGCGCGAGCACGTCGGGATCGGCGACCGCCGCCTGCAGGGTCGAGACGACGTCGTCGCGCACCGCGGCCGACGGATCGGCGATCCCGGCCGCGACGAACCCGGCACGGCTCAGTTCCTCTACCAGCCGGCGCTGTTCGGAGGTCAGCGCGCGGATCGCCTCGCCGTCCATCGCCGCGTGCGCCTCCCGCAGCCGTGACCGCAGGTCTCCGAGCTGCGCTCGCGCGGTGCCTCTGAGCGCCAGCAGATTCACCACCCACGCCGCCACGGTCGGTTTGCGGCTGGCGCCGATCTGCTTCGCGGCGTCCCCGTCACCGGCCTTCTTGGCCGCGGCGGCCAACTCGGTGCGGCGCGCGGTGAAGTCCTCGGGACGAGCCGCGTACAGCGCGTCGAGTGCGTCGGACACCACGTCGGGTTCTCCGTCGGTCACACTGTCCACTATCACCGAGAACCCTGGTCGTCATCCACTCCGCCCGGCCATCGTGGTCGGCGCACTCGGAGTGGTGTTCGGCGACATCGGCACCAGCCCGATCTACACGCTGGCCACCGTCTTCGATCCTCATGACCCGCACCCGGTACCGGTGTCGCGCGAGCACGTCTACGGCGTGGTGTCGCTGATCTTCTGGTCGGTGATGATGATCGTGACGTTCACGTACGTGACGCTGGTGATGCGCGCCGACAACCACGGCGAGGGCGGCATCATGGCGTTGATCACGCTGGTCAAGAAGTTCTCCAAACCGTCAACGCGGCGCGTGTCCACGGTGCTGGCCGCGCTGGGCGTGTTCGGTGCGGCACTGTTCTTCGGCGACAGCATGATCACCCCGGCCATCTCCGTGCTTTCGGCGGTGGAGGGCGTCAAGGTCATCGACCCCGGGTTCGCCGACTTCGTGGTGCCGGTGACGGCGGTCATCATCGTGATCCTGTTCTCCGTGCAGCGCCGCGGCACGGAGACGGTGGGCCGGTTCTTCGGCCCGGTGATGATCCTGTGGTTCGCCGTGA
The DNA here is from genome assembly GCA_023404955.1 of Actinomycetes bacterium. GTDB lineage: Bacteria > Actinomycetota > Actinomycetes > Mycobacteriales > Mycobacteriaceae > Mycobacterium. The sequence goes on from JAEXZY010000139.1 coordinate 30,558, forward strand.
TCGGTGCGTGCGGCATCCGCGGCATCGTCGCCAATCCCGACATCCTCTGGGCGCTGTCACCGACCCACGCGCTAGAGTTCCTCGCCGGGCGCTTCCACGTCGCGTTCTTCGCGCTCGCGGCGATCGTGCTCGCGGTGACCGGCGCCGAGGCGCTCTACGCCGACATGGGGCACTTCGGCCGCAAGGCCATCACCGTGGGCTGGCTGGGCCTGGTGCTGCCCGCCTGCACGCTCAACTACTTCGGGCAGGGCGCGCTGGTGCTCTCCGACGAACGCAACGTCGCCGCACCGTTCTTCCTCCTCGTTCCGGAGTGGGGCCGCATCCCGATCGTGCTGCTGGCCACTGCGGCAACGGTGATCGCGTCGCAGGCGGTGATCACCGGCGCGTTCTCGGTGGCATCGCAGGCAGCCAAGCTCGGCTACCTGCCCCGGCTGCGGATCCACTACACCTCGGCGAAAGCGATGGGGCAGGTCTACGTGCCCTGGATCAACGGGATGCTGATGGTCGCGGTGCTGATCCTGGTGTTCGCGTTCCGCAGTTCCTCGGCGCTGGCGTACGCGTTCGGGATGGCGGTCACCGGCACGATCACGATCACCACGCTGCTGTTCCTCTACATCGCCCGCACCCGCGCCGGGGCACCGCTGTGGTTGGTGGTCGGCGGTGGGGCCGTGCTGCTGACCGTCGACCTGATGTTCTTCGCGGCCAACATGACCAAGCTGGTGCACGGGGCGTGGCTGCCGCTGCTGATCGCCGTCGTCGCGTTCGTGGTGATGACGACGTGGCAGCGGGGCCGGGTGATCGTCACCGAGGAACGCCGCGAGGTCGAGGGCCCGATGCAGGAGTTCATCGACGGGCTGGCCACGATGGACCCTCCGTTGGTGCGGCTGCCGGGCACGGCCGTGTTCTTGAACAGAGGCGACGACACGGCGCCGCTGTCCATGCGCACGAACGTCGAGCACAACCACGTACTGGCCGAGCACGTCGTGATCGTGAGCCTGACCACCGAGCCGGTGCCCCGCATCCCCGATTCCGAGCGGCTCAGCGTCGACCGACTCGGGGTGGGTGACGACGGCATCGTGCACGTGGTGGCGCGGTTCGGTTACATGGAGCACATCAACGTGCCCCGGGTGTTGGGCATGCTGGACGCCGAGCAGACCGAAGGCCCGCTCGATCTGGCGAACGCGACCTATTTCCTGTCCAAACTCGAACTGTGCGAAGGGGATCGGTCCTCGATGGCGCGTTGGCGCAAGCGGCTTTTCATCGCGACCTCGTACATCACCTCCGACGCCGCGGCCTACTTCGGGTTGCCGCTGGAACGTACCGTCGTCATCGGCTCACGTCTCGAGGTCTGAGGTCTGCAGGTGCCGGCGCATCGGTTCCCGCCCGGGGGGCTGGGTCGGCGTCGGAAGTAGCGGCTTGATCGGGTGCACCGGGACCGTGGTCGGCGCATCGGTGTTGATCTCCAGCGGTTCCCCGGCGTGCCGAATCGTCAGGCGGTGGTGCGGTCCGTCGCGCAGGGTGTAGGTGACCGATGAGTGGTTGGCCTCGACGGTGACCCGAAAGTTGCGCCAGCGCAGGCGGAAACAGAGCTTCTTGATGCCCGACGGCAGATGGGGGTTCAGGCTCAGCATGCCCTCGTCGTCCCGCAGCCCGCCGAAGCCGCCGACGAGGGCGGTCCAGCTGCCCGCCAGCGACGCCAGGTGCAGACCGTCACCGGTGTTGTGGTGCAGATTGCGCAGGTCGATCAGCGCCGCCTCGTAGGCGTAGTCGTGCGCGAGCTCCAGGTGGCCGACCTCGGCGCACATCACCGCCTGCGTGCACGCCGACAGCGACGAGTCGCGGGTGGTGCGCTTCTCGTAGTAGTCGACGTTGCGGGCCTTCTGCTCATCGGTGAACGCGTGGCTCTGCCACTGCATGGCCAGCACCAGGTCGGCCTGCTTGACCACCTGCGCCGGATAGAGCCGCACGTACGGTTCATGGAGCAGCAGAGGGTATGCGGTGTTCGCGGAAAAATCCCACTCCCGCAGTGTGGTGAAGCCCTCGCACTGCGGGTGCACACCCAGCTCGTCGTCGTAGGGGATGTGCACGGCGTCGGCGGCGTCGCGCCACGCCGCGGTCTCCTCGTTGTCCACCCCGAGTCCACGTGCGGCGTCGGGGTTTCGGTGGCAGGCATTCGCGGCGATGCGCAGGTTGTTCGCCGCCATCAGATTGGTGAATACGTTGTCGCGCACCACCGCGGTGTACTCGTCGGGGCCGGTGACACCGTCGATGCGCCACAGCCCGTTGCGGTCGTGATGCCCCAGAGACAGCCACAGCCGCGCTGTCTCCACGAGAACCGCGAGGCCGCATTCCTTTTCGAGCGAGTGGTCCCCGGTCACCACACGGTAGCGGTCGAAGGCCATCGCGATGTCGGCGTTGACGTGGAACGCCGCGGTGCCTGCCGGCCAGTACGCCGAGCATTCCTCGCCGGCGATGGTGCGCCACGGGAAGCTGGCCCCTCTCAGGTCGAGTTCCTTGGCGCGGTCGCGGGCCAGGTCCAACGTCGAGGAGCGCCACCGGAGCGCGTCGGCGGCGGCGTGCGGCGCGGTGTAGGTGAGCACCGGCAACACGTAACCCTCGGTGTCCCAAAAAGCGTGCCCGTCATACCCGGTGCCGGTGAGGCCCTTGCCCGCGATCGCGCGCCGCTCCGCGCGGGCGCTGGCCTGGATCACGTGGAACAGCCCGAAGCGCACTGCCTGCTGACAGTCGGCGTCACCGTCGACCTCGACGTCCGCGCTGTCCCAGAACTCGTCGAGATAGTCGCGTTGCGATTGGAGCAGACCATCCCAACCGGTGTAGCGCGCGCCGGCGATGGCTGCGGCGACCTGGTCACGCAGGGCGGGCCGGGACCGGATGCTCGACCAGCCGTAGGCGAGATATTTGACCAGCCGCAGCTTTTCGCCGGGCTGCAGCCCGCAGACTACGGTGGTGCGGGCCCAGTCTCCGCCGGCGTCGCCACTGATGTCGACGCGTCCGGGCGCCTCGACGAGGTGGTCCATCGCGGCCGCCATCATCAGCTTGCTGGCCCGGGTGCGGTGGATCAGCACCGCACCGTTGTCGGCGACCTCGTGCTGGATCGCCTTCAGCGGGTTCTTCAACACCGACGCCACGCGCGGATCATCGGAGGGCTCGGGCTGGTCCTCGTTGGCCACCAGCTCCGATTGCAGCGTGACGCGCACCGGGTCGTCGACCGCCTCGACGATGTACTCGATGGCGGCCAGACCCCGCTGCGCCAGCGACACCAGCCGCACCGACGTCACCCGAATATGCTTGCCGGCAGGCGATTTCCACTCGGCCTCGCGCGTCAGGGTGCCCGCCCGCATGTCCAGCACCCGCTCGTGGGACAGCAGATGGCCGTAGCGCACGTCGAAGGGTTCGTCCTCGACGAGCAGGCGGATCAGCTTGCCGTTGGTGACGTCGACGATCGACTGGCCGTCCTCGGGGTAGCCGAAACCCGCCTCCGCGTAGGGCAGGGGCCTGATTTCGTAGAAGCCGTTCAGATACGTGCCGGGCAGGCCGAACGGCTCCCCTTCGTCCAGGTTGCCGCGTAATCCGATGTGTCCGTTGGACAGTGCGAAGATCGACTCGGTCTGTGGCAGCAGGTCGAACACGAGTTGGGTTTCCCGGATCCGCCACGGTTCGACCGGGAAGGCCTCGTCGGTGATCATCATCGGTCGAGCAGCTCCCCCAGGTCGGTGACGACGATGCCGGCGCCGTGCTCGCGCAGTGCGTCGGCCTGGCCTACGCGGTCGACGCCGACGACGGTGCCGAAGTGCCCGGCACGGCCGGCGGCCACCCCCGACTGCGCGTCTTCGAAGATCGCAGCGTCGGCGGGTTCGACGCCGAGCAGCTCGGCGGCGTGCAGGAAGCTGTCCGGTGCGGGCTTGCCGCGCAGATGCTCCTCCTGCAGCGTCACACCGTCGACCCGGACTTCGACGTACTGCGCCAGCCCGGTGATCTCCAGCACCTGCTTCGTGTTGGCGCTCGAGGACACGACCGCGCGGCGCAGCCCGGCTTCGGCGACGGCCTCGAGGTAGCGGCGCGACCCGTCGAACACCTCGACGCCGTCCTTCTCCAGCGTGTGCTGGAACGCGGTGTTCTTCTCGTCGCCGAGCTTGCGCACGGTCGCGTCGTCGACGGCGATGTGCCGGCTTTCCAGGAAGGACCGCACGCCGTCTTCCCGCGGTTTTCCGTCGACGTAGTCGTCGTAGTCAGCACCGATGTCGAAGGGCACGAATCCGTCGCCGTCGCGCTGGCGGAGGAAGTCGTCGAACATCTTCTTCCATGCCCGCTTGTGCACGCTGGCGGTATCGGTGAGCACGCCGTCGAGGTCGAACAGGCACGCGCGGATGCCCTCCGGTAGTCCGAACACCTACCCTTTCTACCCAGACGGACTAATTTCCACGCTGTGGTGGTTGGCCCCGGTATGCGCATCGGCGTGGTATTTCCGCAAACCGAGCTCGGCGGCGACCCCGGCGCGGTGCGCGCCATGGGGCAGCGGGTCGAGGAACTCGGATTCACGCACCTTCTCGCCTACGACCACGTGCTCGGAGCCGACCCGGCCGTGCACCGCGATTGGGCAGGCCCCTACGACGTGGACACCACGTTCCACGAGCCGCTGGTCATGTTCGGCTATCTCGCGGCCGTGACGACGACGCTGGAGCTGGTCACCGGGGTGATCATCCTGCCGCAGCGCCAGACCGCGTTGGTGGCCAAGCAGGCGGTCGAGGTGGACCTGTTGACGGGCGGTCGGTTCCGGCTGGGGGTGGGGCTGGGCTGGAACGTCGTCGAGTACGAGGCGCTCGGCGAGAACTTCCGCGATCGGGGCAGGCGCTCCGAAGAGCAGATCGAGCTGCTGCGCCGGCTGTGGACCGAACGTTCGGTGACGTTCGAGGGGCGTCACCACCGCGTGACCGGTGCGGGCGTGGCTCCTCTGCCGGTGCAGCGGCCCATCCCGCTGTGGATCGGCGCGGCGTCGCCGCGGGCCTACGCCCGCGTGGGGCGGCTCGCCGACGGCTGGTTCCCGATGTTCGGGCCGGGGCCGCGGCTGGATGAGGCGCGGGCGGTGGTGGACGGGGCAGCCCGCGACGCCGGACGAGACCCGGCGGGCATCGGGATGGAAGGACGCATCAGCTGGCAGGACGACCTCGACGCGACCCTCGCCGCGATCGAGACGTGGCGACAGATCGGTGCCACGCATCTGACGGTGAACACCATGGGCGCAGGCCTGACAACCGTCGACGAGCACCTCGCCGCGCTGGAAGCTGTCGCGCAGGTTGCGGGCCTGTCCGCTTAGCGGCGGCGCCGGGGCACCGACAGGTACTTGTACTCGAGGAATTCGTCGATCCCGACCTTGCCACCCTCACGTCCCAGGCCGGACTGTTTCACTCCTCCGAAGGGTGCGGCGGGGTTGGACACCACCCCGGTGTTGACGCCGACCATGCCGACTTCCAGTCGTTCACTCAGGTCGAACGCGCGGTCGATGTCCTGGGTGAAGACGTATCCGACCAGACCCCAGTCGGTGTCGTTGGCGCGGGAGATCACCTCGTCTTCGTCGTCGAAGGGGATGACCGGCGCCACCGGGCCGAACACCTCTGTGGTCATCAGCTCGGAGTCAGATGACACATCGGCGAGCACGGTCGGTGGGTAGAAGTACCCCGGTCCGTCGGGAAGCCGGCCTCCGGTCAGGGCGGTGGCACCACGGGCGAGCGCGTCGTCGACCAGGTGCTGGACTTTGGCTCGGCCGGCCGCGTCGATGAGCGGTCCGACATCGGTACCGTCCGCCAGCCCGTTGCCGACCTTCAGTTCGGCCATCCGTTCTGCGAGGCGCCCACTGAATTCGCTTGCCAGAGAACGGTGCACATACATGCGGTTCGCCGCCGTGCACGCTTCCCCCATGTTGCGCATCTTCGCCGCCATGGCACCGTCGACCGCGGTGTCGATGTCGGCGTCGGCGCACACGATGAACGGCGCATTGCCGCCCAGCTCCATGGAGGACCTCATCACCGTGTCGGCCGCCTGGCGCAGCAGCACCTTGCCCACGCCGGTGGAGCCGGTGAAGCTGACCTTGCGGGCCTTGCCGCTGCTCATCCATCGCTGCACCACGGTCGCCGCATCGGTCGTGGTGACGACGTTGAGCACCCCCTCGGGCAGACCGCACTCCTGCAAGATCGCCGCCAGGGCCAGCGAGGTCAACGGGGTCTGCGGCGCGGGCTTGAGCACCATCGTGCAGCCGGCTGCCACGGCGGGCGCGATCTTCCGGGTGCCCATCGCCAACGGGAAGTTCCATGGCGTGATCAGGACGCAGGGACCGACCGGTTCCCGCGTGACGATGATGCGGTTGGCGCCGTCGCCGGTGGTGGTGTGATCACCGGAGATCCGCACCGCTTCTTCGGAGAACCACCGCAGGAACTCTGCCGCGTAGGCCACCTCGCCCCTGGCCTCGGCCAGCGGCTTACCCATCTCCGAGGTCATCACCTCAGCCAGCCAGTTCCGCTTGGACATCACCAGATCGTATGCGCGGCGCAGGATTTCGCTCCGAACGCGCGGTGCGGTGCGGGCCCACTCTCTCTGCGCGGCGACTGCGGCGTCCAGCGCCGTGTCTGCGTCCCTCGGACCGGCATCGGCCACGCGGGCCAACAGCTCTCCGGTGGCAGGGTTCTCCACCCCGAAGGTGTTCCCGTCGCTCGCGGCGCGCCACTGCCCGCCGATGAGAAGCGCGGTCGGGATACCTGCGAGACCAGTGTGCAGCGTTGTTGACGTCATCGATCGTTCTCCAATGTGGGGTCGAGAATCTGTGCGAGGTGCAGGGAGGCGGGGGCGGTCGGAGCCAGCTGTCTGGCTTGCATGTGGCAGCTGAAGCCGTCGGTGAGCACCACCGCCTCCGGGTCAGCGCGCAGCGCCGGAGCCAGAGCCAGTTCGGCGACGGCCATGCTGACGTCGTAGTGCTCGCGCTCGAAGCCGAAATTGCCCGCGACCCCGCAGCATCCCGTCGCCTCACGCACCTGGTCGATGCCGACTGCGGCGAGGGCGCGGCGCTGCGTGGCCGCGCCGAACACGGCGTACTCGTGGCAGTGGGTCTGCAGCGTGACAGCCTCGGGCAGAGCCGCCTTCGGTGCCCAGCCGCTCTCGCTCTGGGCGGTGATCTGCTCGGCGAAACTGCGGACACGTCGCGCGACCCGGCGGGCAGCGTCGCTGGGGACCAGCTCGGGCAGGTCGTTGCGCAACGCGGCCGCACAGCTCGGCTCGGTGACGACGATCGGCCGCTCGGTGCCGTCGTCGAGGACGGCAGCGGTGCGCGTCAGGCGTTTTCGGGCGTGGCGCAGCTGCCCGGTGGAGATCCAGGTGAGTCCACAGCACACGTCGGTGCGGACCTCGGCCCGGTGGCCGCCGTCCTCGATCACCCGCCGCGCCGCGCCGGCAACCCGTGGGCGAAAGCCTTTGGTGAACGAGTCCACCAGCAGGATCACGTCGCCGGTGCCGCCACCCGGCGCGCCGATTTCGGCGCGTAACTCGCGGCTCGAGGCGAAGGTGGGCAGCGGTCTTCGCGTCGTCAGGCCGCCGAGACGCAGGCCCACCGATCGCAGCGGGCTCGCCAGGACGCCGTTGACCATGGGAGCAGTCCGAGATGTCACGGCCAACCAGCGCGGCAACCACCCCAGCGAGTAATGCGACATCGGACGCACACGTCCGCGGTAATGGTGGTCGAGGAACTCGGCCTTGTAGGTCGCCATGTCGACCCCGGTCGGGCAGTCGGTGGCGCACGCTTTGCAGGACAGACAGAGGTCCAAGACGTCGCGGACATCTGGGGAGGCCCAGCCCTCGTCCGTCGTGTGAGCGCCGCGCACCATGTCCTGCAGGACGCGGGCACGACCGCGCGTGGAGTCCTTCTCGTCGCCGGTGGCGCGATAGCTCGGGCACATGACTCCGCCGCTGTGTGAGCGGCATCGGCCTACACCGATACAACGCTGCACGGCTTCGGCGAATGGGCTGGACCCTGGCGCGTTGGACTCGTGGAGAGTGAACGTGGTCTGCCACGGCAGTGGTGGGACATCGGCGAGCGCCAGTTGTTCGGTGACCGGCTCGGGCGCCACGATCATGCCGGGGTTGAGGGTGTTGCCCGGATCGAACAGATCCTTGAAGCCGGCGAACGCTTCCATGATCGTCGGTGAGTACATCTCCGGCAGCAGCTCAGACCGTGCGCGCCCGTCGCCGTGTTCGCCCGAGAGGGTTCCGCCGTGTGCGACGACGAGCCGGGCCGCGGCGGTGAGGAACGCCGACATCACCTCCCGCCCTTCGAGGGTGCGTTGATCGAAGGTGATGCGGATGTGCATGCAGCCGGCACCGAAGTGGCCGTACATCACGCCGATCAGCTGGTAACGCTCGAGGAGGAGCCGGAAGTCGGCGAGGTAGTCGGCGAGGTTTTCCGGAGCGACCGCGGAATCTTCCCAGCCGGGCCACGAGGTCACGGTGGACCCGTCGGCCAGGTGTAGCCGCGACGACAATCCGGCCCCGTCCTCCCGGACGCGCCACAGCTGTCGACGTTCGCCTGCGTCGCGGACTTCCCGGAACTGCCGGGCCCGTCCGTTGGCCTGCAGGTCGGCGGTGAGCCTTTTGGCGTCTTCGGCGACGGTGACGTCGTCGTCACCGTCGAGGTCGATGTAGAGCCACGCGCGGCCGGCGGGCAAGGCGGCGACGGAGTCTTCGCCGCGGCGCGCTGACATCGTGGCGACGATGTGTTCGTCGATGCCCTCGACCGCCGCGGGCGAATATTTCAGGATCGTGGTGACGTCGCGTGCGGCGTCGACGATGTCGTCGTAGGCAACGACCAGGAGCAGCGCCGACGGCGGCACGTCGACCAGAGTGACGGTGGCGCTGACGACGATCGCGCAGGCGCCCTCGGTGCCCACCAGCGCGCGTGCGACGTCAAAGCCGTTCTCCGGCAGTAGGTGTGCGAGCTGAAATCCTGAGACCTGCCGAGGAATGCGGCCCAGTTCCAGGCGAAATTGTGCCATGTACCGTGCGGTCAAGGCGCGCAGGTCAGCGGACAGTGCGCTGGCTCGCTCTGTTGCGGCGACGTCCGCCGGGTCGGTGGCACTCAGTCCGTTGCGGGTGGCCGTCAGGCGCGTGCCGTCGGCGAGCACGAGGTCCAACGACAACACGTGGTCGCCGGTGCGCCCGTACCGGACCGAGTGGTTGCCGCAGGCGTCGTTTCCGATCGATCCTCCGACGGTGGCGCGGTTCCTGCTCGACGGATCCGGGGCGAAAGTCAACTGATCGGCCGTGCGGTGCTGTACGGCCGCCGACAGATCTGCCAAGACGACACCCGGCTCAACGACGGCAGTCCGGCTGGCGGCGTCGACAGACACGATGCGGTCCATGTGACGCGAGAAGTCCACGACGACTCCGCTGCCGATGGCATTGCCCGCCATCGATGTGCCGCCGCCCCGCGCGATGAGGGCAACACCGAACTCCGAACAGAGCCGGGCGATCTGACTCACGTCTCCCGCGTTCCGGGGGAATGCGACGGCCACTGGCTCGACCCGGTAGTTCGAGGCGTCATAGCTGTACTCGGCCAACCGCCGGCTACTGGTGTCGACCTCGACGGCGCCGGCGGTCAGCCGTTGTACGAACGTGACGGCGTGGGTCAATGAAGCTCCTCGGCGAGCACGACCGCGATGTTCTCGAGGAGGCGATCGGCATCCGATATCGAAAAGGGCAGCGGTGGACGCACTTTCAGTACGCTGCCGCGTGGTCCCGACGCCGAGATCAGCACCCGGCGCCGGCGCATGTGGTTGACCACGCGCAACGCCGCACCTCCGTCGGGCGTGGCGGATTCTCGGTCGGTGACGATGTCCACTCCCACGAACAAACCCGCGCCGCGGACTTCGGCGACCTGTTCGTAACCGCCTGCCATCTGCTCGATTTCGCTCTGTATGTAACGGCCCACGCTGTCAGCGTTGCCCATCAACTTCTCGTCGTTGATCACATCCAGCACCGCCTGCGCCGCCGCGATGGACACCGAGTTTCCACCGAAGGTGTTGAAGTAGCGGATGTTGCGACCGAACTCGACGAGGAGTTCGGGGCGGAATGCGGCCGCGGCGATCGGGATGCCGTTGCCCATGGGTTTACCGGTCGTCACGATGTCGGGGACGAGGCCGTGCCGCTGGAATCCCCACCAGTGCCGCCCGGTACGCCCGAATCCCGGCTGGACCTCATCGGCGATGAACAGGCCGCCGGCGTTGTGGACTTCTTCGATGACAGGCTGCAGGAAGCCCGCGGGATCGGCGTAGATGCCGTCGGAGGAGAAGATCATGTCGGCGATGAAGGCTGCGACTCCGAATCCGTGACGCTCCAGATCGGCGATGGCTCCGCGGATCTCGCGCTGCATGTTCGCGATCACGGCGTCGTTTCCGCCGTGGCGCAGGCGATCGGGTGCGCTGATGGTGCGCACATGCGGCCCCAGTGGGACACCGACACCCAGCGACGGCGAGAAGGCCGACACGTCGGAGGTCAGTCCGTGGTAGGCGCCGGCGGTGACGATGATGCCCTGGTTTCCGGTGTAGTACCGGGCCACCCGCATCGCGAGGTCATTGGCTTCAGAACCGGTGCAGGTGAACATGACATGGCCGATCTCGGCGGGCATGGTGTCCAAGAACTGCTCGCTGTATGTCAGGATCGACTGCTGGATGTAACGGGTGTTGGTGTTCAGTGTCGACAGCTGCCGATGAATCGCGTCGACGACGTAGGGATGGCAGTGCCCGACGCTGGCCACGTTGTTGTACACGTCGAGGTAGTCATTGCCGTCGGCGTCGAAGAGCAGTGTTCCCGCACCGCGGACGATCTCCACGGGGTCTTCGTAGAACAACCGATAGCCCGGCCCCAAAAGACGATCACGTGCCTCGACCTGGCCGCGGGTGCGCGGGGGCAGCTCGTCGATGCGCGACGTGTCGAACCCGTTCACCATGGGCTCGGACGCTCCTGGCGTGAAAGCCTTGGTCATCGTCAGTTCTCTCCTGTCTGAAATGATGCACCGGCAGCAGACAGCAGTGTTTGCACGGTGGGTGAGGCCACCGACAGTGCACACCGGAGCCTGGTCCAGTCTTGCGCTGAATGGGACAACCCGTAATCGCGGCTGTGGGGATCGATGGCCGCGCGCCAGCCGAAGATCAAGGCACGCAACAGGAGCCGAGCGGGGCCGGCGATTGCCAGCAGCGCCACATCACGGTCGGGTACCGGCCGGACTGCACGGTAGCCACGCACGATCTCCACCGCGCTGTCCCACGGTCCCCGCTCGTCGAGGCCGATTTGGTTGGCCACCGCAACGGCCAGTTCGAACACCACGGGACTCCTGACGACATCGCCGAAGTCGATGACGCCGGTGACGAAGTCGTCGGAGGCAGGGTCGACGACGACGTTGAACGGGCTGAAGTCGCCGTGGATCATTTGCGTGGGGAGTGTGCCCACCCGGGGGGCGACGAGGGCTTCGAACTGGTCGAAGATCCACGTCGCCATCGTGACATCGTCGTGGTCGTTGACCAGGTCCAGTAGGGGCCGCACGTGGAGGAAGTGCTTCAGATCCCAGATCAGCGACCGAGATTCGCCGGGGTGACGGAAGCCCGCCAACCCTGAGTCGAGCCGCGCCAGCATGGCGCCGACCTTCTGGAACTGGGTGGTGGTCGGGGTGGTCGACGAGAGAAGGTCACCGTCGAGATAGCTCATGACCCGCATGAGGCGTGCATTCCCACCGGGGTCGACCACAGTGGACTCGACCTGGCCGCGCACGCCGCGGATCAGCCGTTGAGCCGGGATCGCGGGTCGGTTCTTCTCCAGGTGCAGCATGACCGCCGACTGCAGGTTCACGATCTGCGCGGCCTCCGTGGCAGGTGCGATCTTGACCAGGAAGCGACCGATGTCGGTGGCCAGGCGGAACGTATCGTCCTTCTCGGTCGGGATACGGCTCAACTGACCGGCCAGGCCGTAGTGCCGCCGCAATTCGGCGCTCACCCGCTGCTCGGGGAAGCGCTCTGTCGGCGACTCATCGAGCGCGCTTTCTCGGGCGATGCGATCAAGCGCGGCCGAACCCCGGAACACGCCCCCGTCCCGTGTACGGGAGCGCAGCGGGGTGGCGAGGGCCCTGTCGGGAAACGCGTCCGTCATCGCCAATCCTGTTCTCGCGCCGAGGGGCCCGCAACCCCGGCAGCCCCATCGAATCTCACTGCGCCGCGATACCCGCGACTGTCGCTGATAGCGGTGAACTGTAGAACATTAGAGCACGCTACGTCCAGTCACTGTGCCGCGACGGGGACCGCGAACGCGCCGAATCGGTGTTCAACAGTTGTACGCTGAGGCCATGTCCATCGCCGAGCGCATTCAGATCGTCGGACGCAGCAGTGCGCAGCAGATCGCCGACGGCTTGATGGACATGATTCTGGAAGGCGAACTCAAGCCCGGTGAGCGCATCAGGGAGGCCGTCGTCGCCGAGGCTCTGGGCATCTCCCGCAACACTGTGCGCGAAGCGGTGCGCCTTCTGCAGGGCACCGGTCTGGTGCGCTACACGTTCAACCGCGGCCTGGTGGTCTGGGATCCCTCCGACGAGGAGGTCCTCGACATCTACCGCGCCCGACTGCACCTCGAAACTGCGGCCGCGGCGTCCCTGGGGCCCGACACGGATCTGACGAGCTTGCTCGCTGCGATGGAGGCGCTGAAAGAGGCCATGACGACGCACGATCCGCGCGTCATCGTCGAGAAAGACCTCGACATCCACCGCGCCATCGTCGGTCTGATGAACAGCCCGCGGCTCGACAAGTTCTACGCCGAACTACTGGGCGATCTGCGCTACTTCCTTCTGATCCTGTCGCTCGATCACCATGAGTACGAGACCGGCTCCGGGCTCGAAGACGAGCACCAGCGCATCGTCACCGCCTTCACCTCACGCGATCCGAAGGTAGCCCGCGACACGATCGCCGAGATCATCACCGAGAACCGTGACGAGGTTCGCAAGATCCTCGCCGCCCGCACAGCGGGCTGAGTCGCATCCACGCCGGCAGTCACCCCTGGTGCGCGCTGCGCCGGCGCTGATTCGACGCTCGTATCGCCACCACGAATTTTCTGACCGCTCGTCTTGCGGACACTTGAATGCTGTGCTTAAGTTCTCCATATCAACTGTTCAACACTTGAGCACGTCCGCTCCGCGGGCACCTGACTTCTAGTGACTTGGAGAAGAACTTTCATGGCGGACGGCCCACTCATGTACATCGCGGGAGAACACGTCCCCGCCGTCAGCGGCGCGACCGAGGCGGTCATCAACCCGGCGAACGGCGACCAGATCGCCACTGTGCCGCTGGGTGATGCCGCCGACGTCCAGCACGCTGTCAGCGCGGCGGAGATCGCTTTCGACGAGTGGGCGGCGACCACACCGGGCAAGCGCGCCGAACTCCTGTTGAAACTGGCCGATCGTCTGGAGGCGCACGCCGAGGAATTCGCTCAGCTGGAGTCGCAGAACGTCGGCAAGCCGATCTCCGTGGCGCGCGACGAAATTCCTTTCGGCGTGGACAACATGCGGTTCTTCGCCGGCGCCGCCCGCGTGCTGGAGGGGCGCGCCGCGGGCGAGTACTCCCCCACCCACACCAGCATCATCCGGCGCGACCCGCTCGGCGTGGTCGGCAGCGTGGCGCCGTGGAACTTCCCCCTCGTCATGGCGATCTGGAAGATCTGCCCGGCACTGATGACGGGAAACACCCTGGTGCTCAAGCCCAGTGAGCAGACACCGCTGACGACGTTGCGCCTCGCCGAATTGGCCGCGGACCTGTTTCCAGCCGGTGTGCTGAACGTCGTCACCGGACACGGCGACACCGTCGGGGCCGCGCTGACCGGCCACCCACGGGTGCGCATGAGTTCTCTGACCGGCGACACCGCCACCGGGAAAGTCGTCGCCCGCGCCGGCGCCGACAACCTCAAACGCCTCCATCTCGAACTGGGCGGCAAGGCGCCTGTGCTCGTGTTCGACGACTGTGACGCCGAACTCGCCATCGCGAAGATCTGCGAAGGCGGATACGGCAATTCCGGACAGGACTGCATGGCCGCTTCTCGCGTGTACATCGCCGACGGCATCTACGACGAATTCGTCACCGAACTGACCCGCGCCGTGAGCAAGGTGGCCATGGGTGAACCCGCCGACGAGTCCACCGAGATGGGCCCGGTCATCTCCGAACGCCAGCGCGACCGGGTGGCCGGGTTCGTCGACCGCGCAGTCGCCTCCGGCCCGGCCTCGCTGGCCGTCGGCGGCACCGGCTCCGGCCCAGGCTTCTGGTACAAGCCATCCCTGGTCGTCGACGCCGCACAGGACTCCGAGATCGTCCAGAAGGAAGTCTTCGGCCCAGTCGTCACCACCACCCGGTTCAGCAGCGAGGAGCAGGCCTTCGCCTGGGCCAACGATGTCGAGTACGGCCTGGCGGCGTCGGTCTTCACCCGAGACGTCGGCCGGGCGATGCGCGCCGCCCGCAAGCTGCAGTTCGGCACGGTCTGGGTCAACGACCATCTACCGATCGTCTCGGAGATGCCGCACGGCGGGTTCAAACAATCCGGGCACGGCAACGACATGTCGATCTACTCCGTCGAGGAGTACACCGAGATCAAGCACATCATGATCAACCTGGCGAGCTGACCGAAACACCAGCTGCACAACGACTTCGGAGGTCCTGCGATGACTGTCCCCGGCCGCACGGTAGTAGCCGTGAACCTGTTCTCCATGTTGCCCGGCGTCGACCCGGCCGATTTCGAGCGCTTCTCCACCGAGGTGGACCGGCCAACGTGTCTGGCCCGCAATGACCTCGTTCGACGCTTCGAAGCGTTCCGGGTCGACGACGCACCCGACGGCGCCCCGGCCGACATCCTGGAGGTCATGGAGGTCACCGACTGGGCGGATTGGGAGCAGTTCCGCGACCACCACCCGAGCATGAAACCCGTCATCGCAGGCTTCGACGAACTCGTCGACCCCGCCACCGTCCGCACCTACTTCACTCACGCCATTCCGGGAGAACTCCAATGACCTCGACCACCGTCCCCTCCTACGACGCCATCGTCATCGGCGCGGGCCACAACGGTTTGATCACCGCCGGATATCTCGCCCGCGCGGGTAAGAAGGTCTTGGTCCTGGAGGCCCGCGACGTCGTTGGTGGCGCGTGTACGAGTGAGGAACTCATCGCCGGCGCCACCTGGTCGTCATGCGCGTTCATCGCGAGCCTGCTCCGCCCGGAGATCATCGCCGACCTGGAGCTCGAGCGCTACGGCTTGGAGATGTATCAGACCGCAGCCAGTGAGGTCAGCATCTTCCCGGACGGCAGCCATCTGTTCGTGTGGAAGGACATGGACAAGACCCTCAAGGAGATCGAGACGTTCTCCACAGGCGATGCCGCTGCCTTCCTCGAATTCGGCCTGCGCGTCAAGAAATTCGCGTCCATTCTCACGCCGTTCCTGCTCTCGCCGGCCCCCAGCCGCTCCCAGGTGCTGGCCGCCTTCGAGGCCGCCGGCGCCGAAGACCTCTTCAACGAGATGGTGCTGCTGTCGACGAAGGATCTGCTGGACCGGTACTTCGAGAACGAACACATCAAGGGTCTCTTCACCTTCTTCGGGATGATCTCCGTGTGGGGCGGCCCGTCCACTCCCGGCACCGGCTACGTCTACGGGCATCACTCGGTCGGAGAATTCAAAGGAACACTCGGCCAGTGGGGTTTCGTCAAGGGCGGCATGGGAGGCATCACCCAGGCGATGGCCCGCAGCGCCGAGGCACACGGCGCCGAGATCCGGCTCTCGTCACCGGTCGAACAGGTCGTGGTCAGCCGCGGCCAAGCCACTGGCGTGAAACTGGCTGACGGACAGATCATCTCAGCACGCACGGTGATCTCCAACGCCGACCCGCAACGCTCCATGCTGCACCTGCTACCGGCCGGCGCCGTCGACGCCAAACTCACCGCCAAGCTTCAGGACTACGACGCCCGCGGCTCGATGGCACGCATCCACCTGCTGATCGACGAGCTACCCGACTACATCGGCTTCCCCGCCGGCGTGCAGGGACCCCAGCACCAGGCGCAGGCGATCATGGGTGCCTCGATCGAGAACTTCGAGCGCGCCTGGGAGGCCGAGCGCCGCGGTGAGATCCCCGACGACTTCGTGATCGAGGCTGTCATCCAGTCCACGCACGACTCGACCCTGGCCCCCGAGGGCAAGCACACCATGACCCTGGGGGTGCAACAACTGCCGTTCGAGCTCGCAGGCACGGACTGGGACACCATCCGCGACGAGTGGGCGGACCAAGTGCTCGAAGTTCTCTTCAGGTACGCCCCCAACCTGCGGGGCCACATCCTCGAACGGGTGGTCATCACACCGAAGGACCTCGAACGCGACTACGGGCTCACCGGCGGCAACATCTTCCACGGCTCGATGTTCTTCGACCAGCTGTTCAACAACCGGCCCACCCCCGAATTGGCCGACTACCGCACCACCGTCGACAACTACTACCTCTGCGGCTCCGGGACCCACCCCGGCGGAGGAGTGATGGGCGCCAACGGCCACAACGCCGCCCAGGTCGTGATCGCCGACCTCAACGGAACCCCCGCACCGACCGCGCAGCGCGTCGGCCCGGCACCCAAGGCCGGCGTCATCGACCGCGCCATGGAGACCGTGATGGACACCAAGACCGGCAAGAAGCTCGGCTACACCGTCGCGAGCAGCCCCGCGCTGCGCAAGGTCGTCAAGTTCGCCGCCCGCAGCAAGACCACCCGTTAACCGACCACTCCACTCCCGAAGGACCGCCATGCTGCATCAGGATGATCCCCAGTCGTTGGCCACCCTGAAGGACTCGCCCGACGGCTCAGAAAGTCTGGCGCGCAACCAGATCGGCGTGCTCGGCATCGTGTTCTTCGTCGTCGCCGCTGCCGCGCCGCTGACTGTCGTCGTCGCGCTGTTCCCGGTGATCATCGGCTCCGGCAACGGTGTCGGGATCGCGGGCGCCTTCGTCGCCGTGGCGATCGTCTTGACCATCTTCGCGGTCGGCTACGTCGCCATGAGCAAGCACATCACCAACGCAGGCGCGTTCTACGCCTTCATCACCCGAGGGCTCGGTAGACCGATGGGTCTCGGGTCCGCGTCACTGGCGATCTTCGCCTACAACGCCATCCAGCTCGGTGTCATCGGCGGCTTCGGCTACTACGCAGCCGAATTCACCTCTCGTCACACCGGTGTCGGCGTGCCGTGGTGGGTCTTCTCGGGGCTGGCCATGGGCGCGTCACTGTTCCTCGGCGTCCGACAGATCCACGCCGGTGCTCGCGTGCTGGCCGTGCTGTTGACCCTGGAGACGGGCGTGATCCTGGTCCTCAACATCGGCATCCTCGTCAACTCACCGAATCCCGTCAGCGACTATTCACTCGAGCCGTTCGCTCCGTCAGCGGTGTTCGCCGGTGCGATCGGTGTCGCGCTGATGTTCGCCCACGCCTCCTTCATCGGTTTCGAGGGCACAGCCATCTACGGCGAAGAAGCCAAAGACCCCAAACGCACCGTTCCCCGCGCGACCTACGCCTCGGTGATCTTCATGGGCGTGTTCTACGCCGTCACCGCGTTCCTCATCGTGAACTCCGTCGGCGTCGGGAACATCGTCGACCTAGCCGGGAGTGAAGGGGGCAATCTCGTGTTCGCGGTGAGCGACAGCGTCCTCGGCCGCGCCGGGACCGAAGCTTTCCAACTCCTGGTCATCACCAGCCTGTTCGCCGCGATCCTGACGTTCCACAACAACGTCGCCCGCTATCTGTACTCTCTGGGCCGCCAAGGCGTCATCTGGAAACGGCTGGGCACCACGCACCCGACCCGCAAGTCACCGGCACTGGCCTGCTACGTGCAGATCGCCATGGTCGCTGTGGTCGTCGCCGTCTTCGCGATACTGGGCCTCGACCCGTACACCACGTTGTTCACCTGGTGGACCGGCGTCGGCGCCGCCGGCATCATCTTGTTACAGACCATCGCCAGCATCGCCATCTTCGTGTTCTTCCGCCGCTCGAACGTCGACAAGCGACCCTGGAACACGTTCATCGCGCCGCTTCTCGGCGTCGCGGGGTTGCTGCCGTTCCTCTGGTACGCGATCACGGGCATGGACGTCCTGCTCGGCGGGGGAGGGTGGCTGCAGATCACCTTCACCGCCATGCTGTTCGCGTCACTGGCCATCGGCATCATCGGCGCGTACGTCATCAAGGCGCGCTCTCCGCAACGCTATGCCCAGCTGAACTCCACGCTCGGCGATCGGCTCTAGCCGGTCACAGCCCGAACATCGCGCGCAGGTCCGCGGTCCGCCACAGCACGATCGCGACGATCAGCACCAAGATCGCCGTGCAGGCGCCGGCCTGGACCGCGGTGCGCTGGGCCCGCGGCGCGTACGCGAAGGCCGCGGCCACCGCGGCTCCCGTGATCAGCCCGCCGATGTGCCCCTGCCAGCTGATGTTCTGGCCGCTGAACAAGGGGAAGACGAACGTGAACGCCAGGTTCAGCACGATCACCGCGATGACACCGCGGACGTCCATGTTGAGTTTCTTGCCCACCACAAACGTCGCCCCGAAGAGTCCGAACACCGCGCCCGAGGCGCCCGCGGTCAACGCATTGAGCGTCAGCAGGTAGGCCAGCGCCGCGCCGCCGAGCGCGCTGAGCAGGTACAGCGCGGTGAATCGCAGCCGGCCGAGCGCCGCTTCCAGCGGCGGACCCACGAAGTACAGAGCCAGCATGTTGAACGCGATGTGCGTGACCCCGAAATGCAGGAACGCTGACGTCAGCAGCCGGTACCACTCACCGTCGGCGACCGCGACCGGCCACAGCGCGAGCGCGCGCTCCGTTCCGGGCACCGCCATCTGCAGCACGAACATCGCCACGTTGAGCCCGATCAGCGTGTACGTGACGACGGGCGTCGTCGACCGGCGCCGGACCGCGCCGAACGGCGTGGTCGCCTGACGAACCGAGCGCACCCCGGCGCCGACGCATTCGGCGCACTGATGACCGACCGCGGCGCTGTGCATGCACTCCCCGCAGATGAAACGGTTGCAGCGGGTGCAGCGGACGTAGGTCGGCCGGTCGGGATGCCGGTAGCAGAACGCGGGCGGTGGCGGCGGGTAGCCGGGCTGGTTCACAGGGTGCCGAACAGTTCGATGTGGTTGCCGTCGGGGTCGGCGACGAACATGAAGCCCATCCCCGGCACCGGCGCGAATTCGGTCGGTCCCTCGACGATCTGATACGGCGACGCCTCGAAGGCAGCTGCGACCGCACGCAACCCGGTGACCCCGATCGTGAAGTACCGCAGCCCGGCCTGAGCACGCCCACCGCCGGGCACGGCGGGCGCAGGCGCGGTGGTGTACGTGACGAGCTTGAGCACGCTGGTGCCGAGCGAGTAGCGGCGCTGCGAACCACCCTCGAAATCGATCTCGCCTTGCGGCTCGAGTTCGAGGAACCCTTCATAGAACGCGGTCATCGCGTCGAGGTTCGTGGTGACGAGCCCCACTTCGATGCCAGGCATCAGCAAATCCAGCTTCACGCCACCAAATTAGCCGTCGGCACATAACAATTCGGACACAACCCAGATCACGATCACCTAAGAAGGCGCCTGGAATCCTGAGAAGCCTCAGTGATGACCCAACGTCAGACGGGGTTTTGAGGGTGTTTTGAGGCCGATATCACGCCCCTGCCCTGTAACACCCGCGGGCTGCACGCAGCGTTCCCAACCGGTCCAGTTTGAGCCTGTCGGAACGCGGTTAGCGTGGTTTCCGGGCGGGGAAATGCACCACCAAACGAGATCTGAGAAGGACCACAATCACCATGAATTCCAGTGCTATCAGCGTGCGCAAGAATATGGCTCGCGTCGGGGCGGCGGCTGTCTTCGGCGGACTCGCCATCGCGTCAGCAGCGGCAGTCGCGCCGACCGCGTCGGCCGCTCCGGGCGACGGCTGCACCGCCAGCCAGGTCGCGGGCACCGTGGGTTCGGCGACCACTGCTGCGCGCCAGTACCTCGACAGCCATCCCGGCGCCAACCAGGTCGTGACGGCCGCGATGCGCCAGCCACGTCCGGACGCCGAGGCGAACCTGCGGGCCTACTTCACCGCGAACCCGGGTGAGTACTACGACCTGCGGGGCATCCTGGCGCCGATCGGCGACACCCAGCGCACCTGCAACGTCAGCGTGCTGCCGTCCGATCTGCAGTCGGCCTACAACACCTTCATGGCCGGCTGACACGTGCAGTCACCGATGCTGCGGCGGCGGGGTCACGCCCCCCGCCGCCGCACTTAGACTGGCTTGCTATGAGGCTGGATCTCTCATGACGTTCATGCGCACTGCCACAGTCGCCGCGGTGCTCGCGTGCTCCTGCGTCGCTGCTCCGGCGGCCCACGCTCAGCCCGCGCCTGCTCCGGCCCCTGCACCGGCAGCTGACGGTCCCAAGACCACGATCGACACCGACGGCTCCTACGCGGTCGGCAAGGACATTCTCCCCGGCGTGTACCAGTCCGCCGGGCCGGTCGACGGCGGCGCCTGCTATTGGAAGCGGTCGGCCGGCGACAAGCTGGTCGACAACGCGCTGACCAAGAAGCCGGCGTTCGTCCAGATCGACGCCACCGACACATCGTTCACCACCAGCGACTGCCAGGCCTGGCAACTCACCAACGGACCGATGCCGCCTCAGCCGGGGCCCGGCGATCTGCTGGGTGCGCTGACCCAGGCCATCGGCAGCGGCATGTTCAACGGGGGACCGCGCTGAGCCCAGCCGCGGGAACCGTCGACGGCCGCATCGCCGTCCCCGCCGACCTCGACGCCGTGACGTCGGTCGGCGCCGAAGACCACACGGGGGTCGACCCCGCCGCCGTCGAGCGGATCTGGCAGGCGGCCCGGCACTGGTACACCGCGGGTATGCAGCCGGCGATCCAGGTGTGCATCCGCCGCGACGGCCGCACCGTGCTCGACCGCGCGATCGGGCACGCGCGCGGCAACGGACCCGCCGACCCGCCGGACGCCGAGAAGGTCGTCGTCGGCACCGACACCCCGTTCTGCGTCTACTCCGCGGCCAAGGCCATCACCACCACCGTCGCGCACATGCTCGTCGAGCGCGGCGTGTTCTCCCTCGACGACCGCGTGTGCGACTACCTGCCGACCTACACCAGCCACGGCAAGGACCGCACCACCATCCGGCATGTGATGACGCACAGCGCGGGCGTCCCGTTCGCCACTGGGCCCCGGCCCGACCTGCGCCGCATGAACGACAGCGAGTACGCCCGCGAGATGCTGGGCCAGCTGAAGCCGATCCATCCCCCCGGGCTGGTGCACATCTACCACGGCCTCACCTGGGGTCCGCTGATGCGCGAGATCATCGGTGCCGCGGCCGGCCGCAACATCCGCGACATCCTGCACGACGAGATCCTGGCCCCGCTCGGCTTCCGGTGGACGAACTACGGTGTTGCGGCGCAGGATGTTCCGTTGGTGGCGCCCAGCCATGTCACCGGAAAGCCCCTTCCCCCGCCGATCGCGAAGGCGTTCAAGATCGCCGTCGGCGGCACACCGCAGCGGATCATCCCGTTCTCCAACACACCCGAATTCCTCACGAGCGTGATCCCGTCCTCGAGCACGGTGTCGAATGCCAACGAGCTGTCGCGGTTCGCCGAGATCCTTTGCCGCGGCGGTGAACTCGATGGTGTGCGGGTGATGTCACCGACGACGCTGCAGGCCGCCACCCGGCAGGCGCGGCGGCTGCGGCCCGATCTGGCGACCGGCTTGGCACCTATGCGCTGGGGTACCGGATACATGTTGGGCTCGAAGCGTTTCGGTCCGTTCGGCCGCGACGCCGAGGGCGCATTCGGGCACACCGGCCTCACCGACATCGCGGTGTGGGCCGATCCGCAGCGAGCGCTGTCGGTGGCAGTGGTCAGCAGCGGCAAGCCGAGTGGACACAAAGAGGCGAAACGCTATCCGCAACTGCTGGACCGCATCAACGCCGAGATGGCTCGGGTCTGATCACCGTATCCAGCGGGGCGGACGCGCTCAGAGCAGCGCCTCCACCGTGATCGGTAGCTCCGTCACCCGCCGGCCCGTCGCGTTGAAGACGGCGTTCGCGATCGCCGCAGGCACGCCGACGATCACCACCTCCCCCAGCCCTTTGACCCCGATGGGATCGGCGATCATGTCCTCCCCGGTGAGGAACTCGGCATCGAGTTCGGGCACATCGGCGTTGACGGGGACCAGGTAATCGGCCATGTTGGCGTTGACGATCCGGCCGTCGCGGTGGTCGAGGTGGGTGGCCTCCAGCAGCGCCATCCCGATGCCGCCCACCATGCCGCCGATGGCCTGGCTGTGCGCCAGCATCGGGTTGATCACCCGTCCGGCGTCGTAGCACCCGTAGATGCGGCGCACCCGCACCGTCCCGAGCAGCTCGTCGACCGCGACCTCGGCGAAGACCGCGCCGTAAGCGTTCATCGAGAAGCGGGTGTTCGCGTCGTCCGGCACCCAGTCGTATTGCGCCTCCACATGCGGCCAGCCGCGCCGTCGCAGCAGCTCCTGGTAGGACTCACCACGGCCAGGATCTGCCCGCGCTGACATCCGGCCGTCGGTGACCATGACGGCCTCGGGAGCCAGACCGTTCAGTGGCGAGGCGGGATCCACCACTGCGGTCCGGACCAGCCGGTCCCGGAGCATCACGCCGGCGTGCTGGACGGCCGACCCGACGCTGGCCATGGTCATGGACCCGGCGTGGATCGGCGCGGGCGGCATCCGCGAGTCCCCGAGGTCGAAGCGAACGCGAGTCATGGGTACGCCCAGGGCGTCCGCGGCCATCTGGGTCATCGAGGTGTAGGTGCCCGGCCCCATGTCGCTCGTGGCGGTGTCGAACTCGGCCGTGCCGTCGGAGTTCATCATCGCGTGCACCGAGCACCGGCTGCGGTTGGTGTGGTAAATCGCTGCGGCCGTGCCCATTCCGATCAATTGGGCGCCGTCGCGCACCGTCCGCGGTTGCTGACTGCGGCGCGACCAGCCGAACGCCGCGGCACCCTGGGTGAAGCACTCGGTGAGCCGCCGGGTGGAGAACGGCCGCCCCTCCTCCTGATCGCGGTCGGGCTCGTTGCGGCGGCGCAACTCGATAGGGTCGATACCGAGCCGGTGCGCCAGATCATCCATACCCGACTCCAGCGCGAAGGCGCCGGTGGTGTCGCCCGGACCGCGCATGTAGGTCGGTGAGTTGACGTCCAGCGGCACCACCCGGTAGGTCGATCGCATGTTCGGGGCGGCGTACTGCATCCGCGGCGCACCGACGATGCCGTCCTCGTAGCCGATGTCGCGCGAGGTCTCGACCCGTCCGTCGTGGACGATCACCGAG
Source organism: Actinomycetes bacterium (assembly GCA_023404955.1). Lineage (GTDB taxonomy): Bacteria > Actinomycetota > Actinomycetes > Mycobacteriales > Mycobacteriaceae > Mycobacterium. The sequence continues at coordinate 53,977 of JAEXZY010000139.1, forward strand.
ATGCGTCCCGTGCGGTCGGCGCCGATGGCCAGCCGCTGTCGGCTCGTCGGCCGGTACCCGACGGTCGTGTAGAACTGCTTGCGCGTCAGCATCAGCTTGACCGGGCGGCGGAGCTGCCTGGCCGCGAACGCCGCCAAGAGCTGGTGCGGCCAGACCCGGCCCGCCGAGCCGAACGCGCCGCCGACGAACGGCGAGATCAGCCGCACCTTTTCGGCGGGCAAGCCGAACGCCTCGGCGTAGGCCGTCTGGGACCGGGCGACCGCCTGGGTCTTGTCCCAGACGGTCAGCCCGTCGCCGTCCCAGCGGGCGATGGTGGCGGGGATCTCCATCGAGTTGTGGTTGTTGCGCTCGATGGCGTACGTCAGGTCGGACACCACCGCGGCGGTCCGCAGCGCCGTGTCGGCATCACCTCGGGTGTAGTCCGTGGTGCGGGTGCTCGGTTGCGGAACCGCTTGCGGCGCATCGATATCGGTCACCGAAGGTGCCGGCGAATAATCGACGGTGACCAGAGACGCGGCGTGGGCGGCGGCCTCCAGCGTGCTGGCCACGACGATCGCCACCGGTTGGCCGAACGAGGAAACCTGCCGGGGGTCGTAGGCGAGCTCTACTCCTGTGAAGTCGGTGAGGACGGCCACCACGTCCGGTTGACGGCTCGCCGCGCCGGCGTCGACGCGCCCAACGCCTCCCCGGGCCACGGTCGCGCCGACGAGGACGGCGTGCAGCAAGTCCGGGATCGGATGGTCGGCCGCGTAGGCGGCCTTGCCGGTCACCTTCAGGCGTCCGTCGACCCGGGTGATCGGTTGTCCGGCGGCTGGCCGGGACCCCGTCACGCCACACCGGCCACGGTAGCGAGCTGCCGTTCGACGGTCCGTTTGACCAGTTCGACCTTGAACCCGTTCTCGGACAGCGGCTTTGCGCCGTCGGCGGCCGAGGCAGCTGCTACCGACCAGAGCCGGGCGCTGGGACGCTGTCCGGCCAGCGCAACCTCGACCGACGGCAGCCGCCAGGGCACCGTGCCGACACCTCCCACCGCGACCCGGGCGCTGCGGATCACCCCGCCCGACAAGTCCATCGCCACCGCAGCCGAGGTCAACGCGAACTCGTAGGACTCCCGGTCGCGGACCTTGAGATAACCCGACCGTGCGGCCGCCGCCGTCACCGGCACCTCGAGGGCGACGATCAGCGCTCCGGCCGGCAGATTGTGCTCCTGGTCGGGCCGGCGGCCCGGTTGACGGAAGAAGTCGGCCAGCCGGATCGTCTGCTCACCGTCACCGCCCCGGACGACGACGGCGGCGTCGAGAGCCACCAGCGCCACCGCGAGGTCGGACGGGTGGGTGGCGACGCACGCGTCGCTGGTCCCGAGAATGGCGTGGTGGCGATTGCGGCCACCGATGGCGGAGCAGCCGGCGCCCGGGGTGCGCCGGTTGCACGCCGCGGTCACGTCGCGGAAGTACAGGCACCTCGGCCGCTGCATCAGATTGCCGCCGATCGATGCCATGTTGCGCAGTTGCGCCGAGGCGCTGAGTTCCAGGGCCTGGGTGATGACCGGGAACCGCTGCCGCACCTCGGCATGCGCGGCCAGCTCCGACATCCGCACCAACGCACCGACGCGCAGCCGGGTCGCATCGAGTGAGATGTCGCGGTACGGCAGGGCATTGATGTCGACGACCGCGTCCGGGCGCTCGACGGTCTCGCGCATCAGGTCGATCAGCGTGGTGCCACCGGCGATGTAACGGGCGCCGGTGGCGCCCGCTTCGAGCGCCGCGGCTTCGTCGGCGGCCTTGGAGAAGGCGAACGGAAACACGGCCGCTATCCCGCGCCGGCCGCTTTGGTGACGGCAACGACGATGTTGGTGTAGGCGCCGCAGCGACAGATGTTGCCGCTCATCCACTCTCGGATCTCGGCGGGTGAGCCGGTGTGGCCCTCCCGGATACAGGCCACCCCCGACACGATCTGCCCGGCGGTGCAGAAGCCGCACTGGAAGGCGTCCTCGTCGATGAAGGCCTGCTGCAGCGGGTGCAGCCGGCCGTCGGTTTCCAGGCCCTCGATGGTCGTGATGTCGGCCCCGTCGTGCATCACCGCCAAGGTCAGGCACGAGTTCACCCGCTGCCCGTCGACCAGGATGGTGCACGCGCCGCAGGCGCCCTGATCGCAGCCCTTCTTCGTGCCCGGCAGACCCGCGCGCTCGCGCAGCATGTCGAGCAGCGACGTGCGGTTGTCGACCGCGATCCGGCGTTCCTCGCCGTGGATCCTCAACGTGACGTCGGTGGTGCCGGCCGGACCTGCGGCGGGTTCGCCGTCGCCCTCGTCGTCACTGCACCCGGCGAGTACAGAGCCGCCGACGAAGACGCCGCCGACGACGGCGGTGGTCCCCACGAACGTCCTGCGGTTCATCCACACCGGGTGCCCATGGGCCGGGGGCGTGTCGTCGTTGCCTGTGTTCTCGTCCACTGCTCCCCACAGTAGGCGCGGTGTCGGGCGTGGCCGCTCGACGCATAGAGAACTCACAGACACGTCAGATGCCCCGCGGGTCACGCGGGGCATCTGCGGGTCGTGCTCTATTCGTTGTAGCCGAAGATCGCGTTCCAGGCCTTCTGGTCTTCGGGGGCGTTGGTAATGGAGTCCGCCGGGGTGATCCGATGCACGCGCGGATCGTCGAAGTCGGGCAACGACACTCCCCGCACCTGCGGTGCCGGCACGTCGGCGCGCACCGAGTACTCGCCGATGTCGCGCAGCACGTTCTGGCCACGCTTGGACAGGTTCCAGTTCATGAACACCTTGCCTGCTGCGACATGGCGCGCCGTCGACGCGAGACCCGTGTAGTAGTCGTAGGCGGTGACACCCTCGGGCGGCACGACGAATTTGACGGGCGCGTTCTCGTTGATCGCGATGTTGACGCTGCTCACCACCACGGTGCCTGCCTCGATCTCACCGCGAGCCAGCGCATCGAGCTCCGCGCCGAGGGAGTCGAAAACCCTTGTCCGGCCGGCATAGTCGCGCAGGAAGTCGTCGCCCAACACCTCGCGCTGGAACCGGGTGAGCGCCAGCGCGCTGCCGCCCGCTCCGGCCTGGGCGATGCCGAGCTTGCCGTCCCAGCGTGGATCCAGCAGGGACTTCCACGCGGTGGGTGCGGCGTCCTTGTCGATCATCGCGGTGTTGTACCCGAACGTGTAGATCGGATCGAACGTGCGGTAGTAGGCACCGCCGTCGAAGACCACGTCGTCCCGCAGGTTCACCGCGGTCGACGGTGTGTACGGCGCGAACACGCCGCGCTTGCTGAGCCCGGAGACGAATCCCGCGTCGGAGATCCGCACCACGTCGGCGTTGAGCTTGCCCGCCCCGTACTCGGCGACCAGGCGCTCGTAGAGGCGGTTCGGCGTCAACCGGATCAGCTTGACGTCAAGGCCCGTATCGGCCTCGAACTGCTCGAGCACGGTGGCTTCGCTGTCCTGGGTGTAGCCGCTGTAGAGCACCAGCCCGCCTTCGGCCTGGGCCGCCTTCCACAGTGCCGGATCGGCGATGGTCTCCCCGTCAATCACCAGCTCACCGTCGCGCTGGATCGACTCGGCCGGCTTGGCCAGGGGCGGGGCCTCCGGCGGCGGGGAGCAGGCGGCCAGGCCCGCACCGACCACCACGGCCGCCAGCAGGGTGCTGAACTTCTTCATGAGATCTCCTTGGAACCGAAGCGGCGGGCCAGCACGGCGAGCACGCCGATGACCGCGCAGTAGAGCAGGCTCAACTCGGCTGCCGATTGGAAGGACCCGTTGTCGTAGGCGTCGAAGATCGCGATCGACAGCAGGCGGGTGTCTGAGGTGAACAGGAACAGTGCGGCGGTCAGCTCGCGCATCGAGAGCATCAGCAGCAGAAGGAAAGTCGAGGACAGTCCGACGCGAAGCAGCGGAGCGGTCACGAAGGTGATGGCGCGCCGGCGCCGGGCGCCGAGCATGATCGCGCTGTCTTCGAGGTCCCTGTCGAGCTGGATGATCGACGCGGACACCCCGCGGTAGCCCTGCGGCAGGAAGACCGCGACGAAGGCGATGACGAGCACGGCGAGTGTGCCGTACACCGGGACGGGCAGGGCCAGCCAGGTCCACAGCAGACCCAGACCCAGCACGATCGCGGGCACCGCGAGCGGCAGCATCGCCACGTATTCGAGCAGTTTGCGACCCGGTGCGTTGGTCCGGTAGCGGGTGTAGGCCAGCGCGAAGCACAGGGCTGTGCCGATCGCTGCGGTCGCCAGACCCACCACCACGCTGTTGATCACCACGCTGTGGAAGTCCGGATCCGTCAGCGTCTGTCCCATGCCCCACAGCGAGAGGGCGCCTGGGCGGGCCAGCTGGCCGAGGTCGGCGACGTAGGGACTGGTCTGCATCGCCGCGATCACCAGCGCGCCGACGGGCAGCAGCACAGCGAGAGCGAAGTACGTCCACGCGAACACCGCGGCCGGAATCCGCCAGCGCCGCAACGGAACCAGGCGGGCACGCACACCCTTGCCGCTGACGGTGGTGTACTGCTTGTTCCCCATCGCGCGCTGCTGGAAGGCCACGACGACCACGAGCAGCACGGTCAGCACGACGGCCACGGCGGCGGCGTCATTGGATCGGGCCGGTGACGCGTTCATCAACCGGTAGATCAGCGTGGGCAGGGTGTCGACGCCGCCGGGGACGCCGATGACCTGGGCCACCGGGAAGTTCTCCACGGTCAGCGCGAAGACGAGGATCGCCGAGCCGAGGACGGCGGGCATCACCAGCGGGAACGTGATCTTGCGCAGCATCTGGCTGACGCGGGCGCCGTGCAGGCTCGCCGCGTCCTCCAGATCGGGGTTCATCAGCGACAGCGCCGAGTGCACCATCAGGAACGGGTACGGCGCGTAGTAGAGCCCGAGCACCAGGACCATGCCGGCGAAGCTGTAGATGTTGATCAGGTGCGGCAACCCGACGGCGTTCAACGCGAGGTTGAGGTAGCCGGTGGCGGGTCCGCCGAGCAGTGCCCAGGCCAGCGCGCCGACGAGGGCGGGCAGGAACAGCGGCATGATCGCGATGCCGTACACGGCTTTTCTGCCCGGAACGTCGGTGCGCGCGGCGAGGAAGGCCAGCAGGCAGCCGATCACGAGGGCCACCAGCGACGCTCCGATGCCGACAGCCGCGGAGTTCAGCAGCGCGGTGCGCGCTGTGCCGGAGCCCAGCACGGTGAAGTTGTCGAGGGTGAAAGTGCCGAAGTCGAACAGTGATTCGCGGTCAGAGTCGGTGGTGAACGCGCCGGCGAGGATGAAGAACATCGGGCACAGCACGATCACGGCCAGCACCGCGAGTTGCAGCAGGACCGGAATCCAGCGGCTCATCCGCCGCCGCGGCTGGGGCACCTGCACGTCCGGGCCTCCTGGAATCGGCGGCGCGGGCCGGGTGAGGGTGGGGGCGCTCATGCCGTCACCGCCAAGGCGGTCTCGGCGCGGTCGTCGATCAGCACCTGGGCAGCACCGGGGCGCGCGGTGACGACCGCGTCCTCGCCGATGCCCAGCACGGGGCTGCCGTGTCCGGTGGCGATGGCCTCGATCTCGGGGCCGTTGTCGAGCGTGACGCGGTAGCGGATGGAGGCGCCCTGGTAGCTCGCGACCTCGACCCGGCCGGTCCAGTGTTGCCCGGCGGGCCGCGGCTCGTCCGGACCCGTGACCAACAGGTCCTCGGGGCGCAAGCACACGATCGACGGGTCCTCGCCGGCCGGGCGGTCGCCCGTGTTCACGTCGACGGTGATCGCCGGGTAATCGCTGAGCCGGAAGCCATCGGCACCCACGCTCCCGCGGAAGATGTTGCCGATCCCGAGGAAGTCGGCGATGCTCGCGCAGGTCGGGTGCTGATAGATCTGCTCCGGAGAACCGATCTGCACGATGCGGCCTTTCTGCATGAGAGCGATCCGGTCGGCGAGCGCAAAGGCCTCGATCTGATCGTGGGTCACGTACACGGTGGTCAGTCCCAGCCGCAGCTGCAGTTCCCGCAGTTCCATCCGGAGGCGTTCCCGCAGCCGCGCATCCAGGTTCGACAGCGGCTCGTCGAGCATCAGCACGCTGGGACGCATGACCAGGGACCGGGCCAGCGCGACACGCTGCATCTGGCCACCCGAGAGCAGGCTCGCACCCCGCGACGCGAACTCACCCAATCCGACGAGATCGAGCGCCTCCCCGACGCGTGTGGCTGTCTCGGCGCGTGACACCTTCTGCATGCGCAGCGAAAAGGCCACGTTCTCGAAGACGGTCTTGTGCGGCCACACCGCGTAGGACTGGAAGACCATGCCCACGTTGCGCTTGTGCGGCGGAACAGACTTGCCGGTCTCGCTGTCGTGCACCACCCGGTCACCGATGGTGATGCGGCCGACGTTGGGCGTCTCCAGGCCCGCGATGCAGCGCATCGTGCTGGTTTTGCCGCAGCCTGACTGGCCGAGCAGAACCAGGGATTCGCCGTCGTTGATCTGCAGGTCGAGATCGCTGACGACCGTGTTGCCCCCGTAGGCGAGGGTGAGGTTCTCGATCGTGACTTTCATGACTTCCTTCATCTGCTCGAGGTGACCGCATCCACGGTCGCCGGTCGGGGGCTGGGCGGGATGGCTCCGGCCGGCGGGCTCGCTGCCAGTATCGGCAGGAAGAGACCCGCAAGTCCGGAGAACGGGCCGATCACGGTGCACCGGCGAACGCGGCGGTGGTGTCAGCGACGTACAGCTCGGCGGTGGCGATGCGGCGGGCTGCTCGGTGCAGGCTGACCGCGCCGACGGTGCCGTCGTGGTGGCGGGTGTAGGTGGCGTGCACGACTCCCGCTGCGGTGCCGATGCGCAGCCGGCCCGGAACCGCGCCGCCGACGTGCCGGGCGACGATGCTGCCGTCGACCGCTGCCGCCGCAACGATCGCGACCGCAGACGTCAGGCCGATCGACGGGTGCGGTGCCATCATCGAGACCATGCGGACCGAGACGTCGTAAGCGTCGGCGTCGACGCACTCGCCCGCGGTCGTGCGGTAAGCGAGCGCCGGGCCGACGATCCCCACCTTGGGGACGGCGTGAGACACCGGATCACCTGCCTTTGCCAACCCCATCCGCAGGGCGGCCTGCCGGCGCAGCTCGATGAGGACCGGGAGCCGCTCGGTCAGCACGTCGTTGCCTTCGGACCCGCTCATCGCGAAGTCGCGTGCGGCGAACAGCGCAGCCGGCGCCCCGGCGGACACCAGGGTGGCGTCGAAGGGCCGGCCGGCCGCCTCCAGCGAGTCGGTGGCGGCGCCACTGGGGAGCACGGCGGCCGCAGACGCAACGACGGCGTCGAAGGTGAGCGCGACCGGCACACCGAGCGCGGTCGTCCCGGGCACGGCCGCGGTGCCCTCGGTGGGGATGCGTCCGTCGGGCGTGTCGATCTCCGCGGTCAGCACCGCGCCGGTGTTCTGGTTGCGCATCCGGATGACGGTGCGTTCGGCGGCGACGGGCACCAGCCCGGACTGCAGCGCATACAGGCCGATCGCGGTGGCGCAGTTGCCGCAGTTGCTGCCCCATTCGACCGCGCGGCGGCCGATGGCCACCTGAGCGAACAGGTAGTCGACATCGATGCCGGCGACTGCGGAGCGTCGCACCACGGCGGCCTTCGACGTCGTCGAACTGCCGCCGCCGACGCCGTCGAGTTGGGCGGGATCGCCGGAGCCGAATGCGGAGCTGAGCAGGCGGTCCAGGTCGCCGTCCTCGCGGACCAGCGGATCGACGTCGACGGCGTTGAACAGCCAGCACTTGCTGGTCCCGCCGCGCATCCACGTGCCTCGCAGGGTGAGCATGTGACGACCTTTCGTCTTTACGTGATACCGGTCACTTTTGGCCGGTGATTCGAGGATGGGGCACAGGCAGCCTCTAGAACAATCTCGAAAAAATCGATATGCGTTAAGTTGAGCTATACTCTGCTGAGTGTGACCGACCTCGACCCACGGCGCCTGCTGCTGCTCGTCGACGTGGTGCGAGCCGGCTCGCTGACCGCCGCCGCGGGCCGGCTGAGCTACACCACCTCGGCCATCTCCCAGCAGATCGCCAAGCTGGAAGCCGAAGCGGGACAACCACTTCTGGAGCGCCACGCCCGTGGAGTACGGCTCACCGAGGCGGGCGCCGCGCTCATCCGGCGCGCCGAGCGAATCGAACTGCAGCTACGGGCGGCGCGCAGTGAACTCGACGACATCGCCGGGCTGCGGTCCGGGACGGTCCGCCTCGGCACATTTCCCACCGCCGGCGCGGGCTTGCTCCCCCGGGTGGTGAAGGACTTCAAATCCCGCCACCCCGCCGTCTCACTGACCGTGCGCAGCTCCCGGTTCGCGGCGCTGCGCGCGATGCTCGACGCCCGCGAGATCGAGCTCTCGCTCCTGTGGGACTACCACTGGGCCCCTGTCGCCGACACCGACCTCGCCGTCCGAGAGCTCCTCGTCGACCCGCCGATGCTGCTGGTGTCGGCCAATCACCGCTACGCCGAACGGTCATCGATCGACATGAGGGAGCTCGCCGACGAGCAGTGGATCACCCGTGAGGACACCCATCCGGTCGGCGAGGCCCTCGAACGCGCGTGCAGTGCAGCGGGTTTCAGCCCATCAGTGGCCTTCGCCGCCAACGACTACCAGGAGGCACAGGCGATGGTGGCCATCGACCTGGGAGTGTCGATGGCACCGCGACTGGCGCTGTCCAATCTGCGCGACGACGTCCGCGTGCTCGCGTTGCGAGGCGCACCCGCCCGACGAATCCTGTTGGCCCACTTGGCGGAGCATCGGCTCACCCCGGCCGAGTCCAAGCTGTCCGACACGTTCGTCGCCGTCGCAGGTGCCGGATGAGGTCTCAGCGCGCCCGAATACCCCGATAGATGCCGCGCGCCACGATCCAGGGCATCAACACCCGCTCGAACGACCACGCCGGGAAGCGGAACGCACGCCCGTTGGGCGCGAACACCTCGAGCCCGTCGGGCTGGATACCCAGCACCGATCCCCACCTCCGGGTGGGCGGCTTGTACTCACTGAGCTCGCCCCCGTCGAAGAACGCGCGAACGTTGCGGGCCAGCAGGCCGTCCGCGCGGTTGCGTGCGGAGCTACGCAGCGGATCGGTGGCGGCCACGTCACCGATCGCGAACACCTCCGGGTGCCCGGGTACCTGCAGCGTCGCGGTGACGCGCACGAATCCCTGCTCGTCGAGGAGGTCGGCGGGCAACCAGCCGGTGTTGGGCACCACCCGGCCGATCGCCCACAGCACCACGTCGGCGGTCGCGGGCGGTTGCCCGGTGCTCCAGTGCACGGGGCCCGTGGTCAAGTCGGCAGGCGTCTCCCGCACGTCGGCACGGTGACCGGGATGCAGGTGGACCCCGGCGTCGATCAGCCTGCGCTGCACCGTCTTCCAGGTCCTCGGATGATGCCCGACGAGCGCACGCTCGCCCGGGTAGTACAGGTCGACCCGCGTCCCGGGCCAGGTGGTCGCGATCTGGGCGGCGCTGCTGACCGCGGCCGCGCCGCCGCCGACGACGATCACCGACCGCGCCGCGGCAAGCCTCTCGTGCGGTGCGCGCAGGTCCGCGTCGACCTCGTCGGCACCCTGCAGCACGGGCGTGCGCCAGAACCCGTTGCGTACGCCGGTGGCGATGACGAGAGCGTCGTAGGGCACCTGCTGAGCCGTCCCGTCGGCGGCTTCCACGGTGACGCAGCGCGATTCGAGGTCCACGTCGGCGAGGGTGCCGTGCACGGTGGTGACCCGGTCCAGTCCTCGGAAGCGGCTGTAAGGAATCCAGTTGTGCCGCGCCCACTCGTCGGGCCGGGCCAACCGCCAGCCGAGCTCCTGGCCACTGACCAGGCCGGGCTTGCTGCAGATTCCGGTGACCTGGGTGTGGCGGGCCAGCTTGATCGCCGTCAGGACGCCGGTATCGCCGAGCCCGGCGATCACCACCCGCTTCACGCGCGCGCCTTTGCGGGCGGGCGGGGAACGAAACGCGACACCCGATCGATGACCGCCTGGTAGTCCGGCCGGCGCGCCAAGCTGCGCTCCTCCATCATCGGGATGCTTGCTCCCAAGAACATCGCGAGCATCGCGGCCGCACCCGCTAACAACCACCACGCCGTCGGCCAGGCCGCCACACCGAACAGGGCCAGCGCGAACCAGAAGCCGAACTCGCCGAAGTAGTTCGGATGCCGCGACCACGCCCACAGCCCCCGATCCATCACCTGACCGGGCCGACGGTCGCGCACGAAGCGGTGCATCTGCGCATCGGCGACGAATTCGAGTGCCACCGCTGCCAATCCGAGCACGAACGCGACGATGCTCAGCCACACCACACCGCGCCCCGGCGTCGTCATCGCGACGTAGACCGGCACCATCGCGAGGAACACCTGCAGCGTCGGGATCAGGTGAATGGCCACCAGATCGACCACGAACTCCCAGCGCCCCGCCCGCTCGCGGAACATCGGATAGCGCCAATCCTCATGATGCAGACCGGGAAACGCATAGACCCAGTTACCGGTCAGCCGCACCGCCCACACCACCACCAGCACGGCGACCAGCCATGAACGCAGCGGGTCCCCGTCCCCCTGACTCCACCAGTAGAACAGCAGCAGCGGCGGGATCACGCTCCAATACGCGTCGTAGAAGCTGGAATTGCCGTAGGCCCGGCTGAACGCGAACACCACCAGCGTGGCCAGCACGTCAGCGATCAGCGTGTCCAGCCAGAGCCGTCCGGTGCCCGGTCCCCACAGCGACCACGCGGCGGCCACAGCGACGGCCACCACGTAGGCCACGGTCACGATCGTCAGCGAACGCGCTTTGCTCATTCGGGTGCTCACCGGGGTCATCCCAGCCGCACCCGGAACGTCGTCGGCCAGTACTTTCCGGTCAGCAGGAACTCGTCACCGGCGACGTGCGCGATGCCGTTGAGCACCTGCGCCGTCGGTGGGATGCCGCGCGCACGTAGCCCGCTCGCATCGACCGCGAGATCCACCACGCCGGTGCTCGGATCGATCCGCACGATCTGATCGGTGGGCCACACGTTCGCCCACACCCGGTCACCCACGCACTCGAGCTCGTTGAGCCCGGTCACAGGCCGGCCGTCCTTGGTGACGTCGACGCCACCCGTCTCGGTCAGATCCTCGGCGGTCTGGAAGCGCAGCCTGGCGGTGCCGTCGCTGCGGATCAGCCGGTCACCGTCGCGGCACAACCCCCAGCCCTGCGGCGCGAGCGGAACTTCACGAATCGGGGTCAGCGTCCCCCGATCCCATTCGACCGCCACGCCGTCGGTGTAGGTGAGCTGCCAGATGCGGTCCCCGACCACGGTGACGCCCTCACCGAAGTAGCGGCCGGGCATGTCGACGGCCTTGCGGACGGCGCCGGTGTCGGGGTCGAGCTCGCGCAGCTGCGAGGTGCCGACTTCCCCGGTGCCCTCGTAGAGCACCCCGTCGTCGATCTCGAAACCCTCGGTGAACGCCATCGGATCGTGCGGCATCTCCCCCAGCACAACGGGCTCGATCACCGGCACCGCCGCGACCCCCGGTGGCGTGTCGGGCTCGGCGTGCGCGCCCGGCACCACGGTGACCACCGCCAGCACCGCCAGCGCGATACCCGCCCACTTCTGCCGTCTGGTCATACCGTTGTTCTACCGTGCGACGATGGGCCGATGAAAGCGGTCAGCTGTGTGCACGGTTCCCTTGACGTGATCGACGCCCCCGATCCCGTACCCACAGACGACCAGCTGGTGCTCGAGGTGCTGCGCTGCGGCATCTGCGGATCGGACCTGCACGCCAAGGACCACGCCGACGAACTCACCGAGGTCATGGCCGAAGGCGGCTACACCGACTTCATGCGCGGCGACACCCCGGTGGTGATGGGCCACGAGTTCTGCGGTGTGGTCGCCGAGCGCGGCCGCAAGGTGGGCAAGGCGTTCGCGCCCGGCACCACGGTGGTGTCGTTCCCGTTGCTGCGAGCCCACGGTGGCGTGCACCTGACGGGCCTCTCCCCGTTGGCGCCGGGTGCCTACGCCGAGCGGGTACTGGCCGAGGCCGCGATGACGTTCGCCGTGCCCAACGGGCTGGACCCGGGGACGGCGGCCCTCACCGAGCCGATGGCAGTGGCCTACCACGCGGTGCGACGCAGCGAGATCGCCACTAAGGACGTCGCGATCGTGCTGGGTTGCGGCCCCGTCGGACTCGCGGTCATCTGTCACCTCAAGACGCTCGGCGTCCGCACGATCGTCGCCAGCGACTTCTCCCCCGGCCGACGGGCATTGGCCGCCCGATGCGGCGCCGACGTCGTCGTCGACCCGGCTGCCGAGTCGCCGTACGAGGCGGTACCCGCCAAGCAGCGGGGCATGACCGAACTGCCGGCGCTCTACGAGCTCGGGATGGGCTCGATGGAGAAGCTGCGCAAGGTCCCCGGCTGGTCGCACGTCTACCGGCTGGCTGACCGCCTCGGCGGGACGGCACCCAAGCGGCCGGTGATCTTCGAGTGCGTCGGGGTGCCCGGCATGATCGACGGGGTGATCGGAGCTGCGCCGCTCGCGTCACGGATCGTCGTGGTCGGCGTGTGTATGGGCGACGACAAGATCCGGCCCGCGATGGCGATCGGCAAGGAGGTCGACATCCGGTTCGCGTTCGGCTACACGCCGCTGGAGTTCCGCGACACGTTGCACATGCTGGCCGACGGCAAGCTCGACGCCTCGGCGCTGGTGACCGGGACCGTGGGCCTCGACGGCGTGGCCGCGGCCTTCGACGCGCTGGGCGACCCCGAGACGCACGCCAAGATCCTCATCGACCCCGCCAGCTCCGCCGTCACCGTCTAGATGGGCAGCGCCGGGTTCGCCGAGTCCAGGTGCTCGACGGTGGTGAACACCAGCTGCGTGTCGCCGACGTTCTCGATGTCGTGCAGCAGGAATTCCCCTGCGGCGAAACGGAAGTGGCGGGTTTCCCCGGCGTCGTAGGACACCTCGCGGGTGGTGCCGTCGGCGGTGTGCTGCCGGCTGCGCCCGGCGTTGACCGCGGTCCAGAAGTAGTTCAGAACGTGGCGGTGGGCATGCCACCGCTCACCCGGTGCGAGCCGGATCTCCCAGACCCGGACCCGGTCGTTCGCACTGAGCAACCGCGAGCCCACATGCCCGTCGTGCGCGTACTCGGTGAACTCGGCGCGCAGGTCGTCGCTCCAGCCCTCGAAGTCGCTGCCCACCAACGTCCCCGCGAGCGGGGCGTCGGTGAGGAAGTCGCGGGTACTGGTCATGGTCTCTCCTCGTGGGTTAGCGGCCCGGGCCGTAGAGGCCGAACCGGTTGTCGGGATCGCCGGGCACCCAGGTGCAGTCCACCTGCGATCGGGTGCCCATTTCCTTGACGCGGCGCAGCAGCCGCTGCCCCAGCTCGAGCTGGCCGGGCTCCCATTTGGCCAGCGCTTCTGTGACGTCGCTGCTGTCGGACAGTGCGTCGTAGAGCGCCCAGGCGTTCGCGGCCGCCTTGGCGGTGCCTGCGGCGGCATGCGGGCGGGCGGCGCTGGCCGCATCCCCGACGAGCGCCACCCGCCCCAGTGCCATCTGCGAGGCGCCGACGTCGTACACCGCCTGCAGGTAGGGCTGCTCGGTGCGCAGCACCACCTCCGCTGCGGCTGGTGCCAGGAGTTCCGTTGCCGCCGAACGCATCTCGTCGACAAACCGGTCCTGCACCTGACCGGGGTGCAACGACACCCCGGCGACGAAGCCGCGCTTGTCGGTCATCAGTTCGTCGAGCTGGTACCCCTCGGGCACATTGCGGTACCAGACGTAGTTGAGCAGCCGCTCCCCCACAGCGAGGCCGCCCCCCGGCGCGGGGATCGGATAGACATTGATGTGGGTGTGCGGTGCGACGCTGTAGCTGATCGAGTCATGAAGCAGCTCGAACGTTTCGGGTGACACCTCACGCTCGGGCACCGTGCCGCGCCAGCCGACGTAGCCGGAGTACTCCATGCGTGCCTGCGGTGCGATGCGGCGCCGGCTCGGTGAGCCGATACCGTCGGCGAACACCACGAGCTCGGCGGTGTCGACCCGCCCCGAGGCGAACCGCACGGTCACGGCGTCGGCGTCCTGGTCGAAGCCGGCGGCGTACTCGCCCAGGTGGTAGTGCTCGGTGCCGAAATCAGTCAGAAGGGCGCGGTAGAACGTGCCCCACGACGTGTAGCTCCACGGCGCGTTCTCACGGTGCACGACCGAGTTGTCCGGCCCGAGGTACTGCACGAAATGCGTTCTGGTGCTCACTGTCTCAGGGTGTTGCGTGCTGCACTCGGCGAACCAGCGCAGCGTGTCGGGCTGGAGCACGATGCCTCCGCCGCGGCCGTCGAGGTCGGTCGGCGTGCGCTCGTAGACATCGACGTCGAAGCCGAGGCGGCGTAGCAGCAGGGCCGTCGTCAACCCGCCGATCGATCCGCCGATCACGAGGGCGCGGTGCCCGCTCCAGGTCGTGTCACTCATAGTGTTCTCCTGTGTCGAGTCCGAGGAACGCTCGGGCGTTGGCCTCCAGCGCGGCGTCGTCGATGCCCGCCGCACGCGGGAGGTCGAGAGGGGTGGGGGTGCCCATGTCGAACGGGTAGTCGCTGCCGCACATCAGGTGGGCCGGATCTGCCTGCGCACGCAGCAGCTGCAGTGTCGGCACGTCATGGGTGAGCGTGTCGAACCACAACTGGGAGAACATCTCCCGGGGCGGTCGGGTGCCTGATCCCCGCACGTCGGCGCGGTGCTGCCAGCCGTGCGCCCAGCGTCCCACCAGCGCGGGTGCGCAGCCCCCTCCGTGTACCAGACAGATTCTCAAGTTCGGGAACTCGTCGAGCACTCCGCCGAGGGTGAGGGCGGCTGCCGCCGTGGCGGATTCGACGGGGTTGCCGATCAGATTCGCCAGGTAGTGCGACGACCATTCCGGCCGTGGCAGCTGCATCGGATGGACGAGCACGGCGAGGTCGAGACCGGCTGCTGTCTGGACGATCTCGCGCATCGGCTCGCTGTCGAACGATGACGTGCCCAGCAGCGGCGGCACGGCGATCCCGTACATGCCTGCGGTGCCGGCCAGCGCCGTCATCTGCTTGGCGGCCGCCTCGGGGTCGCGCAATGACACCAGCCCGAGACCCACCAGCCGGCCCTCGCTGTCCCGGCAGACCTTGGCGAGGTCGTCGTTGAAGGTGCCGACGAACTCGTCGACGTCGGCTCCGGGGCCAGCATCAGCGACCGGGAACGCGAAGGGTGGGGCGGACAGCACGCGCGCGCCCAACCCCGCGGCATCGGTGTCCGCCAGCACCCGGGACACATCGCTCATCGCCTCGGTCTCGATGGACAACGGCAGCTCGCCCAGGTGCAACTGCCCGTCATGGTCGCGCAGCGGCGGCAGCGGCGAGCCGGGTGCAAGCCCGAAGAGGTGTTGCGGCAACCAGTGTGCGTGGACGTCGATCGGCCCGCGGCGCAGGGTCATGCCGCCGATCCCATCGCCTCGAGCGCCTCGAAACGGGCGAGCACCTCGGCCTGTAGCAGGGCCACCGCCGGGTCGGAGGCCCGGCGCGGCCGCGGCAGGTCGACGTCGATGATCTCGTGCACCCGGCCACCGGGAGCGAGCACCACGATGCGGTCGGAGAGCTGGACCGCCTCGGTGACGTCGTGGGTGACGAACATGACCGTGCGCCGGGATTCCAGCCAGATCCGCTCGAGATGCTCACGCAGCGTGCGGGAGGTCATCGCGTCGAGGTGGCTGAACGGCTCGTCCATCAACAGCACATCCGGTTCGACGGCGAACGCGCGGGCGATGCCGATGCGCTGCTGCTGACCGCCGGACAGCTGGGCGGGGAAGCGGTCCGCACAGTGGCTCAGGCCGACCAGGTCGAGGTAGTGCCGGGCGCGGTCCTGCCAGCCGTCGCGCTCGTGCTGGACGAAGCCGAGGTTGGCCATCACGGTGCGCCACGGCAGCAGCCGCGGGTCCTGGAACACGTAACCCACGCGGGCATCCCGGGCACCGGCCCGCAACGCGACCGTGCCGGAGGTGTGCGGTTCGATGCCGGAGACGATGTTGAGCAGCGTGGTCTTGCCACTCCCCGACGGTCCGACGACCGATACGAACGTCTCCCCAGAAATGGTCAGGTCGATGTCGTCGATAACGCGGGTGACCGCGCCGCGGCGGTCCGTGTATTCCTTGATGAGACTCTGGATTTCGATGGATGCCATGGACTTCTCGCTTTCTAGACGGTGCGCCAGCGGGTGGTACGGCGCTCGATGGGACCGAGGATCAGCAGATCGGCGACAACCAGCAGGGCGATGAACACCAGCACCCAGGCCAGGAACCCGTCGAGCTGGTTGGCGTCGTACCAGTACCGCGCTCGCCAGCCCACGCCCGAGGTGGCGCCGAACCACTCGGCCAGCAGCAGGCCGTTCCAGGCGCTCATGATCGCGAAGCGCACGGCGGCCACCGTCGACCCGGCCACGGCCGGGGCGACGATCTGGCGCAGCACCTTCGCCCGGGAGACCCCGAACGAGCGGGCCATCAGCACCAGCTCCGCGGGGACCGCCCGGGTGGCCTTGGCGATGTTGACGACGACGAACGGCAGGCCGGACAGGAACACCGTCACCACCGGGGTGAGCCAGCCGAAGCCGAACCACATCGTGGTCAGCAGCGCCCAGATGACCGCGGGGATCGCGAGTCCGGCGGCGGTCAGATCGGAGAACGCCAGATCCGCCAACCGAGACAGCCCCATCAGCACGCCCAGCGCCGCACCGACCACCAGTGCGGCGGCCAGCCCGAGCACGAACCGGTTCATGCTGATGGCCAGGTTGCCCCACAGCTCGCCAGCGGTGGCCTCCGAGCCCAGCCGGGTCACGGCGTCGGGCAGCGAGGGCACGCGGTTGCCGAGGACGACGGCCAGCTGCCAGGCGGCCAGGATGCTCGCCACGGCGGCCACCACCGCTGTGGCCGAAAGTGATCCGCTCGATATCCTGCGGGTCAGGGTGGTCATGCGATCTCCTTGCGCCAGGCGAAGAAGCGATTCTCCAGCGCGGCCAGCCCGCGCTCGATCAGCACCATCGCGACGATGAAAAGTGTTGTCCAGGCGAGCATGTCGTCGACACGGAACTCCTGGTAGGCCTTGCGGATCATGAAGCCGACCCCGCTGCTGGCGCCGAACACCTCGGTCAGCGCCTCCACCTTCCACGCCATCGCGAAGCCGTATCGGACGCCGGCGAAGACGAACGTCGTCACCGCCGGCAGGTAGAGGTGGCGCAACACGTCGGTGCGACTGCGCCCGAAGGCGTGGCACATCGACAGCAGCTTGCCGTCCACGGAGCGCACGCCCTCGGCGACGTTGATCGCGATGAACGGCAGGGCCACCAACGCGGACACCACGATCGGCCCGCCCGCGCCGACGCCGAAGATCAGCAGCCCGAACACCGCATAGGTCAGCCCTGGCATGTTGCCGAGGACGAACAGCGGCAATGAGAAGTACGACGTCATGAAACGGCTGCGGCCCATCAGGAATCCGATGATCAGCCCGCCGGCCATGGCGATCACGAATCCGGCGGCGATCTTGGCGATGCTGACCGCGAAGTTGGACAGCGCCTCTCCCGAGGCGACGATCGCGACCACCTGCTCGGCGACGCCGGAGGGGCGGGGGACGATCGGGTCGTCGATCCAGGCGGCGACGGCCGCCCAGAGCGCAATCGCCAGCACCAGTGCGGTACCCGAAGCCAACCACCGCAAGTTCGCGGTGAACCCGCTGCGTCGGCGGCGGGCACGTCGGCCGGCGGGTGCCGGTGCGGCCGGTGAATCCGGCGGGGCGACGGTCGAGGTCACGGCTGAACTCCTTCGGTGGGCAGGAACTTCGGATCGGTGACGTCGTCGCCGATGACGCCGGTGGCGCGCATCAGGTCGAAGACCGAGCTCTCGTCGGCGGCCCACTGCGGGTCGAAGCGGACCTCATCGACCACCCAGTCGTGTTCGGCGACATAGGCTTTCATGAACGCGATGTCTTCGGGTGTGGCGACGGCGAAGTGCTGGGGGTAACGCTCGATCATCTCGTCGCGGTGAGCCCGCCATTCGGCCAGGCCGCGGTCCCAGAGGTCGAGGAAGGCCGACACCTCGCCCGGGTGGGCGTCCACCCAGTCCTTCCGGCCGACGAAGACGTTGCCCATCGGGCCGTCGTGGCCCGGCGCGACCAGTTCGGCGAACAGGTCGGCCGAGGACTTGCCGTCGTAGAGCGGGCGCACCGAACCGTCGCGCAGCTCTCGGGCCGACAGGTCCGGATAGCAGATGCATGCGTCGATCTCGCCGCGCGCCAACAGGTTCGACAAATTCTGGATGTCGGCGACGATGACCTGGTAGTCCCCGCTCTCGCTGCCGTCGACCAGGTTCAGATCGTGCATCTGCTTGACCAGGGCGCTCCACACCAGCGTGCCCGACACCGTGGTGAACACTCCGAGCCGCTTGCCCTTCAGATCGGCCAGCGTCTGTGCTGGGTCGTCGGCGCGGACCAGGATGCGGCTGCGTTCTGCGTTGTAGCGGCCGATGATGACGGTCTCGCGCCGGGTCTGCTCTTCGAGCCCGGGCACCTCGAACGATGCGGTGGAGATGATGTCGGCGTGGCCGCCGGCGAACAGGCCGAACTCGTCCCACGTCGCGCTGGTCTCGATGCGGTAGCCGGTGTCGCGCTCCCACTCGGCCACCACCCCGGTCTCGTTCATGTAGTCCCAGATCGGGTCGGGGGCGAACGTGAAGCGGATGACGCCGTCGCGCGCGGTGCGTGACGATGCCGGGCCGCCCAATCCGGCCGCGCAGCCGGTGGCGGCCAGCACGACCGCGCTGACGACCAGGGCGAGCGCCGCGCGCGCCCAGGTCCGAATCGAAAGTGTCACCGGCTACCTCCTTGGTCTGTGACCGCGGTCACGGCTTTCACTGTGCGGGTCCGCGCCCGGGAGGGCAATGTCTTGACAGACACACTTAGGCTCACAGCTGTGTCCACTGATACACATCGGAGTGCGAGCCAGCTCGAAGTCTGGCTGGCCGCGCTGGCTGACATCGGTGAAGCCGTCGGCGGGGACACCCCCGTGACGGCCGTCCTGGACAGGGTGGCCGAGACCGCCTGCACGTTGCTCGGGTACGACTTCTGCGCGGTTTTCCTGCCGACGTCCGATCGCACTGCGCTGACCATCGTCGGCTCACACGGGCTGTCGGCGGACTACGTCGCCCAGGTCAACGCGGACCGACCGATCCTGCTCGACGTGCGCGACGAGTCCGAGGCCCCGACCAGCATCGCCTTTCGCACGGGCGAGGTGGTGACGGTCGACGACATCGATCGCAAGCCGCACTTCACCTGGAGTGGGGTGGCGCACGAGCAAGGCTACCGGGCGCTGATCTCGGTGCCGCTGCGCCGCTCCGGTGCCGTCGTCGGGGCACTCAACGGATACCGCGCCGGCCCGCACCGATTCGATCGGGCGGAGATCGGTCTGGTCACGACGCTGGCCACCCAGGTCGCGGTCGCGCTCGGCACCGCCCAGCTGCGCGCCGCCGAACAGGCGACGATCGCCGAATTGCGCCGCGCCGCAGAGGTTCACACGATGCTGACCGCGACGGCCCTACGCGGTGAGGGGGTCGCCGGCGTCGCCGAGGCACTGGCCGAGCTGCTGGGGCGGTCAGTGCTGATCGACGACGTCTACGCCGAGCAGCTCGCCGCTGCCGGCTCGGTCACGGACACCGAGCCCACGACCGTCACCGACGTGATCCTCGACGGTGCCCCGGTGGCGCACATTCGTGTCGCCGCGTTCACCGGCGAGCTGTCCGCACTCGATGTGCGCGCGGTCGAACAGGCCGCGGTCGTCACCGCCCTCGAGCTGCTGCGTGCCCGCACGGCCGCCGAAGTCGAGCAGCGTCTCCGGGGGTCGCTGGTGGCCGATCTGCTCACTGCCGACGTTGCCGGCGTGCCGGCGATCCTGGACCGGGCCCGCCGCCTCGGCTGGGATCTGACGGGTACCCAGACGCTGATCGGATTGCGCTGCCGTGACAGTGATGCGCTGCTGACTGCCGCGGACCGCTTCTTCGGGCGCGCGGCCACGCGGCCGCTGTCGGCGGTGCACCGCGGGGACGTGATCCTTCTCTGGCCGGCCGACTCCGCTGTGGAGATGACGCACCGGCTTCTCGAAACCGTGCCGGTATCAGGGGTTCTCGCGGCGGTGTCACGGACGGTCAGCGCCCCGGAGGTACCCTCGGCGTTCCGGACGGTGCGCGGTGCCCTGGATCTCGCGGCAGACCACGTCTCCCCTGCGGTGATCGACCTGACGCAGCTGACGGTCGATCAGCTGCTGCTCGAGCTCGGTGACTCGGCGCGTCTGCGGGAGTTCGCGACATCCGTCCTGGGTCGCGCGATGGACTACGACCGCACCCGCTCAACGGCGTTACTCGACACCGCCCGAGTGGTCATCGATGCCGGACTGGACCGGCGCGCCGCCGCAGCGCGGCTTCACCTGCACCACAACACGGTTGCGCAGCGGATGCGCCGGCTGGAAGACCTGACCGGGCTCTCGTTCGCCCGGCCTGCCGACCTGCTGCAGCTGACGTCGGCGCTGACGGTGGCCCGGATCGCCGCACTGGGGTGAGGTGTCAGGCCGTGATCGCGTCCAGCGCACGGTAGATCCGTTGCTCGCTGACCGGGCGGGGTGTGCCGAGTTGCTGAGCCCACAGGCTGACGCGCAATTCCTCGATCATCCAGGCGATGTCGCGCACGTCGGCAGCGGCCGCCCGCGCCGGGGACAGTGCCGCGACCACGTCGTCGTAGGCGTCCTGCACCGCGTGCACCCGGTCCATCCGGTCGCGGTCGGCGACCGGTGCCTGCGGTAACCGGTCCAGCCGCCGGTTGATCGCGATCAGGTAGCGGGTGAGGTCGGCGAGCCGCGGCGCACCCGCAGCAGCCACGAAGCCGGCGGGCACCAGCCGCGCGAGCTGGGCCCTAATGTCGGTGATCGCGTCGGCCTGAGCCGCTGACGGCGTGTCCGGCAGGGCGAGCGACACGTCGTGCAGCGCGGTGACCACCTTCTCGGCGCGCCGCACCACGTCGAGCGTCGTGCTCACCAGCGACTGGGCGACGCGCGCGCGAACCTGCTCGAATTCGGCTCTGGTCCAGATCGGTTCGGGCGCCAGCAGCTGTAGCGCGGCGTCGGCGCAGTCCTCGATCAACGCTGCGAGCGAGCCGTCCGGGTTGGTGCCCAAGGTCAACCGGGTCCGCATGTCGAGCGTCTTCTCCACCTGCTTGACCACCGACGGCCCGGTCAGGCGCAGCAGCCGCCGGGTGCCCGCGGGCGCGGCGAACGCCTGCTCGGCCGCACTGGCGAACACCCGCACTGCCACCGACGTTCCCTCGTCGACGAGCGCGGGATAGCCGCGCACCGTGTTGCCGGAGCGGCCGGGGCGCTCCATCACGCGAGGCAGCTCGTCGACATCGGGCCACGCCCGCAACCCGGTGCGCTCGAGATCCCCCGCCGCGGCGGCTACGGCGTCACGGGCGGGGGCAGCCAGCGTGCGTTGCAGTTCGGTGAGATCCTTCCCCCGGGCCACCACCTTGCCATCAGCGGCCTCCACCGCGAACGTCACCCGCAAGTGGGCCGGGATCTTGTCCAGATCGAACGCGTCGATCGGAACCAGAATGCCGGTGCGACGGCGCAACTCGCGCTGCACCGCATCGAGCAGCGCGCCGTCCTCCGGCGTGATCGACGACAACAGCGCGCGAGCGGTGTCCGGGGCGGGCACGAAGTTGCGGCGTAGATCCTTGGGCAGTGACTTGATCAGCGCGGTGAGCAGCTCCTCACGCAAGGCCGGCACCTGCCAGGCGAATTCGTCACCGCCCAGCCGGGCCAGGACGTCGACGGGCACGTGGACCGTGACACCGTCGTCGGTGGCGCCGGGGTCGTACCGGTAGGAGAGCGGCAGTTCGACGTCGTCGGCCTGCCACGCGTCGGGTTGATCGCCGCCGGACTCGTTGCGCAGCAGATCATCTCGCGTCATCGTCAGCAGATCGGGCGTGCGGTGCCGCTGCTTGCGCCACCACCCGTCGAAATGCCGCGCCGAGACCACGTCGGCAGGGATCCGGGCGTCGTAGAACGCGAAGATCTCCTCGTGGCCGACCAGCAGATCTCGCCGCCGGGCCCGCTCCTCGAGATCGGCGAGTTCTGTTCGAAGCCGGGCGTTGTCGGCGAAGAAGTGGTGCTTTGTCCGCCACTCCTGATCGACCAATGCGTGCCGGATGAACAGCTCGCGGGCCACCGGCGGGTCGATCTGCGCGTAGTTCACCCGACGCCGCGCCACCAGGGGCAGTCCGTAGAGCGTCACCTTCTCGAACGCCATCACCGCCGCGCGTTCGGCGTCCCAGTGCGGCTCACTGTACGTGCGGACCACCAGGTGGCCCGCCACCCGCTCCACGGCCTCGGGGTCGATGCGCGCGGCGATGCGACCGAAGAGCCGGCTGGTTTCGACCAGATCGGCCACCACGACCCAGCGCGGCGGGCGGCGGGTCAGTACCGATCCGGGCGCCAGGACGAACCGGGCGTTGCGTGCGCCCAGATAATCTCGGCCGTCTCCTTCACGCATCCCGATGTGCGACAGCAGGCCCGCCGTCAGCGCGGCGTGCACCCGCGCCGCATCGGACGGCTCGTCGGATTCGGTGATGCCGAGATCGCGGCAGATGCCGCGCAGCTGCCCGACCAGGTCCTGCCATTCGCGGATCCGCAGGTAGTGCAGGAACTCGTCGCGGCACATCCGCCGAAAGGAGCTGCCGGAGCGTTCCTTTCGCTGCTCGCCGAGGTAGCGCCACAGGTTCAGGAACGACACGAAGTCGGAGTGCTCGTCGGCGAAGCGCGCGTGCTTCTGCCGGGCCGCCTCCTCCCGGTCGGTGGGCCGCTCCCGCGGATCGGGGATGGACAGAGCCGCGGCGAGCACCAGCATCTCCCGCACGCATCCCTCGGCGTCGGCCTGCAGAATCATCCGGCCCAGGCGAGGGTCGACGGGGATCTGCGCGAGCCGGCGACCGAGCGGGGTGAGCTCGCCGTCGGTGAAGGCGCCCAGTTCGGTGAGCAACGCGATGCCGTCACGGATGCTGCGCGCATCGGGCGGATCCAGGAAGCCGAAACCCTCGATGTCACCGAACCCGAGCGCAGCCATCTGCAAGATCACCGCGGCGAGATTGGTGCGCAGGATCTCCGGATCGGTGTAGCGGGGCCGTGATTCGAAGTCCTGCTCGGAGTACAGGCGGATGCACACACCCGGCGCGGTGCGCCCGGACCGGCCGGCGCGCTGCGCGGCCGAGGCCTGCGAAATCGGCTCGATCGGCAGCCGCTGCACCTTGGTGCGCCGGCTGTATCGAGAGATCCGCGCGGTGCCGGGGTCGACGACGTAGCGGATGCCGGGCACCGTCAGCGATGTCTCGGCGACGTTGGTGGCCAGCACCACCCGCCGGCGGGCCCGGCTCGGGGAGAAGACCTTCTGCTGTTCAGCGGTCGGCAGGCGGGCGTACAGCGGGAGGATTTCGGCCCGCTCACCCAGGTCGGCGCGCAACGCCTCTGCGGTGTCGCGGATTCACGCTCGCCGGAGAGGAACACAAGCACATCGCCGGGTGGCTCGCTCGCGAGCTCGGCGACGGCGTCGACGATCGCCTCGGTGGGATCGCGCAGCTCGGTGCGCACCACCTCGTGGTCAGGGTCGTCCGGGTCGTCACCCTCGGTGACCACTGGTACTTCCAAAGGGCGATAACGGATTTCGACGGGATAGGTGCGTCCGCTGACCTCCAGGATCGGCGCCGGGACGCCATCGGTGGCGAAGTGCCGGGCGAACCGCTCCGGCTCGATGGTCGCCGACGTGACGATCACCTTGAGGTCGGGACGGCGCGGCAGGAGCTGACGCAGGTAGCCGAGCAAGAAGTCGATGTTGAGGCTGCGTTCGTGTGCCTCGTCGATGATCAGCGTGTCGTAGCGCAGCAGCCGGCGGTCGCGCTGGATGTCGGCCAGCAGGATGCCGTCTGTCATCAGCTTCACCAGCGTGCGATCGCCGGCCTGATCGGTGAAGCGCACCGTGTAGCCGACGGCCTCGCCGAGCGGCGTGCCGAGCTCGTCGGCGATGCGCTGGGCCACGGTGCGTGCGGCCAGCCGGCGCGGCTGGGTGTGCCCGATGGTGCCGCGGATGCCACGGCCCAGCTCCAGGCAGATCTTGGGCAGCTGCGTGGTCTTGCCCGAGCCCGTCTCGCCGGCGACGATCACGACCTGGTTCGCGGCGATCGCGGCGGCGATGTCGTCGCGCCGCTCGCTGACCGGCAGATCCGGATAGCTGATCGCCGGGACCGCGGCCAGGCGGGTGGCGACCAGGGCTTCGGCGGTCGTGAACTGCTGGGTCAGGCGCTCCAGCTGGGCCGGGTCTGGTGACCTGAGCTGGCGCAGCTTGCGGCCCAGCCGCGACGCGTCCCGGAGGGTGACACCGTCGAGCCGGGCGCGCAGGTCGCGCACGTCGGCAGTGGTGCTCGAATCGGGCATCTCAGCCGGCGGTCACCGTGGTCAGGCAGAACGGATGACCGACCGGGTCGAGCATCACCCGCCAGAGCGTCGGCTGCGGCTGCACCGCGGCCTGACGGGCACCGAGTGCCTCGGCGGCGGCGACCGCGGCGGCGAGGTCGGTCACCGACACGTCCAGGTGCATCTGCGCCGGAACGTCGGGGTCGGGCCACGTCGGCGCGACGTAGCCGTCGACGCGCATCAGCGCGAGGTTCGAGTGCCCGTCGGTCAGCGCGACGACGCCCCCGTCGGGGTCCCGACCAGCCGTCGCATGCCGAGCAGGGCAGCGTAGAAGTCGGCCAGCGCACCGGGGTCCGGGCAGTCGATCGACGTCGCACCCAGCGTGCCGACCGCAGAGGGGGTCATGGGGTGTCGGGTGCCCAGTAGGCGAGCATCTCGGCGAACGTCTCGAAGGCCGGGGTGTTGATGCCGTAGGTGGCCTCGAAATGCACGCTGAGCGGGAACCCCAGCTCGCCCACGCCGTCGATCACGCGCTTGTACAGGTCGACCATCAGCTTGCGACGCTCCACCGGCTCCGAGCCGGCCAGCTGCTTGACGAACTCCTGCTCGGCGGCGACCGCAGCGTTGCCGGGATCCTGGATCAGCCAATTGATCAGGCCGACCCTGGTCTCCACCGCCGGCACGAAGCCGAAGGACAGCAGGATCTCGGGCCGGTGCTCGTTGGTCTTGGCGAACTCGGTGAGGAAGTCGACGATCGTGTCGGAGTACAGCAGCTGCGTCATGCCGTAGGTGGCGCCGCGGTCGCACTTGAACGTGAACCGGCCCTGCTCGCCCTCGCGGGTCGGGATGAGGATGACGCCGCGATTGTCGACGACCTGGTCGAAGATCGTCAGCGCATCCGTGGGCGCCACCCCGGAGCCCTCACCGTCGCTCAGCGTGCGCGGTACCCCGACGAACGCGATGCCGTCGAACCCGCTGTCGCTGAGTTCAGCCAACCGGCCGCGTAGCGTCGGCTCGTCCATGAACGCGGTGACCTGGGTGCACAGTCCCCTTACATCGGGCAGTTCGGGCTTGATCATCGACCAGAACTCGAGGACGTCGAGCTTGGGCTTCATCTCCAGGGGACGGTCGTCGTCCTCCTCGATCATGCCCGGGATCATCACGTGCCGAACCCGGCCGCCGATGCCCGCCTCGGCCGAACAGCGCAGCACCTTCTCGGCGTCGGAGAGGGCCTGCTCGCGTCCGCGGTCGACGTTCGGCGGCACCAGCTCCAAAGCGATGGTGTTCAGGCTCACAGCGTTGCTCCACATCTGAGTTCTCACAGTCCGGCTGCCCGGCCGACGATGCTCGTCAGCCCACGATTCCCCCGTCGCCGGCGAGCAATCACCATACCGAGCGGCGCAGTCCGGGGCGCGTCGCGGACCCACCCCGCGACCACAGGCGGCCGCTCTTCGGCTTACATGGAGTGCGATCGCCTATGAGAAATTCTTCACGCCCTACCCTCACGGCCGCGCTGTTCGCGCTGCTGGCCGCCCTGGTCGCAGCGTGCACCGGCCTGCAATCGCCGCCGGGTTCCACGTCATCGAGCAGTACCGACGCCACCTCTCCGCGGGTCACCTCGCCGTTCGACCCGACGACGACTCCGGCACCGCCCACCGGCCCGATGCTGGCCTACCGCGCCGCCGATGAGATCGGCGTCGTCGACGGCACCACCAAGATCGCCACCGCCGCGGGGCCCTTCGCGCCCAGCAACGACCTGATCACCACCGAGGACGGCCGGTTCGTGTTCTCGCGCACCGTCGACAACCACGTCGGCGTCCTCGACGTGCAGAACCGACGGGGCGGTATCCGTCAGATCCCGGTAGGACCGACGCTGGGCACCGCAGGCGGCAGCACGATCGTGTGGTGGGAACAGCCGAACCGGCTGATGAGTCTCGACCTTGCCGCCGCTGATGCGACGCCCCGGCCGATCCAGACGGTCGACCTCCCGCCGGCGCCCGGGGCGGGTGACCCGCGGCTGATAGTGGCCCGCGGCGGGACCGCCGTGCTGGCCCGCGTCGAGGGGCCGCCGTCCCCGTTCGGTGGCCCGGACACGCTCTACGCGGTGCGCGGCCCCGGTGCCCCGACGTCGCTGGGCCAGGTCGACGCGAACAGTCCGGTCTCGGTCGCCCGGCTCTCCCCCGACGGCGGCTCTCTCGCCTACGCGCTGTACCGGGCCAGCAATGACGCCTGCGGTACCGCGGCCGTCGTGCAGTCCGACGCGGACGGCAACCAGCAGACCTTCGACGTCGCCGCCACCGACCCAGCGGCCGGTTTCCGCATCACCAAGCTGTGGTGGCCACGCGAGGGCCCGCCGAAGCTGAGCCTGACGACGTGGCGTTGCGGTCAGTCGCAGGCCGCACCGCCCGTCGTGTGGCAGCTGACCGGGGACCACATCGCCCAGGTCGCCCCACCGACGTCGGCGCTGCAGACCACCGAGTTGGCCCCGGGTCAGCGGGCGCTGATCCTGCCGCACAGCGACGGGTACGCCGATCCCGCCGGCGCGCTGGTGATCGAGGAGAGCTCGCGCCGGATTCCCGTCAAGGACAACGTCGACGCCATCGCTCTCATCGAGCCGTCTCCGTAGGCTGGGAAGGATGAGCATCGCGCTGCACGACACGTTCGTCCGGGACCTCCCCGAACTGGCGGTGCGATGGCAGGCCGAGGACGCGCCGAACCCGACGCTGCTGGTCCTCAACGAGACCCTTGCTGATGAACTGGGTCTGGACGCGGAGTGGTTGCGCAGCCCCGAGGGAGTCCGTCTGTTGGCCGGCACCTCCGTTCCGTCCGACGCGACGCCGGTGGCGCAGGCCTACGCCGGTCACCAGTTCGGCGGCTTCGTCCCGCGGCTCGGCGACGGCCGGGCGCTGCTGCTCGGCGAACTCGTCGACGCCGACGGGCGGGTGCGCGACCTCCACCTGAAGGGGTCGGGCCGCACCCCGTTCGCGCGCGGTGGAGACGGTCTGGCGGCGGTCGGGCCGATGATGCGCGAGTTCGTGATCAGCGAAGCGATGCACGCCCTCGGTATTCCGACCACCCGCTCGCTGTCGGTGGTCGCCACCGGCCGGACGGTGTACCGCGAGACCGAGCTGCCCGGTGCCGTGCTGGCCCGGGTGGCAGCGAGCCATCTGCGGGTCGGCAGTTTCGAGTACGCATCGCTGGTCGCCCGGCAGACCAAGGACGTCGGCGTGCTGCGCCGGCTGGCCGACTACGCGATCTCCCGTCATCACCCCGCGGCCGCGCAGGCGGCGCAGCCCTACCGGGCGCTGCTCGAGGCGGTCATCGACGTGCAGGCCGACCTGCTGGTGCGGTGGATGCTGGTCGGCTTCGTGCACGGCGTGATGAACACCGACAACATGACGATCTCGGGCGAGACCATCGACTACGGCCCGTGCGCGTTCATGGAGGCCTTCGACCCGCAGACCGTGTTCAGCTCGATCGACCACGGGGGCCGCTACGCGTACGGCAACCAGCCGGGTATCGCGCTGTGGAACCTGGCGCGATTCGCCGAGACGCTGCTGCCGCTGCTCGACGAGGATGTCGACACCGCAGTGGGCCAGGCAGAGGAGTCGCTGGGTTGGTTCCGCGACCGCTATCAGAGCCGGTGGGACGCGGGCATGCGCGCCAAGCTCGGGCTCTCCGCCGCTCCCGCAGAAGCGGTCGATGCGCTGAGCCAGGAACTGCTCGTCCAGATGCAGCAGAGCGGTGTCGACCACACGTCGTTCTACCGGCGGCTGGCCGAGGCCGCCCGCGGCGACGCCGAACCGGTGCGCGGTGAGTTCATCGACCTCGCCGGCTTCGACGCGTGGCTGTCCCGGTGGCGCGACCTCGGTCCCGATCCGGCGGCCATGGACGCGGTCAACCCGGTCTACATCCCGCGCAACCATCTGGTGGAGGAGGCGCTGGCCGCCGCCACCGCCGGAGACCTGATTCCGGTGGAATCGCTTCTGGCCGTGGTCCGCTCGCCGTACGCGGCCCGACCGGGTCTGGAGCGCTACGCCGAGGCAGGCCAGCAGGAGTTCTCGACCTCGTTCCGAACATTCTGTGGGACCTGATGACACCGCGTACCGTGGCGGCGTGAGCGCGAACAGTAAGAGGCTCGGTCTGCAGGACCTGCTGTTCATCTACGGGGAGACGCCCAGTTCGAAGATGCATGTGGCCGGCCTGCTGCCGTTCACACCGCCGCCCGACGCGACCGTCGACTACCTGCGGGAGATGATCGCCGAGGCGCGCCGCCAGGAGGTGATGCGGCCGTGGAACCTCAAGCTCGCCCACCCGCGGCTGCAGTACATCCCGCTGCACAGCTGGGTCGAGGACAAGGACTTCGACTTCGACTACCACGTGCGCCGTTCCGCGCTGGCCAGTCCCGGTGACGAACGCGAGCTCGGCGTCCTGGTCTCGCGGCTGCACAGCAACCACCTCGACCTGACCCGGCCGCCGTGGGAGCTGCACGTCATCGAGGGCCTCGAAGGCGGCCGGTTCGCGCTGTACATGAAGATCCACCACGCGCTGGTCGACGGGTACAGCGCGATGCGGATGCTCGCCCGCAGCCTGTCCACCGACCCGGAGTCGCGGGACACCCGGATGTTCTTCAACGTGCCGCTGCCCGCCCGTGAACGGCCGCTGCCCAGCACCGAGACGGTGAACCCGATCTCCGCGACGCTGCGGGCGCTCGGCGGGATCGGTTCGACGGTCACCGGCGGCGTGAGCTCGGCGGTCGACCTCGCGACCGCGGTCGTGAACACGCAGATCCGCCGTGACGGCGAGTACGCCCAGATCGCCGGCTCGGCGTCGGCGCCGCACAGCATCCTCAACGCGCGCATCAGCCGCAATCGCCGATTCGCGACCCAGCAGTACGAGTTCGATCGCCTCAAGAAGCTCAGCTCCCAGCACGGCGCGACGATCAACGACGTGTCGCTGGCGATACTCGGCGGCGGCCTGCGCAAGTTCTTGTCGGAGATCGACGAGCTGCCCGACCGCTCACTGATCGCGTTCCTGCCCGTCAACGTCCGGCCCAAGGGCGACGAGGGCGGCGGCAACGCCGTCGGCGCGATCCTCGCCCCGATGGGCACCGACATCGCCGATCCCGTCGAGCGGCTGCAGGTGATCACCGCGGCGACGACGGCGGCCAAGGCGCAGCTGTCCAACATGTCCCCGGCGGCGATCATCGCCTACAGCGCCGCACTGCTGGCGCCGGCGGGCACCCAGATCGCCGGGGCGCTGACGGGTGTGCAGGCGCCGTGGCCCTACACGTTCAACCTCTGCGTCTCGAATGTGCCGGGACCGCGGGAACCGTTGTGGTTCAACGGCTCCCGATTGGAAGCCACATACCCCGTGTCCATCCCGATCCACGGCATGGCGCTCAACATCACGCTGCAGAGCTACGCCGACACCCTGAACATCGGGTTCGTGGGCTGCCGCGATCGGCTGCCGCACCTGCAGCGCCTGGCCGTCTACAGCGGCGAGGCACTGGCCGAGCTCGAGAAAGCCTCCGAGGGCTGACCACCGAGCGTGGGCCTTATGCACGAGAATTCGTAGATCACTGTGCACAAGCCCCACGTTCGACGCTCTCCATCGACGAAGGAACTGCGATGACCCTGACCGACGACACCGCGACACTGCCCAACGGCCTGACCGCCGACGAGGCCCGCGCCGAAGCCGCCCGCGCCTACGAACTGGATCGCGCCCACGTGTTCCATTCCTGGTCGGCGCAGGCCGAGATCGCCCCGATGGTCATCACCGCGTCGGAGGGCTGCCACGTCTGGGACGGTCAGGGCAACCGGCTGCTGGACTTCTCGTCGATGCTGGTCAACACCAACATCGGCCATCAGCACCCCAAGGTCGTCGCCGCGATCGCCGAGCAGGCAGCCAAACTGTGCACCGTCGCACCACAGCACGCCAACGCGGCGCGCTCCGAAGCCGCGCGCCTGGTCGCCGAGCGCACCCCGGGTGAGCTGAACAAGATCTTCTTCACCAACGGCGGCGCCGACGCGGTCGAGCATGCGGTCCGCATGGCCCGCCTGCACACCGGCCGCTACAAGGTGCTCTCCCGCTACCGCTCCTACCACGGCGGCACCGAGACCGCGATCAACCTGACCGGCGACCCGCGCCGCTGGCCCAACGACCACGGCAACGCCGGCATCGTGCACTTCTTCGGCCCGTTCCTCTACCGCTCGCAGTTCCACGCCACCACCGAGGAGGAGGAGACCGAGCGCGCGCTGGCGCATCTGCGCGACATCATCCGGATGGAGGGCCCCTCCACGATCGCCGCGATCATCCTCGAGTCGATCCCCGGCACCGCGGGCATCATGGTGCCGCCGCCCGGCTATCTCGCCGGCGTCCGCGCCCTGTGCGACGAGTACGGCATCGTCTACATCGCCGACGAGGTGATGTCAGGCTTCGGCCGTAGCGGAAAGTGGTTCGCCATCGACCATTTCGACGTCGTGCCCGATCTGCTGACCTTCGCCAAGGGGGTCAACTCGGGATACGTGCCCCTCGGCGGCGTGGCGATCAGCCCGCACATCGCCGAGACGTTCGCCCACCGCGCCTACCCCGGCGGGCTCACCTACTCCGGGCACCCGCTCGCAACGGCGGCCGCGGTCGCGACCATCACCGCGATGGCCGAGGAAGGCATCGTCGAGAACGCAGCCCGGATCGGCACCGAGGTGCTCGAGCCGGCGCTGCGCGACGTCGCGGCACGGCACCGCAGTGTCGGGGAAGTGCGCGGCGCGGGCGTCTTCTGGGCCGTCGAGCTCGTCGCCGACCAAGCCACCCGCGAACCGTTGGCTCCCTACGGAAGTTCCAGCGCAGCAATGAATTCCGTGATAGCCGAGTGCAAGAAGCTCGGCCTGCTGCCGTTCGCCAACTACAACCGCATCCACGTCGTCCCGCCGTGCATCATCACCGAGGAGCTGGCGCGTGAGGGTGTGGCGCTGCTGGACCGGGCGCTCGACGTCGCCGACGCCGCGATCGGATGACGCCGGGCTGGGTCAATCCCCCAGCTCGCCGCTGATTCCGCGCTCTATCGCGTGGCGGGCACGCTCGGGCAGCACGAGCAGTCCGTCGAGTTCACGCTGCGCCAGTCGGTACGCCCGCTCGCGCTCCTGAGGGGTCGCGGCGGTGTCGGCAGCAACTCGCAGCAGCCGCTGCGCACGCGTCAGACGGTCCTGTTCCTCGGCGCTGAACGCCGCCCGCCTGCGCCGCCGCGCTTCGGCTTCGGCGACGTCGAACGCGGTCGCATACTCGCCGACCGCATCGACGTACGCGCGCAGCGCCTCGCGGTCCTCCAGCAGATCGCCGATGTCGGCGGGCCGGAGGAAATCGGCCCGCAGCTTGGCGCGGTGGAAGCGTTCGGTGAGGGGATCGCGCAGGTCGGTCATCAGCGGGTAGTCGAGCACCTTGGCGGCGTCCAATTCGTACTCGAGCCACCGGGTGTCGGTGCGGTCGTGCTGCTCGATGGTCCGCAGCACTGTGCGGCGCTGCGCCGCGGTCGCCGGGCGCACCGCTGGTGGCGCGGAGAGTTCCGGCTCGCGCTGACGTCGGGTGGCGACGATGCCTCGATACGTCGCGTAGCCCACACCGACCAGCGGCACGAGCACCACCAGCAGCTCGAGCAACCGGAAGATCAGACCCATCCCGCCAGAATGCCACCAACTCGTGGTTTCGATTCTGCAGCGATCGGGCAACTAGTTAGACATGCGACACAAGACACTGAATCTCGGTTCCTTGATCTTCGCGGGCGCGGCGGCGACTGCAATCGCAACTGCGCCCCTGACTTTCGCCCAGCCGGCACCCCCGCCGTGCGTCAACCCGGACGGCACGCCGTGTGCGTCGATCGGTACGGCAGGGCCGGGCGGCGCCAGCGGCGCGATCCCCGGTGGTCCGTCTGGTGCGGCCGGTCCTGGCGGCGCCAGCGGCTCCACCAATCCCGGCGGTGTGGGCGGCTCTGCCGGACCCGGCGGGGTCTCGGGCTGCATCCCCGGCGTGGGCTGCGCCTCCATCCCCGTCGGATAACTTCCCCCCCCACTCACCACCGAGCGCCCGCGGGACCCGCACCGCGGGGCCGGCTTTTCGGCGTCTGCAGCGGCTAGCGTGACCGGCATGCGCCTGGTCATCAAGAACGTGCGAATCTTCGACGGTGTGTCCGATCGGGCCACCGACGGGCATGTGCTGATCGAGGGTCACACGATCGCCGCCGTCGAACGGTCCCCCATCGCCGAGACCGACGGCACCACCGTGATCGACGGGGCTGGACGCACCCTGATGCCCGGGATGATCGACGCTCACGTTCATCTGGTCGGCATGGCGAACTCCCTCCTGAACCTGGCCATGGGCTCTCAGACACTGCTCGCGGCCACGGCGTTGGCCGGCGCCACCGACACCTTGCTGCGCGGCTTCACCACAGTGCGCGACATGGCCGGCGACACCGCGGGCCTCAAGGCGGTGATCGACGCACGGCCCGCGCTCGGTCCGCGGATCTACCCCAGCCAGGCCGCGCTGTCGCAAACCGGCGGGCACGGTGACTTCGGCTTCGTCTACGAACGTCCGACGGCGCTGGGCGGCAGCGAATCCCGCGCCGAGCAGATCGGTTTCATGCGCGTGGCCGACGGGCCCGACCGTGTCCTGGCCGCGGTGCGGGAACAGTTGAAGCTCGGCGCCAGCCAGATCAAGCTGATGGTCGGCGGCGGGGCGGCGTCGCTGTACGACCCGCTCTACACCGTCCAGTTCACCCCCGCCGAGCTGCGCGCCGCCGTGCAGGCCGCCGAGGACTACGGCACCTACGTCGCCACGCACGTCTACAACGTCACCGGTATCCGCCGCGCCGTCGACGCCGGGGTGAAGTCGATCGAGCACGGCCACCTCGCCGATGAACCCACCATCGCGATGCTCGCCGAGCGTGAGGTGTGGCTGTCCACGCAGCCCTTCGCCGAACACGACCACACGTTCGCCAACCCTGCCAGCGCGGAGAAGAACCGCGAGATCTGCGTCGGCACCGACCGGCTCTTCGGCTGGGCCACCGCCCACGGAGTGCGCCTGGCGTGGGGTACCGATCTGTTGTTCGAGCCTGAACACGCCGACTTGCAGAGCGCGATGCTGGTGCGGCTCAGCGACCACATGAGCACCGTCGCCGCCCTCAAGCTCGTCACCTCCGGCAACGCCGCGCTGCTACGGCTGGCCGGCGACCGCGACCCCTATCGATCGGCCCGACTCGGCGAGATCACCGTCGGTGCATGGGCCGACGTACTGCTGGTCGACGGCGATCCGACCACCGACCTGTCGCTGCTGGGCGATCCGGCGACCAACCTGCACGCGATAGTCAAAGACGGCGTGATCGTGAAGGGGCAGACGGCATGACGGACATGGCGGGGCGTGTGGTGATCGTGACGGGAGCCGCCCGCGGCGTCGGCAAGGGGATCGCGACGGCGCTCACCGCGCGCGGCGCCTCGGTGCTGCTGGTCGACCGCGACGCCGAGCTGCTCGGTACGACGGCCGCGGAGCTGACCGGGGGTTCAGTCGCCTCGGCGGTCGTGGATCTGCGGGACGACGGCGCGGCCGAGCGCATCGTCGCGGCGGCCGTCGAAGCCTTCGGCACGGTGCACGGCCTGGTCAACAACGCGATTGCGACCAACGAGCCGAAGGCTTTTCACGAGATCACCCAGGAGGACTACGACCTGGTGTTCGATGTCGGTCCGCGTGCCACCTTCGCGCTGATGCAGGCCGTGTACCCGGTGTTCGTGGGCAATGGCGGCGGCAGCATCGTCAACCTCGGCTCAGGGTCGGGCACTCAGGGGCTGCCCCGCTTCGGTGCGTACGGCGCGGCCAAGGAAGCGATCCGCGGCATGTCGAAGGTCGCGGCGCTGGAATGGGGCAGGCACAATATCCGGGTGAACGTGGTGTGCCCGTATGCCGAAACCGAGAGCATCAGGGCGTGGCGGGAGATGGACCCGAAGACCTACGAGCGCACCGTACGCGCGGTCCCGCTGGGCCGACTGGGCGACGTGGCAACCGACATCGGTCCCGTGGTGTGCTTCCTGCTCAGTGATGATGCGGCGTTCGTCACCGGTCAGACGCTCATGGCCGACGGTGGGTCGGCTGGTTTCCGCTGACCCGGGTCACGCAGTAGGCCGCGAGAACCCTTGCCAGCGGGGCGATCTCGGCGAGATCGGCGTATCCGTCGTGGGAGTAGATCTCCATCAGGAATCCGGTCTCGCCGGCGGGCACGCCGACGCCGAGCACGGCCTGGTAGCCGAGTTCGCGAAGGAGCGCGGTCTCATCGGGGTCGGCGGACTCCATCCCGACGGCGGCGAGGAACGTCGTGCCGTCGGCGATCGCACGTGCCGTGGCCGGGTAGTCCTCGATGGAGTAGTTGGGTGGGCCGAAGTCGACGAGCACCGTCAATCCCGCGTCCCGTTTGCGAACGCTCGCGACGTTGCTCACCAGTCGCAGCGCCGTCCCTCCCGCGACGGTCTCCGAGATGGCCCACGCCGCCGCGTCCAGGGCCTGCGCGAGCGCGACGGCCAGCGCCTCCAAGGCCTGGGCGAGCGTCATCGTGGGCTGCTCGTCGAGCGCCCGCACCAGATCGGACGC
The DNA here is from genome assembly GCA_023404955.1 of Actinomycetes bacterium. Classification (GTDB taxonomy): domain Bacteria; phylum Actinomycetota; class Actinomycetes; order Mycobacteriales; family Mycobacteriaceae; genus Mycobacterium. Next base: position 89,089 of record JAEXZY010000139.1, read on the forward strand.
CAGCCGGTCGACGGCGCGCCGCGGTCCTGAGCGGCGATCCCACCCGTCGAGGTCATGCGCTTCGAGCGACGCACCGGTGCTGTAGCGCGCCGGCCCCTGCCGCTTGGCGTGCAGCAGCGCGGCGTCGGCCGCCGCCAGCAACTCTCCGGCGCTGCGGACGCCCGGCCCCGTCGTCGCCGCCCCCCAGCACAGACTCACCTCGCGATCGACGGCATCGTGCAACGCGCGGGTGGCATCGGTGGCGAACACCTGCGCCGACGCCAGCGACGCATCGGGCAGCACGATGCAGAACTCGTCGCCACCGAGGCGCGCGGCGATGGCGCCGTCCACCGTGTCGGCCAGACCGCCCAACACTGCGGCGACATCGCGCAGCAGCTGATCCCCCGCCGGGTGACCGTCGCGGTCGTTGATTCTTTTGAAACCGTCCAGGTCGCACAGGATCACGACGGGAGTGGATGTCTCCCAATCCAATTCGGCGAATCGCTGATCGATGGCGCGGCGGTTGGCGATGCCCGTGAGCGGATCCTGCAGCGCGTACTGCCACACGGTGTTCAACGTCTCGGATCTGGTGATCGCCACCGTGATGTGCGCCGCGATGGCCGCCAGCAGCTGCGCGTCGCCGAGGTCGAATCGCCTGCCGCCGTCACCGGACGCCCAGATCTCGCCCCACATCGAGTCGCCGCTCATGATCGGGACGGCGATCTCGCTCTCCTTGCCGATCTTCTCGAGCCACGCGATGCAATGCGGCGGACAGTCGGGCTCGTCGAACGCGTTGATGTAGGGGCGGCCGTGCAGCAGCAACTCCGCGACGTGGGGGTCGCCGCCCATCGGGTAGTACTCGTCGGTCGGCCACCGTGTCTCGTCAGGACCCAGATCGCCGACGTTGATCAACGTTCGCAGCGACGCCAGGTCAGCTTCCCAGCGGCTGATCGACAACGACGAGGCCTGCAGCGCTGCGAGGGCCTGCTCGGCGATCACCTCGAGCGCTTCGTCGAACGCGTCGGCCCGGGCGACGGCCTCGGCGATACGTAGCAGGGCCCGGAGCACCTGCAGGTCAGCGGGGGCATCGGAGAGCGAGAGTTCTCCTGCCGTGCCACCGTCCATGTCGCCGCGCACCCGTCCTACCCCCACGATTCGCGCTGATGGCGCGGAGGCCGATGCTACCGGCGCAACCTGCGCGTCGTCATTTCTTCACCGTCACCGGTAGCCTGCCCAGCTGTGCAACCGATCCCCGTCATCGCCCTGACCGGCTATCTTGGCGCCGGGAAGACCACGTTGCTCAACCATGTGCTGCGCACCCCGGATGCACGGATCGGCGTGGTGATCAACGACTTCGGCGAGCTCAACGTCGACGCCGGCTTGGTCACCGGCCAGGTCGACGAGCCGGCGTCGATCGCCGGCGGGTGCATCTGCTGCCTGCCCGACGACGGCGGTCTCGACGTGGCGCTGGCCCGGCTGGCCGATCCTCGGCTCCGGCTCGACGCGATCATCGTGGAGGCCAGTGGTCTGGCGGAACCAGTGGCGATCGCCCGCATCATCCGGTTCAGCGGCGTCGACGGGATCCGGTCGGGCGGGGTGGTCGACGTGCTGGACGCGGTGACGCACTTCGACACGGTCGACCGCGACACCAGCCCACCGGCGCGGTACGGGGCGGCGACACTGGTGGTGCTCAACAAGCTCGATCAGGTCGCCGACCCGGATGCCGAGCTGCGACGCGTGACCGAGCGAGTGCGCGAGAACAACCCGCATGCGCAGATCGTGGGTGCCACAGCCGGGCGGATCGATCCCGCGCTGCTGTTCGACGTGGCGGCCGACGAGCAGGTGGGACAGCTGACGTTCCAGGAGCTGCTCAAAGCCGATGACCGTCCGCACGAGCACACGCACGCGGACTCGGTGACCGTGCTCAGCGACGGGTGCGTCGACCCGGGCGCGGTGCTCGACCTGCTCGAAGATCCGCCGGCCGGCGTGTACCGGATGAAGGGCACGATCGCGGTGAGGTTCCGCGGCGCGGTGCGCCGCTACGTGGCGAACGTCGTCGGCGCGTCGGTGCATGTCGCACCGGCCGGGGCGAGCGCTGGGGCCAACTCGGTGGCCAACTCACTGGTCGCGATCGGCATGCACCTCGACACCGAGGTCGTGCGTGCGGCGGTGTCGTCTGCGTTGGCGCCGGTCGAGGGCACCGCGGCGGCCGGGGACATCCGCCGGCTGCAGCGCTACCGCCGGCTCAGCATCTGACACCTAGGCTGAGCGGGTGGCAGAACACCCGGTGCCAGAACTGAATGTGCTCGGCGAGCCGCTGGACCCCTGCGGCACCGAACCCCTGACCGGGTTCTATCGCGACGGCTGCTGCAGCACAGGTGACCAAGACCTCGGGCTGCACACCATCTGCGCTGTCGTGACCGCGGAGTTCCTCGCCCACCAGCGGTCGATCGGCAACGACCTGGGCACGCCGATGCCCGCCTACCGATTTCCCGGGCTGGTGCCCGGTGACCGCTGGTGCGTGACGGCGCGCAACTGGCTGCGGGCACACCAGGACGGGCAGGCGTGTCCCGTCGTGCTGGCGTCGACGCACGAACGCACCCTCGACATCGTTCCGCTGGAAGTGCTGGCGTCCTACGCCGTCGACGTCCCCGACGACCCGGCAGGACTCTAGACGCGTCGGCGGGTTAGCGTCGGTCATGGCTTCGGTGTTGACGGTGAACACGGCGAGCGCGCCCATCGACCTGGGCGAGCTGCGTACCGGAATCGACAAGCGACCCAGTGCCGTACCTCTCGCGGTCAGCGCGCCGGGCCCGGCGAAGGAGGGGCCCGGCAGCGGCGTCGCCGGGGATTCCATCATCAACCGGCGCTACCACGGCGGCGACGATCAGGCCGTATACGCCTATGCACGCGAGGATCTCGATCGCTGGGCGAGCGATCTCGGCCGTGAACTGACCAACGGGATGTTCGGGGAGAACCTGACCACCACCGGCGCCGACGTGACCGGCGCGCTGGTCGGCGAGCGGTGGGCCGTCGGCTCCGACGGGCTTCTGCTCGAAGTCACCAGCCCGCGGACTCCGTGCCGGACGTTCACCACCTGGATGGGCATTCGCGGCTGGATGAAAACCTTCACCGCCGCGGCGTTGCCGGGAGCGTACTTCCGCGTCATCACACCCGGTACTGTGCGCGCCGGCGACACGATCGAGGTCGTCTCGCGCCCTGACCACGACGTCACCGTCGGGGTGGTGTTCCGCGCGTTGATGAGCGAGCCGGAGCTCCTGCCCGAGCTCACCGTCGCAGATGCGCTGCCCGCCAAGATCAAGCGACAGGTCGCCAAGCGTGTGAGGTGAGTCGCAATCGCGCTCCGGAGCCACCGATGTGGTTTTGCATCGCCTGGCAGGCGGGAACGCCTCGGGGTGCGCCGCCGCGCGGACGATGACGTCCCCTTCCGGCGCAGACCCCGATCCCGAGGAGCTGTATTTCCTGTGGACGATGTGACTTTCGCCCCCGCAACCCACCTGGCCACCGCCGCGGCTTGGGTGGCAGGAGGCGTCGCGCTGGCCTATGGGCTGGGACTGGCCCTGTCCTGGCTGTTGCAACGGTTGGGCCGACGCAGCCGCGTACTACACGACGTCGCCAATCTGACCCGCCGGCCCCTGCGCGCAACCCTGGTGGTCATCGCGGCGTCGGCGGCGGTGCGGCGTGTCTCCGACGGGCAGGCGGGCTGGCGCGGTTGGCTGGACCACACCTTGCTGATCGCGCTGATCGCTACCGTCACTTGGCTGGTCGCGAGCCTGATGCTGGTGGCCGAGCGGCAGGTGATCGACCGGTTCGCCGGCGGCGACACCGGGTTGACCGACGCGGACCGGCACCGCCGCAAGATCCGCACCCAGGTCACGACGCTGCGCCGGCTCGCCGTTGCGGTCGTGGTCGTGCTCGGTGCAGCAGCGGCGTTGATGACGTTCCCGTCGTTCAGTGACATCGGGAAGACGGTGTTCGCCTCGGCCGGCGTGCTGACCGTGGTCGCCGGCCTGGCGGCGCAGACCTCACTGGGCTCGGTGTTCGCAGGCATCCAGATCGCCTTCTCCGACGCGATCCGCGTCGGCGACGTGGTGGTGCTCGAGGAGGAGTGGGGCCGCATCGAGGAGATCACGCTGACCTATGTCGTCGTGCATCTGTGGGACGAGCGGCGGCTGGTGCTGCCGTGCACGTACTTCACCACGACGCCGTTCCAGAACTGGACCCGCAACGCCACCCAGCTGTTGGGTACCGCGGAACTCGACGTCGACTTCACCGTGCCGTTCGATGCCATGCGCGCCGAGTTGGACCGGTTGCTGCGCGCCAACGATAAGTGGGATGGACGCGTCGGGGTGCTGCAGGTGACTGATGCCGTGGACGGTGTCGTGCGAGTACGGATGCTGGTCAGCGCGCCGGACGCGCCCCAGCTGTTCGATCTGCGGTGCGATGTCCGCGAGGGCATGGTGGCGTGGCTGCAAGCCGCGAACCCGGGCGCGCTGCCGTGCCGGCGTATCGAACACCAGACCGAGAGCGTCCGGTCAGAGCAGCGCGAGACCGTGGATCATGCTGTGTCACAGGCAGATTCGGGGTTGTTCGACGGTAGCGTCGACGCCGAGCGTCGCGGTCGGGCGTTCGAGAAGACCGGTTAGAGGGGCGAGATCGTGGTGCTGTCGTCCGTGCCCGTCGTCAGGTACGGCGTGCCATCGGCACCGATCACGACGTAGTACACGGTCGTGCCGGCCACGTACGGGAGGTCGAGGACCTTGGTCACGCCCGACGCCGACAGCGCGTACACCGCGCCGCCGGACTGCCCGTAGTCGACGACGTAGCCCGTGCCGTCCGGGGCGAACACCAGGGGTTTGGTCCCGTCGACCACGATCGGGTTGGCCAGCGTCAGGCTCGCGCCCGTCGCACCCGTCGGGTCGAAGCCGGTGATCGTGATGCTGGTCGGTGAACCCGCGTCCGTCAGAAGGTAACCGGTTCCGTCGGGCGCGAACTGGATGTCGACGAAACTCGGCTGGCGGCCGTCCGGCACCACCGGCGTCAGCGCGTCGTTCGCCAGCGACAGGACCTGCGTGCCCAACGTGCTCGGGGGCAGGGTGCCGGCGCGGTACCTCACCACGGCGTAGGGCGTGCCGTCAGGCCCGAAGAACACCGGGCCGTCCACGGTGGCGCCCGACGGAAGGTCGACGGTCCGCACCACGGTCCCGTCGCCGCCCAGCACAGCGACGTGGTCGGCGCCGCCGGCGGAGTACCGGATGTAACCGAACTCGTCGGCGTGCGGCCCCGCGCCGATGGCCTGGACGAACCCGGGATCGGCGGGCATCGTGCCGGGCAGGACGACGGTCGTGCGCGTGCCGGCGGCGTCGAATACCGCGACCGAGGTGGTGTTCGCGGTGGGGTCGACGAGCGGGGCGTACACGGCCCCCGCCGGGGTCACCTGGAAGCCGACCAGTGCCGAGATGCGACCGTCGATCGGGGCGAAGGTGTCGATGTCGGTCCGGGTGAGCTTGGAGATGTAGGTGGTGCCGTCGACACCGTTGTCCTTGGTTCCGGCATAGGTGTGCGTCTCGAGGTAGACACCGTCGTCGGTCGTCACGGCGACGCCCGCAACGCCCGGCAGGGTGCGCACGGTGTTCGAGGTGCCGTAGACGGTGTACAGCCGGGTGGTCTGGTTACCGAACCGTGAGATGGATGCAGGCAGATAGAGCGTGCCGTCCGGGCCGAGTACCGGCTCGCCGAGTGCGGAGCCGGAGTAGGGCAGGAGAGTCGCCTTCGACTTCCCGGCGGTGTCGAACGCGTACAGGGTCGAACCACCGAACCTGGTCGACAGCAGGTAGGCCGTGCCGTCGTCGGCCAGCGTCAACGAAGTGCGGGGCGGGAGAGACCGCACGGTGTCGTCAGGTGAGATGCGGACGTAGTGATACGAGTACGAGCCGTACGGGATGAAGGGCACGGTGATGGTGGTCTGGGTGTACACCGACCCGTCCGCGCCCACCGTCAAACCACCTGCTCCGCCCATGAGACGAGCGACCGTAGTGACCTCGCCCTGGCTGTCGACAGCCAAGATGGTCGATCGATTCCTCAGCCCGCCGTTGACCGTGGACACGAGCAGCGTGCCGTCCGGCCGCGCCGCGACGGAGTCGACACGCGAGCCCACCGTCCCACCCGGCAGGTAGCCCGTGGTGGTGACGACGTTCCCGTCGCTGTCGAGAATGCTGACCCGGGTGCCTGTGGCGTCGGTGGTGACCTGGTAGAGGGTTCCGTCCGCGCCGACGACCACCGGGCCCTTCGGCCGACCGGGTGCCGACGGCGACACCACCTGACTGACCTGCGTTTGGGAGGTGCTGGCCTGCGGACCCGCGGACCCGAGGTCACCGTCCTCGGCGACGTGCCGTCGGGCGTTGGCGAGCATCGTCCACAGCAGCGGCGCGGCGGCCGGAGCGTCCGGTTTGTCCGGACGTTGCGCAGGGGTGTGCGGGGCGAACAGCGACCTCAACATGGTGGCCACCGGCGCGGGGCCGGTCACATCCGGCACGGCGGGTGGATCCGACGCTTCCGGCAAACTCCGGAACAGGGAGCGACGAGAGGCTTGCAGTGGTGCTCCGTCATCACGAGCAGCGGTGGCTTCCGCCGTGCGATCGGCACTGGGGTCGGCAGGCGAGGCGACCTCGGGACGATGCACGCGGGAAGTACCGGCAGCCTGCGCTGCGGTGTCACCGGACGCTTTACCGGGGCGTCTGGGGGTCGTCGTCGCCCCGGTGTCGGAATCAGATTTTGACGCTGCCGCAACCCGTTTCGAAGCGCGCTTCTGCGGAGACCGGCCGGGGGCCCGGGATGTGCCGTCCGCACTGGCTGACGCGCCGGCCGAACCGCCCGTGTCGGGCGCCGCCCCTGCGACCGCCGGCCACGCCGCGATGGCGGACCCGATACCCAGCGCAACCGCCAGCGCGCCGACCCGCCCGATGTTCTTTTCTGCCGCCATTGGCCGACTCCCCCTGTTGTCGTCCGGCAAACATAGCGCGTCTAGCAGTTCCGAGGGACCGATTTGCGGTCCCTCGGCTCACCGGATCGTGTAGCCGCCGTCGATCAGCAGGTCGGCGCCGGTGATCATCGCCGCGGCGTCAGAAGCGAGAAACACGGCAGCAGCCGCGATTTCGTCGGGATAGGCGAAGCGGCCGGCGGGAATCTGCTTCTTCAGCTCGTCGCCGCGCGGGCCGTCCCACGCCTTGCGCCCGAGCTCGGTCAGCACCACCGTCGGCGAAATCGTGTTCACGCGCACCCCGCGCGGACCCCACTCCGAGGCCAGCACCTTCGACACACCGACGACGCCGAACTTGGACGCGCAGTAGGCGACATGCTGGTCGAGCGCCACGGTCGCCGCCTGCGAGGCCATGTTGACAATGGCGCCCCCGCCGGCGGAGAGCATGTGCTGCCCCACGGCCTGGCACACCAAGAACGTACCCGTGAGGTTGACCGCGATGGTCTTGGTCCACGCGTCGAGCGGAAGGTCCTCGGCCGGTGCCAGCATCACGATGCCCGCGCTGTTGACCAGGATGTCGATGCGGCCGAACGCGGCGACCACCTCGCCGACCACCTCGGTGACCGATGCCGGATCCGCCACATTCCCGGCGAACCCTTCACTCTCAGAACCCAATTCGCTCGCCCGCTGCTGGGCCGCGTCTCCGTTGAGGTCGACGACGGCGACGCGGGCGCCCTTGGCCGCGAACGCGGCCGCGATGGCAGCGCCGATGCCCGACGCTCCTCCAGTCACCATCGCGGTCTTGCCCGTCAACGGGAAGTCAAGGTCGACTACCGGCTCGGTCATGGTGGAGTCCTTTCGCTGGATGGGGGGCCTAGTCCAGGACCGCGGCGGCGATCTCGGTGTCGGTCACCAGTGCGGAGATCAGTCCGGAACGCAGCACGGCGCGGGTGGCCACGATCTTCTCGGCGCCGGCACAGATCGCGATCACGGTGGGGATGGCGCGCAGCCCCTCTTCGGTGACGCCCATGCGCCGCTCGTCGAGACCCGCTATGCGCTGGCCGTTTTCGTCGAGGAGCAGGCCGCAGGTCTCGGCGCGCACCCCCGCCTCGTACAGGGCCGCGGCCTCGTCCTCGGGCACCGACGTGTACACCTGGGAGGCCTCGGCGGTCCAGCCGCCGACGGACACGAGCGCGCAGGTGACGCGGGAGTGGTTCGCGAACGCGTCTTTGATCGGCGGCGTGCTGGCCAGACTGCGCGCCGTGCGGGCGTCGGCGACGACGTAGGGCGCATACAGCGGCCAGGATTTGCCGCCGGTGACCTCGGTGATGCGCCGGGTCAGGTCGGCGCCGTTGGAGGTGAGCCCGCCGGCCAGCCCGGTCAGCTGCACGACGTCGCAGCGGGGAAGATCGTGCAGATAGGGGGCGATGCGCGTCATCGTCCGGCCGCAGTCGATGCCGATCACGTCGCCCTTGCGCAGGACGGACTGCAGCAGGTCGGCCATCGCCTTCGCGACGGCTTCGACGCGGTCGGCGGTGTTCTTGGACTGTCCGACGACTGCGTAGGCGTGCTGCAGCGAGTAGCGCTTCTGCAGGGCGCTGGACAGTTCGACGTCGATGGCACCCGGGTCGTGGATGGTGATCTCGACCATGCCGGACTCCAGCGCCTCTTCGAGCATGCGGGCGACTTTGAAGCGGGACAGACCGAATTCCTCTGCGATCTCGATGCGGGTTCGTCCCTCGAGGTAGTAGCGGCGGGCGATCACGGCGCGCTGGAACAGCTCGTCCGGTCCCATCTCGCCTCCCACTCCCTCGACAGTCCTGCTCATATGAGCACAGGCGCTTGACATGTGAGCATAGCCCAGAGAATGATCCACATCACAAGGATCAAATGAGCGGTTCCCGTAACAGATGAGCGCGAGGGAGTGCGATGTGACCGTGGTGAGTTCTGACGTCGAGAAGACTCCGGCCACCATGCGGGCCAGCGTCATGACCGGCGTCGGCGCCCTGCAGATCGAGGACCGGCCGGTGCCGACCCCCGGGGATCACCAGGTCCTCGTCGAGGTCGCGGCGGTCGGGGTGTGCGGCTCGGACGTGCACTACTACCGGCACGGCCGCATCGGCGACTTCGTCGTCGAGCAGCCGATGATCCTCGGCCACGAGCTCTCCGGGCGTATCGCCGCGGTCGGCGCGGGCGTCGATCCGCAGCGGGTCGGCCAGCGCGTGGCGGTCGAACCGCAGCATCCGTGCCGGCGATGTGAGCAGTGCCGAGCCGGCCGCTACAACCTGTGCCGCCACATCGAGTTCTACGCGACCCCGCCGATCGACGGGGCCTTCTGCCGCTACGTCATCACCGACGACGACATGGCCCACCCGGTGCCCGACACGATGTCCGACGACGCTGCCGCGCTGCTCGAACCGCTGTCGGTTGCCATCGCCACCATGCGCAAGGCGCACGTCGCCCCGGGCACCTCCATCCTGATCGCCGGCGCCGGACCGATCGGCGTCATCTGCGCGCAGACCGCCCGCGCGTTCGGGGCCGCCCGCATCGTCGTCACCGACCTCGTCGCCTCCCGTCGCGAGAAGGCGTTGCAGTTCGGCGCGACCGAGGTGCTCGATCCCACCGCGGTCGACGTCGCGACGATCGATCCGGTCGACGCGTTCGTCGACGCGACCGGGGTGCCCGCCGCGGTGAGCAGCGGCATCAAGGCCGTGGGTCCTGCCGGGCACGTCGTGCTTGTCGGCATGGGTGCCGACGAGTACCCACTGCCCGTCGCCCACATCGCCAACAACGAGATCAACCTCACCGGCGTGTTCCGCTACACCGACACCTGGCCCGCTGCCATCCACCTGGTGTCCAGCGGCGCCGTCGATCTCGACGCGATGGTGACGGGTCGCTACGACCTCGAGCACGTCGGCGAGGCGCTCGACAGCGATTCCGACCCGGCCAGCCTCAAGTCGATCGTGGAGCCCCGATGACCTCCACCCAGAAAACAGTGTTGCAGTGCAACGACATTCACAAGAGCTTCGGCGGCGTGCCGGTTCTCGAGGGCATCACGCTCGATCTCCAGCCGGGCACGGTCACCGCGCTGGCCGGTGAGAACGGTGCAGGCAAGTCCACGTTGATGAAGATCATCAGCGGCCAGTACAGCGCCGACCACGGCACCGTCACCGTCGGCGATACAACGCTCACACCGGGCAACACCAAGGACGCGGTGCGCCATGGCGTGGCGATCGTGCCGCAGGAACTCGCCTCGATCGAGAACATGTCGGTCTACGAAAACCTGTTCGTGGGGCGTGAACTCACCGTCGGTCCGTTCCTGAACCGGCGCGCGATGATCGACCAGGCACGCGACGCACTGGCGGTGTTCGGCGTGGCGATCGACCCGTCCGCTCGAATGGGGAGCCTGCCGGTCGGGCTGCGGCAGATCGTCGAGATCGTCAAGGCCGCCCGCACCGGAGCACAGGTCGTGATGCTGGACGAACCGACGTCCGCGATCTCCGAACGAGAGGTCGAGGGCCTCTACAAGGTGGTGCGCCGCCTCCGTGAGCACGGGGTGGCCATGGTGTACACCACCCACAAGATGGCCGAGATCCGCGCGATCGCCGACCGAGTCGTCGTGCTGCGGGACGGCGGGCTGATCCTCGACAAGACGATCGACGACGTCAGCGACGACGACATCGTCACCGCGATGATCGGCCGCGAACTCGACGCGCTTTTCCCCGACCGCCCGACACCGGGCACCGATCCCGTGCTCGAGGTGCGCGACCTGCAGGTCGACGGCGCCTCCGGGCCGGTGTCGTTCACAGTGCACGCCGGCGAGATCGTGGGTTTGGCCGGTCTCGTCGGCGCCGGCCGTACCGAACTACTGGAGGCCATCTTCGGCGCCCGGTCCAGCAGCGCGGGTCAGATCACGGTGCGCGGCAAGGCCGTCAAACGCAATCAACCTGCCGCGGCGATCACCGCCGGCATGGCGATGGTGCCCGAGGACCGCAAGCTGTCCGGGGTGGTGTTGTCGATGAGCGTGCTCGACAACGGCACCCTCCCCCGGCTGTCGTCGTTCTCGCTGGCCGGTTGGCTGCGGTCCCGCGCCCGGAACAAGGCCGTGTCCGACGTGATGTCGTCGGTGCGGCTCAAGACGCGGGGGCTGAGCCAGGAGGTCGGCACACTCTCCGGCGGAAATCAGCAGAAGGTCGTGCTGGCCCGCTGGCTGACCGGAGACGTGAACGTGCTGCTGCTCGATGAGCCGACACGCGGCGTGGACGTCGGTGCCCGCAGCGAGATCTACCGCATCGTCACCGAATTCGCGGCCAACGGGATGGCGGTGCTGATGGCGTCATCGGACATGCCGGAGATCGTCGGCCTGTCCCATCGGGCGTTCGTGATGCGCGACGGCACGTTCGTCGGTGAACTCGACCGCGACGCCCTCGACCACCCCGAGGTCCAGGAATCGGTCTTCCGACTGGCCACCGCCCTCGACAGCAAAACAACGACCCCGAAGCAGGAGGCTTCATGAGTACCGACGTCGACAGCAGCGCACAGCCGCCCGGCCCGTCGGCTGCGCCCACCGTCGCCTCGCCGATCACCGGCGAGCCGGTGAAACTGTTCTCCCGGCAATGGATTACGGGCGTGCTTCTGCGCTACTCCATGGTGATCGTGGTGCTGCTGGTCATCGCCTACTTCAGCTACCGCAGCGCCCGCTTCTCCACGCCCGACAACCTGGTGACCATCCTGGTCGCCGCAGCGCCGTTCGCGCTGATCGCGCTGGGCCAGACGCTGGTGATCCTGACCGGGGGCATCGACCTGTCCGTGGGCAGCGTGATCGCGGTGTCGGCGATGTCGGCCGCGGCCACCGCGAAGGCCAATCCGGGGCAGGTCTGGATGACCGTGCTGGTCGCCGTCCTGGTCGGCCTGGCCGTCGGCTGCGTGAACGGCTTCCTGGTCTCGCGCATCAACGTTCCACCGTTCATCGCCACACTGGGCACTCTGACGGCGGGCTCCGGTCTGGCGTACGTGATCGGTGGCGGAGCGCCGATCAACGGGCTGCCCGCCGAATTCGGCTCCATCGCCAACACGAAGATCCTGGGGCTGCAGATTCCGGTGCTGCTGATGATCATCGGCATCATCGCGCTCGCGATCATCATGAAGCGCACCACCTATGGGATGCGGGTGTACGCGGTGGGCGGTAACCGCAACGCCGCCGAGATCGCCGGTATCAACGCCAAAAACGTTTTGTTCAGCGTTTACGCGATCTCCGGTCTGCTGGCCGGGCTCTCGGGCGTCATGCTCGCCTCCCGCGTCATCTCCGGCCCGCCGAACCTGGGTCAGGGCTACGAACTCGACGCCATCGCAGCCGTCGTCATCGGCGGCGCCAGCCTGATGGGTGGCCGCGGCAGCATCTGGGGCACCGCCCTGGGCCTGTTCATGATCATGACCCTGAACAACGGCCTCGACATCCTCGTGGTGCCGGCCTACTGGCAGGACGTCATCAAGGGTGTGCTGATCGTCGCCGCGGTCGCGGTCGACGTCTGGTCCTCCAGGAGGCGTACCTGAGGCGAGCCGAATCACCCATCTCTGCACCACGTTTCACTGTCGAAATCGAAAGAAGAGAGAACCCATGAGATTGATCACCAAGATCGCGGCGATGGCCTCGGCGGGCGTCGTCGGTGCCGCGCTGACCGCGTGCGGCGCCGGAGACACCTCGTCGAACGCGGACACCAAGCGCATCGGTGTCACGGTGTACGACATGAGCTCGTTCATCACCGCGGGCAAAGAGGGCATGGAGGCCTACGCCAAGGACAACAACATCGAATTGGTCTGGAACTCCGCCAATCTCGACGTCTCCACGCAGGCCAGTCAGATCGACTCGATGGTCAATCAGGGCGTCGACGCGATCATCGTGGTGCCCATCCAGGCGGATTCGCTCGGCCCGCAGGTCGCCAGCGCCAAGGCCAAGGGCATCCCGCTGGTGGCCGTCAATGCCGCGCTGAACAACCCGGACGTCGCGGGCAGCGTTCAGCCCGACGACGTCAAAGCGGGTGAGCAGGAGATGCAGATGATGGCCGACCACCTCGGTGGCAAGGGCAACATCGTGATCCTCCAGGGCCCGCTGGGGCAGTCCGGCGAGCTGGATCGCACCAAGGGCATCAACAACGTGCTGGCCAAGTACCCGGACATCAAGGTGCTGGCCAAGGACACGGCCAACTGGAAGCGCGACGAGGCCGTGAACAAGATGAAGAACTGGATCTCCGGCTTCGGCCCGCAGATCAACGCCGTGGTCTCCGAGAACGACGACATGGGTCTCGGCGCGCTGCAGGCGCTCAAGGAGTCCGGGCGCAACGACGTCCCGATCGTCGGCATCGACGGCATCGAGGACGGCCTCAACGCCGTCAAGAGCGGCGAGTTCATCGGCACCTCACTGCAGAACGGCACCGTGGAGCTCTCCGCGGGTCTCGCGGTGGCCAACGCGCTGGCCAAGAAGGAACAGGTCAACACGAAGCCGGTGTACATCATGCCGGCCATCACCAAGGACAACGTCGACGTCGCGATCGAGCACGTGGTGACCGACCGGCAGAAGTTCCTCGACGGGCTCTCGGAGCTGACCACGTCGAACCTCAAGAGCGGCGACATCGCCTACGAGGGAATTCCGGGCCAGAAGCAGCCCTGACGCACAACACGAAGCTGGGGCCGGTCGCACACTGTGCGGCCGGCCCCTGTTGTGTCAGCCCTGGCCGGAGGCTTGCTGCCCGTAGCCGGACAGCAGCCTGCCGACCTCGGCGATCTCGGCCTGGTCGAGAACCCGCACCTGCGCGCCGGAGGCCATGGCCCGCAATTGCACGTCGCACACGTACTCGAGGTAGGGCACGAGGTTCAGCACCTTGGGGAGTGCCGCACCGACGAGGACGGCGCCGTGATTGCCCATCAGTGCCGCGTTGCGGTCCCGTAATGCAGCGCTGACGTTGTCAGCGAGCTGCTGGGTGCCGAAGGTGGCATACGGAGCGACGCGGACGGGACCGCCGAACAGCGCCGAGTAGTAGTGCGAGGCAGGGACTTCGTCGACGACGGTGGACAGCGCGGTCGATGCCGGGGCGTGGGTGTGCACGACGGCCGTGTGCTCGGAGGATCGGTACACCGCCAGGTGCAGGGCCAGCTCGCTGGACGGCGCGAGCACCGCGTCGACCGCGGCGCCGTCCAGGTCGTGGATGCCGACGTCGCGCGCCGACATCGCCTCGTAGTCAACCCCGCTGGGCGAGATGACGACGAGGTCGTCCACTCGCACGGACACGTTGCCGGCCGTGCCGACGACCAGGCCCGAGCGGCTGAGATACCGGCAGGCGTCGACGACCTGTTGCCGTTGCGCTTCGAATTTCATGGTTCCAGAATGTATTTCGAGCCCCGGCCGGCGGCCATGTCCTCCAGGCTGGGTACCAGCTCGGAGAGCGGTCGGCGCTCGGTCACCAGCATCGAGCCGTCCACCTTGCGGCTGGACAGCAGCTCGACGGCGGTGCGTACGTAGTTCGGAGTGTGGTGGAAGACGCCTTTGAGCGTGTACTCCTCGTAGTGCATGGCGCTGGAGTCGACGGAAAACGCTGCGCCGGCGGGTGTTCCGCCGAACAGCACAGCCGTCGCGCCGGGACGCAACGTGCGCACGGTCTGCTCCCACACCTGCGGCAGTCCGACCGCTTCGATGCCGACGTCGGCACCGCGGCCGTGCGGGGTGCGTCGTTTGATCAGCGCGACGCGGTCTTCGAAGTCGGCCACCTCGGACAGGTCGATGGTGTCGACGGCGCCGGCCCGGACCGCCTGTTCCAACCGCCACGGCGACTGGTCGACCGAGATCACGTTGGCGCCGCGCAGGGTGGCCAGCCGCACGAACATCAGGCCGATCGGCCCGGCCCCGTGCACGACGACGGTGTCACCGAGCTCGATGCCCGTCTCGGCCATACCGTGCACCACCGTGGCCAACGGCTCGAGTGGTGCGGCGTCGGCGAAGTCCAGGTCGTCGGGCAGCGTGTAGGTGTTGCGGGCCACGATCGCGGCGGGGATCACCACCTCTTCGGCGAACGCGCCGTTGAGGAATTCGAGGTTCTCGCAGAGGCTTTCGCGATGGCGGATACACGCCCAGCAGTAGCCGCACGGCACGGTGTTGGCGGCGGTGACACGGTCGCCGACGGCAAACGTGTCGACGCCGTCACCGACGGCGGTGACGACCCCGGCGAATTCGTGGCCGAACCGGGACGGCAGGGTGGGGAACAGCTTGGGGTGGCCGCGCCGGTAGGACTTCAGGTCGGTACCGCACGTCGCGGCGGCGCGCACCTCGACGAGGATCTCGCCCGGCGCGGGCTCGGTGGAGCCGATGTCCTCCAACCGTAACTCGCCGGGACCGTAGAACATGGCGGCTCTCACGGTGACTTCTCCTTCGACAGTGCCGTTTCGTGCAGGGATGTTTCGTGCAGGGGTGTTTCGTGCAGGGTGTGCAACAGGTCGCGGGTTTGCGCGTAGACCCGCTCGTAGAGCACGCGCAGCTGTCGGTAGGCCGCGGCTGCGTCGGCGCGCGGAGTCACGACGGCGTCGGTGGTGCTGACCGCAGCCGCAGCGGCGGGCAGCGTGTCGTAGGCGCCGGCCGCGGTCAGCGCGATCGCGGCCGCGCCGAGCGCGCTCACCTCCCCGGTGGCGCACACCTCCAGCGGCCGGTCGAACACGTCGGCGAGAATCTGCGTCCACAGCGCGCTGCGGGCTCCCCCTCCCGTCGCGCGGATCACCTCCACCCGCTCACCGCGCGCGGCTTCGAGTCCGTCGAGCTGCAAGCGTAATTCGAGCGCGATGCCTTCCAGCAGCGACCGGTAGAAGTGGGCCCGGGTGTGACATCCCTGCCAGCCCAACGTCACTCCCGAGGCCTGCCCGTCCCAGTGCGGGGTCTGCGCGCCGTTCCAGTACGGCAGCGTCACCAGCCGTTCGCTGCCGATCGGCAGTTGCCCGGCCGCTCGCTCCAGCGCCGGGTCGGGCGCGCCGGCCAGACCGGGATCACCGAACTCGCGCCGGAACCAGGTCGACAGGTAGGTGCCCGACGAGCTGAACGTCTCCACGGTGGACTGTCCGGGCATCGCCGAAATCATCGATCGGTACGCGCGTGCAGGAACGTAGGACTTCGTCTCGCTGCCGATGACCACCGCCGTCCCGAGCACCAGGTAGGCCGCGCCCGGATCGGTAACGCCCAACCCGATTCCGCCGGCTTGGCCGTCGCCGGTGCCCGCGACGACGGCGACGTCGTGACCGACGCCCCACGCATCGGCGATCTCGCGGCGCAGGCTCGCGATCGTGGTTCCGCTGGTGACGAGTTCGGGCAGCTGGTGTCGGCGCAGTCCGGCGAGATCGAGCAGCTCGTCGCTGTATTCGCCGGTGCTCTGGTCGATCACGGCCAGCGGGTCGACCGAGGCGGTGCTCGACACCCACCGGCCGGTCATCGTGTGCACCAGGTAGGTGTGCACGTCGGCGATGCGGTGACAGCGCGCCATCGTGTCGGGCTCGTGGTCACGCAGCCACAGGAGTTTGTAGAGCCCCGGGGTGATGTCGGCGGGCTTGCCCGAGAGGAGTTCCACGCGCTCGGTGCCATACGCACGAACCTCGGCCTCGGCTCGGCCGTCCAACCACAGGATCGCCGGCCGTATCGGTGTGCCGTCGCCGTCGAGGCAGACGAAGCTCTCCCGCTGATGGGTCACGCAGACCGCGGCGATCGCGCTCCGATCCGAAACATCCTGCAGCGCAAGCCGGATGGCGGCATCGGTCGCGGCCCACCACTGCGCGGCGTCCTGCTCGAACCAGTGCGGAACCGGGCTTCGGGTGTCCAGCGCCCGGCTGCCGGAACCCACGACCCGACCCGTGGCATCGACGACGATCGCCTTCGCCGCGGTGGTCGAGCAGTCGACCGCGATCACGAGCGGTGCCGTCACGGCGCTCACGATTCGGCCACCAGGACGTTGGCTCCGGAGTCCTCGAGGCGGCGGTGCTCGTCGGGGTCGATGCCGTCATCGACGACGACGACGTCGAAGTTGCTCAGATCGCAGATGCGGTGAATGGCGCGGCGGTCGACCTTGCTGTGGTCGATCAGCAGCACCCGCAGCTCCGCGCTGTCCATGAAGGCCCGCTTGAGTTGTGCTGCGGCACTGGAGGGGTGGAAGCACATGCCGCGCGAGATTGCCGGCACCGACATGAACAGCACGTCGTAGTGCACGTCGTGGAGCGCCTGGATGGCTTGGGGTCCGAGGAATGAGGAGAACTCGGGGACGAAGTCGCCGCCGAGGGCGTTCAGACGCACCCGCGGATCGGTCGAGAGGTCGTTGATGGCCGGCAAGAAGTTGGTGATCACCGTGAGCGGCAGGTGAGAGGTGAGCAGCGGCACCACGTGCAGGGCGGTGGTGCTGTCGTCGAGGGCGACCGCGGTCATGTCGATGCGGTCGGTCGCCCACGCCACACCGGCTCTGGCGACAGCTTGCTTCTCGGCGAGGTTGAGCACGCGACGCAGGTCGATGTTGCGTTCGAATGCCTCGGTGGGCGGCGCCTCGGCACCCGAACGCACCTTGCGCAGCAGTCCCACCTGGTGGAGGTGGTCGAGATCGCGGTGAATGGTCATGGTGCTGACACCGAAGTGATGGGCGAGTTCGTCGATCCGGGCGGTGCCCTTGGCGCGGACGAACTGCGCGATCTCGGTGCGGCGAGCGGCGTTGGCGCTGACGCGTAGTGGCGGGGTGGACGTCACCGCTCCTCCTTGCGCACTACAACTTCTCACCGAACGTCACAAAACTAACAACATCGGTGTGAAGATGGCAAGGACGCGGTCGCGTCAGTTCGGCAGCTGGTAATCCATGGGTTGGCCATCGCCGGACGCGGCACCACGGTCGGCGATCGCCGTCGCCACCGGCGCCCCGTTGCGGACGACGCCGACCACGACGACGTCCTGCGCGGGACGGAACGCCGTCGCTCCCGGCCCGTGGATCTGCGCGGTGTCGGGTGTGATCGAGAACGTGGTGGTCCGCCCGGCGGCATCGGCAGTGGTCAGCGACGTCGGTGATACCGCCGTCACCTGACCGGCGCGCCGGAAGTCCTGGACAGCCGGGGCGGAGGACGGCGGCGGCGTCGTGACCGTCATCGTTCGAGGCCCGCCCTCGTGATCGACCACGGCCAGCAACCAGCCCGCCATGCCTGCGGCCACGACCGCCGACGCCAGCCCCCACCGGGGACCGGCGTGCGCCGGTGCCGGTGCGAGGCGGTGCCTGCCGTGTAGGTGTGTGGTGGCCATCGTGCGCTGGCTACCCGGCGCGCTGCCGGCAGAAACACCGGTGGCCCGTCAGCGCCAGGCGAACACCGGCTGCTCGAGTTGGTCCACCGGGTCGGCACGCCCTTCCAGTCCGAGCCATCGCAACTGCAGCAGCACGGCGCCCGTCGGCGCGTGGATCAAGTCGTTGCCCAACGGGATCTGCACGACGGGCCGCGGGCTCTCCGGGATCGTGATGAACCGCGGCGAGTCCGCCCGCAGCAGTTGGTGCAGTCCCACCCGGTACACCGCGACGACCTCGTCGGGGGACGGCCGCAGGTCCAGCCGGCCGCCACCCCAGACCACGACCGGGGTGATGACGTACCCGGAGCGGGTCGGATAGTCGTCGAGCAGGCCGAGTACCGCACCTTCAGGCAGCGAGACACCGACCTCCTCGTCGAGTTCACGAAGCGCCGCGTCGACGGCACTCTCCCCGGGGTCCAGCCGGCCGCCGGGCAGCGCCCACTGCGCACTGTGAGTGGAAAGCCGTGACGCTCTGCGGCACAACAGAAACGACGCACCACCGGACACGTTCACCATGCGGCCGTCCAGATTTTCGGGCATCGGCCTGCCCGCGATCCAGTCGTCCACCGGGGCAGGATCGACCCGGTCCTCCCCGAGCACGGAGTCGACCAGCACCACCGCGACGGCCGCGCGGCGTTTGGCCGGATCGGAGACCGTGCGCCGCTGATGCGCGGCCACGTTGTCTCTGATGTGGTCGCGCAGCGCCTCGTCGTAGACCAGAGTCACCGCTCGACACTATCGCCGTCGTGCGAGCTACCTCCCGAACACCAACGACACGTTGTGCCCGCCGAACCCCAGCGTGTTCGAGATGGCGTAGCGGTAGTCGCCGGATCGACGCTCGCCGGCCACCACGTCCAAGTCGATGTCGGGGTCGGGGGTTTCGTAGTTGAGCGTCGGTGCCAGCACCCCGTCGCGCAGCGACTGCACGGTCAGCGCGGCGGCCACCGCACCCGAGGCGCCCATGGAGTGGCCGAGCGCGGCTTTCGGCGCGGTGACGGCGGGTCGGTGCGCCCCCAGCACCGTGTGCAGCGCGCGGGCTTCCGCGAGATCACCGACTCGCGTGCCCGCCGCGTGGGCGATCACCGCGTCCACCTCGTCGGGTTGCACCGCGGCGAGCTGCAGCGCGCGGCCCAGCGCCGCGGCGGCCAGTCGACCGTCTGGGTCTGGCTCGACGAGGTCGACCGTGTCCGAGGTGGTGCCAACCCCCAGCAGTCGGCCCAGGATCGTCGCGCCTCGTGCCGTCGCATGCTCCTCGGTCTCCAGCAGCAGCAACGCGCCACCCTCGCCGAACACCATGCCGTCGCGGTTCTTCTCGAACGGGCGGCACGCGCCCACCGGGTCGTCGTTGCGCCGCGACAGCAGACCCATGTTGTCGAAGGCCGCGATGGGGATCGGTTCTATCCGCTGCTCCACCCCACCGCAGATCGCGACATCGGCTTCACCCAGCGTGATCAGCCGCCACGCCTCGGCGATGGCCGCAGCCCCGGACGCGTCCCCGCTGGTGGGCGCGATGACGCCGGCCTTGGCTTGCCGGTCCAGACCCACAGCGGCGGCCGGCGCGTTGGGCATGTGCATCTGCACCGCCAGCGGAGAGATCGCGCGCAATCCGCGGGACTTGAACTCCTCGTAGCCCGTCCACAGATCCATCGTCGACCCGTAGGCGTGGCTCACCGACACCAGCAGGCGCCGGGTGTCGACCTCGGGTGCACCGGCGGCGTCCCAGAGCCGGCGGTTAAGCAGCAGTGCCATCTTCTGCGTGTACGACAGGCGCCGGATCTCCACCCGGCTGAGCTGGGGGTCGAGCTCTTCCCGTATCAGCCCGCCGATGGTCACCGGCAGCGGGAACTCGTCGATGAGGCGGTCCTCGATGGACCCGATCCCGCTCTTGCCGTTGAGCAGCGCGGTCCACGATTCCTCGGCGTCGGCGGCCAGCGCCGTGGTCGCCGCCAATGCTGTCACCACGACGGCCGGCCGGTCAGCTGTGGCAGTCATCTCGTCCGATTCCTCTCAACCCGTCGGAACGTCACGAACAATTCTCTAACGAGACGTACAGACACCGTCAAGGCAGCCTCTGCCGGAAAGCATCCGCCCCGGTCAGACACCACCGGGGGGGGGGGGCGCCGCGGGGCGCGCGGCCGGGGGGGAGGGGGG
>JAEXZY010000101.1 GCA_023404955.1 Actinomycetes bacterium
GCCCCCCCGCGCACGGCAACACGTGCAGTCCCGGCGCAGACGCTTCGAGCCGGTCGACCCCCAGTTCTCGGCGGAGCTCACGACGCGGTTCTTCGCCGCCGCGGCGACCGGCGACCTCGACGGGCTGATGTCCATGCTGACTCCGGACGTCGTGTGGACCGCGGACAGCGACGGCAAGGTCAGCGCGGCGCGCCGGCCCGTGGCCGGAGCCGAACGGGTCGCCCGCCTCGCGATGGGCCTGGTGCGGCTGGGCGGGCCCGACGGCCGCGTCGAACCCGCGGTGTACAACAACACGCCCGCGCTGGTGCTCTACACCGGCGACCGGCTCGAGGGCGTGGTGCTGATCGAGGTGAGCGACGGCAAGATCGCGAACTTCTACGCGATGCGCAATCCCGAGAAACTCGCCACCGTGATGGTGCCGCGGCGCATCGGCCGATAATGATCGGGTGCGCATCGACCGGCTCGGCACCCTCGGCGCTGCGCCGTCAGTCCTGAGCGTTCTGGCGGTCGCCGCGGCAGAGCGGGGGCTGGCGCCGCCGGCCGCCGTGATCGGCGACTGGTTCGGCTCACGCGCCGTGATAGCGCCGAGCGTGGCCGTGTCGGAAGTGGCCGCCGCAGACGCCTTCGACGTACCGATCGGAGCCCGTGGCGACGGCCCGGTGGGCGGCGGTTGGTTCGGCTACCTGTCCTACCCCGACCCGGGCGCCGACGGTGGCGCATCGCGGCTACCCGAGGCCGCCGGCGGATGGTCGGACTGTGTGCTGCGATGCGCGGCCGATGGCACCTGGTGGTACGAAAGCCTCACTGGCGCAGCGGTTTCCGAGTGGGTACTCGAGGCCTTGCAGGCCGGCCCGCCGGCGAGACCGGCGACCGTCACATGGCGCGACGCGGACCGGGACGCGCACCAGCGCGGGGTGCACGAATGCCTCGCGGCGATCGGCGCGGGCGAGGTGTATCAGGCGTGCGTGTGCACGCAGTTCCGCGGCACGCTGCACGGCGAGCCGGTGGACTTCTTCGTCGACGCAGTGGCGCGCACCGCCCCCGCGCGTGCCGCATTCCTGTCTGGCAGCTGGGGCGCCGTGGCCTCGCTGTCCCCCGAGCTGTTCCTGCGCCGCTGCGGCGAGGCCGTGACGTCGAGCCCGATCAAAGGCACCCTGCCCCGGCACGCCGATCCGGCCGCGCTGCGCGCGTCGGTCAAGGACGTCGCGGAGAACATCATGATCGTCGATCTGGTGCGCAACGACCTGGGCCGGGTCGCGCGCACCGGGACCGTCGTGGTCCCCGAGCTGCTGGCCGTCCGGCCGGCACCGGGCGTCTGGCATCTGGTGTCGACGGTGTCGGCGCAGGTGCCCGTCGACGTACCGAACGCCGCGATCCTGACAGCGACGTTCCCACCGGCCTCGGTCACCGGGACGCCCAAGACCCGCGCCAGGCAGCTCCTGCAGCAGTGGGAGCCGCACCGGCGCGGAATTTACTGCGGCACAGTGGGTTTGGCATCGCCAGTTGCAGGCTGTGAACTGAACGTCGCGATCCGCACGGTGGAATTCGCCCCGGGCGGTGACGCCGTGCTGGGTGTCGGAGGCGGTATCACCGCCGACTCCGATCCACTCCGCGAATGGGAGGAGTGCCTGCACAAAGCAGCACCGATCGTCGGCGATCAGGCGCGGGAACGCAGCACCGCGTCGTAGAGCTCCCGCCGCGACGGTGCACCCGGATGCGCCGCCACCACCTGCGCGCAGGCATCCTTGACCCGCAGTCCGTCGTCGTCGATCAACCGGTTCACCTCCGCGACGAGAGCCTCCGGATCCGCCGTCGGCGTCGCCCCGGCGAGCACCACGGTGATCTCGCCCAGCACCGGATCGGCGGCCCAGACCGCGAGCTCACCGAGCGTCCCCCGCACGATCTCCTCGTGCGTCTTGGTCAGTTCCCGGCACACCACCGCGCGCCGCTGCGGACCCAGCACCTCGACCGCGTCGGCCAGACACTCCCCGAGCCGGCGCGGCGACTCGAAGAACACACAGGTGCGCAGCTCGGTCGCGAGACTGTGCAACCACGTCGCGCGCGCCGCCTTCTTGCGAGGAGCGAATCCCTCGAAGCAGAACCGCTCCGACGGCAGTCCGGCCACGGCCAGCGCGGTCGTCACCGCTGACGGTCCCGGCAGGCAGTGCACCGGCAGGCCGGCGTCCACGCAGGCGGCCACCATCCGATAGCCGGGATCGCTGATCAGCGGCATGCCGGCATCGCTGACCAACAGGACGGTGGCGCCGCCCCGGATGTCGTCGAGCAATGCAGGCACCCGGGACGCCTCGTTCTGGTCGTAGAGGCTCACGACACGTCCGGCGGGCCGCACCTCGAGCGCGGCCGCGAGCGTACGGACCCGCCGGGTGTCCTCGGCGGCGATCACATCCGCACTGGCCAGCGCCCGAACGAGACGGGTCGAGGCATCCGACGGCTGGCCCAGCGGCGTGGCGCCGATGAGCAGTCGTCCGGCGGTCATGCCCCACAGCCTACGATCGCAGGCGTGACCGCCCCGCCCGACGAGCTCGTTGTCGCGCGTCGCGCGGTCCCGGTGGTCTCCCCCGGGCCGCTGGTTCCGGTGGCCGACTTCGGGCCGCTGGACCGGTACCGCGGCTGGGCGATGACGTTGGTGATCACCGCGCTGGCCGCCGTGACCCGCTTCCTGAACCTCGGCTCCCCCACCGACGCCGGAACGCCGATTTTCGACGAGAAGCACTACGCGCCGCAGGCCTGGCAGATGCTGCACAACCACGGCGTCGAGGACAACCCGGGCTACGGCCTGGTGGTGCACCCACCCGTCGGCAAGCAGATGATCGCGCTGGGCGAGGCGATCTTCGGCTACACCGGCGTGGGCTGGCGGTTCACCGGCGCGCTGTGCGGCGTCATTCTGGTGCTGCTGGTCGTGCGCATCACCCGGCGGATCAGTCGCTCCACGCTCGTCGGCGGCATCGCGGGCCTGCTGCTGATCGCCGACGGTGTGTCCTTCGTGATCGCCCGCACCGCGCTGCTGGACATCTTCCTGGTGTTCTTCGTCGTCGCCGCGTTCGGCTGCCTGATCGTCGACCGCGATCAGGTCCGCGAGCGCATGCACGTCGCGCTGATGGCCGGCCGAGTCGCTGAGACGCGCTGGGGTCCGCGGTTGGGCGTGCGCTGGTGGCGGTTCGGGGCGGGCGTGCTGCTCGGGCTGGCGTGCGCGACCAAGTGGTCGGGGCTGTACTTCGTGCTGTTCTTCGGCGTGATGAGCGTCGCGTTCGACGTGGCGGCGCGTAAGCAGTACCGGGTGCAACGGCCGTGGCTCGGAGCGCTGCGCCGCGATGTCGGGCCATCGCTCTATGCGCTGGTGGCCATCCCGTTCAGTGTCTACCTGGCGTCGTATGCGATGTGGTTCGCGTCCGAGACCGGGGTGAATCGCTATGAGGTCGGACGCTCGATCGGGCCGGACAGCGTGGTGCCACTGCCGGACGCGATCCGCTCCCTGTGGCACTACACATACGCGGCGTTCCGTTTCCATTCCGGGCTGACCAACGCCGACGGCAACCACCATCCATGGGAGTCCAAGCCGTGGACGTGGCCGATGTCGCTGCGGCCGGTGCTGTACGCGATCGACAACCAGGACATCCCCGGCTGCGGCGCCCAGTCGTGCGTCAAAGCCGTCATGCTCGTCGGCACGCCGGCGATGTGGTTCCTCGCCGTTCCCGTTCTGGTGTGGGCGCTGTGGCGGGCTTTCGTGAAACGCGACTGGCGTTATGCCGTGTTGCTGGTCGGCTACGGCGCGGGTTTCCTGCCGTGGTTCGCCGACATCGACCGGCAGATGTACTTCTTCTACGCCGCGACCATGGCGCCGTTCCTGATAATGATGATCGCGATGATCCTTAGCGACATCCTGCACGCGCCGCGGCAGACGGCCGAACGCCGCACACTCGGGCTACTCGCGGTCAGTTGCTATATGGCACTCGTGATCACGAACTTCGCGTGGCTGTACCCGGTCCTGACGGGTCTACCGATCTCGCAGGGCACGTGGAACATGCAGATCTGGCTACCGTCCTGGCGCTAGGCCAACGCGCCGCGGAATTGGGGGCACCTCCCGCTCCCGGAATATCGTTCCCGGTCGTTCGCGAGCCGATTTCACAGCCCGGAATGGTATTCCGCGGGCAACGACACTCAGAGTGGGTCGCGGGCGGCCGGGCACGACATACAGCGGGGCCCGCCGCGGCCGGTACCGAGTTCCGATGCCGCGATCGCGAGCACCTCGATACCCGAATCCCGCAGCCGCGCATTGGTTTCGGTGTTGCGTTCGTAGGCCACCACCACACCCGGCGCCAGGGCCAGCGTGTTGTTGCCGTCGTCCCACTGCTCCCGTTCGGCGGTCACGGGATCGAGGCCGGTGTCGATGACCCGGAGCTTGCCGATACCCATCGCGTCGGCGGCGACATCGACGAACGGGGCGGCGCGGTCGATGCGTACACCGTCGGCGGACTGCCGGATCGGGAACGCGGTCAGCGAGTCGACGATGTTGGGGTACATCACCACCGCATCGGTGTCGACCATCGTGCAGACGGTGTCCAGATGCATCTGAGCCCGCTCCTGCGCGATCGGCACCGCGAGCACGGTGTGGGCCAGCCCATCGTCGAACAGGCTGCGCGCCAACGCTTCTGCGCCCGCCGGCGTGGTGCGCTCCCCCACCCCGACGGCGACGACGCCGGGTCCGAGCAACAACACGTCACCACCCTCCACCGGAGCTGAGCGCGACTCGTAGGCGCGCCGCACCCCGAGGAAGCGTGGGTGGTGGGCGTAGATCAGATCGGTCAGCGACGTCTCCCGCACGCGTGCGTGCATGGACAGCGACGTGATCGCCACCCGCGGCCCAATCCAGAACGACGAATCGCGGGTGAACAGCAGATTGGGCAGCGGGTCGATGACGAAATCCCCGCCGTGGTGCATGCGGCGGACCAGGGACAGCTCGTTCTCCCCGAACGGCAGCTCGTCGAACGTCATGCCCGCCATCAGCACGTGGGCCAGCGCCGCGGCGTCCAGTGTGCGCAGATACATCGAGAGTTCCTGCGCCAGCGGCACTCCCAGCCGACGCGCGTCGACGGCCGCGGAGATGCCGTGCATCCGGGCCGCGCCGCTGTGGGCGAGAGCCTGGCTGAGCAGATCACCCAGCAGCAGCACCTCGACTCCGCGGGAGCGCAGCAGGTCGGCGAACGCATCGTGTTCTTCCTGCGCCCTGCCCACCCAGGGCAGCCCGTCGAACAGCAGCGTGTCGTTGTTGCGCGGTGTCAGCCGCTTCAGCTCGGCGCCGGGTCGGTGCAGGATCACCGTCCGCAGCGTGCCGACCTCCGAATTGCACCCGAGCACTGCCTCTGTCACAACTAGCACCGTAGCGGGAAACCGACCTCAACTAGGGTTTACCTATGACCAGGGCGCAGGAGCTCACACCCGGCGAGATGTCGGTGCGCAGCGGCGTGGCGGTGTCGGCGCTGCACTTCTACGAACGCGAGGGGCTGATCGCGTCTCGCCGCACGAGCGGCAATCAGCGCCGCTATGCCCGGGAGACCCTGCGCCGGGTGGCGTTCATCCGGATGTCGCAGCGCCTGGGCATCCCACTGGCGCGCATCCGCGAGGCGCTGTCCACGCTGCCGACCGATCGGACCCCGACGAGCAAGGATTGGGCGCGACTGTCCGCGGGCTGGCGCGAGGATCTGGATCAGCGCATCGTGCACCTCGAGCGGCTCCGCGACAACCTCGCGGGCTGTATCGGGTGCGGGTGCCTGTCGTTGAAGACCTGCACCCTCGCCAACCCCGACGACATGCTGGCCGCTCAGGGCCCCGGCGCCGCGCGCCTGTAGACACCGTCGAACGCTTGTGCGATAAAGTGGCCGCCATGGAGCAGGCGGTGCAGAGCTCTCTTTTCGACCAGGCCGACCGGCGCGAGTTGGGCAACGGGGCGTGGCTGGAAGTGCGCTCCGGCTGGCTCGGACAGGACGGCGTCAGCGACGACGGGCTCTTCGACGAGCTGCGCGACGTGATCCCGTGGCGCTCCGAGCGCAGGCAGATGTACGACCGGGTGCTCGATGTGCCGCGGCTGGTCAGCTTCCACCACCTGCTCGACGATCCGGCGCCCCACCCACGCCTCAAGCAGCTCCGCCGCCGGCTCAACGACGCCTACGCCGGTGAACTCGGCGAGCCGTTCGTCACCGCGGGACTGTGTTTGTACCGCGACGGCAACGACAGCGTCGCGTGGCACGGCGACAACATCGGCCGCAGCCGCACCGACGACACCATGGTCGCCATCGTCGGGCTCGGCGCGACGCGCGTGTTCGCGTTGCGTCCGCGCGGCGGCGGGCCGTCGCTGCGGATCCGCCACGGCCACGGCGACCTGCTGGTGATGGGTGGCTCCTGCCAGCGCACCTGGGAGCACGCCATCCCCAAGACCACCCGGCCGACCGGTCCCCGGATCAGCATCCAGTTCCGGCCGCACGACGTGCGTTAGGCCTGTCAGCCCTTGACGAGCTCGACGGCCTTGGTGACGAGGTCGCGGGCGCGTCCGGTGTCGATGTGCGCGACGGGCCGGTCGGCCTCGACGAGCGGGTTGGCGGTGACGATCACGATGAACGTGCCGAAATGCGCGACGTAGTTGTAGAGCTCACCGGTGCGCGGCCCTTCGGCGGTGACCGTCTGCAGTACCCGGTGGGTACCAACCGTCTGGACGCCGTCGACGTCAGGCGCGTCGACCACCTCGACGAGCCCCCGTATACCCGCCCCCGCGAGCGTGACTTTGCGGCACTGGTCGGTGGGCGTCGGAACGGGAACCGGCTCGGAGGTCTCGACCGCGATCGCGACGTAGCGAACACCCTCGCCTTCGGCGGTGAGCGCGGCCATGTTGCCCTTGACGTCGGCCGGAACGGTCTGCTGCTGGGCGACCTTGCCGCAGTCCGCGGGGTCGAAAGTCAAGCCGGCAGGCAGCTTTTGGCCGGCCAGCAGGCGCGGGTCGATGGCGGCCGGCCCGGCGTCCTTCACGGTGTAGGGCGCCGGGAATTCGGTTCTGAGGTCCTTGACGCGGGTGATGTCGGCGCGGGAGTAATCGTCGGAGTTCTTCCCGCTGCACGAAGCCAGCACACCCGCGCACACCAGCAGCGCCACCGACTTCGAGTACGACATCGCCCGTCAATGTACCTGCCGCCGATGTACCTGCCGGTGGTGCACTCAGCCGCGCAGCGCCGCCACGGTCTCGGTAAGCAGATGCGCCGCGAAGTCCGGCGACAACGCGGGTTGCGGGGACCCGGGGTCGGTGACCAGCGAGACAAGGCACACGTGATCGCCGAGTTCGGCGACGAATGTCTCGGCGTGCAAGCGGGTTTCGGTTCCGCCTTCCACGACGGTCACGGCGTCGGTGCGCATTCCGACCACGTCGGCACCGGCGATGGTGGGAGTGGGCACACCGACGACGGTCGCCGTCGTCGGACCTGCCGACACCGTCCACCTGCCGCAGTCCTGGGGCAGGGCCCCTCGACCGGCCGGCACGCCGACGACCACGGCGTAGGCGATCCCGCCCGGTCCGGAACCCGACCAGCCACGTGCGGTCAACGGGTCGGTGGCCGGCGCCGCGAGCGCGCCGCACTGCGGCGGGTCGGTGACCGCGGGTACGCGCATGCCCCACAGCGCCACAGGGGCGGGCGGGCCCTGGTAGGCGGTGATCTCGTAGCCGTCGGGCAGGACTGCGCGGCTGCGCTCCACGCGGGCCGGGTTGATCGGCGCCGCGGCCGTGTCCGCGGAGGGTGTCACGGTGACCGGCGCGGGTGCCGATGCGCAGGCCGTCAGGCCCGCGGCCATCGCCACACCAACCATGCCGGAGGCGAACCGCACGGGCCGTTGATACCACGTCACCGAGCCTCGACAGACGACCGACACCACGTCGTCGGATGTCGATCGACGGGATCGTCGGCTCGGGCGGTTATGCTCGCGCTGCCATCGGCGGACAGGAGACGACATGACCACCTCTGCGCGGGCCGGGCTCATCGCACTGGTCGCCCTCAGCCTCGGGATCGGCCTGTCGGCCTGTTCCTCCGACACGTCGGGCAATGCGTCGGTCGCGTCCTCGTCGGCCTCACCAGCGGCGTCATCGGCGTCGTCCCCGGCGCAGGCCGCGCCACCCACCTCGTCGACACCGCCCGCGCCGATCGTCACGCTCGCCGACTACGTCCGCGACAACAACATCGTCGAGACCCCAGTGATGCCCGGTGATTCCGGCTCTCCGACAGTGGAGCTGCCGACTCTGGAGGGCTGGGAGGACATGGGCAGCAATGCCCCCGAAGGCTCGTATTCGGCCTCGGTCTTCACCGCCGACCCGGCCGCCGCCACCCCCGCGACCGTCGTCACGAAGATGATCAGGCTCACCGGCAACGTCGACCCGGCCAAGGTGCTCGAGGTGGCGCCGGGTGAGATCCGCGCGCTCCCCGGTTTCGAGGGTCCCGAATCGGGTCAGCCGAACAAGCTGAGTGGCTTCGACGCCACTGTCATCGGCGGTACGTACACCAAGGACGGCGCGCAGCGGATGGTCGCCCAGAAGACTGTCGTCGTGCCCGGCCAAGAGGGCCTGTACGTGTTGCAGATCAACGCCGAGGGCACTCCGGAGGAAGCCAACGCGTTGATGGACGCGACCTCGGCGATCGACGATCAGGCGAAGATCACGCCCTGATCGGTGTCACGCCCGCGAAATCGCTGAGGCTTCGGCGATCTGTTCCGGCGTCGGGCGCACTCCCGTGTAGCGCTCGAACTGCTCTGCGGCTTGCAACGCGATCACCTGCGCCCCGGTGATCACGCGGACCCCGGCGCTGCGGGCGGCGGTGACGAGCGGCGTTTCCGACGGCAGCGCGACGACGTCGAACACGGTGTGCGCGTTGCGGATCGCCCGCTCGTCGAACGCCAGGTCACCTTCCTCGGCACCGCCCGCCATCCCGATCGGGGTGACGTTGACGACGATGTCGGCGGTAAGCGGTGCGCCCCCGCCGGGTTCATAGGAGTACCCCAGCCGCTCCGCCAGAGCCCGGCCTGCGTCGGCATTGCGAGCCAGAATCGTGCCGGTACGAAAACCACGGTCAGCGAATGCCGCCCCGACCGCGCTGGCCATTCCCCCGCTGCCCCTGATCAGTACCGACTGCTGCGGGGTGAGGCCGTTGTCGTCGATGAGTTGTTGCACGGCAAGGTAATCGGTGTTCGAGGCAGTCAGCCGACCGTAGTCGTTGACGATGGTGTTGACCGAGTTCAGCGTCCGCGCCGAGGGCTCCACCTCGTCGACGAGCTCGAGCACATCTGCCTTGAACGGCATCGACACCGAGCAGCCGCGGATGCCGAGCGCGCGGACACCACCGATGGCGGCGACGATGTCGGTCGTGGTGAACGCCTTGTAGAGGAAGTCGAGCCCGAGCACGTCGTACAGATGATTGTGGAACCGCGTGCCGATGTTGCTCGGGCGCCCGGCCAGCGAGATGCACACGCGAGTGTCCTTGTTCAGCGCGGGTTTTCGAGCGGAAGACGTCATCCGACGGCCCTGATCACCTGGCGAGCCACACCGCGGATCTGCTGGATGAGCTCGGCGTCGAAGGGCAGGTCCGACGGTTTCGGCACATCGATCTCGGTGACGACCACACCCAGGTCGTCGCGGTGCCAGACGGCGCCGAAGCGGTCCAGGATCGCGCGCATGGGCATGTTGTCCGACAGCACGCGCGCGGTGAACCGGCGCACCCCGTCGTCATACGCCGCCACCGAGATGGCACGCATCAGGAAGGTGCCGATGCCCCGGCCCTGGTAGTCGTCTCCGACGATGAACGCGATCTCTGCCTCCTCGGGGTGGCGCTCGTCGCGCACGAACCGGACGTCGGCCACCACGGGACCGTCGACGCCCTCGGTCAGCACGAACACGAAGTGATCGAGGTAGTCCACCTCGAAGAGGTACCTCATCAGAGATTTCGTGGGTGACCGCACGGACTGGAAGCGGCGGTAGAGCGTTTCGCTGGAGAACTCGACCGCCCCCTGGGCGATGCGCGCGGTGTCGCCCGGCAGCACCGGGCGCAGGTGGAACATGCCGCCATCGCGCATCATCACCGGTATCGGCGTGATGAACGCAGCCAGCCGCTGCCGCGCGGTGCGCACCAGCTTGTCCATCATCCCGGGGATCTCGAGCATCGTGGCGAACGCCTCGCGGCCGCCCACCCAGCCGGCCAGCGGCTCCGTGGCGACCACGGTGGCGGTGCGCGGAGCGTCGCGCAGCAACGCGATCTCGCCGACGACCAACCCAGAACCGACGTCGACGACGGTGTCGTGTCCGTCGGCACCGGAGTGGCTCACCTCGGCGTGCCCGGATCCGATCAACAGGAAGCTCACCGCGAGTTCGCCCTGCTGCATGAGCACCTGACCCGGTGCTGCCGACAGCGGGCGCAACTGCTGGGCCAGCGGCACGAGGGCCGACGCCGCCGTGCCGGTGAACACATCGAGGGCGGCGAGGTCGTCGGCCTCCACGGCGGTCACCCCGGACATCACTCGAGGCTACGGGCGCCCGTGAGCACCCGGCAAGGAATCCGGTGTGATGGCCGGCATATTGCTAGTGCCCTAACTATTAGTGCACGATGGGTACGTGACCACCGCCGCTGACATCGACCCGCTCGCCCTCGAGCAGCAGGTGTGCTTCGCACTCGCGGTCACCAATCGCGCGGTGCTCGCGGTCTACCGCCCCCTCCTGGAGCCTCTCGGCCTGACGCATCCGCAGTACCTGGTGATGCTCGCCCTGTGGGACCACAGGAAGACGGCCGACGACGCGCCTGCGCCGTTGTCGGTCAAGCAGATCGCGGCGACCCTGCAACTGGACTCGGCCACGCTGTCCCCAATGCTGAAGCGTCTCGAGGCGCTGGGGATGATCACCCGCACCCGCAGTGCGACCGACGAGCGGGCCACCGATGTCGAGCTGACGCCCGACGGCATAGCGCTGCGCGAACGGGCGCTGACCATACCCACGACGGTGGTGGCCAGCCTCGGCGTCGACCTGGCCGAACTCGAACACCTGCGCTCTGCCCTGACCCGCGTCAACACCGCCGCCCTGGCCGCCGGCGCCCTGCACGCCTGAACCCCACCACGAGGAGCCGACATGTCCGCCGACAAACCCACACTGAGGCAGTACTTCACCTACATCTACGGTCGGCGGCTGCCCGCGTCGATGGACCGCTGGGTCGCCGAGGACCTGGCCGGCGAGGGTGCGGTGCGCCGGCACATGATCCGCTACTCGATCCCGCCGATCTTCGTGTTGGCCCCGTTCTGGCTCATCCCGGTCAACCTGTACATGCACCTGGAGATGACGGCGCCGATCTACGTGTGGGCGGTGTTGATGGCGCTCGCGCTGAACAAGCCGTGGCGGCGGCACCGGCTCGCCGTGCACGGGCTCGACCCGAACCTCGTCGACGTCATCAAGCGCAAGAAGCAGGCGCGGATGCACGAGGACTATGCCCGCCGGTTCGGCGCACGCCCAGAATCAGCGGAGTGGCAGCAGAACAGCAGCCCGTTCTAGCCCAGGCCCGGCGTGGGCACCAGCACCTCGGTGATGTTCCCGTTGACGGTCACCTGATTGGCCGGGTCGTCGATGTTGATGTCCGAGTAGTCGGTGTGCCTCTTGCTCATCTGGCCGTCGATCGAACGTTCGTCGCCCGGGATGTAGTAGCAGAAGCCGTCCCACTTGCGGCAGATGTCGACCACCTTGTACGGCGTGTTCGGCGGGATGCCGAACCCTTGGGCTGCGCGCCAGCGGTTCTTGCCCTCGGGATCGGTGTAGACGAACCCGGTGCCCGCGCGTTCGGGGGAACCGGTGGTCACGAACCGCAGCTCACTCGGCGGCGGTGCGGTCGGATCGAACGAGAACTGGCGCAGCCACCGGTTGATGATGTTGGAGCCGAGCGAGTGGCCGAACACGATCTTCGGCCCCGGGGTGTTCCTGATCCATCCGTCGAGCTTGGCCACCCCGTCGTCGAGGCTGGCCTGACCGATGGCCGGACCCGCGAGACCGACGTTCATGTAGTTGATCGGCTCGCAGACGTTCGGGGGCGCACACAGCGAGCCGTGCAGCTGCTGCATGGTCCGCCCTGGATTGTCGAGCGCCCCGGCGAGCACCGCCACCCGTGCACCGGAACCGGCGCCGTCGTCGACGTCGGCATGGGCGATCGCAGGCGTGACGCCACACAGCGCCATCATCACGGTCGCGAGAATCACCAAGCGTGGTCTCATCGCGTTCTTCCTTGCACCGGCCGGTTATGGTCTGGTCATTGCATCGCATGTCCAGACGTCAAGGTTACGTCCGCCGCGGATATGCGTGCACCAACGCCGAGGACAGCTTCGGCACCGCGTGGGTGAGGGTGTGCTCGGCCTCGTGCGCGATGCGATGCGCGTCGGCGAGGCTGACGTTCGGGTCGATGTCGAGCTCGGCATCGGCGTGCAGCCGGTGCCCGATCCAGCGCATCTTCACGCTCCGGACGGAGGTGACGCCGGGTTCGTCCGCCAGCGCCGCCTCGGCGGTGTCGACGAAGCTCGGATCGACGCCGTCCATGAGGCGACGGAAGATGTCGCGCATCGCGGTGCGCAGCACCGCGAGGATCGCGACGGTGATGACAACTCCGATGATGGGGTCGGCGAGCGGGAAGCCCAGCGCCGCGCCACCGGCGCCGAACAACACCGCCAGTGACGTGAATCCGTCTGTGCGAGCGTGTAATCCGTCAGCAACCAAGGCGGCTGATCCGATTCTCCGGCCGACACGGATGCGGTAGAGAGCGACCCACTCGTTGCCGAGAAACCCGATCAGGCCCGCGACGGCGACCCAGCCCACGTGCTCGATGGGCACCGGGTTGATCAGGCGGCGCACCGATTCGATGCCCGCGATGACCGCGGACAGCGCGATCATCGCGACGACGAACAGCCCGGCGAGATCTTCGGCGCGGCCGTAGCCGTAGGTGTAACGCCGCGTGGCCGCCTTGGTGCTCAGCGCGAAGGCGATCCACAGCGGGATCGCGGTGAGGGCGTCGGAGAAGTTGTGCACGGTGTCGGCCAGCAGCGCCACCGATCCCGAGACGGCGACGATGCCGATCTGCGCGAGCGCTGTGACGCCGAGGACGAGCAGGCTGACCTTCACGGCGCGGATTCCGGCGGCGCTCGATTCCAGCGCATCGTCGATGCTGTCGCCGGCGTCGTGGCTGTGCGGGGCGAAGATCTCCCGCAGCGCGGCGCCGATGGTCCCGCCGTGGTCGTGATGATGGCCATAGTCGTGGTCGTGGACATGGTCATGGTCGTGGTGATGCGCTTCGTGAGTCATGCCCGCTGCCCCCCATTCGTTTCGGAATGCAGGACGGCGAGCTCGGAGTCGTCGCGGTGATGGCCGGGCACACCGGGCCCGGCGTGTTCGGCGTTGAAGACGGCGTCGGTGACCAGCTGCCGCACATGCTCGTTGTCCAGGCTGTAGAAGATCGTGGTGCCCTCGCGGCGGGTGCGGACCAGCCGCGCCATGCGCAGTTTTGCCAGATGCTGGGACACCGACGGAGCGGGCTTGCCGATGTGGCCGGCGAGATCGCTGACCGACATCTCGCGGCTGCCCAGAGCCCACAACACCTGCACTCGGGTGGCGTCGGCGAGCATGCGGAACACCTCGACCACGAGGTCGACCTGGTCGTCGGGCAGCCGCCGAGTGCATCCTCCCTTATCTGCATGCATACGCAGATAATAGAAAGCACTACCGTCCCGCGCAAGGACACAACACGAACACTTCGACGCGCGTTCTTTCCGCGAGCAGACGCGAACTCGAGCTTCCGCGCGGCGATTCACTCGAGTTCGCGTCTGCTCGCCGGGAGACCGGACTGACCCCCCATTGAGGTGCCGATCGGTGAAATCCTGTGGAGCTAAGGGGAATCGAACCCCTGACCTACTCGATGCGAACGAGTCGCGCTACCAACTGCGCCATAGCCCCTGATACCGGTAGCAGGCTACCAGTCGCCGGTCACCGGCAGAAATCGCCTGGGCTACTGCCCCGCGGCCCGTGGCAGGTCGTAATGCCGCGCGAACGCGACGTACTCGAGGTGCTCGAACTCTGGGTCCTCGTCGTCGATCTCGAGGACGGCGGCGCCGGGCCGGCGCAGCCGCGACGGGACGACATCGAACTCCTGATCGCTGGTGTTCTCGACCCCGAGGCGCGACCGCGCCATGCGCTGGGCGCGGCGGCGGCGCAGCTGCTCTTCGATACGGGTCTGACGCCGCAGATAGGCCAGGTACAGCAGCGTGATCGCCGCGATGGTGCCGCAGGCCCACCACATCGACGCCGACCACGTGAACGCTGCGACGGCGCTGGCGAGAATCAAGACCGCCATCACGGCCAGCGTGCGCGCCCGGAACCGATACTTGCGCGCACTCACCGCCGCGGCGGTGGCCGATTCACGACGGCGGCGCCGCGCCTCACTTAGCGATTCGGCGCCGCGCAGATCGGTGTCCGCGGGCGGCTCGAGACCGGAGGAGTCGTCGACGTACTCGTATTCATCGTCGGCGCGAGCATCGTCATCAGCAGCCGAGAGCTCCTCGGCGTCTTCGAGCTCTTCGGCATCCTCGAGGTCTTCGACATGAGCCCGGACGACAGGCTCGTCGGCCGTCGGCGCCGCTTCCGCAATCGGCAGCGCACCGGCCTCCTCGACGACGTCGACGTCGAGATAGTCGGGCTCGTCGGCGTCGCGCTCGGCCACCATGACGACCGAGCGGCTCGGCACGTCGTCGGTCGCCGCCTCGCCGTCCTCGTCCGTCGGCTGCCAGTGCGGATCGCTGCGATGCCCTGCGGCCGGCCCGCCGCGGCGGCGCAGTCGCGCGCCGGCGCCGCTGTTGAGCACCCGGGTGGCCAGCGCCACGTCACTGGTGCGGCGCACGGCGTCGCGCTTGCTGATCAACATCGGCACCAGCACGAACAGCCAGAGCACGACGAGGGAGATCCAGAGAAGAGATTGGGGGATGCTTGGCATGGCGCCTGCTCCTTTCCCCATCAGGCTAGGTCTGTCCGACCAGCGCATCCGTGAGCGGCGCGCCGAAACAATTACACACCTGTAATTCGCTGAGTACAAGCACCAAACGTCACACGTGTCACATCAGCCACAGAGGTACGGGCAAAGGGCGATCATGCCCACTGTGCCCGCCCCGCACGCACCAGTGCGGAGGTCACCGAGCCGTTGACCTCCTCGATCGTGAGAGCCACCAGCAAGTGGTCCCGCCACGCGCCGTCGACATCCAAGTAGCGCTGCAGCAGGCCCTCCTCGCGAAATCCGGCCTTTGCCAGAACCGCGCGGCTCGCGCCGTTCTCCGGTCTTACCGTGGCCTCCACGCGGTGCAGCATCACGGGCCCGAAGCAGTGATCCAGACCCAGCGCCAGCGCCCCGGTGGCAACCCCTCCCCCGATGAACTCGCGAGCCACCCAGTAGCCGATCCATGCCGATCGGAGTGCGCCGTGTGTGACGTTTCCGATGGTCAACTGCCCTGCGAACTGCCCGTCGAGTTCGATGACATACGGCAGCATCCGGCCTTTACGAGCTTCGCCCCGCAGGCCCGAGCACACCGCCGGCCACGAGGAAACCGCATGGCGCAGTTGCCAATCCATGTCCGTCGACGGCTCCCACGGCTCGAGATGCGCGCGGTCGGCCAATCGGATCCTGCTCCACTGCGCGGCGTCGCGCAGACGGACGGGGCGCAGTCGCACCGTTCCCGCGGCCACCCGCAGCGGACCCACGGGCTGCGGCCACCCGGGGTGCTGCGAACGGGAGCCGAGGAGGTTCATCACGGAAAGCGGATTCGGTCTCAGCCGCGCTGAGCCAGGAACGCGACGTCGACGATCTCGCCGGTGCGGATCTGCTCGGCGTCGCTGGGCACGACCACCAGGCAGTTTGCTTCGGCGAGCGTGGCCAGCAGATGCGACGACGCACCCGGCGCCCCGCCGAGCGCCTGCACCAGATACTCGCCGGTGTCCTGGTCGCGCATCAACTGCCCTCGCAGGTAGCCCTTGCGGCCGACCACCGACGTGATCGGCGACAGCGCCCGCGCCCGCACGACGCGCCGCATCGGCTGCCGCTTGCCCAGCGACAGTCTCAGCAGCGGCCGCACCATCACCTCGAAGACCACCAGCGCACTGACCGGATTGGCGGGCAGCAGGAACACCGGCACACCATCAGGCCCGAGCTGACCGAAGCCCTGCACCGATCCGGGGTGCATCGCGATACGCGTCACCTCCATGTCGCCCAACTGGGCCAGCACGGACCGCACGCCCTCGGCCGCCGCGCCACCGACCGCGCCCGCGATGACCACTGCTTCGGCTCGGCTCAGCTGCCCTTCGACGACCTCGCGCAGCTGCGCAGGATCGGTGGGCACGATGCCGACGCGGTTCACCTCGGCGCCGGCGTCCCGGCCTGCAGCGGCCAACGCGTAGGAGTTGACGTCGTAGACCTGGCCGTTGCCGGGGGTTCGCGAGATGTCGACGAGCTCCCCGCCCACGCACATCACCGACAGCCGCGGCCTCGGATGCACGAGCACACGTTCCCGACCCACCGCAGCCAGCAGGCCGACCTGCGCCGCGCCGATGATCGCGCCTGCCCGCACGGCCACATCCCCGGGTTGCACGTCGTCGCCGGTCCGGCGCACGTACGCGCCCGAGCGGAC
The DNA here is from genome assembly GCA_023404955.1 of Actinomycetes bacterium. Lineage (GTDB taxonomy): Bacteria > Actinomycetota > Actinomycetes > Mycobacteriales > Mycobacteriaceae > Mycobacterium. Next base: position 16,726 of record JAEXZY010000101.1, read on the forward strand.
GCCACGCAGCACCCGCACCCGAGATTCCCCACCGTCGGTCCAGCGCAGCGGCAGCACCGCGTCGGCCAGCGTCGGCATCGGCGCACCGGTCTGCACGCGCGCGGCCTGGCGCGGCTGCAACCGGCTCGGCGTCCGCGAACCGGCCTCGATCAGGCCCATCACGGGCAGGCTCAGGTCACGATTCTCGGGCTCGTCACCGTCACCGCTGTCCGGGCCACCGCCGATGCCCAGCACGTCGACGCTGCGCACCGCGTACCCGTCGATCGCCGCCTGGTCGAACCCCGGCAACGGCCGTTCGGTGACCACCTCTTCGGCGCACATCAAGCCCTGCGCCTCGGCGATCGCCACCCGTACAGGGCGCGGCGCCACCGCGGCCGCGGCCACCCGAGCCTGCTGCTCCTCCACCGAACGCACAGCATGCCTTTCTTCTGTTGAGCGCCTACGCGCTCCGCAGAAGATACGCGTGATCGGTGGCGCTAGTGCTCGGCCGGATCCTGCCGGAGCCCCAGCCGCTCGACCAACCACCGCCGTAATTCGGGCCCGTAGTCGTCTCGCTCCAACGCAAAGTCAACCGCAGCCTTCAGGTAGCCTCCGGGATTTCCCAGGTCGTGTCGAGATCCGCGATGGACCACGACATGCACCGGATGGCCCTCTTCGATCAGCAGCGCGATGGCGTCGGTGAGCTGGAGTTCACCGCCCGCGCCTTTCGGAATCCGCTTCAACGCGTCGAAGACCGCCCGGTCGAGCACGTAGCGTCCGGCCGCCGCGTACGGCGATGGCGCGTCCTCGGCCTTGGGCTTTTCCACCATCCCCTTGACTCGCAGCACGTTCGGATTCGCCGCGTCGGGGACGGTCTCGACGTCGAAGACGCCGTAGGCGCTGATGTCTTCGCGGTCGACCTCGATGGCGCAGAGCACGGACCCGCCGCGCTTGGCGCGGACCTTCGACATGGTCTCCAAGACTCCGGTGGGCAACACCAGGTCGTCGGGCAGGAGCACCGCGATCGCGTCCTCATCGGAGGTGAGGCTCTCCTCGACACATCCGATCGCGTGTCCGAGGCCTTTGGGCTCGGCCTGCACCACCGACTCGACCTTGATCAGCGCAGGCGCGCGCCGCACCTTCTCCAGCATCGCGTTCTTCCCGCGAGCCTCCAGCGTGCCCTCGAGCACCAGGTCCTCGACGAAATGGGCGACCACCCCGTCCTTGCCCTCGGAGGTGATGATGATCAGGCGTTCGGCTCCGGCCTCGGCGGCTTCGGCGGCCACCAGTTCGATCCCGGGCGTGTCGACGACGGGCAGCAGCTCTTTGGGCACCGTCTTCGTCGCAGGCAGGAAGCGGGTTCCCAGCCCCGCGGCGGGGACGACCGCGGTGCGCGGTATGGGAACTTCAGGCCGATTCATCGTTCACACACTAACCTCTCGGGGTTGGTAGTTCTCTCCTTACCCGGCACGCGGAAGGCTACTCAGTGTTCCTGACGAAAGCACAGGTACGCGCCGCAATCCTCACCGCCCGCGCGGCGTCGACGCCGCAGCAGCGCGCCGCCGAGGCCGCCTCGCTGATCGACCATCTGCTCACGTGGGTCACCCCCGGCACCACGGTGTGCGCTTATGTTCCGGTCGGGTCCGAGCCCGGCTCGGCGGCCATGCTCGACGCACTGACCGACCGCGGTGTGCGGGTGCTGCTGCCCGTGGCGCGCCACGACGACGACGGTGCACCCCAGCCCCTGCTGTGGGGCACCTACCGTGCGGGCACTCTGATCCGCGCAGCGCTGGGACTTCGCGAACCGCCGCCTCCGCATCTGCCGACGGGAACAGTCGCCGAGGCGAGCGCTGTGCTGATACCGGCGTTGGCCGTGGACCGTCGCGGTTCCCGCCTGGGTCGCGGCGCCGGCTTCTACGATCGGACACTGCGACGAGCTGCCGCCGCGACGCCGCTGGTGGCGGTCGTTCGTGACGAGGAACTGGTTGAGGAGTTGCCGCACGAACCGCACGATGTCCCGATGACCCATGCCGTGACGCCTGGCCTCGGCGTCGTCGACCTGCGGCGGGAATGACAGGAACCCGCTGGCGGTTCTAGCACTTGAGTCGGTAGAGTGCTAATAAGTTTGACGACCTCGGAGGAAGCTGTGCCCACCTATTCTTATGCGTGCACCGAGTGCGACAACAAGTTCGACGTGGTGCAGGCCTTCACCGACGATTCGCTGACCGAGTGCCCCCAGTGCGACGGTCGCTTGCGCAAGGTGTTCGGCAAGGTCGGAGTGGTCTTCAAGGGCAGCGGTTTCTACCGCACCGACAGCCGCGAGTCCGGCAAGAGCTCGACAGGTTCCAGCGCGAAGAGCAGCAGCTCGGAGTCCAGCTCGTCGGGTTCGTCGGACAGCTCGTCCTCGTCCTCGTCGTCGTCCTCGTCATCGAGCACCTCCGGTTCGTCATCCGGTTCGTCGAGCTCCTCGTCGACGCCTGCCGCGGCCGCATCCAGCTGAACCCGTTATCCACAAGCAGGAAAACAGTCGCTGACGAGAGCTGCCCGTCGCTTTAGCGTGGCCGCATGTCCGGCTCGCTCGATCCCACTGCACTGCACCGGTTGACGCGCGCGCTCCGTCCTGACTGGGTGCGCACGGTGATCGCGCGGCGAATTCTGGCAGGCGCCCTGGTGTTGCTCGCTGCCGCGGCGGCGTGGCGCGACGATCCGCGTGACGACCGCGTCGACGTCGTCGTCGCGGCCCGGGACCTCACCCCCGGCACGGCGCTGACCGCACAGGACGTCCGGCTCGAACAGCGAAGTGCCGCAACCATTCCGGACGGGGCGCGAATCCGCCTCGATGACGTCGAAGGCAGCACGCTGGCAGGTCCAGCCCGCCGAGGCGAAGCATTGACCGACGTCCGCCTGGTCGGGCCGCGCCTGGCCGAATCGACCGCCGGCCCCGACGCACGCATCGTGGCCCTCCCGCTGGCCGATGCCGCACTCCTCGATTTGCTCCGGGCCGGCGATGTGGTCGACGTGGTGGCCGCCCCTGCCGCGGCCGACACTGGGTCCGAGGCACGGGTCATCGCAACGAACGCGATCGTGGTGCTGGTGTCCACCAAGAACGGCGGGATCACTGCACAGAACGGCAATCGCGTTGTCCTGGTTGCCCTCCCGTCAGCGACAGCGAAGGCTGTAGCGGGCGCAGCACTGGTGCAAGCAGTGACGCTGACGCTGCACTGACCTACTTCACGGTGAGGTAGATGACGCTGCCCGTCCTGGTCAGATGCTGATCCTCGAAGTCGGCGTCCCACACCCGCTTCCAGATGTCAGGGCCGGTCGTCAGGTTGACCACCGTGGCCTCGTCGAGCGGCACACGGGATTGGCGCGTGACGATGACCCGGTTGCCCGCGGCCTCCAGTTCGCTGATGGTGTCCTCGGCGCTGACGGCAGTCGGCGCGGCGAGTGCCGGTGCCGCCAGCCCCAGCGCCACGGCGGTGAGGGCGGTTGCTGTTGCGGTGGCGATACCGATGCTGTTCATGCTTCTTAAACCCGCAGCTCAGACGGATAATTCCGGTGGCAGAAAGTGTTCGATCGGTGGCAGTAACGACTAACGTGGAGCCCTGTCAGTCCACAAGATGCGAACGGGAGGATGAGCATGATCAAGGGATTCAAAGAGTTTCTCGCCCGCGGCAACGTGATCGATCTGTCGGTGGCGGTGGTCATCGGTACGGCGTTCACCGCCCTGGTGAAAGCCTTCACCGACAGCGTTATTCAGCCGCTCATCGACCGTATCGGCGCCGGAGGCAACAGAGAGTACGGAATCTTGAAGATTCCACTCGGCGCCGACAAGTACGTCGACTTCAACGCCGTGCTGTCGGCCTTCATCAACTTCCTCCTGGTCGCAGCCGTCGTGTACTTCGTGATCGTGCTGCCGTACAAGAAGCTCCGCGAGCGCGGCGAGGTGGAGCAGGCCCAGGACACGGAGCTCAGCCTGCTCACCGAGATTCGTAATCTGCTGCAGGAGACCAACGGTTCGGCGGGCAAGCACGTCAGCGGGCCGGGCACGGGTCCCAGCCCGGATACGGCGAAACACACGAGCGCAGACCGCGACTGACCAATCACAAAGGGCCCCCCGCGTGCGCCGGGGGGCCGTCGCGGGAGGCCGGGGTCAGGGGTTGTTTATGTGGCA
>JAEXZY010000110.1 GCA_023404955.1 Actinomycetes bacterium
GCACATAAGCGCTGGTGGCCTCGAACACCATGTCAGGCAACTCATCCCGAGACAGCAACCAGTCCACACCCTCATGCGAGGTCTCCAACCCCAACGACCGCGCCCGCGCCAACCCCTCACTGGCCGGGTCGATTCCGATCATCCAGCGCGGCTCCAGCCACTCCGAACGCAGAAGCTTGTACAGCAGATCGGTGCTGATGTTGCCCGACCCGACAATCGCCACCGTCGCCTTGCCGCCCATGGGGTTCACTCCTGACATCGAAAGTGCGCTGCCTCAGACGAATTCGACGAACACTTCGCCGAGTCCGGAGAGTCCAGCTCGGAAATGGTCACCCTTGGCCACGTCGACGGCTCGGGTGCAGGAGCCGGACAGCACGACGTGTCCTGCGTCGAGCGTGACGTCATATGCGGACAGGGTGCGCGCCAACCACGCCACCGCATTGGCGGGGTGGCCCAGCACCGCGCTGGTGGACCCGCGGGTGACCAGGACGTCGCGCCCGCCGAAGCCTGAGTACAGCGCCGCATCGACGTCGGCGAGGTCGAGGGCGTCGGGCGCCACGCGGTCGGGACCCACGACGAATTTGCCCGAGGACGCGTTGTCGGCGATCGTGTCGATGATGCCGATGCGCCAGTTCAGGATGCGGCTGTCGATGAGTTCGATTGCCGCGCTCACGTATTCGGTGGCTGTCAGGACATCCTCGGGCGTGCAGTTCCCGGGCAGCCCGGCGCCCAGCACGAATGCCACCTCCACCTCGACACGGGGATGGCACAGCGACGAGAGATCGACGACGGCGCCGTTCTCGATGACCATGTCGGTCAGCAGATGGCCGAAATCGGGCTCGTCGACACCCATCATCTGCTGCATCACTGGTGACGACAGGCCGATCTTGTGCCCGCAGATCTGCACACCTGCAGCGAGGCGTTCGGCGATGTTGGCGCGCTGGATCGCATAGGCGTCGGCGATGTCGAGATCGGGGTAGGAGTCGATCAGCGGGTCGATCGGGCGGCGCTGCTGTTCGGCGCGGCGCAGCGTGTGCGCGGCCGCGTCGCGGGTTGCGGTGTCGAGCATGGTGATCCCTTCGGGCGGTGCGATCACCCTAGGGAGGTGGCCGCGGAGAACAGGCGGTCGTGTTCCGCCCAGCGGACGTGTGCTAGGCCACCCGCTGAAGAAAACCGGTGACCACCGATTCGAACGCAGCCTTGGCCTCGATCATCGCCCAGTGCCCGCAGCGCGGGAACACATGCAGCTCGGCGTCGGGGATAGTGCGCATCGGTATCAACGCCATGTCCAGCGGGCTGACCCGATCGTCGCGACCCCAGGTCAACAACGTCGGGGCCGCGACCTTGTGCATGCGCGCCCACGGCAGCGGTGCCTCAGACGAGGCCATGGCAGCCATCATGGCCGAGAACGCGGCCTTGCCGTACATCCGGCGTGCAGCGGCCAATGTCTCGGGATCGGTGGCCAGCGCCCACCGTTCCTCGATCAGCTCATCGGTCAACAGCGCCTGGTCGAACACCATCGAGTTCAGCCAGTCGACCAGACGCTGCCGGGTCGGGTCCTCGGTGAATTCCTGAAGCAGTCGAATGCCTTCGCTGGGTCCGGGGGAGAAGACGTTGGTGCCGATCCCGCCGATGGTCACCAGGCGGTCGACCCGTTCGGGCGCGGCGATCGCGGTGTTGATGCCCACCCCGCCGCCCATGGAGTTGCCGACGATGTGCGCCCGCTCGATGTCCAGCGCATCCAGGAACGGGACGACGGTGCCCTGGGCGGTGACCATGGGATGCCCGCCCCAGTCGTCGGTCACCCCGAACCCCGGGAATTCCAGGATCAGGCACCGGAAGTGCTCGGCGAAGGTCGGTAGCACCCCGCGGAAGTTTCGCCATCCCGTCACTCCAGGCCCCGACCCGTGCAGGAACAGCACCACCGGCCCCTGGCCGACGTCGTAATAGCGCAAAGCCCCGGCACTCGTGGGTGTTTCACGCAATGCCTCGGCCCCACCAGGTGTGTTCGGGACAGCAGCAGTCTGTGACACGGGTCCTCTTCTCGTCGCCGCCGGATCGTCGTCGCGAGCCTCACACGCGCCGCCCGCCAGGCGCAACGCGGCGTTCCGGTGACCGGTGATCCGCTCCGGGGCGGAGGCGGCCACAGGCGTTCTCCCGATGGGCGGGACACCCCGTTTTCCGACAGCGGGCGAGCTGCGAGTGTTCCCCCGGGTCACGACGTGTCCCGGGTCACAGGAGGAAGCGATGCCGCAGCGACAACTCACCGTCCCGCTGCAGGGGATCGGTGGATTGTTCGCCATGTCGGTCGACGCCGCCAAGTTCGTCGTGCGCGGACCGTTCCAGTGGCGCGAATTCCTCGACCAGTCGTGGTTCGTGGCGCGGGTGTCCATGGCACCCACCTTGTTGGTGGCGATCCCGTTCACCGTGCTGGTGTCGTTCACGCTCAACATCCTGCTGCGCGAGCTGGGGGCGGCTGACCTGTCCGGAGCAGGTGCGGCGTTCGGCGCGGTCACCCAGGTCGGTCCGATGGTGACGGTGCTGATCGTCGCCGGCGCGGGCGCGACGGCGATGTGCGCGGATCTCGGATCGCGCACGATTCGCGAAGAGATCGACGCCATGGAAGTACTCGGCATCAACCCCGTCCAGCGGCTGGTGACACCCCGAATGCTCGCCTCGGGGCTGGTCGCGATGCTGCTCAACAGCCTCGTCGTGATCATCGGCATCCTCGGCGGCTACCTGTTCTCGGTGTTCGTGCAGGACGTCAACCCAGGCGCCTTCGCCGCGGGCATCACGCTGCTGACCGGCATTCCGGAGGTCGTCATCTCGTGCGTCAAAGCTGCGCTGTTCGGGCTCATCGCCGGGATGGTGGCCTGCTACCGCGGGTTGACCATCAGCGGCGGCGGCGCCAAAGCCGTCGGCAACGCCGTCAACGAGACCGTCGTGTACGCGTTCATGGCGCTGTTCGTCGTCAACGTGGTGGTCACCGCCATCGGTATCCAGATGACCAGCAAGTGACGGGCGGCACCACCGTGGCTCTTCGATCGACCTATCCCCGGCTGGCGCGAGCGACGCGACAGCCGGCCGTCATCGTCGGCGGCATCGGCGACCACGTCCTGTTCTACGGCAGAGCGCTCCGGGCCGTGCCCTACGCGGCCGCTCACTACCGCAGCGAAGTGATCCGGCTGATCGCCGAGATCAGCATGGGCGCAGGGACATTGGCGATGATCGGCGGAACGGTCGTAATCGTCGGGTTCCTGACACTGGCCACGGGTGGAGTGCTGGCGATCCAGGGGTACAGCTCGCTGGGCAACATCGGCATCGAGGCGCTCACCGGCTTCCTCGCCGCCTTCATCAACGTCCGCATCTCTGCGCCCATCGTCGCCGGCATCGGCCTGGCCGCCACGTTCGGTGCCGGTGTCACCGCGCAACTGGGGGCGATGCGCATCAACGAGGAGATCGACGCGCTCGAATCGATGGGCATCCGGGCCGTCGAGTACCTGGTGAGCACCCGCATCGTCGCCGGCATGGTGGCGATCACGCCGCTGTACTCGATTGCGGTGATCCTGTCGTTTCTGGCCAGCCAGTTCACCACCGTGGTGCTGCTGGGGCAGTCCGGCGGTCTGTACACCCACTACTTCACCACGTTCCTGAACCCGATCGACCTGCTGTGGTCCTTCCTCCAGGCGATACTCATGGCGCTCGCGATCCTGTTGGTGCACACCTACTTCGGGTACTTCGCGTCGGGCGGACCCGCGGGAGTCGGAGTCGCCGTCGGCAACGCGGTACGCACGTCGTTGATCGTGGTGGTCTCGATCACCTTGCTCACCTCGTTGGCGGTCTACGGCTCCAACGGCAACTTCAATCTCTCCGGTTAGCAGAATCCCTTGTCGAACAACGCTGTACGCATGTGGACGGGTACCGTCGCACTGGCTGTGATCGCCGCCGTCATCGCCGGTGCCGTGGTGCTGTTCCGTGGTGGGGTCGCCCCGACGGCGTCGGTGACGGTGCTCTCGCCGCGGGCCGGGCTGGTGATGAACCCCGAAGCCAAGGTGAAATGGCACGGGGCACAAGTCGGCAAGGTCGTCGCCATCGACTCGCTGCCCGACGGGCAGGCCGCGATCCGGCTCGCGATGAATCCGCGTGACCTGGAGCTGATTCCGGCCAACGCCAAGGTGCAGATCGCCTCGAGCACGGTGTTCGGCGCCAAGTTCATCGACCTGATCCCTCCTCCAGCGCCGTCGACCGACTCGATGCGCGCCGGCCAGGTGCTCGATGCACGGCACGTCACCGTCGAGATCAACACCGTCTTCGAGCAGCTGGTCACGGTGCTCAGAGAAGTTCAACCCGAGAAGCTCAACGAAACGCTCGGCGCGCTTGCTCAGGCATTCGGCGGCCGCGGCGACAAGCTGGGACAGACCATGACCGACCTGGATGACCTTCTGGGCACACTCGATCCCAGCTTGTCGACGCTGCGCCGCGAGATATCCGTCGCACCCGGTGTCCTCAACGCCTACGCCGACGCCGCGCCCGACCTCACGAAGACGGCAGCCAACGCGACCCAGCTCAGCGACACCCTCGTCGATCGCCAGCAGGATCTCGACGCCCTGCTGATCAGCACCATAGGGCTGGCCGACATCGGCACCGACGTCGTTGCCACCAACGGTGATTCGCTGGCCACCACCATGCGCCTGCTGGTGCCCACCACCACGTTGACCAACCGGTACAACGCCGCGTTGACCTGTGCGCTCAAGGGTATCGAACCGCTCGCCACGGGTGCACCGCAACCACTGCCAGGAGTCATGCTGCTCGACTCCTTCCTCCTCGGCACCGAACGTTATCGCTATCCCAAGAATCTGCCCAAGGTCGCCGCCACCGGCGGTCCCCAATGCATGGGCCTGCCCAACGTCGGCTTCGGGGAACGCCCTCCCTTCGTGGTCACCGACATCGACGCCAACCCGGCCCAATACGGCAACCAAGGAATTCTGTTGAACTCCGATGCCCTCAAGCAGGCGCTGTTCGGCCCGTTGGACGGCCCGCCGCGGAACACCCCCCAGATCGGCCAGCCCGGATGACCGGCCGCTACGGGACCGCGATCAAGTTCGGCGTGTTCGGGGTCATCATGACGCTGCTGACAGGCGCCCTGTTCGTCATCATGGGACAGTTCCGCACCGGGGCCACCAACGGCTACTCCGCCGTGTTCACCGATGCCTCCAGCCTCAAGTCCGGCGATTCGGTACGCGTCGCGGGACTGCGCGTCGGCACGGTCGACGACGTCGCACTGCAGCCGGACAACACAGTGGTCGTCCGGTTCGACGCCGACCGTGACGTCGCGCTGACCACCTCCACCAAAGTCGCGGTGCGCTACCTCGATCTGGTCGGAAATCGGTACCTCGAGCTGCTGGACAGCCCCGGCTCGACCCGTCTGCAACCGCCGGGTTCACAGATCCCTCGGGAGCGCACCGAGCCCGCGCTGGATCTCGATCTGCTGCTCGGCGGACTCAAGCCCGTCATCCAAGGGCTCAACGCGCAGAACGTCAACGCCCTGACCAACTCGCTGATCCAGATACTGCAGGGACAGGGCGGCACCGTCCAATCACTGTTGTCGCACACGTCGTCGTTCACTCAGGCACTCGCGGACAACGGTCAGACCGTGCAACAGCTCATCGACAACCTCAACACCGTGATGGCGACGGTGGCCGACGACGGTGACCGGTTCGCCGGCGCGGTGGCGCGCCTGCAGGAACTCATCACCGGTCTGTCCGAGCAGCGTGATCCGATCGGAGCCGCGATCACCGCACTGGACAACGGCACCGCATCGCTGGCCGATCTGATGACCCAAGCCCGTCCGCCGCTGTCGGGCACCGTCGATCAACTCACCCGGCTGGCTCCACTGCTCGCCGACGAGGACAACAAGGCCAAGCTGGACCTGTCGTTGCAGAAGGCGCCGGCGAATTACCGCAAGCTCGTCCGTCTGGGCTCCTACGGGAGCTTCATCAACCAGTACCTCTGCGGGATGAACATACGAGTCACCGACCTCCAGGGCCGGACCGCTTACTTCCCCTGGATCACCCAGAACAACGGCCGCTGCGGGGAGCCCTGATGCTGAAGTACCGCGGATCCCAGCTCGTCCGCAGCGGACTCATCGGCGTGATCCTGATCGCCCTCGTCATCGCCGTCGGCTTGCAGCCGCAGACGCTGTGGTCGTGGGCGACAGCGATCAAGTACCGCGCACTGTTCGCCGAAGCGGGCGGTCTCGCGCCGGGCAACGACGTCAAGGTGTCGGGGGTGACCAAAGGCTCCGTCACCGACGTGTCGCTGCGCCATGGCAAGGCGCTGGTGACGTTCACCCTAGACAGCGCAGTACATCTCGGCGCCGAGACCACCGCCCACATCCGCACCGGGACCGTACTGGGCGCGCGGATGCTCACCCTCGAACCCGCCGGCGCCGGCACCCTGCACGCCGCCGACACCATCCCGCTGACCCACACCTCCTCGCCGTACTCACTGACCGACGCCGTCAGCGACTTCACCACCAACACCGCCGCGACCGACACCGGCGCGCTGAACCAGTCCTTGGACACGCTCTCGGAGACCATCGACGCGATGGCGCCGCAGCTCGGTCCGACCTTCGACGGTCTGACCCAGTTGTCCCGAACGCTCAACGACCGCAACCAATCACTGGCGAATCTGCTCCGCAGCGCTGCAGACGTGACAGGTATCCTGGCCGAGCGCAGCCAACAGGTGAACACGCTGCTGCTCGACGCCAACTCCCTCACCGAGGTGCTGGACCAACGCCGCTATGCGATTGTCACACTGCTGGCCAACACGTCGGCGCTCTCGCAGCAGTTGTCTTCGCTGGTGCACGACAACGAAGAAGAACTCGCCCCCACCCTCGAGAAGCTCAACTCCGTGACCGAGATGCTCGAGCGAAACCGCGACAACATCGCCAGCGCCCTGTCCGGTCTGGCGAAGTACCAAGTCACACAGGGTGAATCGGTCAACAACGGCTTCTACTACAACGCGTTCATCGGCAACCTGCTGCCGTCGCAGACACTGCAGCCGTTCCTCGATTACGCGTTCGGATTCCGGCGCGGCACCAACGCAGGCCAACCCCCCGACAACGCCGGGCCCCGTGCGGAATTCCCCTGGCCCCGCAACGGCATTCCCGGAGGCAGCCGATGATCACCCGCCATCGCGCATCCATCACCCGAGCCGCGCTGATCGTGTTGATCGTCCTCGGCGTGGCCGGATCGGCGGTGCTGGTGCGGCAGAGCGTTTTCGGACCGACGACAGTGACGGCCGAGTTCACGTCGGCCACCGCGATCTACCCCGGTGACGACGTGCGCGTCGCCGGGGTGAAAGTCGGCCGGATCACCAGCATCGAACCCGCCGGCGACCACGCCACGCTGACGCTCGCCATCGACCACGGTGTCGCCATCCCCGCCGATGCCAAGGCGATCATCATGGCGCAGAACCTCGTCGCCGCCCGCTATGTCGCGCTCACCCCGGCCTACGAGGACAGCGGTCCCGTATTGGCAGACGGGGCCCGAATCAGACTGGAGCGCACCGCGGTTCCGGTGGAATGGGATCAGGTCAAAGACCAACTCATGCGGCTGGCATCCGACCTGGGACCGTTGGGCGGTGCGTCGGCCACCTCGCTGAGCCGATTCATCGACAGCGCGTCGGCGGCGATGGACGGCAACGGCGAGAAGCTGCACCAGGCGCTCAGTCAGCTGGCCGGCGTCGGGCGAATCCTCGCGCAGGGGAGCGGCGACATCACCGACATCATCAAAAATCTGCAGGTCTTCGTCACCGCGCTGCGGGACAGCAACACCCAGATCGTGCAGTTCCAGCATCGTCTGGCCAGCGTCACCAGCGTCATCGACGGCAGCCGTACCGACCTGGACGCAGCATTGACCAACCTCGCGACCGCGGTGGGGGACGTCCAGCGCTTCATCGCCGGAAGCCGGAACCAGACGGTCGAACAACTGCAGCGCCTCACGAACGTCACCCAGAACCTCGTCGACAACAAGATGAAGCTCGAGAACGTCCTGCACGTCGCCCCCAACGCGATCGCCAACGGATACAACATCTACAACCCCGACAGCGGAACCGCCGTCGGCGCGTTCGCCCTGTCGAACTTCGCCGATCCTGTGTCGGTGGTGTGTTCGGCCATCGCCGCTGTCAAGAACGCCACCGCGCCCGAGACGTCCAAGCTCTGCGCCCAATACCTCGGGCCTGCCCTGTCGCTGATCAACTTCAACTACCTGCCGATGCCGTTCAACGCCTACCTGCGCAAGGCGCCCAGCCCCGGGAACCTGGTCTACACCGATCCGAACATCGCGCCCGGCGGTGCGGGTGGACGGCCACAACCCGTGTCAACGCCGCCTGCGGTGTCGGCCTACACCGGAGCCGGTGACGTACCGCCCCCCGCCGGCTGGGGAAGGCCCCCGGGTCCGCCAGGGGCCTACGCGCCGAACCCTGCCGTGGCGGCCAACCCGTCCCCGGCACTGTTCCCCGGCGCGCCGATACCGCCCGGAGTGCCCGCACCCGCGCCGGTCAGCCCACCCGGGCGTTCCCTGCAGGACATGTTGCTGCCCGCCGAAGCCGCGCCGGCCCCGGCACCACCAGCCCCCGGAGGCACCCCATGACCTTGCGACGATCGGTCATTCGCCTCGCCGCGATCGGGAGCGCCGCGATGGTGACCCTGACGGGGTGCGCCTTCAACGGCCTCAATTCGCTGCCGCTGCCCGGCACCGTCGGAAGGGGAGCCGACGCAACGACCTATCGCCTCGAACTGGCCAATGTGGGCACGTTGGAACCCAATTCGCCGGTGATGGTGAGCGATGTCATCGTCGGGAGCGTCTCCCAAATGACGGTCCGCAACTGGCACGCCGACGTCGAGATCTCCGTGAAGCCCGACGTGGTGATCCCGGCGAACGCCGTTGCGACCGTCGGCCAGACGAGCCTCCTGGGTTCCATGCATGTCGCGCTGGACCCGCCGCTCGGGCAATCGGCGGCCGGACGCCTGTCTCCCGGAGCCACGCTGCCGCTCAACCAGACCTCCACCTACCCTTCGACCGAACAGACCCTGTCGTCGCTGTCCGTGCTCGTCAACGGCGGCGGCTTGGGCAAGATCGGGGAGCTGGTCACCGAATTCAACGCCGCGCTCGACGGTCGCCAAGGCAAGATCCGCGACCTGCTCACCCGCCTCGACAACATTGTCGGGATGTTCGCCGATCAACGCGACGACATCAACGCATCCATAGCCGCGCTCAACCGCCTCTCGGGCACGCTGTCCGGTCAACGCGACGTCGTCACCGAAGCGCTGCAGAGAATTCCGCCGGCGCTCGACGTACTGGTCAGGGAACGGCCTCGCATCACCACCGCGCTGGACAAGCTCGGCCGCTTCAGCGACACCGCCACGACCGTGATCAAAGCCACCCGCGACGACCTGGTGACCAACCTGCGCAACCTCGAACCGACGGTGCGCGCGCTGGCCGATGTGGGACCCAACCTGGCCACGGACCTGGCGTTCGTCCCGACCTACCCGTATCCGCAGAACTTCATCGACCGCGCCATCCGCGGCGACTACATGAACATCTTCATCACCTTCGACTTCACGATTCCGCGGCTGAAGCGGGGCCTGTTCCTGGGCACCAGGTGGGGTCAGGAAGGCGCGCCCCTGGTGCCCGCACCCGGAGATCCCTGGTACGCCAACTACACCAAGGATCCGATCACCATGCCGATCACTCCCGCTCCGAAGAGCGTCTCCACCATGCCGCCGCTGATCGATCCGCCCGCAGAACCCGCTGACTCACCGGACGCTGCGCCTGCCGAGTCGCCCGCCGAGTCCGTGCCTGTCACTCCGACCGCAGGAGGCAGCTAGTGCTCACCCGCCTGGTCCGCACGCAGCTCGTCCTGTTCGCGGTCGCCTCGGTCATCGGGATCACCGTGATGGCGGTGACGTACCTGCAGGCCCCGACCCTGCTCGGCATCGGCCGCATGACCGTGACACTGCAACTGTCGGGAACCGGTGGCCTGTACCGGTTTTCGAATGTCACCTACCGCGGCGTCCAGGTCGGCAAGGTGACCGACGTGCGACCCACCAGAGACGGCGCCGAGGCCACCTTGTCCTTGGACGCTGCGCCGAAGATCCCGGCCGATCTGCACGCCGCGGTCCTCAGCGTCTCGGCGGTGGGCGAGCAGTACGTCGACCTGCAGCCTCGCAACGACGCGGGACCGTATCTGCGCGACGGATCGGTGATCGCGAAGGCCGACACATCGATCCCGCAGGCGGTCGGGCCGATGCTCGATCAGGTCAGCGCTCTGATCGGCAGCGTTCCCAAAGACAAGATCAGTCCACTGTTGGACGAGACCTTCACGGCCTTCAACGGAACCGGGCCCGACGTCGGTTCTCTGCTGGACTCATCGTCGCGGTTGATCGGCGACGCCAATGCCCACGCCGATCAGACCAGAGCGCTGATCGACGACAGCGCACCGCTGCTCGACGGTCAGGCCGAGTCGGCCGACGCCATCCGCACGTGGGCTCGGAGTCTCGCGGGCATCACCGGACAGGTGGCCGCCGACGACCCCCAGGTCCGGACCCTGCTGTCCACCGGACCCGGCGCCGCCGACGAGGCATCACGGCTGTTCAACGAGGTCAAGCCCACGCTGCCGATACTGTTGGCGAACCTGACCACCCTCGGCCAGGTCGGCGTCACCTACCAGCCCGGCCTGGAACAGCTCCTGGTGTTGCTGCCACCCGTGGTCGCCTCCACCCAGGCCTACGGCGCACCGAAGAACAATCCGACCGGCATGTCGCTGGGTGACTTCAGCCTGACCGTCGGGGACCCACCGGCATGCACGGTGGGATTCCTCCCGCCCTCTGCCTGGCGGTCCCCGGAAGACACCAGCGACATCGACACCCCCGACGGTCTGTACTGCAAGCTCCCTCAGGACTCGCCCATCGGAGTGCGCGGCGCGCGCAACTACCCCTGCATGGGAAACCCGGGCAAACGTGCGCCCACCGCCGAGATCTGCGACAGCGACAAGCCGTTCGAGCCTCTCGCCATGCGTCAGCATGTGCTCGGTCCGTATCCCATCGATCCGAATCTGCTGGCCCAGGGCGTCCCACCAGACTCTCGCGTCGACCGTGACGGCGCCATCTACGGGCCGTTGGAAGGCACCCCGCCCGCACCCGCCGCCCCACCGCAGGAGATCCCGGCGCCGGGACCGGCCCCGACCCCTGCGCAGGTCGCGCCGAGCGCGTACCGCCCCGACGACGCGGGCGGCCCGTCCGTGGCGATCGCCACCTACGATCCGCAGACCGGCCAGTACGCCACCCCCACCGGTGAGGTGTTCCGGCAGGCCGATCTGGTTCCGCACACCGGAGAACGCAGCTGGAAGGACATGTTCCCGAGCTGAAAAGCTCTGCGGCTCAGCCGGTCTTGACGAGCTTGAAGGGCATCGTCGTGAACAGCACCTCGCTGCTCCCGCACGATCCGCTCGTCCCGGTCGTCGAATCCTCACCCATCAGGGTGGTCGAGGTCGGGTCGGTGCCGCTGCCGTCGGCGGTCGCGGGGTAGAAGCGGAACACCTGGAGCCCGGGTGCGGCGCTGCCGTCGGGGCACTGTTGCCACCGATCGACGATCCTCTTCACGTACCAGACCCCGCTCTTCTGGTAGATCGTTGCGTCCCAACCGAAATCGCTGTGCACGGTGCCGGTGCACTCGCCGGGGTAGCTGCACGACGTGCTGATCGACCAGGTGCTGCGGGTGCTGGCCGCGTCTTCGAACACATCGTAGGTCTTCGCCCACTCGCCGTTGGACGTGGCGATGTAGGTGCCGTTGAGGCCCCACTGCGGGGTTGCCCCGGCGACCGGGCCGGGTTGACCGGCCACTGCCGCCGCGGCGGTCAACACCCCGAAGGCAACCGATGTCTTCGACAACCACATGGGCTCACTCCTCACGTCGCCGCACACTTTCCCTGTTCCGGCGCTCTGTGGCCGCAAACCTCCCACCCAGTGGGCGATGCGACGGCGCCCCGCGCCTGCGGTGGCACAGTGTCGGGCGTGCAGGCACGGGTGATCGCGACCACGGCGCTCCTCATCGCGGGCCTCAGCCTTCCGGCGAGGGCCTACGCCGCACCTCAGGAGTGCAACGATCCGTCCTGCGTCCCCGGCATCACCGGCGGCGTCGTTCTCGGTGCGCCGTGCGCCGACACCGCTCACTACGTTTTCGGCACGACCTCGTGGGGGAGGCTGGTGTTCTGCGGATCGCCGCGACGCTACGCCCCGCGATACTTCAGATCTCCTCCGCTGCAGGGCGTCCGAGAGGAGAACTCCTCGTGCGAGGGTGCGATGAACACGGTCGCCCAGGCGCCCGACGGGCTCTTCCTGTCCTGCATCGCCGTCGACGGGGCCGCCCGCTGGGTTCGCGGAGACGCCTGAGATGACAACCGTTCCGCGGCTCCGCCTGGCCGGGTGTGCGCTCGCCGTCGGCGCGCTGTCCACCAGCGTGACACCGACGGCGCAGGCCGATGACGGCGCGCGGCTGCATCGCGTGACCTACATCGTGACCACTGACCGGTCCATCGACGTCGACATCTACTACCGCGACGTGGACCCCCCGTCATGGGCCGATTACAGCCACGACCCCTACCGGTTCAGCCCGCGCGACGACGTCGTGCTCGAGCCGGGGGCCCCGTGGATCCACGAGGCCACGTTGGCCGCACCCGATCAGTGGGCCATGGTCACGGTGACCGCGGCAGGGCCGCCGTCGACCGCTCCTGTCACCGTGCGCTGTCAGTTGGCCATCGACGGTGTCGAGGTCGATCACGGCGAGGGGCCGCGCGGAGCGTTGTGCTCGATGCGGCACTGGTAGTCGGCGCGGTAGCGAAAGTGACCGCTGGGTGGGAGCTTTCGGTTCCTCTCGGCAACCGGGCCGCTTACGGTGTGGCAGCAGTCACAGGCAGTTGGAGGTAGGCCATGCGGCTAATGAGCCGCGTCGACAAGACGAGCGCGACGACGGATGAGGCGACCGACGAACAGTCGCTGGTGGGGGAGGCCGAGGCCGAGGCCGTCGAGGCCGAAGCTCGGGCCGCGAAGGCCCGGGCCCGCGCTGACGAACTGCGACGGAAGGCGGGCCTGCAACCCGATGACGACCCCAGCACGTCGGAGCCCACCGAATTTGGTGTCGACCGGAGACGACGGTGGCGGCCCACTGGGGCAGGGTTGGTTTCCGTCGCCGCCGTTGTTGCCGGCGCAGCGCTCCTGGCAGCGAGTGGGTATCTGCTGTGGGGTCACCACCTCGAACAGCAGGAGCAGCAGCGTCGCGCCGCTTTCGCGGCCGCGGCATCGCAGGCGGTCGTCACCTTGATGTCGATCGACAGCGCCAAAGCCCAAGACAACGTGCGCCAGATTCTCGACAACTCCGCGGGACAGTTCCACGACGACTTCCAGGCTGAGGCAGAAGATTTCGTCAAGACCGCGCAGCAGTCCAAGTCGGTGACCAAGGCCGACGCGCAAGCGGTCGCCGTGGAATCCATGACTCCGACCACGGCGACTGTGCTCGTCACCGCTGCGACGACCGTCAGTAATTCGGCCGGCGCCGACCAGCAGCCGCGCAACTGGCGGCTCAGCGTGGACATGGTCGACGACGGCCAGCAGATGAAACTGACGAAAGTGGAGTTCGTGCCGTGACCGCGAGCATCGATGACGACACCTCCACCGCGACCGAGGAGGCGGCCGAGGAGCACCCCGCAGAAGCGGACGTCGCGACCAGAACGTGGAAGCGGTGGTTGGCGGCACGCTGGAGGCTGCTCGCCGCCGTCGGCTTCCTCGTGATCTCTCTCGCGATCGCCGCCGTGGTCTACCTGGGACCCCACCGTGAGGACCGCGAAACGACCGCTGCCACCGACGAGGCGCTGGCCGCCGCGCAGCAGGGGGCAGTGGCGCTGCTGTCCTACGCGCCGGCCACCCTGAACGAAGACCTGGCAACCGCGCGGTCTCACCTCACCGGCGAATTCCTGGCCTACTACAGCCAGTTCGCCGGTCAGATCCTCGTCCCTGCGGCCAAGCAGAAGGATGTCCACGCCAGCGCTGCAGTGGTGCGCTCGGCCGTGATGGATACTCGTCCGGACAGCGCGCACGTGTTGCTGTTCATCAACCAGTCGACGATCAGCCGCGACAATCCGACTTCCGTCCAGGCGGCGAGCAGCGTGAAGGTCGGCCTCGTCAAAGTCGATGGCACCTGGCGCATCTCGTCGTTCGACCCGGCCTGAGGTCGATCGCCTGCATGTGATCCGCGCGACTCCCGGTGTGTGGAAGTCGTTTCACCGCAACGCCTTCACGCCACGCACCCTTGGCTCGACGACAACGAGGCGGAAGGGTCACCGTGGCGACATCTGAAGGCGATTCTGCGAATCACGTCGACGACGAGGTGGTGACGTACCGGGCCATCGGTCGGGTCGCGGTGGTGACGATGAACCGTCCACGGTACCGCAACGCGCAGAACTCGGTCATGACCTACGCGTTGGACGCGGCGTTCCGACGGGCGGTCGACGACGACGACATCGGTGTGATCGTCCTGGCCGGCAACGGCGACCACTTCAGTGCCGGCCACGACATCGGGACCCCGGGCCGTGATCACCACGTGTCCTACGACAATCAGGCCGTGCTGTGGTGGGACCACGTCGACAAGGACGGCGGCGATCAGCGCTATGCCCGCGAGATGGAGGTCTATCTCGGGATGTGCCGCCGCTGGCGCGACATCCCCAAGCCCATGATCGCGATGGTGCACGGTGCGTGTATCGCCGGTGGCCTCATGCTGGCCTGGGTGTGCGATGTCATTATCGCCGCAGACGATGCCTTCTTCGCCGATCCCGTTGTGCGCATGGGGATTCCCGGCGTCGAGTACTTCGCCCACCCCTGGGTCCTCGGCCCGCGATTCGCCAAGGAGATCCTGTTCACCGCCGATCGGTTCACCGCCGAGCGGGCCCGCGAGGTGGGGATGGTCAACCGCGTCGTACCGCGGGATGCACTCGAGGCGACGACGCTCGACCTCGCGGCCCGTATCGCATCGATGCCCGCCTTCGGTCTGGCGCTAGCCAAACGGGCCGTCAACCAGTGTGAAGACCAGATGGGTCTGCGCAACGGGATGGATTCGGTGTTCGGACTGCACCACTTCGCCCACGCGCACAATGCAGAGATCGGCGCGGGATCCCTCGGCGGAATGGACGCCAAGGCCATGGCCGCCGGCCCTACATCAGCACAAGACTGAACGGATACGTCAGCACGCCCGGTCTGCCGTCGCACCCGGCATCGAAGGACGAGGTCAACGTACCCACACGGGTGACGGCGTCCCAAGTGTAGACGTCGCGGGTGGGTATCGTCGTTCCGTAATAGATGTTGCCGCAACGCAATCCGTCAGGAACGTACACGGCCAGCGTGTAGCGGCCATCGGCCAGTTGCGCGTCACCCGAATACGGGAACGCCCTGGCGACAGGTTGGGGGATGGCCTGGACGAAGACGCAGTCGCCGTCGCAGTGCGCCAGCGCCCAGATCCACGTGTGGAAGTCGTATCGACCCTCGATGCGCAGCTCGAAGTTGCCGTGAGGCGTGTCGGCATGTGCGGCGGGCGCGGCGAGCACCACTGCGGACATCGCGAGCAGGATCGCCGACGGCGACTTCATGTGGTCCTCCTCGATGCCTCCGCATGCGATCCGGTGGCGTTCTCTGCCATCTGCACAGGCACGGTGACAGATGACGATGGCGTTCACGCAACCGGCGCCCGCTGAGCGGGAGGCTTCGATGCGGGCGTCCGCCGGGCTAATGTCCACATGCCGGAGTCGGCCGGATGGGAGATCTACCTGCGATGAGCACTGTCATCAGGGCGGCACAGCCGGCGGACGTGCCTGCCATCGAGGGCATCGTCGCCGCGGCGTACGGCTCCTACGTTGGCCGAATGGGTCGGGCACCGGCGCCGATGACGGTCGACTACGCCACCCTAGTCGCCACGACCGATGACGTGTACGTCGCAACGGATGACGGTGTCGCCTCGGATGACCCGATCGGTGTGCTGGTCCTCGTCGACGAGCCGGACCACGTCTTCGTCGACTCCGTCGCGGTCTCCCCGCACCACCATGGTCGCGGTCTGGGACGCGCGCTGCTCGACTTCGCCGAGAAGCGCGCCCGTGGTCGCGGGCTCGCCGAGGTTCGGCTCTACACCAACGCCGCGATGACGGAGAACCTGTCCCTCTACCCACACCTCGGCTACACCGCGGTCGACCGCCGCGTCGACGACGGCTTCGACAGGGTCTACTTCGTCAAGACGCTGCCGCTTGCACCGTGATGTCGGAGATCGCCGTGCGGCTCTGCCCGTCGGTGGTGCCCAACGTGCTGATCCACACCAGCACGTTGGATGTCGGGGTTCGATCTGCGATTTCGATGCGGTTGTGCCCGGGCGACAGCTGGGTGGTCGGCGTAAGTGCCGTCGTGTCGGACAGCGCGGCGGGATCTTCGGAGGGCGACGACCGGATCTGGACCTCGGTTCCCGTGCTGGACAGGTCGACGGTCACCGCGCTCACCGCCGTCAGTTCGGACAGGTGCAGCATCAGTCCTTCGCCCTCGACGAAGTTCGGGAAGGGCACGGGATCGGTGTAGGTGACGGTGGACCATGACGTTTCAGGGTCGCCATCGATCGCCAGACGGGCCTTGTCCGGATTGTCCGCGGCGCCGCCCGGCGCGAACACGGTGACACCGGCCGGCGTGACCATCGGTCCCGGCCGGGCCAGGAGACCGAATCCGCCGGTGAACCAGGCGACTGCACCCACCGCCACGACGATCACTCCCGCGAGAGCGCCGAGAATCGCCCACCGACGACTGCGTCGTGGGGGAGTTCCGGCTGCCGCGTCGAACGTCGCAGTGGTATGCGACGACCGAGTCTCCGGGCGAGCTGGGGCCGGGTAGATCGCGATCTCGTCGGCGTCGAGGGTTCGGCCGTCCCAGACTCCCTGCACGTCCACCGTCGCACCGTCGTCGAGCCGGGCGGACCGGAGCTGGGCGCTGATCGTGACGGAAACCGGGGTCGGGAGGTCGCCGACCGGAGCGGACGGCGTGAGGCGGAACGACACCGCACGCCATTCGCCGTCGGCGCCGTCGGCGCGGTGCTCGACGCCGTGGGCAGTTCCGCGCAGCGCCAGATGCTGGAGCCGTTGCGTGGCGGAACGCTCCTGTGGACCGGCCGCCGGCACAGTTGAGTGGGGTTGGGTGTCCGCGCCACCGCGGCGCCGGCCCGACAAAGCTTCGGCGAAGTTGAGGCAACTGGAATACCGCTCATTCGGGTTCTTGGCTAGGGCTCTGGCGAGGACACCGTCGAGATGCGCGAGGTCGGGCCGGCGCACGGATATGCGCGGGGGTGGTGTGCCGAGATGGTGCCCGATGACGACGGCCCGATTGGGGTCGTCGAACGGCGGCGCACCGGTCAGCAGATGGAACGTGGTGGCGGCCAACGCGTATTGGTCGGCCCGGCCGTCGAGAGTCTGCCCGCGCAGTTGCTCGGGAGACATGTAGCTGACGGTTCCGATCGCGACGTTGTCGTCGGTGAGGTTGGTGACGTCGTCGATGCGCCGCGCGATGCCGAAGTCGGTCAGGAGCACGCGGCGCCGGCGCCCGTCGGAGGCTGTCACGAGGATGTTCTCCGGCTTGACGTCACGATGGAGCAGGCGCCGTTCGTGGGCGAAGTCGAGAGCATCGGCCACCGCGGACACGATGTCGACGACCTCGCTCTCGGGCATTCCACCCGGATACGTCTCGCTGAGCAGTCGCCCGGCGTCCATCCCGTCCACGTAGTCCATCGAGATCCACAGCCGGCCGTCGTACTCGCCCCGGTCGAGCACGCCGACGATGTGCGGGTGCCGCAGCGTGGCGGCCATCTCGGCCTCGCGTGTGAATCGGGCGCGGAACTCCGTATCCGCGGTGGAGGTGGGCGCGAGGACCTTCAGCGCGTCGTGGCGTGGCAGGCGTGGGTGCCTGGCGAGGTACACCTCGCCCATCCCGCCGGTGCCGAGCAGCCGCTCGATCAGGTAACCGGCGAATTCCTCGCCTTCGCTCAGCGACATGCAGCGAGCCTACAAACCGTGTCCGATCGGCGCGGAACTCCTCCGCCGGGGCGCCGAGCGCGCACTATTGACCCGATGACGACTGCCGAGCCGACCCGACACACCGTTCTGGCGGAGACCGACAGCGCGGCCTACCACTCGCTGCGGCAACAGCCGGTCACCCGTGCCGAGCGGTACGCGCTGGGCAAGAGCCTGCGCAAGCGCGTACCGCGACGATCACTGGCGGACTGGACCCCACCCGTGGACAGGCCCGACCCAGTCCAGCTCATCGAGGACAACCATCGCGGCCGGGTGGACCGTCTCGTCCCGATCCGGGTGGGACGCATGGTCGCCTCGCCCTACGGATTCCTGCGGGGCAGCGCCGTCGTCATGGCGGAGGACGTCGCGCACCTGCCCGCCACCGGCATCACGCCGGTGGTGTGCGGCGACTCGCACCTCGGCAACTTCGGTTTCTACGCGTCCCCCGAGCGCGATCTGGTCATCGACCTCAACGATTTCGACGAGGCCCACCCCGGTGGATGGGAATGGGACCTGCGGCGTCTGGTCGCCAGTATCTGGGTGGCGGGCCGCCACAACGGCGCCTCAGAGGGGGACTGTGGCAACGCCGTGCGATCGTGCGTCGCGGCCTACCGCACCGAAGTCCGTCGCCTCGCCGACGAGCCGTTGTTCTCGCGGTCCTTCACCCGCCTCGACGTGGACCGGTTGGCCGGTGAAGCGCACGGGCCGCTGGCCGACGAGGTGCGACGTTCGGCGAAGCGTGCGCGGCACCGGACCAGTGACCGTGCTCTGCCTCGGTTCACCGAAGAGGTGGACGGCGTCCGCCGGATCGTCGAGGAACCTCCGCTGATCACGCGCCTGCCGGAGCAGGAAGCCGACGCCCTCGCCGAAGCGCTCGACGAGTACCTCCCGACGCTGTCCACGCATTGGCGTCGCGTTCTCGGCGGATACACGTTGGTCGACGTCGCGCACAAGGTGGTCGGCGTGGGCAGCGTCGGTCTGCGCGCGTACGTGGCGCTGCTCGAGGGCTCCTCACCCGAGGACGTCGTCTTCCTACAGCTCAAGCAGGCGCGCCGCTCCGTCCTGGCCCGGTACGTGCACGGCGAGTCGGCCTGGCACGCACACCAGGGGCAGCGGGTGGTCGAGTACCAGAAGGCGCTGCAGACGGTCAGCGACCCGTTGCTGGGGTGGACGACCGTGGACGGCCTGCAGTACTACGTCCGGCAGTTCCGCAACATGAAGGGGACGATCCCGCTGGATGCGATGGACTCCGGAGCACTCATCGACTACACCTCGGTGGTCGGCCAGCTGCTCGCCAAGGGGCATGCGCGTACCAGCGGCGCCTCGATGATCGCGGGGTACCTCGGCCGCTCCGAGAAGGTGGACGAAGCACTGTGTGAGTTCGCCCGCCGATACGCCGACCAGACCGAGGCCGACCATGCCGCGCTGGTGGCGGCCGTCGACCGCGGGAGGATGCCCGTCGAGCGTGGCGTGTGAGCGAGAGTCAGCGTCCCGCAACAGGTTTCGATACGAGAAAGTCCTGCACCGGAATGGGCTCGGAGGCTGCGTAGTCGTCGGGTAGTAGCACGTCCCCGGCGGTGGTGTTGATGTAGACACCCCAGTGGAAATAGCCGCGGAGCCCCGCCGGGTCGGCGGCGATCACCGTCGCGTAGTCGTTGATCGCCCGCACGTACTGACGCGAGTTGTTGTACCGATACAGCGCGTAGTCGCGGTCACGGGCGAATCCGTTGGCGTCCAGGTAGCGGCCTGCGGCCATGATGGCGTCGCGCGGGGCGTGGATGTCACCGCCGGCGCCGTACGCCGCGAACGTCGCCGGCATGAACTGCATCGGACCCTGCGCACCGGCCGTGCTGACCCCGGCCACCCGTCCGAACGCGGTCTCCACGAAATTGACCGCGGCCAGCACGTGCCAGTCGACTCCGAAGGCCGCTTCCGCCTCCCGGTAGTAGCCCATCAACTCGGCGACCGGGCGCGGCGCGACGATGCGCCACGCCGGCAGGGTCGCGCGGGGCCGCGCCATCGCCCCGAGTTGGCGACGCGCGTCGATGTTGAGGTCGTAGGAGCTCAGTAGCTCGGCCGGAACGCGTGCGCGCGCGGGCGCATCCCACTCGGGATGGCGGGCGAGCAGGCGGTAGGCCGCCTGCTGGCGGCGGGCGGCCGCCACGACGAGCGCGTCGGACGACGCGGGGTCGCGCAGCGCCCGTTCGTCGGCGACGACGCCGTCGGCGAGACCCACCGGCTCCGTCGCCAACACCCGGGGTGCCGCGGCAACCACCGGCGGCGGGGCGGGTGACGCCGCGGGGGATGACGTTGCCGCGGGTGGCTCGGGTGCAGCGGAGCAGCCGAGCAGTGTCAGCATGCACACCGCGATGAGGGCCATTCCGCCGCGAACTGCCGTTGTCCTGCTCAGGCCGCACTCCTTTTCTCGCGTCGAGTCGATCCCCGGCCGCCAGTATCGTCGTCACTGGCGATCGCGCCACAGTATGTGTCGGGCGGTTTCCCGTCACGGCGCGGTGGCAATACGGGCAGGGATATCGGGCACGAGCGTCATCGATGGGCGCCTAAGAGGAGGAGATGCATGTCGGAGTTGGAGGTCACCGACGAGGGACACGAGTCGGTCGAGCCCACCTACGCCGAACATTTGCATCCCGCGCGCCCCCGCACGCTGCGATTCCGACCGCGCGTCAAGTCGCCGTTCGTGCGGCGGTCGGTCGCCCAGGACGGCCCGGCCAACGGCAACAACCCCGCCTACGTCGAGTGGTTGCGTGCCCAGTCGATGCTCGCCGACGCCAACGAGATCAGCGCCCAGTTCTCGGGTCAGGGCTCGATGTGGCAGAACCCGTTCGCCACGCCGAACCCGCGCGGCGCGGTCGACACCGCCTCGGTGTGGTTCACCGCCTACCCGCTGTCGCTGATCACGCGGCCCGACGAGTCGTTTCTCAAAGCGATGGCCAGCGAAGACATGTGGAAGGCGTTCGCCGAAATCGGCATTGAGGCCATCCACACCGGCCCGGTCAAACGGGCGGGCGGCATCTCCGGGTGGCAGTACACCCCGAGCGTGGACGGGCACTTCGATCGCATCGGCACGCAGATCGATCCCGCCTTCGGTACCGAGGACGAGTTCCGGCAGATGTGTGCGACGGCCGCCTGGTACGGCGGCACGATCATCGACGACATCGTGCCCGGCCACACCGGGAAAGGCGCGGATTTCCGGTTGGCCGAGATGAAGTACGCGGACTACCCGGGCATCTACCACATGGTCGAGATCGACCCACGCGACTGGCATGAACTGCCCGACGTGCCCGCCGGCGCCGACTCGATCAACATCGACGCGGCCACCGAGGAATGGCTGGACAAGGCCGGCTACATCATCGGCCGGCTACAACGCGTCATCTTCTACGCCGAAGGTGTGAAAGAGACCAACTGGAGCGTCACGCGACCCGTCACCGGTGTCGACGGCGTCGAACGGCGCTGGGTCTACCTCCACTACTTCAAAGACGGCCAGCCGTCGATCAACTGGCTGGACCCGTCGTTCGCGGGCATGCGGTTGGTCATCGGTGACGCCCTGCACTCGCTGGCCGACCTCGGCACCGGCGCGCTGCGCTTGGATGCCAACGGTTTTCTCGGCGTCGAGAAGGCGGCAGCCGAAGGCTCATCGGCATGGTCGGAGGGTCATCCGCTGTCCGAGGCGGCCAACCACCTCATCGCCAGCATGGTGCGCAAGGTCGGTGGCTTCACGTTCCAGGAGCTGAACCTCACCATCGACGACATCCGCCAGATCGGCGAGGCGGGTGCCGACCTGTCCTACGACTTCGTCAACCGCCCGGCCTACCATCACGCCCTGGCCACGGGCGACAGCGAATTCCTGCGGCTGACCCTGCGCACCACGCTGGAGCTCGGGGTGGATCCTGCGTCCCTGGTGCACGCGCTGCAGAACCATGACGAGCTGACCTACGAACTGCTGCACTGGGAGAACGGCCACCGCGACGACGTCTACACCTTCCGCGGCGCGGAGGTCACCGGCGAGCAGATCGCCGCGACGGTACGCAGCGATCTGATCGCGCAGCTCACCGGACCGGATGCACCCTACAACCGGACCTTCACCACCAACGGAATCGCCTGCACCACAGCCTCAGTCGTGTGCGCGGCGCTGGGTGTCAAGGATTACGACGACATCGGTGACATCGACCCGATCCGGCGGGCGCATCTGCTGCTCGCGATGTTCAACGCGCTGCAGCCGGGAGTGTTCGCGCTGTCGGGCTGGGATCTGGTCGGCGAGTTGACCCTGCCGGTGGCGGATGTCGCCGAGCTGGTGGCCGAGGGCGACACCCGGTGGATCAACCGGGGCGCGCACGATCTGATGGGCATCAATCCGCATGCCCGCCAGTCCACCGCAGGTATGCCGGTGGGCCGCAACCTCTACGGTCCCATCCCACAGCAGCTCGCCGATGAGACCAGCTTCATCCGGCAGCTACAGGCCATCCTGAAGGTCCGCTCGCACTACGGGATCGCGACCAGCCGTCAACTCGACATCCCCGAGGTGTCGCATCGCGGCATGCTCGTGCTCGTGCACGAACTCGACGGTGAGGGACGCTTTCAGCTGACGGTGCTCAATTTCGCCCAGGAGCACATCGCCGGCACCGTGCGCTCGGAACACCTGCCGCCGGGTGCGGTCGTCTCGGACATGTTCAGCGGCCACGAGATCGCAACCGTCGACGATCTGCACAGCTTCGCGACCGAGATGCCGCCACTGCACGGGATGTCGCTGTTGGTGGAGGTGCCGGCCGCCGCGGAGTGAATCTCTTGCTGACGCGGACGTAAGTGGGCTGGGTAACGGGTACGCACCCCGCATGACCGTTATCGGATTCCACTGCTCTCACGAGCAGATCGATCCCGCGCAACTGCTCCGCGACGTCCAGCGAGCCGAGGAGTGCGGGTTCACCGCGGGAATGTCGTCGGACCACTTCAGTCCGTGGAGTGCGCGACAGGGCGAATCGGGGTTTGCGTGGGCTTTCCTCGGTGCTGCGCTGGCCACCACCCATCTGCCCTTCGGCGTTGTGAATGCGCCGGGGCAGCGCTATCACCCCGCGATCATTGCCCAGGCCATCGCGA
Source organism: Actinomycetes bacterium (assembly GCA_023404955.1). GTDB lineage: Bacteria > Actinomycetota > Actinomycetes > Mycobacteriales > Mycobacteriaceae > Mycobacterium. The sequence goes on from JAEXZY010000110.1 coordinate 23,254, forward strand.
CGCTCGCCCAGATGTTCCCCGGCCGGTTCTGGGCAGCCCTGGGCTCAGGCGAGGCGTCCAACGAGCGCGTCACCGGTGACGAGTGGCCGCGCAAGGAGATTCGGGATCGGCGCCTGGTCGAGTGCGTCACGGTGATCCGTCGATTGCTGCACGGGGAGGAGGTCACCCACGACGGTCTCGTCCACGTCAACCGGGCGCGATTGTGGACGCTGCCAGAAGCCGTACCGGACCTGGTCGGTCCGGCGGTGACCCCGCAGACCGCGACCCACCACGCCACCTGGGCGGATGGCCTCATCACGGTCAACCAGCCCGTCGACAAGCTGCGCCGGGTTCTGGAGGCATACCGCGAGGCGGGTGGCCGGGGGCCCGCTCGCCTCCAGATCCACCTCAGCTGGGCGCCCACCGATGACGAGGCGTCGGCCATCGCGCACGATCAGTGGCGCACCAACGTCTTCGACCCACCGGTCTGCTGGGACACCGAGACAGTCGAGGCCTTCGACGTCATCGGGGAGGTGGTGAGCCCCGGGCGGGTCGCCGAGTCGGTGCGCGTCTCGAGCGATCTGCACCAGCACGCCGAGTGGCTCCAGCAGTACGTCGAGCAGGGCTGGGAAGAGCTGTATCTCCACTTCGTGGGCCAACATCAGGCCGCCTTCATCGAGGCGTTCGGTGAGCACGTGTTACCGCAGTTGTCACCCACCGCCCCGGAACCGGCGACGGCGCCAGCATGAGGAAGATCGAGACGGGCGACCTCTGGTGGAAGAACGCGGTGTTCTATTGCGCCGACATCGAGACCTTCTACGACTGGAACGGCGACGGCTGTGGCGACATCCGGGGGATGACCGAGCGCATCGAGTATCTGTTCGACCTCGGGGTCACCTGCCTGTGGTTGATGCCGTTCTACCCGACCGCCAGGAAGGATGACGGCTACGACATCACGGACTTCTTCGGTGTCGACCCGCGGCTCGGCAACCTCGGTGACTTCGTCGAGCTCGTCCGCACCGCCCGGTCCGCCGGAATCCGGGTCGTCGTCGACTTCGTGATGAACCACACCTCCGACGCCCATCCCTGGTTCCGATCCGCACGGCGCAGCAAGGACGATCCCTATCGCGACTACTACGTGTGGAGCGCCACCGAGCCGGCGTCCAGTGCGAAAGACGTCGTCTTCCCCGATCAAGAGGACAGCATCTGGGAACGGGAACCCAGGACCGGCGAGTGGTATCTCCATCACTTCTACAAACACCAGCCTGACCTGAACATCGCCAATCCCGCTGTGCAAGAGGAGATATCCCGCACTCTGGGATTCTGGCTCGCCCTCGGTGTCTCGGGGTTCCGGGTCGACGCTGTGCCCTTTCTGTTCGCCGACGACGGCGCGCCGGGGGACCCGGGCGTCTTCGATCCCACGCGGTACCTGGGCGACGTGCGCAACTTCGTGACCCGCCGTCTCGGTGACGCTGTGCTGCTCGGGGAGGTCAACGTCCCCTACCGAGAGCAGAAGAAGTTCTTCGGCGGTGCCGACGGAGACGGTCTGAACATGCAGTTCGACTTCATCGGGATGCAGAACATCTTCCTGTCACTCGCACGGGGCGATGCTCGACCCATCGCGAAGGCGCTGCGTCAACGGCCGGTCCTCGACATCACCAGCCAGTGGGCCAATTTCATACGCAACCATGACGAACTGACCCTCGACAAGCTGACCGACAGTGAGCGACAGGAGGTCTTCGACGCGTTCGGTCCCGACCCGGACATGCAGCTCTACGGCAGAGGGTTGCGGCGGCGGCTCCCGTCGATGCTGGGCGGAGATGACCGGCGGATGCGTATGGCGTACTCCCTGGCCTTCTCCCTGCCGGGGACGCCGGTGTTGTTCTACGGCGAGGAGATCGGCATGGCCGAGAATCTCGACATCGAGGGCCGGTTCGCGGTGCGTACACCGATGCAGTGGACAGCCGGTGAGAACGGAGGTTTCTCCCGCGCGCCCCGTCGTCGGCTGCCCCGCCCGCTGCCCGACGGACTCTACGGACCCGCTCACGTCAACGTCGCCGACCAACGCCACGACCACGGGTCCTTCTGGTGGTTCATCCGCGATCTCATTTACACATACCGGCAGCAGCCCGAAATTGGCTGGGCCACTGTCGAAGTGGTGAAGCAGCCGCATCGGGCAGTGCTTGCCCACGTCTGTCGGGAGAAGTCGGGCTGGCTGATGCTGGCCCTGCACAACTTCGGCGCCGAAGCCGTCATGGTGCCGATCGCCCTCGACGACCTGGGGCCGGGCTGCTGCCTCATCGATCTCCTCGACGGCCTATCGGAGTATCCGATCGAGTCACAGGGACGTGTCGAGCTCGAGGTCGGCGCCTACGGCTATCGCTGGCTCCGGCTGCGTCGACCTGCAGATGATCCGATCATCTGAGGCTCTCGCCGAGGAAACGCTCGGTGTAACCGCGGAACCGCGCGGACAGGTCCCGGTCGTCGAGCCCGAACATCGCGGCGGTGCAGGACACCCGACCGAACCGGTTCCGTTGGTGCCCAGCAAGATAGCTGTCGATGGCGGCGCGTGCCGAGTCCGTCATAGGCTCGTCGGCCAGTCCGTATATGCGCTCGGCGACGCCGATCTCGTCGGCCATGAACTCGTCGAAGCTGACGTCGGCCGACTGGTCAGCCGGCACCACGTCGCGATCACGCACCAGCGCCGCGAGCATCTGCTCCAGGCGTAAGGTCCAGGCGGCGGCGATGGCGTGCACCGGTGGTGCGGCGCTGTACATCCGGGCCGTGTAGACCACCATCGCCACCATCGAGACCACCACCGGTACGGGATCTCGGTGCGTGCACACCACGACGGCGCCGGGGAAGACGCGCCGCAGCACTGCCAGTTGCTCGAGGTGCTGCGGCGATTTGAGCAGCCAGCGGCGCCCGCCGCGCAGAAACTGCATGGCTTTCAGCTGCGTGCGCAGATACTCGTAGTGCGGTGTCTGATCCTGGGCGAGGTAGTACTCACGCCAAGCCGGAACGTGTGCCAGCGTCTCCATCAGCATCGTCGAGAAGTCGTTGGCCAGTAGCTGAATCTCCTCGTGCACGTGCTCGCTGGTCATCTCGTGCATGGCCCGGAAGTGGGGGAGCAGGAGGTCGAGCATCGACACCGCCATCTCCATGCGGGTCACCCGCGGATCGGGTGCGACGCCCGTCTCCGCGGGCACGGGAAACGGTTCGGCGCTCTCCCAGTAGGGCATCGTGCGGAACGTCGGACCGGCGGCCAGCATGTTGTGCAGGTGCGTCGTTCCGGTGCGCGGAAGCCCCGCGATGACGACAGGCGGGGCCAGCTCGATGTCGTGGATCTCCGGGTGTCGGCGGAGCAGGTCGGTCAGCAGCAGCCGGTTCTTCAGCCACTGCGAGAGCTGGCTGAAGAAGTTGACCCGGCCGCAGTCGTGCATGTCGTCCACGCTTGCCAGCGCGTCGAGGTAGACGTCGAGGCGTTCCCGGTAGTCGTCGGAGCCGAAGTCGTCGAGACCGGTCGCGTCCCGTGCGGCGGCGTGCAACGCGTCCGAGGTCAGTGCGCAGCTGTCTGCGATCGACGCCATCATGTCCCGAACCTGTTGGGCTTCAACGCTATAGCGTGGCTGTGCTAGATCGGTCAGCTCGATGGTGCCCGGTGTGGTGTGCGTCACACATAGTTATGTTACTCTCAGTCACGTAATGACGACAGAGCTCGGCCGGCCCCGCGACCGGCGCATCGACGACGCCGTGTTGGCGGCCACCGCCGAGATGATCGGCGAGGTGCCGTACGCCGAGCTGTCGGTCGGCGCGATCGCCCGGCGCGCGGGCACGAGCAAGCCTGCGATCTATCGGCGTTGGGCCAGCAAGGCGCATCTGGTGCACGAGGCGGTATTTCCGATCGGAGCGGCGACCCAGATCCCGGCGACCGGGTCACTGGCCTCCGACATCCGCGAGATGGTGCGGCGTGTCGCGGCCCTGCTGACGGCCCCGCCGGCCCGCGCCGCGATCCCCGGACTGATCGCCGAGATGGCCGCCGATCCCACTCTGCACGCCGCGCTGCTCGTACGGTTCGGTGACGTGATCACCCGCGGGCTCGGCGATTTCCTGCGCGACGCCATCCAGCGCGGCGAGGTCCGCGCGGGTGTCGACGCCGCCGAACTCGCCGACGCCGTCGCCGGCATCACGCTGCTCTCGTTGGTGACCCGGCCCGATGCGCTCGATGACGGCTGGCTCGACCGTACCGCCACCCTGATCACGAGAGGAATTGCCACGTGAGCGCCGAATCCACCGATGCCTGGCAGGAATTGATCCAGACTCTGGGCGAGCTCGACCGCGGATTCACCGCGGGTGATCGGGCCGTCGTCGACGACCGCCACCTCGCCGACGGCTACCGGATGCTGGCCACCACACTCGGGGTCGCGTTCGACACGTATCTGTTCGCCGAGCGCAGCCGCCCGCAGTTCGTGGAGCTCAACACTCCGTTCCGCCGGGATCGGCGCTGGGGAGGCGACAACACCGACGCCTGGTATCACCTGTGTCCGGTCGACGAGAACCGGCGGTACCGGATCAGCGGCAATCGCGGTGACAGCGTGTACTTTTCGGTGACCGCCTACAACGAGCCGGCGCCGGGCAGCTGGTCGGACCGTGTGGTCCACATCGTCAACGACTCCGACTTGGAGTCCAGTGGACGGATGGATGCCGCCGGTGACTTCTCGTTCGACATGGGTCCGCTGCCGGGGATGTCGGTCCTGGTGAGCCGGGACTACCAAGCCGATCCGCTCACCGGGCGTCCGGTCCGCTGGCACATCGAGGCACTCGACGAGCCAGACCCGATTCGGCATTCAGACGCCGAAACCGCCGCCTCGCTACGCGCCTGCGCGGCCTGGCTGCGCACCATGTTCGCGATCATTCCGCTGACCGTCGGCGCCCGAGTCGACGACTCGCATGCGCTCGGCCACGAAACCGGTCAGGTGGCAAACGCTTTCGGTGAGCCCTACCGGGTTCCCGACGCGAACTTCGGCTGGTCGGCCCGCGACGCCTGCTACGCCTACGCGAGCTTCGTCCTCGACGACGACGAGGCGCTCGTCGTCACGCACCGCCCGCCGGCCTGCCGCTTCTGGAATCTGGTGGTGTGGAACCAATTCATGGGCGGCCACATCGTCACCGACGATCGGATCTCGATCAACGGTGCCACGGCGGTGCCCAACAGCGACGGCTCGGTGACGGTGGTCATCTCTAGGGCCCCGGCGAAACACGCAGCGCATCCGAACGCAATCTCGACGGTTGACTACCCGCGCGGCAATCTGGCCTTCCGGTGGTTCCACGCCGACCAGGTACCCGGGCGACCGGACGTCCGGCTCGTGAAGACGGCCGAGGCGCCGACGCAGGTGACCTGACGGCGCTCAGTCCAGCGGAGCGGTCAGCTCGATGTTGATGTCGTCCGGGTCCTGGAACGACAGGATCGCGATACCAGCCTCCTCGAGCACGGAGATGGCGCCGTGCGGGATTCCCGCGTCGGCCAACGCGCTCTGGGCCGCTGCCAGCTCTGCGCGGCCGGCGACGGCGAAGCTGACGTGATCGAGTCCCAGGTGCTGTGGATCGAAGTCGCCGCTGCCGCCCGGCCGCAGGCCGAACAACGTGCCCTGCGGTGTCTGGTACACCACTCCGCCGAAGAACCGCTCGGGTGACTCGGCGATGCCCGGGTCGTCCGCCACAAGCGACGCGTCGACCGCCACCGGCCAGCCGAACACCGTGTCATAGAAGTTCTTCGAGCGCGCGATGTCACTGACGGTGATACGGACATGCGCGAACCCGGTGCTGTCGACGAGAGCCATACCGTCCGGCATACCCGTCCTGCCGAGCGTCAGGGTGCCTGGCGGCCGATATTCACCGAATCGTCATCCGCCCCGGCCGAGGAGCGTGACGAAGCCGTGCGACGGTTCCGGGCCCAGTCGGTGACGATCATTCGGTACGTGAAAACCCCATGAACCGAAATATTTTTCGGACCTGAGCGCTCAGTCCTGCACCGCCTTGACGATCGCGAGGTATCGCGTCACCTCGTCGGTCCGGCCCGCCCCCATGGCCGCGCGCACCATCCGCACGATGACCCAGGCGCGGGCGCGATCCTCGTCGAGTCCCGCGACATCGACCAGCGTCCAGAAGCGCTGCCGGACGCCGTCTCGTACCCGGCCCGCGACGACGTCCCAGCGGTGGTTCAGCATCGGCGCCACATCGTCGTTCGGGTCGCCGTTGACCGGCTGCGGATCAACGGCCAACCACGGCACGCGGTCGGCGGCGCGCACCGACGCGAAGTGCAGGTTGCCGTGCAACACCACCTCGGCGCCGTCGCCGTCGGCGAGCAGCTCACGCGCCAGGGTTCGAGCCTGCTCGACCAGCCGGCGTGGCACGGTGGGGGAAGTCAGGACCGCGTCGTCGAGCCAGCGCCGCAATGCGTCTGCCGCAGAGGGCAATTGAGGCATCGCGGGGACATGAAGACGCGCGTAGAGGCCGGCCACCACCGCGCAGGCATCGGTATCGCTCAGCGCGTTCAGGGTTGTCGGGCCTGCGCGTTCGGTCAGCACCGCGTGGCGATGCGGGTCCGCGCGCAGAAGTCGAACCGCCCCGTCACCGGCCCACCGGCGCAGCACCAGGTGTTCGTCGGCGAACACGGGTGAACCGATCTTCAGCAGCGCCGATGCACCGTCGGCCGTGTGCACCGGGAGGACCAGCGCGTCGGCGTCCTCTTCGGACGTACCGTCGGCGCGCAGCCGCCACTGCTCGATCAGGTGCTGAGCCTGGGCATCCCGGTCGGGCACTACGGGGTGGCCGGAGAATGCTTGGCCTGCTGCTCGGCGGCGTGATCCTCGATCGCCTTGCCGATTGCATGCGCTGCGCGATCGACGAATTCGCGTCCGCTCGCGGTCACCCACTCCTGCGACGCCCGCGGCGGGGCGAGTTGGCCGGTGAAATGCGGGATCACGTACTGCGCGAACAGCTCGTAGCTGCGCAGCTTGGCCGCCGGCCGTGCCCAATCATGATCGAACAGCAGGAACGCTCCGAAACCGCCGTCGCTGGCCTCGATCAACTCCTCGATCTTGGCGACCGCGTCCTCGGGGGTGCCGATCACCGCGAAACCCGTCTCGCGATTGTTGGCGATGATCTCTTCGACGGTGTCGCCCTGCACGGGGCCGGCGGGCAGGATGTGACTGAAATAGCGTGAGAAATCTGCGATTCCGTACGCGACGTCGCGCTCGGCCTGCTCGCGTGTCTCGGCCAGATGCATGGGGCCGACCAGACGCCACTTCGACCGGTCCGCGACGTGGCCGTGTTCGAGGGCCACTTCCTCCCACGACTTCCAGTGCTGGGCCAGCAGATCCATGCCCTGCCGTGCGGTCGCCGCGATCGACAGCATCCCGATGCCGTGCTTGCCCGCGCCGCGCGGCCCGGTGGGGGAGAACGAGGCCGCCACCGCGACGTCGAAGCACGGATCGCTGTACGGACTCAGCTGCAGACGGGCGTCCTGCTGGGTGAAGCCGTCGGTGTGCATCGTGACGGTCTCGCCGCGCAGCAGTCGCATGATCGCCTCGAGACACTGTTCCATCCGGGGGCGTTGCTCGTCGGCGGGGATACCGAGCATGTGCGCATCCGACGTGAGCTGACCGGGGCCGCAGCCGAGCATCACCCGGCCACGGGTCAGGTGGTCGAGCAGCACCATGCGGTCGGCGAGCATCAGCGGGTGGTGGTATGGCAGCGAGCTTACGCCGGTGCCGAGCTTGATGTGCTTGGTGCGCTCGGCGGCCACACCGATCATGACCTCGGGTGAGGCGATGATCTCGAACCCTGCCGAATGGTGCTCTCCGATCCACGCCTCGTGGAAGCCCAGCCGGTCCATGGCCACGATCAGGTCGAGATCTCGTTCGATCGCCAGCGTCGGATTCTGTCCGGTGGGGTGGAACGGTGCCATGAAGTTTCCGAAGCGCATCCGCCCATTCTGCGACGTGGCCCTGTTCCCGCGGGCCTAGATGGCGGGTCTAGATGGCGCAGCAACGGGTACTGAAGCGGGCGGACCGGCGCGGATCCACCCTCAACCGGCCCGGGAAGGACACCCGATGTCATCAGACATGTCATCAGACACTGACACGGCGAACGACGCAGGCGCCTCGACGACGAAGCTGGCCCGCCGGATCACCGGGCCCCTGCTGTTCTTGTTCATCCTCGGTGACGTCCTGGGCGCGGGGATCTACGCGTTGATGGGGGTGCTGGCCGGAGAAGTGGGTGGCGTGCTGTGGGCGCCGTTGGTGATGGCGCTGGTCCTGGCGCTGCTGACGGCCGGCTCGTACGCCGAGCTGGTAACCAAGTACCCCAGAGCCGGCGGGGCCGCCGTCTTCGCCGAGCGCGCGTTCGGCAAGCCCCTGCTGTCGTTCCTGGTCGGTTTCTCGATGCTCGCTGCCGGCGTCACCAGTGCCGCCGGGTTGGCGCTGGCGTTCTCCGGCGACTATCTCGCGACGTTCGTCGACGTGCCCGTCGTTCCGGCCGCACTGGTGTTCCTCGTGTTGGTGGCGTGCCTGAACGCCCGGGGTATCAGCGAGTCGCTGAAGACGAACGTGGTGATGACGGTCATCGAGCTGTCCGGCCTGCTGATCGTGATCGCGGTGGTGGCGGTGATGCTGGGCCGCGGTCAGGGCGACGTCGGCCGCGTCGTCGAGTTCCCGGACGGGTCGACACCGGCGCTGGCGATCCTGGGCGGCGCGATCATCGCGTACTACTCGTTCGTCGGTTTCGAGACATCGGCCAATGTGGTCGAGGAGATCAAGGAGCCGAGCCGGGTGTATCCGCGGGCGCTGTTCGGTGCCCTGATCACCGCCGGCGTGATGTACGCGCTCGTCGGGATCGCGAGTGCGATCGCGCTGCCCGCGAGTGAGTTGTCCGAGTCCTCCGGTCCGCTGCTGGCCGTCGTCGCCGCGTCCGGTGTCGGGGTGCCCGACTGGGTGTTCAGTCTCATCGCATTGATCGCCGTGGCCAATGGCGCGCTGCTGACGATGATCATGTCCAGCCGGCTCACCTACGGCATGGCCGAGCAGGGCCTGCTACCCGCCGTGCTGACCCGGGTGTTGCCCCGCCGCCGCACTCCGTGGGTCGCGATCGTCGCGACGACCGCGGTGGCGATGCTGCTCACCCTGGTCGGGGACCTGTCGACGCTGGCCGAGACCGTGGTGTTGCTGCTGCTGTTCGTGTTCCTGTCGACCAACATCGCGGTGCTGGTCCTGCGGCGCGACGAGGTCGCTCACCGGCACTTCCGGGTGTGGACGTTCGTACCGGTGCTGGGCGTCGGGTCCTGTGTGCTGCTGCTGACCCAGCAGAGCGCGCAGGTGTGGCTGTTCGCCGGGGTCCTGCTGGTGGTCGGGGTCGTCCTCTATGTCATCGCCCGCCGGGTGACGCGGCAGGGGAGTTCCTAGAGCGGCGCGGACGGGCGGGTGAGCAGACCTGCCTCCTGGGCCCGCCGAACCGCGTCACGCCGACTCGCGGCGCCCAACTTGCCCAGGATCGCCGACACGTGATGATCGACGGTCTTCACCGACAGGAACAGCCGCTCAGCCAGTTCCGCGTTGGTCAGACCGTCGGCGAGCAAGCGCAGTACATCGAGCTGCCGGCTCGTCAGCCCCGCCGGATTGGCCAAAGTGCTGGTGCGCCGCGGCCCGGGTACGGCGGACAGTCCCGTCGCACGCAGATCGGCGCGCACCTTCGCCGCTACCGCGTCCGCGCCCAGGCGATCCAAAGTGTCCAGCGCGCGGCGACACGAGGTGGGTTCGCCGGCCTCGGCGCGTGCCAGCGCCGCGTCGTACGGGCTCGACAGCGCGTCGAACGTCTCCGCGGCCTCGTCGAGGCGGCCGCCGAGAAGCAAGGCGTAGGGCTCGGCGATGTCGGTGGCGTCGACCACCGGCGTCCTCAACCGATGCAACCACGCGGCGAGCTCGCCTCGGGCCCATTCCAAACCGATGTGAGAAGCGCTGTCGCGCAACAGGTCAAGACACTGCTCGAGGCGAGGTTCGGGGCGTCCGGTCATCCAGTGACGCTCGGCGAACGCCGCAGCGACGGGCAACAACCGGATCGGCTCGCCGAAGCGATCGGCGAGATCCCATGCCTCGTCGATCAGTTCGCCGTCGTTGCCGCCGCGGCGCAGCGCGATCAACCCCCGGATCAGCAGTGGCCACATCCGGGCCAGGGGGGCGCTCGGGCCGGCCAGCACCGAATCGGCATCGGCGAGTGCTGCCTCCCATTCTCCGGACAGCAGCAGGAGTCGGCTGCGCGAACCGATCTGCACCATTCGGCAGATCGGCAGATCGTGTTCGACCATGAGCGGAATGCTGCGGCCCAGTAGGTCCGCGGCCGCACCGAGGCGACGCTGCTCCACGTCGAAGTGGGTGAGATTGGTGTATCCGCTCGAGTAGATCTCGTCGATGTGCCGCGGCGCCGCTGACAGCACCGCCAACACGCGGTCGCGCGAACCCGGCATTCCGGACAGGACGCCGCAGTACTGCCCGATCAACTCCACACGCGCCGTCAGGTCGGTGTCGAAGACGGCGGCGGCGATCTCGCGGGCGCGGTCGAGGGCACTTTCGGCCTCGTCGATCCGGTTGGCCTGCACCGAGAGATAGGCCTGCATCGCCACACCATGGCCCAGCTGGCAGAGATGCGCCGAGTCATGCTCAGTGTCAACGGGATCGAGCGCCGCGACGGCATCGCCGGCGTGCGCAACGGCCGCGGCACGGTTGCCGCTGTACCACTCGTAGACCGACAGGGCGTGGTGGTTGGCGCTCACCGCCACCGCGTCGCCCAGGGCGCGGCGCACCAGGAGCGCTCGCCGGCTCGCCGCGATCGCGTCGGTGAGCCGGTCGGTCAGGTAGTACTCCGCTGCCAGCAATTCGAGTATCTCGGCCTCGACCGCATCGTCGAGCAGGCTGCTGTGCTGCAGGGCCAACTCGAAGAACCGGCACGCCTGGGTGTGCGCGCCGGCCCGGGTCGCTGCTCGGCCCGCGTCGGCCGCGGTCGCGGCGGCCAGCGCCGTGTCACCGGCACCGAGCGCATGGTGGGTGAGAACCGCAGGATCCGGCGCAGCGACCGAGCGCAACGCCTCGACGAATCGGCGGTGCAGGCCGGGTTCAGCGCCCGGCGGCAGTACGGCGGCGACCGCGCGCCGGCAGAGGTCGTGCCGGAAGGCCACGCCGCGGGCGTCCCGTCTGATCAGCTTCGCCCGATCTGCGGCCCGCAGCGCAGGCAGTGTGACCCCGAGTCCGACGAGCAGGCGATCACCGATCGCGCCAGAGGCGCAGGTCAACAGCGCGAGGAGATCCCATGCATCGGCGTCCAGGTCAGGGGTGCGGGCCAGGATCGCATCGCGCACCGTGGTGGGGAGCTCGGCGCTCTCGGCGCAATCCTGGTCCAGCATCTCGCACACGAAGAACGCGTTGCCGCCGGTGATCCGGTGCAGCCGGGCAGGATCCACGGCACGGTCGCCCACCAGGGCGGTGATGGCGTCCACGTCGAGCGGAGGAACGTTGAGTGCGTGCCCGTGCGCAGAACGGGCGACGTCCCCGAGGAGTCCGCGCAGCGGGTGGGACACGTCCACCTCGTCATCGCGCACGATTCCGATGATCAGCAGCGACGAGTGCGAGGCCCGCCGGAGTAGGAACCGGAACAAGTCGATGGTCGCCTGGTCGGCCCACTGGAGATCGTCGATCACCAGGATCGCCGGCGCGCCCCGGAGGTCGTCGAAAACCGACGCGAAGATGTCGTAGGGCTGCTGACCGTCGGCGAGTTGGCGCCGCGTGGCTGCACCGAGTCCGTGGGCGACGTCATGCAGAGGCCCGAGCGGACGCGGAGTGGTCAACGGGTCGCACGCACCCCACAGAACGCGCGTGTGGTCATCGACGTCGCCGATGAACTGCTCGACGAAAGTCGTCTTCCCCGCACCCGACTCGCCAGACACCAGCACCGCGCCGCCCTGACCGGCACGCGCTCTGGCCTGTAGGGCCGCGAGCTGGTCATGCTGCCGCTCGCGCCCGGTGAGCGTCACCGGCTGATCGTATCGAGAACTCCCGGCCCGCCGCGTGGGGAAATAGGGAGGTTCTCCCGATGACGGCGGAAGCGTCGGCGAGAAGAGTCGGGGATGTCCGGCGCGGGTCGGGCATCCATCGAACAACTGACATCGAACGAACAGACCTCGCGAAGGAGAGAGCCATGAAGAGATTTCTCATCGAACGAAACATCCCCGGAGCCTCGGAGCTGACCGAGGAACAGTTGGCGGCCATCGCCTGCACCTCGAATGCCGCCGTCGATTCCCTCGGCGTCCCGTACCGCTGGGTGACCAGCTACGTCGCCGGCGACAAGATCTACTGCCTGCATGAGGCCGATGACGAGGAGACCATCCGGGAGCACGCCCGTCGTGGCGGTTTCCCGGCCGATGTGGTGGTCACGGTCGCGCACGAATTCGGGCCGCAGAGCGCCGACGCCGCGCCGACATGCGTTGCAGGGTCGTGACATCTGCTTAGACGGCCGATCACCGCGGACGGGTGATGGATAATGGCGGCATGCCGGAACCCGCCCGCGCGTCCGCCTCCTCGTCTGGGCTTGCTTCCTCGGGAGGCGACCTCCCGGCCGGTGGCTTCCGCTTCTGGTTCGTCGGACAGCGCTGGGAGTGGTCCGATGAGGTCGCGCGCATGCATGGCTACGAGCCAGGCACCGTGGAGCCCACCACCGAACTGTTGCTCTCCCACAAGCATCCCGAGGATCGTCGCCACGTCCAGGAGTTGCTCGATCACGCCCTGCACTACGGCGGCTCGTTCAACAGCAAGCACCGCTTCGTCGACACCGGCGGTGACGAACACAACGTCATCGTGATCGCCGATCGGATGTACGACGACTCGGGCGCGGTGGTGGGCACCGAGGGTTACTACGTCGATCTGACGGAAACGCTCGACGTGGGGCGCCCGGGGGGGCGGGGGGGCGGGCGGG
>JAEXZY010000126.1 GCA_023404955.1 Actinomycetes bacterium
GGGTTCGTTGACCGACACGGAAGAATATTATTCCCGGTGTGCGCCCAGGGCGAGGTGCTACTCGACCATTGCAGGAGAGCACTCCGCCTTGCTTAACGCCCCCCGCAGCTATCTCACATCTAGAGAATCGAGGTCGATCAGATCCTGTCTCAGCCACCCCGCGGGGAGTCGCAGGTCCCTTCAGCCTTGGCCCCTCGTTCTATGGTGGTCGGGTGGATTTGCTAGACCGATGGAAGGTCGACCGACCCATCGCTCAGGCGGGGATGGGCAACATGGCTCCGCCGGCTCTCGCGGCTGCCGTCGCCCGCGCAGGCGGACTGGGGACCATCGGTATGTGCGCACCCACCAAGTTGAAGGCCGCAATCGACTGCGTGCGTCAAGAAGCTCCAGGCCGGTCTGTCGCGGTCAATCTGCTGATGCCCTTTGCGAATTCAGATCACATAGAGGTGTGTATCAAGTACCGAGTCGACGTAGCGGTGATCGCTTTCGGCGGGGATGCCGTCCTCGTCGAGCGCCTACAGGCCGCCGATATCGCGGTCTTCGTGTTGGTCGGGACTGAGTCGCAGGCACGCACGGCGCTCGACGAGTGGGGCGCAGATGGCCTGTTCGCCCAGGGCGAGGAAGCTGGTGGACATCTCGCCGGACGAACCCCGGCTCGGTCATTCTTGCCGACTGCACTGGCTGTGGCTGGTCACCGCCCGGTGCTGCTGGCGGGTGGAATAGCGGACAGCGCCGACACCCGCGCCGCCATGGATGCGGGAGCGGCCGGGGTCGTTGCCGGTACTCGGTTCTTGCTCACGCATGAATCGGGAGCACACCCCGCCTATCAGCAGCGACTTCTTCACTGCGACAGAACTATTGCGACCACGCTGTTTGGTCTCAGTTGGCCCGCGCGCCACCGGGTTGCCACAAACGAAGCCACGCGACGGTGGTGTCATCCCGACGGGACCGCGCGACGGCTGCCCTCGATCCTCAACGCCAAGAGTGCAGTTCTCGCCCGCCTCGGACCCGAGGACGCAGACGACAAAGCAATCCTGCGGCTCCAGCGACCCGCGCTTCCTATCTTCACTCCAGCCGCGCCCACCAAGGATGTGCCCGATCACTGGATTGAACGCGCAGCGCTCTACGGCGGTGACTCGGCTCTACGAATGCATTCGGTGGTGAGTGCGGCCGAAGCGCTGAGTTCCTTGAGTAGCTGAGCCCAATCGCTGTCTCGTTTCTAGAGAAATGAGACAGCTCTACGCGTCCACCGATGACGTCGCATAGCGCCAGGTCGCGCAGTCTCATTTTCTGTCTCACACCGCGTGTCTCAGATCCTCGATGTCAGAGGGAAAACAGACTGTGATGCCGTAACTGCGGTAGTGGGAATCTGGGAATCGCCGCGGGGGTGCGAGCCCGTCACCGGACCTCGCCGGATGTCCGGGTTGACTAGTGCAGATAAGTCCTTCCGTAGCGGTCGTGGGTGTCCTGGCTGGGATCGGTGACGATCGCGACGCGCTGGCCGGTAAGTGCGGAACGGGCGAACTCGCTAGCCTCGGGACCCCAACAGCCGATACCGTAGCCGGGCTTGTGCACCTCGGGGCTGTCGACTCCAATTACTCTGATACGCAATCGACCTCGGGAATCATCGACTACGTCGACCGTATCACCGTCGACCACCCGCAGAACAGTGGCACTCAGGTCAGGGTCGTCGGCACGGCTTACCGCGACTGGACCGAGGGAGGCCGAGCAGGCGGTGACCATCAGCCCGGCCGCAGCAAGGATGGCCGCCACTTGCCCAGCGGCTGAGGTCCTCATGGGAGCTTCTGGTAGTGGTCTTGGGCCAGTTGCGCCAACCGCCAAGTGGTCAGCATCGAGTCGCTCGCCTGCACGCCGAGCGGGACGTAGCCCTGGAGCCAGCCGTCGAGTATGTACTCGCGCAGGACGAAGTCGTCGATGTCTTCTCCGCCGTCTTTGATCCGTTGGAGAACGCCGACCGCCCGGTCGAACACCGCATCGTCGATACCGTTGTCGCGAGCGGTCTTGCGAGCGTTGTCCTGGCCGACCTCGGGGTCGAGCGCGAGCGCCGCAAGCTCAAAGACGTAAGGACGGTTCGTCGTCGGGGCGGTCATCGCTCTGACCCTCGGTTCTGCATGAATCAACGGTATGCCCGGGGTTGCGCACTGAGCTACGCGCCAAGCTGACGGTGTGCACGATGTCAAGCAGGGCGTCGTCGCCGCGTCGACAGAGGATGTCGGCCACGTCCTCGGGATCGCACTCGAGGCTGCGCGCGAGATCCACGATCGGATTGGCTCCGGGCGGGTGCCCGAGAAGCATCCTCATCTGCGCCTCGGGCGGGGCGTAGCGCGGGATGACGTGGACCTCGTAGCGGTGGTCGTCGGGCCGCAGCACCAGAATCAGGCGGTCTCCGCGGCTGGCGTTGGCGGCGGCCGCCTGTACGCGCAAGGAACCAACATGACTGCCCCTGATGGAGGTGAGATCCCAGTACACGTCGAGACTGGCGTGTTCGCCGGCGAACGTGAGGCGTTCGCCGGGTCCGACACCGGCGGCCATGGCCACGGCGGCCGGGATTGGTCTGCCCGACCCGCGTAGAAGGTGGTGGTCGACGCGGATCGCAAGACGAATTTCGTTGGGACCGTTGAGGAAACAGCCACGAACTGAGTTGAGGTCTGGCAGCGGCGGCCACGGATCGTGTTCCCGCCGCCTGCGTGCGATGCCCTGGTCGACGACGAAGGCGAGGGTGCCGAGGTAGCTCACGATGGAGGCTTCGGCGACGTCGGGGAAGCGGTCGAGGATGTCGGCCGTGATGGCCGCGACGCTCGCGCTTCCGCCGGCGTCGTCGATGTGTTGACCGATGGCGGCTGCGAGCCCGTGGTACTCGTCAAGTCCCCATGCCCGCAGGCCCCACCGGTGCCGGCTGGTCCGCACGAAGCGGTCGTCGTCGGACACGACCCGGCTGAGGCTGGAGATCTCGGTGGCGTTGGCCTCTCGCAGAGCGGAGGTGAGTTCCTCCAGGGTTGCCGGGGCGCCGAGGACTCTGAGCATCGCCTCGGCCTTCCTGGCGACACCGGCATCTGGCCACTGCACCCACAGGTCACCGAAGCGGCGCAGCGGGGTGTGGTCGCGGATGAACGCATCAGCGAAGTCGGCTCGCACACCTCGGCTGGTCAGCAGTTCGAGCACCCGGGCGTGCGACATTACTTGGTCCTCGTACTCAGTGGCCAGCTCGCCGCAGACGTCGCTGATGCCCCCCTTCCCGTCAACGGTTTCGAGCCAGTCGGCCCGCACCGCGTAAGGGCCTGCTAGGTGGAGCAGGAGGTCGGCGGCTTCGCTGCCGGGCTCTATGCCTAGTTCGGCCAGCGCACTGGTGAGTGCGTTGATCGGTGCGCACGTCCCGATCGCCGCTCGCAGGGTGCGGGCGTGCTCACTCAGCTCCCGGTGAGCAGGTTCGCGGAGTGCTTCGATCATGCGGGCCAGCGCGCGTGGTTGGTTGCGCAGGATGGAATGTGGGACCACGCCCAGTCGCTCGGCGACTGCCGCGGTCGACTCGGGGTGCAGCGTCCACACTCGCCGCGCCAGGATGATGCGGTCCTGATCGCGAAGGGCCGTGGCGAACCGCGCGGCGGCTGCGGGCGCTCCGACCGGTTCCGCGTGCGTGACCTTCTCCGTGATGCGCGCGAGGTCGTGTGCGGCCTCCAGCAGTGCTCTCACCGCGGCGTGCGCTACCTTCGGCAACTCCAGCAGCGATGTCGGGCTCTCACCGGCCAGGTCGCTCCAGCGGCCGAACCGCTCGGCGTAGAGGCCGAGGCGTCGCGGCAGGCGCGCGTACGGAACATCCAGGTCGGCGATGGTGTCGAAGCCGGGAACCAGCTCGCTGAGCGGAGTGTCGGCCAGCTCCGGGCAGATCGGCCATGCGTCAGGTTGCCAGCCGTCGCGCGCGACTCCTCGAGTGTTCGTCGAGGACCTGGGTCGCGTGTCTGGAGCCCGCGCCATACCGGCGAGCGTAATGCGACACGCTGAGCACCGACGATGCCTTGTCGGTGCCGGCAGGGAGAATCCCCCGGGTGAACGACGACAGCGCGGCCCCTCCTTCCCGGGTGAGTCCGCGCAAACGCAACCAGAGCATTAGCGTCGCCGACATCACCATGCTGGTGCGGGTGCCGGGAAAGCCCACCGCCATCCGGGCGTTCACCGATGACGAACGCGAGCTGGCGGCGGAGTACGCCGCCGAAACGGGCGGCGAGATCGTCCCACTTCCGCTCTCGCCGCCCGCGGGATACATCCCTGGCCCCCAGGGCTTCCCGGTTCCGCAGTCCTGACGGGGTCCAGGCTCACGGTGGCGTGTCGCCCGCTGGGTCGGCTTGCGGGTTCACGCCGGCTGATGTGCGCCATGGTCTCCCGTCACCCGACCGACCCGTAGAGGACGGCCCGTTAGGGCATCGGTCCGGAGACGCGCCGCTCGAGCGTGTCCTCGTCGGTGAACCGGCGGTAGTCGTCGATCGAGTACACGGTGCCCGTGCCGACCTTCGTACCGGGGCCCCGGGGGACGAGCTGTTCGAGGTCATGGTTGTCGTCGCGGTCCGCGGTCCACGGGGTGCCGTCGCGGACGACCAACACCTCGACCTCCCGTACGTGACACCGGGAATTGCTGCACCGCATCCGGAGGCGGCCGGTGTCACCGGGCACGTCCGCCGGCGCCGGCGCACACGCGTGTTCTCCGCAGAACAAACAGCGTGAAGTCGTGTCACGGGCGGCGGGTGTCGCACCGGGAATCCAGTCACCGATCTCTTCGATCAGGGTCCAGGCGGGACGATCTGCGATTGGGCCATGTTTGCGCAGGATGCGGACGTCGGTGCGATGGCGGGTCGCCTCCGTGCCGTCGTCGACGACGACGAACTCCACCTCGCGCGCGTCGCACTGGCCGTTGTCGCAGTACATCTGCACCCGGCCGGAATCGATCTTCGAGTCGCTGGAGGAAAGGATGGCCGAGCTGTGGCCGCAGAAGTAGCACGCCGTGGGGCGTGCCCGGTCAACGGACCGGCGGACCCACGGGGTCGGTGGGGTGGCCGGCGGGACGCCGCCCTGGGAGCGATCCACCGCACGCTTCGCCTCGGGAAACGTCACGCCTGGATGTGCCGCCATGTACTCGCGTGCGGCCTTGGTGTGGGTTGAACCCATGATCTCGATGTCCTCCGTGTACTGATGTCTGGCAGCGCCCTGTACCCGCAGCCACTCAGCAGTGACGGGATGTCGTGGTCCCTCTAGGGAACTTGCCCTCAATGTCGCTGGTGGTACAGGCACCACAGCGGCTCGGGGTCAGCCACACGAACGGCTCTGCCCTGAGTGTACCAACGGCGCTTGGCGCGGGAGCGTCACCGTGAGAATGAATCGTCGTCGCCGGGCTGACGTCCCTCGGAGGCGAGGGCGTCGAGGTAGGCGTCGTGGTATCGGGTGATGGCCAACCGTTCGTAGGTGAATTGTTCGAGCACGGCGGTGATGAGAGGTTGGCCCCGAAGTGATGAAGCCATGCGATCGTGGGGCCAGTGCCCGAAGCTCATCAGGTCGATGCCGAGGACCTGGTGTGGGTACTCGCGAGCCTCGGCGATGTCGTTGCGAACGGCTTCGAGTTCGGTGTCGAGGCGTCGCAGCGCGGACGCGGCACGCCGAAGATGAAGGTCACGCTGCGCTTTGAGTAGTTCGACGCATTCGGTCCAACTCGGAATTCCGTCCCGGGGGAAGTAGACGTGGCCGGCCTTCCCACGAACGGTGTGGGGCAGCAGGCCGTCTGTGACCATCATCTTGAGAACGTCCGACGGGATGCCGCACTGGTGAGCAGCCTCGGACAGCTTCGCCAGATCCGAATCAGGCATTTGGGGCCTGCGGAGGGGACGTGAGGCGCTCCAGCGGGGTGCCCGGCAGCGTCGAAGGTGTGGGCGTCTCGCTGATGGCGCTGTCGATCGCCCGCTCGATGACGTTGCGGGGGAACGGCTGTGGCGAATGGGCGTCCCATTCCCCTGCCTCGCGAGCCTCGGGTGCGAGTGTGATTGTGATGGTGACGGGCACGCTCAATTCGAACTGCGCAAGACGAGTTTCGATGGCCTGGGTGAGCTGGACGGCGTAGGCGGCGTACTCGCGTTGCTGCTGCTCCTCGAGCGCGGTGATCTGCGCGGAGATCACGTCCATGGCTTGCTCGTAGGCGATCTCTCCCGGGGTGGGGTCGCGGTCGTCGCGGGCTTCCTCGGTCAGTGTGGTGAGCAGCGCGATGTCGTCCGGGTCGTCGGTCCACCCGCGGTAGGTGATGTGCAGGTAGCCGTCGTCGGTTACATCGACCCACTCCTTGTCTGTCAGGCGTGGGTCATCGGGGGAG
Organism: Actinomycetes bacterium; assembly: GCA_023404955.1. GTDB lineage: Bacteria > Actinomycetota > Actinomycetes > Mycobacteriales > Mycobacteriaceae > Mycobacterium. Next base: position 6,368 of record JAEXZY010000126.1, read on the forward strand.
AAGGGGCCCGGCGGCAGATCAGCGGGTTGCGGTACGTCGTTGGCGCCGGCGTCGACCGCGCTGATCGCGTCGGCGTACGCGTCCTCGACGGGGTCGCCGAGGTGATCGAGGACGGGCTCGACCCACAGGTCGACGACGATGGGCTCGGTCCGGTGTTGCAGAAGGTCGGTGTCGTCGGCGGCGGTGGAGTTCAGGGTTTGGCGGACCATTTCGGCTTCCCAGGCGCCGGACCGGCCGACCAGAGCGGCCTCGACGCCGCCGACGTTGGCGGCCGCGCCGGCTAGTGCGAGGGTGACGAACTCACCCCAGTCGATCGGAACGCTGGCGCGCGGGTCGGGATCGGCCTCCCAGCTGCCCTCGGCGGTGCGTCGCGCAAGCTGGTTGGTCAGCCGCGTCGCCTCGGTGAGGACGCCGATGGCGTCGTTGAGCACCTCGCGGTACGGCCTCGGCCCATCGGTCGCCATGGTCAGGTAGCCGGTGTCGAATAAGGCACCGGAGAGAACCTCGCGGTAGGGCCGGCCGATGACCCGTGCTGTTGCAGCAAGATTCGTGCGATCGGGCAGGCGGCTGATGCCGTTGGTCCGCCACTTGCGCAGGTTTTCACGCGACACTCCGATGCGGCGTGCCACCTCGGACTCGCTGACTCCGTGTGCGGCTCGGTAGCGGTCGATCATCTCGACGAGCCGGGGCGTGGCCATGCGCTCAGTGTCGCGCATGACTGTCCGTTCTCAATCAGCTTGACGGGTCGACGCAGGGAACCGCCAGGTCGAACGAGACGTGATCGTGCGGGCCCATCTCATCGAAGTTGGCGATTGTGATCGGCCGTGTTGAGTGCCCGCGAGTGACTCGTGAGCAGGGAGCAATTCGAGACAGGATATGAGACAACCTGGCCTGGGCTTTGCGGCGGGGGAGTGCAATGTTTCTCGCGTCTCATTTCTCTAGAAATGAGACACCCCTGCGGGTGTCAGCACTACCACCGCGGTCAAGCTCGCGTTCTCCCTGGGGCTGATCATCGTGGCATCGTGGTCGCCGGGCTGCGCACCGGGGCCACGGGGATCATCCGGTGCCGTTCGCGCTAGAGTTGGCCCAGCAGTGCGTCGCCGTGCACGGGTAGGTCGCGGATACGGATGCCGGTGGCGTGGTGGATTGCGTTGAGCACTGCGGCGGCGGAACCAACGATTCCGATCTCGCCGGCCCCGCGCGACCCCATCGGGCTGGCGTGTTCGTCGGCGTCGTCGTCGAGCCAGATCGCGTCCATGTCGGGGATATCGGCGTGGCTGGCGAAGTGATAGCTCGCCAGGTCCTGGGTGACGACGTGACCGAAGCGGTGGTCGCGAACGCTTTCCTCGTGCAGCGCCATCGACAGGCCCATGGTCATGCCGCCGATGAGCTGCGAGTGCAGCGTCGTCGGGTTGATCGCTTGGCCGATGGAGAACACCCCGAGCATGCGGGAGACGCGGACCTCGCCGGTGTAGCGGCTGACCCGTACCTCAACGAAGTGCGCGCCGAACGAGTACATACCGTAGTTCTCGGCGTCCTCGTTCTCCGGCGGCTCGGCGGTGGTGGCCGCGCCGACGGCGGGGTCGTCGCCGTGTTCCTTTCGGAATGCCTGCGCCGCAGCGTGAATGGTGGCGCCCCAGGAGCTGATGCCCGACGAGCCGCCCGACACCGATGCTGGCGGCAGGTCGGTGTCGCCGATCTGCAGGTCGACCGCTGACGTCTCGATGCCGAGCATGTCGGCGGCGATCTGCGTGAGCGTCGTCCACGTGCCGGTGCCGATGTCGGTGGCGCCGATCTGCACCGAGTAGCGGCCGGCGGCGACGTGCTCGATGCGGCAGGCGTTGCCGGGCATGACCATCGCGGGGTACTCAGCTGACGCGACGCCGGTGCCGATCAGCCATTCGCCGTCGCGCGTGCTTCGCGGTTCGGGGTTGCGCTGGTCCCAGCCGAAGCGGGTGGCGCCGGTGCGCAGGCATTCGAGCAGGCGCCGGTTGGACCACGGGTTGCCGGTTTCGGGGTCGACGTCGGGCTCGTTGCGCACGCGCAGTTCGATCGGGTCGAGATTGCAGGCGATCGCCAGCTCGTCCATCGCGACCTCGAGCGCGAACATGCCGGGGCATTCGCCGGGTGCGCGCATCCAAAACGGCACGGGAACATCGAGTTTCGCGAGCCGGTGGCTGGTCTTGCGGGCATCGGCGGCGTACATCATCCGCGCCGGCGTCGCGGTCTGCTCGGCATACTCCTTGACGGTGGCGGTCTGCTCGATGACGTCGTGGCTGATGGCGGCGAGCTTCCCGTCGCGGTCAGCGCCAAGGCGCACGTGCTGGATGGTGGGTGTGCGGTAGCCGACGAACGCGAACATCTGCTGCCGGGTCACTGCCAGCTTCACCGGTCGGCCAGGAACGTGCATGGCTGCCATGGCGGCGAGCACGTTGTGCGAGTGTGGTGACCCCTTGGACCCGAAGCCGCCGCCGACGTTCTTGGCGACGACGCGAATCTGCTCCGGCTGAAGGCCGAAAGTCTGCGCCAGCGTCTTGCGGACGACGTGCACGCCCTGGGTCGAGTCGTACAGCGTCAGCAGCGGGCCGTCGGGATCCCAGGTGGCGATGGTGGCGTGCGGTTCCATCGGATTGTTGTGCTCGTGTGGGGTGGTGTACGTCTGGTCGACGGTGATCTCGGCCTGCTCGAGCGCGGCCTCGACGTCGCCCTCGGCGGTGTCGGTCTCATGGCCGGAGTTCACTTCCTCAGGAGCGTACAGCCCAGGATGGTCGGCGCGGATCTCGGTATCGTGCTCGGCCTCGTCGTAGGTGACGGTGACGAGAGCGGCTGCCTGCCGGGCGGTTTCAGCGCTGTCGGCGATGACACCGCCGATGATCTGACCGCGGTAGTGCACCTGGTCGTCCTGCAGGATCACTAAGTCGCCGTCATCGGTGTCGGCCAGAGTCGGCGCATTGAAGACGGTGAGGACGGCATGCACGCCCTCGAGCGCTTCGGCGGCGGCGGTGTCCATCGCGGTGATGGTGCCCTTGGCGATCGCGGCCTGCGCCGGGTGCAGGTACAGCGGCGCGTCGACCGGATACTCGAATGCGTAGGTCGCGGTGCCGGTGACCTTGGCGGGTCCGTCGAGGCGGGTGAGCCGGCTGCCGATGGCGTGGGGTTCGACGAGGGTCACCGCTGCCGTCCTTCCGCGAGGGTGGTCAGGGTGGCGACGATGGTGCGGGCGGTCAGTTCGACCTTGAACTCGTTGCCCTGCTGCGGTTCGGCGTGGACGAGTTCGGCATCGGCGGCCTGACCGAACGTCTCCTCTGTGGCGGGTTGGCCGACGAGCGCCTGTTCGGCTCGGGTGGCGCGCCAGGGCTTGTGCGCGACGCCGCCGAGAGCGATGCGGGCCGAAATGATCGTGCTGTCGTCGAGGACGAGTTCGGCGGCGACGGAGGTGACCGCGAAGGCGTAGGAGGCGCGGTCGCGGACCTTGCGGTAGGTGGAGCGGGCGCCGTCGGGCGCGGGTGGGATCTCGACCGCGGTGATGAGCGCTCCGCGGGGGAGAGTGGTGTCGAGGTCCGGACGGTCGCCCGGCAAACGATGGAAATCGCTGAGCTTGATGCGGTGTTCGCCGTCGGTGTCGAGGTAGACGACGCTGGCGTCGAGGGCGGCCATGGCGACGGCCATGTCGGACGGGTGGGTGGCGATGCAGTGCTCGGACGCACCGAGGATGGCGTGGTAGCGGGTGTAGCCGCCGATGGCGGAGCAGCCGGTGCCGGGGGTGCGCTTGTTGCAGGGGGTGGTGAGGTCCTGGAAGTAGACGCAACGGGTGCGCTGTAGCAGGTTTCCTGCGGTGGTGGCGAGGTTGCGCAGCTGACCGGACGCGCCGGCGAGCAGGGCGCGGGCGAGGACGGGGTAGTGGCTGCGGACGATCGGGTGGGCGGCGAGGTCGCTGTTGCGGACGTCGGCGCCGATGCGCACGGTGCCGTCGGGGCGGCGTTCGACGTCGGTCAGCGGTAGGTGGCCGACGTCGACGACGAGGCCGGGTTCGGCGATGCCGAGTTTCATGTGGTCGACGAGGTTGGTGCCGCCGGCGAGGAAGACGGCGTCGGGGCGGTCGGCGACGGCGGTGACGGCGTCGGCGACGCTGCTGGCGCGGTGGTACTCGAAGGGGATCATCGGGCGGCCTTTTGGATGGCGTCGAGGATGTTGGGGTAGGCGGCGCAGCGACAGAGGTTGCCGTTCATGCGTTCTCGGATCTCGGCGTTGGTGAGTTCGGCGGTGTCTTCGAGGTCGTCGGTGACGTGGCTGGGGGAGCCGGACTTGATCTCGTCGAGCATGCCGACCGCGGAGCAGATCTGGCCGGGCGTGCAATAGCCGCACTGGAAGCCGTCGTGCTCGAGGAAGGCCTGGGCGACGGGGTGCAGCTGGTCCCCTTCGCCGAGGCCGGCTGCGGTCTGAACCTCGGCGCCGTCGTGGGCCACGGCGAAAGCTAGGCAGGTGGTGGCGCGCCGGCCGTCGAGTAGGACGGTGCACGATCCGCACTGGCCGTGGTCGCACCCCTTCTTCGGCGCGGTGACGCCGAGGTGCTCGCGCAGCAGGTCGAGGAGGGTGATGCGGTTGTCGACGTGCACGGTGTGGTCCGTGCCGTCGACGCGCAGGGATACGTCGGTGAAGTGGGCTGACTTCATGGGCGGGGGCTACCCTGGGGTGGGGTGGTGAAAACCAGACAGCTAGACCGCGCAGCCAAACTGCGTTCGCCAGTCACGGATGAGTGGACGTGACCCCCACGGCGGTCCCACGGAAGCTTCTGTGGGCGGACTCGCGCAAGATCCTCCTGTTCCACCGAGAACCAATCCCCGCAGCGACGTGCGCCACGGGACGCCCGGTGGTCACGACCAGACGAGATAGTCACCCCTTAGCGGTCATTCTGATACCCCCCAACCGCCGGTCCGGCGGTGAACCGCCAGGGCGGCCCAAGGCAGCGCTCGCCACCCGCCAAAATCTGATTAATCTCAAATTTCGGGTAACGAGACTGCGCCGGGTCAAACCCGATCCCGCCTCAGAGTGTCCTTGACGTGGGTGACTAAGGCGCAGCCTAGTTAGTTCCGATGTGGCTGTCAGAGCATCTCGAGTGGGCCGGGCCTCGTGGGCGGCGGGAAGGCACTGTCGAGCACGGCGAGATCGTCGGGGCTGAGGCTGATGTCAGCGGAGCCGGCATTTTCTCGAACATGTTCAGGCGTGCTCGCGCGCGGGATGGTGCAGATGTCGTCGTGGCGTAGCACCCAGGCCAACGCGATTTGGGCCGCCGTGGCAGCGTGGCGCCGGGCGACCTGGTCCAGGGCCTTGTTTCCCAGGAGGCGGCCCTGCTCGATTGGGGAGTAGGCCATGACCGGGATGTTGCGTTCGGATAGCCAGGGGAAGAGATCGTATTCCGGTCCGCGGCGCGTCAGGTTGTAAAGGATCTGGTTGGCCTGTGTCTGGCCGCCGCCGGGTACACCGGTCAACTCGACCATGTCGTCGGGGTCGAGGTTGCTCACCCCCCAGTGGCGGATTAGCCCGGCGGCCGCCAGGTCGGCGAAGCCCTCGAGCGTCTCGGCGAGCGGGACGTTGCCTCGCCAGTGCAGGAGGTAGAGATCGATGTGGTCGGTGTTGAGCCGCGCGAGGCTGGCCTTGCAGGCCCGCACGGTACCGGCTCGGCTCGCGTGGTTCGGCAGCACCTTGTCCACCAGGAACACTTCGTCGCGGCGCCCGGCGATCGCTTCGCCCACCAGGGTCTCCGCTGCGCCGTTGCCATACATTTCGGCGGTGTCGATCAGTGTCATGCCCAGATCGAGCCCGAGCCGGATGGCGGCGATCTCGTCGGCCCGTCGCGCGGGATGTTCGGCGAAGTGCCACGTGCCTTGGCCCAGTGCCGCAATCGGCTCGCCGGAGGGCAGGACTACCTGGCGGGCAGCTGTCACGATGTACGACCTTTCTGCGAGTCATCCTCATCGCTGACCAGATCGCGGCATCGCGGTCCGACCGACAGGCAGCTGATGCTGGGTGGTACGAGCTGGTCACCGGGCTTGCCCCGCTACGCCGGGGCCGACATGGGGGTGACGCCGTAATTCCCACGCCAACCGCAGGCCTCCGATGACGGTGAGCAGTCCGAGGGCCGCGATCGCGGAGACGTGTAGGAGCACCGGCAGGGTGGCAGCGGCGGCGATCCCGGTCGCGGCGCGGTTGATGGGAATCTGTCGGTGGTCGCGCCACCGGTAGGCCCCGTCGCCGAGGTAGAACAGCGCCATGCCACCGGCGAGTGCGATGGCAGACAGCAGGGGAAGCGGCGAGCTGGCGCGTTCGACGGCAGCGTGGGCGCCGACGGCGAATAGCGTGATGCCAGCCACCAGCGGCAGGTGCAGATAGCTGTAGGCGTCACGCGCAAGCTGGGCCCGTTGCGTCCCGGTGGCTTGTTCGAGCCGCTGCTGCGCCCCGCCCGTGAGACCGAAGTAGGTCCACCAGAACGTCGCCATGATCGCCACGCCCAGCACCAGGGCGGTGACGACCTCGAAGCGGTGCAAATCCGTTGCGCCTGCACCGAGTTCGGTGATCGCCAGACCGAGCGCGATGATGATGATCGAGCCGTGGCGGGATACGAAGTATGACGGTGAGACGCGGAACCCGCCGAGGCCGAACACAGCAGGGGCGCCGTAGTCAATGACTGCGGCAGCTACCCACAGCAGTTCCCGGCCCGGAGTGTCCACGAAGGCGGCCGCCACGATGCAGGCGGGAGCGGCGACGAAGGCCGGTGCCAGCCGTCGGATGCTGCGCCGCATGTCGTCATCCTCGCCCGAGGAGGAGACAACGAACTCCACGACGTGGATCAATCTCACCACCAGCAGAGCGATCGCGAAGACGAGCGCCCCCGAGGAGAACGCCATGGGCAACGCCGCCGCCGCGACGAGCATCGCGGCCATCGCCGCCATCACGGCCGCCTGATGCCGCACGCCCTGGGTGTCGAAGGTGTTGATGAGCCAGGTGTAGCCGACCCAGGCCCACCACACCGCGAGCAGGGCGAGTGCCGCCCGGCCGAACCCGGCCGGTGACAAATCTTGCAGCACGAGCCGTGTGACCTGCGACATCGCGAAGGTGAACACCAGGTCGAAGAAGAGTTCGAGGTTGCCCTCCGACTTCGACCCGTGGTCATCGTCGGTCATCGCTTTCTCGGGCTGCGCTTCACCGTGGACGCCACGGAGCCCAGCGTCTCCCAAGCGCCAAATTGCCGGGCGGTGCAGATCACCATGAACAGCGACGAGGACCTGTCGGCCGCCGTGCTTCCATTCGGCCAAGGAGCACGACGCTTTCACAAGAGTCCGCCATATTTTTCTCCTCTACGCGGCTTGTCGACGTCGGTCGTCGCTACAGCGCCTCAGCGGCCGCCTGCGCGACGGTCTTGTCTTGTTCTCCGGTGCCGCCACTGACGCCGACCGCGCCTACGATCTGGCCGCCTTGTTGCACCGGTATGCCGCCGGCAAAGATCATGATCCGTCCGTGGTTGGACGCGTGTACTCCGTAGAACTGATTACCGGGGGCGGCATCCGCGGCTAGCTCTTCGGTTGAGACGTCGAGCGCACGTGCGGTGAACGCCTTGTTGATCGCGATGTCGACACTGCCGATCCACGCGCCGTCCATCCGCGCGTGGGCGACTAGGTTGCCCCCCGCGTCCACGACGGCAATGTTCGAGGGCGAGGAGATCTCCTCGGCTTTGGCCCGCCCGGCGGCGATCATACGCTGCGCATCATCGAGGGACACCGAGCTTTGAGTGAAAGTCATGATGGATGTGCTCCGATCTTCGTGGAATGCTCGACGACTGCACCGCTGCTCCTAGCCGCGGTGTCCTCCGTCGGGGTCATGGACCGGCCTCATCACTCTGCGCCGGGCAGCTTGTAGGCGAGCACGTCGACGTTCTGGATGCTTGGTCCTGCGCTGAACAGCTCGCCGCCCTTCGCGGCAAGGGCTTGGCCGACACCCCCCGACAGGTGGCTTTGACGGGCGGCGTCGTCGGGAAACACGTCGAAGATGCCGAAGGTCGACTCGTCGAATCGAAGGGCGAACCAAGCGCGCGTCCCCGGCTCCTGCTCGACGATTGGGCGCGCGTCGCGGAGAAACTGCGCGACGTCCTCTTCCTTGCCGGCTTTGGCGTGCAGCGTGACTGACAATGCAACGTGAATCATGTTTGGCTGAACAGTTTCACGATCGCCGCGCAGAAGGCCGGCAGGTCCTCGGGTGAGCGGCTGGTGATCAGGTTCCCGTCGTGGGCGACCTCCTGGTCCACGACGTTGGCACCGGCGTTGCGCAGGTCGGTGCGGATGCTTGGATAAGAGGTCAGCGTTCGGCCCTCCGCGACACCGGCCTCGATCAGCGTCCAGGGTCCGTGGCAAATCGCGGCGACCGGCTTGCCTGAGGTCACGAAGTCGCGCACGAACCCGACCGCGGCATCGTCGATGCGCAGCTTGTCCGGGTTCACCGTGCCGCCGGGCAGCAGCAGCGCGTCGTAGTCGTCGACCGCGGCGGACTTCACCAGGGCGTCGACTGAGAACGTTCCGGCTGCGTCTAGGTCGTTGTTGCGGGCTTGGATGTCGCCGTCATGCAGGGACAGCAGCTCGGTCGTGGCCCCGGCATCGTGCAACGCCTGTCGGGGCTGTTCCAGTTCGACGCGCTCTACCCCGTCTGCGGCTAGGATCGCGACCCGCGTTCCGCGCAATTCGTCTGCCATTGTTCTGCTCCGTCTTCCTATGTTGATGGCACGCCCGTGCGGGCGGGCCGCTGGTGTCGTAAGAGGTTCAGTCTCGACACGAGGGGGGTCAGCGGGTTCCCGCTTCGGCCTTCTGGTGGCCGGAGGCGCCGGGCTTGAGCACGACCTTGGTCCAGCCGTCGTCGCGTGCGTCGAAGTGGGAGTAGGCGTCGGGGGCTTGGTCCAGCGGCAGTTCGTGGCTGACGATGAACGACGGCTCGGCCTTGCCGGCGGCGATGAGGTCGCGCAACTGCCGGTTGTACTTCTTGATCGGTGCCTGGCCGCTGCCCATGGTTTGGCCCTTGAACCAGAACATTCCGAAGTCGAAGGCCACTTGGCCGTTTTTGGCCAGTTCGTCAGACGCGCCGGGGTCTTGGGGGACGAAGACTCCGACCGTGCCGATTCGGCCGGTGAACTTTACCGACTGCACCAGCTTGTTCAGCGTGTCGTTCGGTTGCTCGTTGCCCTGGGGGTCGTGGGCCTGATAGCCGACGCACTCGCAGCCGTTGTCTGCGCCCAGCCCCTTGGTCTGTTCGAGCACCGCCTCGACCGGGTCGACCTTCGAGTCGTCGATCGCGATCGCGCCGATCGACTCGGCCAGGCGCAACCGGTCGGGGTGGCGGTCGACGACCATCACCTTGCTGGCCCCGCGGATGGTGGCCGACAGGGCGGCCATCAGCCCGACGGGTCCCGCGCCGAAGATGACGGTCTGATCGCCCGGCGTGACGCCGGCCATCTCGGTGGCGTGGTAGCCGGTCGGGAAGATGTCGGAGAGCATCACGTAGTCGTTCTCCTTCTCCTCGGAGTCCTCGCCCAGCCGTAGGCAGTTGAAGTCACCCCACGGGACGCGCAGCAGCTCGGCCTGGCCGCCGGCCCATGGCCCCATGTTGGCGAACCCGTAGGCGGCGCCGGCCCACCCATCCACCGGTTGCGCGGTCAGGCAGTAGTTCGTCAGCCCCCGCTCGCAGTTCTTGCAATGCCCGCAGGCGACGTTGAACGGGAGCACGACGCGATCGCCGACCTGGACCTGATCCACTCCGCCGCCGACTTCGATGACCTCGCCGAGGTTCTCGTGGCCGAACCACCGGCCGGTCTCGAAATCGGTGCGGCCCTCGTACATGTGCAAATCCGACCCACAGATGTTCGTGGCGGTGATGCGCACCAGCACGTCGGTGGGCCGCTCGATCCGGGCGTCCGGCACGTCCTTGACGCTGACCTGACGTGCCCCGTCGTACACCACTGCCTTCATGTCCGCTCCCATCTTGTGGTTACCTGTCGGCAAGAGGGGGAATTCGCCACCACCCTGGTCTCGAAGCCGTGGACCCTCACCCACGCAAGCCAACAGCAACTCCGTGCTGCGGCGCATCGGCAGAACGACCGATATAGGAAATGGCGCAGCGGATAAGAGGACGACATGCATCTACCAACGGCCCCAGGGCAGATCGCCAACGAGGTGGCACGGATTGCGGCCACGCCCGGCGAGCCGGCCGACCGCGCAGCGGCGCTGTTCGAGCCGCTGCACCGGCTGCTGCCCTTCGACGCGGCGTGGCTCGCACTCTGCGACGAGCAGCGCCGCGAACACCGCCCACTGCTCAGCACCGGGTGGGACCGTCGCACCCTCGCCTACCTGGAAGGACCCGTTCACGTCGCGGAGATCGAACAACTGGGGATGACCCGCTCCCACACCCCGCTGCGCGTCGCAGACTTCCCCGTACCCGCCAGCGAGTTGCGGTTGTGGTCGGAGTGCCTACTGCCCGCCGGCCTCCGCGAAGGCCTCGGCGTGTGCCTATTTGCCACCGACGGGCGGCACCTGGGCTTTCTGGCCCTGTTCACCAGCAGCGCCACCGTGCCATCGGAGACCGCGCGCGACCTGCTTGCCGCGCTCGCACCGACACTGGCCCACGCAGTCGACCCCCAACGTTCGGCGACCGCGGCGGCTCAGCTGATTCACTCGGCGACCGCCGGGGTGATGCTCACCCGGTCACGCGATGTCCTCCCCGTCCCCGGCCTACCCGACCACCCGGCGTTGCGTCCCGGTTCACCGGCACTGACCGCGGTCAGCACCATGCTCGATGGGCCCGGGGCCTCGTTCCTGCTCCCCGCGCCGTCCGGGGAACCCGACGACTACCTGACCGTGACGGCCCTGGCTCTGCCCGATCTCGCACCACGCGACGCGATCACGGTCGTCGTGCTCTCACCATGCCCAGACCTCCATGGCCTGACCCGCCGCGAGCTCGAGGTGCTTGGCCTGCTCATTGCCGGCCAACACAACGCCGAAGCCGCGCACCGCCTCGGCGTCACCGCGCGCACCATCGCCACCCACATCGAACACATCCTCACCAAACTCGACGCCAACACCCGAGCGCTCGCCGCCGTGCGCGCCCAGCGGCGCGGGCTCTACATCCCGCCTGCACTCCTACCGCAAATCGGCGCACCGTCCTGACCGCCGAGCGTGAGACAAGAATTGATCACTCTCGAATGTCTAGATCTGAGACTGGCGAAGTTGTTGCGTCGCTGCGCTTCGCTCCTTCGAGCGCGTTGACGACGCGGCTGGCGGGAACCGTGTGGACAGCGGCTAGCTAGTGGGATGGTCATCTTCTCGCTCGCTGCCAGGCGCGGTCCGGGGATGACTGCTGGGTTGAGACGCAGCGCAGGCCACGGCTGTCGCCGTCCTCATCTGAATGGGGCCCAACCGGGCAATTAGAATATGAGCAGAAGAATTACCGATTCGCCAGATTTGACGGTATTCCACACCGAGGGGTATCTCAATGTCTCGACGCGAAGACCCACCCCGACCGGGCGGCCCACGCGCTGATGCGACACCCGCTGACAGTGGCGGCTACTCTGCCCAAATCGGTTGGGTACGTTACTACTTCGCTGATGACCGCTGGGAATGGTCGCCAGAAGTAGCACGCATGCACGGCTACGAACCAGGCACGGTGACACCGACGACTGAGCTGGTATTAGCCCACAAACACCCCGATGATCGCCCCGCCCTTACCGCGATGCTCGACCGCACCCGCCATAGCGGCCAACCGTTTAGCAGTCGGCACCGCATCTGTGACACCCGCGGCCGCGTCCACTCTGTGATCGTGGTGGGAAATCAACTCCGAAACGATGCCGGCGAGGTCATCGGCAGCGACGGCTTTTATGTCGACCTCACCGCCGACCTCGACGCTGCTCAGGGCGAGATCAGTCACGAAGTTGAAGCGATTGCCGACCGGCGCTCAGCCATCGACCAGGCCAAAGGCATGCTCATGCTCATCTACAACATCGATGAGGCCGCTGCCTTCAAGCTGCTGACGTGGCGATCACAAAACACCAACACCAAACTGCGTGCCCTCGCCCAACAGATCGCCACCGACTTCCGCAGCGTCCCCCACGACAGTCAACTCCCAGCGCAATCGGTGTACGACAACCTGCTCATGACCGCACACGAACGAGCAGGACAAACCCCCTAGCCATCCATGGTGCGACAGGATTTGAGCCGTCTTAATTCTTAAGATTTGAGACCAAGCGATGGGGAAGGCCATTGGCCGCTTGTTCACAGGTTGATCAAAAGTGTGCACACCGCGTATCCGAGTCTCGTTGAGGGGGCCTTCGGTCTGAACTTGCGGTTTGATGCTGCGTGACGAACATCCAAGCCGAGGCCAAGGAGGTCTGATGGCAGCCCAGACGGCTCGTTCGATTAAGCGTGAGGTCTCGCCGCTAGAGCTGTTCTTCGACCTGGTCTTCGTGCTGGCCATCGGACAGTTGACCCACCACCTCTCAGCTCATCTGACGTGGCACGGCGCAGCCGAAACGCTCATCATGCTGGTCGCGGTCTGCGGCGTGTGGGTGTTCACCACCTTTGAGGTCACCCTGCTCGACGTGGAGCGTGTCACGACTCGGGCCATCACGATCGCCGTCATGGGTGTGGCTCTGTTCATGAACGCCGGGATTACGCATGCGTTCGACGACGGTCCCTGGCTCTTCGTAGTTCCGCTCTTGATGGCTGTTCTGGGACCAAGCGCGTACACCGCGTTCTCGGCTCCTTCAGCACCTCTGCGAGGACACTTCGCACGGGTGTTCATTTGGGGCGGCGTCTCCGCGTCGCTCTGGATCACCGGTGCCCTGCTCGACGCGGGCCTTCGGTTGTGGCTCTGGGCTGTGGCGGCGGGCATAGACCTGATCGGGGCTTTCACCGCCCACCCGTTGCCTGGCCGGGCGCTGCGTTCTCAGCGATTGCCGTTCGACACCGAGCACATCTTCGAGCGGATGCGGCTGTTTCTCATCATCTTGCTCGGGGAGACGGTGCTCGGCATTGGCCGGGCCGTCGCTGAGAATTACTCCGAACCGATGACCCTGCTTACCGCGGCTGGCGGGTTCATCGCGCTGGTGTCGCTCTGGGTTGTTTACTTCGCCAGAGGTGAACAGATGGCTGTCGCGCATGCTTCTACCGTCGAGGATCCGATCCGGATCGTGCACATAGGTATCAACAGCATCTACCTCGTGGTGATCGGTCTAGTCATGTTCGCCGCTGGCGCGGAACTGGTGATCGCGCACCCGGAAGAAACTAGGGCAGGCATCGGCGGAGTGCTGCTGCTCGGCGGGCCGGCCCTTTACGTGGGTTCTCAGGCGATTTACTTCGGCACGACGGTCGGTCGTGATTGGGTGCCGCGCGCTGTCGGAGCCGCTGCTCTGGCAGTGGGGGCGGCAGCTGCGTACTGGATGCCGGCTCTGGCCGCCGTCGCGTTGGTCGACCTGCTGGCGGTTGTGTTGGCTATTTATCTAGCTCGGGTTGACGCGACTCGCGCAGCAGGTGCCGTTCCCATCGGCGAGCAACCGTCGTAGCTATGACCGCGTCGCGCCCGGTCCCACGGAGGAGTTTGCTGGGCGACGCCTCACATACGCCACTCGACGAGCCCCTCGGCGAGGCTGCAGTCACCCACATTCTCACCAGCCTGGCGTCGACCAGGGCCACCGCTAACCCGGACCAAACGCCCGTGGATGAACGGGCATCGGGCGTGTCAGTGCCTGTCAAGCCCGTCCGGCTGTGTTCAGGTGGCGGCGAGGTGTTTCTTGTAGAACGGGATCAGGCTGTCGAGGGCGAGTTTGACCGGTGCTTCTTGGTCGTAGAGGTTGTAGTGGGAGTAGCCCTCGGCGACGACGAGTTGCCGGTCGGTACTGGCGGCGATGCGACCGAAAAGTTCCATCCCGTCGCGATAGGAGCCGAAGCCGCCGGGCTTGTCGCCGACCACGATCATGGCGGGCTGGGTGAGCATCGTCTCCACGCGTAGGAACGCATCCCAATTCAGCGCCTGGTTCAGACTGCCGAGGTTCATCCGGGCGACGCCGCCGGGTTGCCGACCGCGGTTGGTCTTGTAGTAGTCGGTCGCTTCGACGACGTCCCGGTCGGTGTGCCCGGCCTCTTTGGCCGCTTCCGGCGAGCTCGGCAGCAGTTCGTTGACCTTGATGTCACCGCCGCGCGCTTCGGCGGTGCGCTGGGCGGCTACCTGTTCGAGCATCGCCACCGGGTCGTACTGGCTGAACCCTTCCTGCATGAGGCGTCCGTAGTTCACCGGAACGACCGCGCCGAGCACCTTGATGCGACGCTCCAGCATCGTGGCGTTGGTGGCGTAGCCGCCGCCACCGCAGATTCCGAGGACACCGATGCGGTCGGCGTCGACATAGCTCAGGGTCGTCAGGTAGTCGGCCACGTAACTGAAGTCCGCGACCCGCTTGGTGGGGTCCTCGGTCCAGCGGGGCTCGCCCCCACTGGCGCCCTGGTAGCTGGCGTCGAAGGCGATGACCACGAATCCCTCGGCGGCCAACGCGGGCCCGTACACGGTGCCCGCGGTCTGCTCCTTGCACGACCCGATCGGGTGTGCACTGATGATCGCCGGATAAGTCGCGGTCTCGTCAAAACCGGGCGGCAGGATCAGATCCGCGGCGATGTCCCATCCAGGTCCCGGCACCGACACCGTTCGCTTCGCGTTGTCACTCACTAGCTTGTCCCTCGGCTATCTCTGACGTGGCCCGTTAGTTGAGGTGGTCGTCGAACCAGCCGATGAGCTTGTCGGGGTTCTGACCGAAGTAGTTGTAGGCGTAGAACCGCTGGTTGGAGTCCTCAATCCACAGCAGTTCCTTGTCCTGGGCGCCGATCGCGGCGAAGATCTCATTGCCGTCGGTTTCGGCGTCGATGAGGAAGTCGCGGCGTAGCTGGGCCAGCATGGTGGGCATCGTGGCGGCGTCGGCGTACAGCTGCGGAGACTCCTCCTCGAGGCGCATGCCGCACAGACCGGCGAGCTTCGTCGCCAATGCCTCGCGGGCCTGATCGGGGTCGACGCCGATGTTGCGGGCGCCCTGCTCGATGAACGTCTTGCCCGACACCGAATTCAATGCCACCAGCGCCTGGACCCCGCCGAACTCCTCGGGCCAGAACTTCATCGCGACGAACGTCGAGTTGGCGCCCATGCACCGGCTGTACAGGCCGAGCTTCATCGCGGCCAGATGATCCTGACTGCGCACGTACCGCAATGACCCCACCACGTCGCGGGCTTCGATCAGGCCCAGCCCGCTGGTCACGCCGTTGGCGTCACTGCTCAGGCCGTGGTTGCGCAGGTCGTAGGTGAGGATGTTGTAGCCGGCGTCGTGCAGGAAACGCAGCTCGGTGAGGAAGTCGACCTCGAATCCGCCGAACACGCCGAGGTCGGTCTTCCACGGTTCCAGATGGCCGGGGAACCCGTACCGGTTGCACGTCATCGGATGGTTGATCACCAGCAGGCGATCGGAGCCGGCCGCCGGGATGTACCAGGCCTCCAACGGAATTCCGTCCTTGGAGGGGAACTGCACCTCCTCGAAGTCCATACCGACGTCGCTGGGGCGCTTGAGCACCGAGGTGCGCGCTCCGTGGGCGAACATCTGCGCGTACTGCTCGACGAGGCCCTGCAGCTTCTCCTCGTCGCTGCCCTCGGGCTGAGGCAACGTGGACAGGTCACGGTCGTGTTGACCGAGGTCGATGTCGGCGTCGATCTGCTTGCCCTGGCTGTCGAACGCGATCATGGGGGTGAATCTCCTTAGGTTGGTTGAAGCGGTCGTCGGTCGGTACGAATTCGTGTGTGTGGCGTCGGCTAGTTTGCTCGACATCAGTCTCGCGGAAGCGTTGACTCACAGTCGCTCTCGGGCATCGGGCCTCGTTCTGTCTCGCCCGTGAGGTATCAGTTTGGTGGTGGTTTCAGTCGCCGGCGGGGACACCATGGTGTCTAGAGCGTTTCCTTCGCCGGTGTACTTGGCGCGGTAGGCCGCATCGACGCTCTCGTTGACGGCGGGCTCGGAGTGCGGTTCCAGCGCGACGTCGATCGAGACATCGCCGACGCTAATGTGGAGCCGGTTGTCGGCGACCGCATGCCGATACCAACCGCCCTCTGGACCGAACGCGGACCGCACGTAGACCTCGCCATCCACGGTCACTGCCCAGACCGGCGTCGCCTTGCGTGTCGTCCCATCCGGCCGATAGGTGCTGACATGCAACTCGTTGGCCGAGTTGACTGCCTGCACCTGTGCATCGGTCAGCGGCATCCTCTTCCTCCTCCACCCGATCCGCTTGTTGCAATCCGGCTACTCTTCGAGCAGCGTGGCCGACCTCCAGAGAACACTGTCCGGGCAACCGCTGCCAGTGCCAGTTCGACCCCGGTACCAGCAAACCCACCTCTACTTCGCGGCTCGGTCGGTCTAGGGTCACTGGTGTGAATCAACGCGAGGACATCCGCGACTTCCTGTCTTCGCGGCGTGCCCGCATCACGCCCGATCAAGTGGCGTTGCCGCCTTATCACGGGCGGCGTCGAGTTCCTGGATTGCGCCGCGAAGAGGTCGCGCTGTTGGCCGGGATCAGCGTGGATTACTACACCCGACTGGAGCGCGGCAACCTGGCCAACGTCTCGGCCACGGTCCTCGACGCGGTGGCCAAAGTGCTTCGCTTCGATGACGCCGAACGCGCACATCTGATCAGCCTGGCCGACGGCATCCAGCGTCCGCGCAGCACCCGTCGTCCCGGCACCGCCGTCCTGAAGCCGCACATTCAGTGGATGCTCGACGCGATCACCACCGCACCGGCATGGGTGCAGAACCAGCGCCTCGATCTGCTCGCCGCCAACCCGCTCAGTGCCATGCTGAACCCCGGCCTGGTCGATGATCGGCCGGGACCGATCAACCTCGCCCGCTACGTGTTCCTCGACCCGCAATCGCACGAATACTTCCCCGACTGGAGCCAACACGCCGACGACGCCGTCGCCATCCTGCGGACCGCCGCCGGTGAGAGTCCCGACGACCCGCAATTGGCCCGGCTAGTTGGCGAACTCTCAACCCGCAGTGACGAATTCCGCGTCCGATGGGCGCTGCAAAATGTGCGCCACCACCGCAGCGGGCGCAAGCGAATCAACTCTCCGGTCGTCGGAGAACTCGACCTCACCTACGAAGGAATGGAGCTGACGGCCCACCCAGGGCTGACCCTCTTCATCATGGCCGCGGAACCCGGATCAGCGGCTCACAACGCGCTCACCCGCCTCGCCGCCCGGCACACGCAAAACAACGAGTGAGACAGGATTTACCGCGGCCAGACGATGCGGAAGGTGGTTGATGGCCGCCAGATTGACTGAGAAAGTGACCGCAGATCGCTGACCGCCAGCTTGATTGCGAAACCCGCCAGATGCATTGAGACCGGACAGGGTCTCAACGACGACGAACACGATCGAATTACTCTGCGCTACAACGGAACTGACATAACGGCCGTTATCTGGCAATCGGTTCTGCGTGGGCGGTCGAAACGCACGTTACCGGGCTTGCTTCTCGTCGCTGAGAAGCCCGTAGAGGGGATTGGTTTCAGCGGCGGAGCGGGTCTCGGTGCCAGCGCCATCGACGTAGCGTTGTGACGTGACCATGGATTCGTGGCCCATGAGCTTCATCAGGGTGTAGACGCTGACGTTGGCGTTGGCGAGTTCAGTGGCGAAGGTGTGGCGCAAGCCGTGAACCAGTGCGCCGGAGGCTCGTTCACCGTTGATGCCGGCCTTCTTGAAAGCCCGCAGGATCCGGTATTGCAGCGTTCCGCGGGTGATGCGGTCCCCGTCGGCACCGACGAAGAGGGGAGCGGTCGGGGAGAAGCTGCTGAGCGCCGTGGTGCCCGATGTTCGTCGGCGGGTCTGGGGGAATCGGTTGGCCCGCGTCCGAAGGTAGTCGTCGAGAACGTCGAGCAGCTCTGGGCCAATGGGGAGTCGACGGTCCTTGTTGCCCTTGCCTCGGACGTGCAGTACGGCGCCGTCGTCGGTTCGGCGAATGTCGCCGACGTTGGCGTTCAGTAGCTCGTCGGCTCTGAGTCCGGCCAGTAATGAGGTGAAGACGATGGCGCGGTCACGCTCGGACCAGTCACTGGCGCGGGTGGAACCGTGATCGGCGTCGATCGCTGCGACCAAGTCAGTGACGGCGCTGGCGGGGTAGCTCTTGGGTAGGGACTTCGGCACCTTGGGGCGGCCGATGAGCGGCATGGGGTTGGCGTCGAGCAGCTCGGCGGTGAAGAGGAATGTGCACAGGGTGTTCCACGTCGACCAGCAGCGTCGGATCGACGCCGCCGAGTGGGTGTCAGCATAGGCGGCGAACGCCGAACGCATTCTGTCCTTTGTTAATTCGTGGATCTGGAGGTCGGAGACGGCGTCGGCGGACCCCGCCATCAGCACGGCGATTGCCTCGAAGTCCTGGCGATAGGCTTTGGAGGTGTGGGGCGAGGGCTTGCGGATGGCACGATCGGCGAGAAAGGCGGCGAACCATCCAGGAAGGATGACTGCGGGCGGCTTCGGCGGAACGGATCCAGGCACCGACTCAGCATGTCAGATGGACATGGATAACAGTCGTTATCCACGACGTTCTGCATACCCGTTAGATGCCGCCTGCAGGCAAGAGGTGTGTGGTCTGTCGTTGGGCCGTGGAAGGTGCCTGTGAGGGGTGAGCTGAGTGGCCGGTGCGGCGGTGGTGAGGGGACGGGGCGCACGGTGGGTGAGTGAGGTGCGGTGGTGCGGCAGGGGCGGCGACGAAAAAATTGGTGGGTGGCGAATGTGGCTGTGGTGGTGGCACGTCCGGCCCGGCCGGTTTTAGTGTCCCGGTCATGACAGCAGCAGGAACGTCCAAGTTGGAAGCCCGGCGACGGGCTGTGGAAGCGACCCGGCGCGCCAACGAAGCGCGTGCTGCGCGGGATAAGGCGAACATCGACGACGCCACGAACTTTTTGTACGAGGTCGGCAAGGTCGCCGAGGTCGAGGTCTGGAAGACGGAGCGCCTGGCGCAGCTGCGCGAGCAGGTGGACGCCGAAGCGGCCAAGCGCGTGGCCACGCACCGGGCGAAGGCCGGCGCGGTGGTCGCGCGCATGCAGGGCCGTGATGAGACGCTGACGACCATTGCCGCACGGACAGACGTCGGGATCGGCATTGTTCGGACCATGCTGCGGCACGCTCCGAAAGCCGAGAAGTCCACGTCAGCAACGGTTCGCACGCAGTAGGCGGTGGCGGTGAGGTTGGTGGCGAGCCTGGCGGTGTCGCCTACCCGGGGGCCGACGAGCCCGACGCGGCCTCGGCCTGCTGCAGGGGACGACAGGTGCGCGTCACGGTGGATGAGACGAACATCGTGTTGCGAGGGCAGCAGAACTCCGGCGGCCTCGGCGCCGGGAATCCGCCGGCCCTCGCGCATCGCGACGATGCGCTGCGGGAGCTGCGCACGGACCCGGGACTGTTGAGCGCAGGGGGTCGCGACTCAGGGGGATTTGCAGCGGCGCAGGGCGTTGTTCGGCCGTGTCTCAGATGGCACAGCGCAGCGGTAGCTCCTTGAACGCCGCTGCGGCCCTGTCAGTCGGGACGCCGCAGGCGGCTCTGGACAGGCCCAGTGTCTGTGCACGGACGTAGGGTCAGCGGCCTTGAGAAGCGCGGGACAGCTGGTTGTTGATCGGCTGTTGCACGCCGCTGAGATTGCCCGGTTTCATAGCCACGTCGTCTGTGGGCCAACGCCTTCGGATTGCAACATCTGGACCGGGGCGATCGGTGCCGATGGTTACGGCCGTTTCTATCTCACGCGCGACGGTGTGGGGTTCTGTGTGCGTCCGCATCGCTACGCGTTGGCGATCGCAGGCGGAAGCGTGGCGGCGGGCGTGCTGGGTTTGCACGAATGCGACAACCCGGTGTCGTAAAAATCGCGGCCGCGACAGACGTTCAATAGCACGTGGTGTCGGGCTCCCAGGGCGACAACATGGAGGGGATGGCGCGGATGCGTCGCGGCGGTGGGCGCCATGCGGTGCGACGCTTCGACAGTCGCGGTGTACGGCGTGAGCGATCGGTGGCGCTACGCGAGGCGGTGCGCCATGGCTGGGATGCCGCCGCGGTGCAGGCGGCGCTGCTTGGTGATCAGCCCACGCTGTGGTGATCCTGGCGCGGGCGGAGCGGCGGTGGCTGTGTTGCGCCAGAGACCCTTGGACGGCGGGTTCGTCGCCCTGGCGGGCGGTGTCGCAGCGTCGAGCTGAACGGGCCAGGGGAGCGGCCGAGAGGGCGCCTTAGCCGCGCTGCAGGAGCACCGCGTCGCGCGGCGGGCGCACCGTTGTGGCGTCGAACCACACGGGCAGCGCGCAGACGCCGGCTGTGCGGGCCCGCCAGATGCGGTGCTGGCCAATCGTTTCGCGCTGGCCGTGACCGTTGGTGTAGACGCGCAGCGAGCCGCTGTAGCTCAGCAGCGCCAGCGTCAGTCGGGGGTCCGCCGCAGCGAGATCGGCGAACGGCGCGTGGTGGCGCGCGGCGTGGGCTTTGTCGGCGGTGTCGGCATTGGCCGGGGAGGGCTCGAGGAAGGCAGTGACTGCGGGCAGTACCACGGTCCAGTTTCCGGCGTGGACGTCGCAGGCTTGGCGGCGCGCGGAGATCGCGTCGTTGGTGAACAGTTCGCGGTAGCCGTCTTGCCCGGGGTGCTGACCGCGTGTGCGGAGCACAGCCTCAAGGGCAAGGGGACAGTTGGAGCGTGTGCCGTCTTGGAGGGGCCGCTCACCCATCGTGTGGGGGTAGGGCAGCTCGGCGACGGGGGTCAGGTAGTAAGGCATGACGCGGGTGGTGGAGTTACGACGCCAGCAGCCTGGAGCGGCGCGTGACTTGCGCGGGGCCGCCGACCTCGAACGGGAGCACGTCGACTCGAAGTACTTCCCGGCCAACATGGGATCGTCGTAGCCCAAGTCGCCGTGCACGCGCTGCAGGGACTCCATGCCCAGCTCGCATGCCAGCCTGGCGGCTTGGTCGGCGGTGTGCGCGACGGCCGTCGCCTCGACTGGGGTCCGGACGGTGGCCACGAACACGGTTGTATGTCAGGTCTCTTTAAGACGCGAGCGCGTGAACGGGGCTGGCGGCGAATACGGCGTGGAGGTCGCGGCGGGCGTCGAGTTCGGAGTAGGGCTCGATGGTGGCCACGCCGACGACGCGCGGCCTGGCCTCGTCCAGGGAGATCAACTCGAACGCTGTGTGAGCGGCGTTGAGCTGAGTGGGCCGGTGGTAGTTGTCCGACAACACCAGGTAGGTGTGCAGGCGTGTACATGGGTGCTCCCTGGATGAGTGATAGCGGTGTGCGGACCGGGCTGAGTTACGCGGCGGCAGCAGCCAGTGCCTACTCTGCTGCGCAGCTCTACTGGCGCGACTGGGCTAACGGTCAGGTAGTGCTGGGCAATCACCGGCGGTGGTGGCGGTGTCGGCTGGGGGCCGGCCGGGGGTGTCGCGGCAGTGTTCATCTGTCGTTCACTTGCCCGGTGATTCGATGAGTGTCAATATCGATGAATGTCGAATCAACAGGACGGGCCGGCCGACGCCTGCTGCGTGACGCCGCCGCTGCTGCGGGAGCCGCTCACTAAACCTGCAGCCGCCGAGATGGCCAAGAAGTTGAAGGCGCTCGCCGATCCGGTGCGGCTGCGGTTGTTCAGTGCGATCGCCAGTCATTCCGGTGGGGAGGCGTGCGTCTGTGACATCTCGGGCGGCATCGACGTCTCCCAACCCACGGTGTCGCATCACCTCAAGGTGTTGCGCGCCGCCGGTTTGTTGACCTCCGAGCGTCGGGCGTCGTGGGTGTACTACGCCGTAGTCCCGGAGGCGCTGCGCGAGATCGCGGCGCTGCTGGATCTCGACGCGGCAGCGCTGGCAGGGGCGACGGCATGACCGACACGGTGGCGAGTACCTCAGCGCCGGTGGTGGGCAAGCTGTCCACCCTGGACCGGTTCCTGCCGGTGTGGATTGGTGTCGCGATGGCCGCCGGGCTGCTGCTGGGGCGGTGGGTGCCGGGCATGAACGCGGCGCTGGACGGCGTGCAGATCGATGGCATTTCGTTGCCGATCGCGCTCGGCCTGCTGATCATGATGTATCCGGTGCTGGCCAAGGTGCGCTACGACCGCCTCGACACCGTGACCGGCGACCGCAAGCTGCTGCTCAGCTCACTGTTCTTGAACTGGGTGTTTGGGCCGGCATTGATGTTCGCTCTCGCCTGGCTGATGCTGCCGGACCTGCCCGAGTACCGGACCGGGCTGATCATCGTCGGCCTGGCCCGCTGCATCGCCATGGTCATCATCTGGAACGACCTGGCCTGCGGGGACCGCGAGGCCGCCGCCGTCCTGGTGGCGTTGAATTCGATATTCCAGGTCATCATGTTCGCGGTGTTGGGCTGGTTTTACCTGTCGGTGCTACCGGGCTGGCTCGGCCTGGAGCAGACCACCATCGACACCTCGCCGTGGCAGATCGCAAAGTCGGTGCTGATCTTCCTGGGCATCCCACTGTTGGCTGGCTACCTGTCACGGCGAGTGGGCGAGAAGGCCAAGGGCCGCGACTGGTACGAGTCGCAATTCCTGCCGCGGATCGGGCCGTGGGCGCTCTACGGGCTGCTGTTCACCATCGTCATTCTCTTTGCGCTGCAAGGCGAACAGATCACCAGCCGCCCGCTCGACGTGGTGCGGATCGCGCTGCCCCTGCTGGTGTACTTCGCAATCATGTGGGGCGGCGGCTATCTGCTCGGCGCAGCGATCGGCCTCGGTTACCAACGCACCACCACCTTGGCGTTCACCGCGGCGGGCAACAACTTCGAACTCGCCATCGCCGTGGCGATCGCCACCTACGGCGCCACCTCCGGACAAGCCCTGGCCGGGGTGGTCGGCCCACTGATCGAAGTCCCGGTCCTGGTCGGGCTGGTGTACGTGTCACTGGCCTTGCGCCGACGCTTCCGCGACCAGGGCACTGTGCCCGTCGCTGTCAACCCGTCCACGACAAAGGAGTCGTAACACCATGTCAATGTCTGATAGCCCCGCCGCCTTACGCCCGCACCGCGACCTGTCCATCGATCAGCAGCACGCGCTCAAGACTGCCGCTACCCGGTTGGAGCGCGACTTCGGCGACAGTTTCGGTGTCGAGACGATCGAACGGTTCCTGCACACGTCCTACGACCAGTTCGCCGGCCGCGCGTCGGTCCCCAATTTCCTTCCGCTGCTCGCCGAACGGTTCGCCCGCCAACGCCTGCACGCCTTGGCCCGGGTGGAAGGCAAGATCAGCGACGGCAAGCCCACGGTGCTGTTCCTGTGCACCCACAACGCCGGACGCTCCCAGATGGCCTTGGGCTTCTTCACCCACTTCGCCGGCGACGACGCCGTCGCGTGGTCGGGCGGCTCCGAACCCGGCGACCGCATCAACCCGTCCGCGGTCGCGGCGATGGCCGAGGTCGGCATCGACATCACCGGCGAGTTCCCCAAGCCCTGGACCGATGAAATCGTCCAGGCCGCTGACGTGGTGGTCACCATGGGCTGCGGCGATGCCTGCCCCATTTTCCCCGGCAAGCGTTACGAGAACTGGGACCTGCCCGACCCGGAAGGTCAGGACGTTACCGCGGTACGGCCGATCCGCGACGACCTCGAAGAACGCGTCCGTCGGCTGCTCGCGGAACTCCACGTCACCGCACGCCAGAACTAAGGAGCCAGTACAACGATGACTACCTCGTCGACACCGTCGGTGCTGTTCGTGTGCGTCAAGAACGGCGGCAAATCGCAGATGGCCGCCGGGCTCATGCGCCACCTCGCCGGCGACACCGTGACCGTCTACTCCGCCGGCACCAAACCCGGTGGCGCGGTCAACGACCTGTCCGCCCAAGCCCTGCTCGAGGTCGGCATCGACATCAGCGGTGAGCAGCCCAAGCCGGTGGACTACGAGCTGGCCCGCGACGTCGACCTGGTGGTCACGCTCGGTCGGGAAGCCCAACTCGATCCGCTGCCGGGCACCCGGGTGGAGAACTGGGACACCGACGAACCCTCCGAACGCGGTATCGACGGCCTCGAACGTATGCGCCTGGTCCGCGACGACATCGCCGTCCGCGTGCAACGCCTGCACACCACGCTCACCGACGCCTGACACCAACCCCGCTCTCACGCTGCAGCGCAGCAGCACAACCCTTCCCACTCGATACACCGAGGAGACTTCGTCATGCCCGCACGCCATATCGTCGCCATCGGCGGCAGCGACGCCGGAATAAGCGCCGCTCTGCGCATCTGTGAACTCGACCCCAGCACCGAGGTCACCGTCGTCGTCGCCGACGCCTACCCCAATTTTTCCATCTGCGGCATCCCCTACTACGTCTCCGGGGAGGTCACGCACTGGACCAACCTGGCCCACCGCACCGCTGATGACCTAGCCGCCACCGGCATGCGGGTCCTCACCGACACCCGCGCCACCAGAATTAACGTCGGCGAGCACACCCTCGACGTCCTCGACCCCACCGGGGCGCCCACTGAACTGTCCTATGACGCCCTGATCGTGGGCACCGGCGCCGTCAGTGCCCGCCCACCGATCACCGGTTTGACCGGACCGGACGCCCTCGGCCCCAAAGATGGCGTGCACCTGCTGCATTCGATGGGCGACACCTTCGCCGTCATGGAGTCCCTGGAGCAACGCCAACCGGCCACCGCGGTCATCATCGGCGCCGGCTACATCGGTCTGGAGATGGCCGAAGGACTCACCACCCGCGGTATCGCCGTCACGCAGATCGAGGCGCTACCCGAAGTACTGCCGACCGTCGATCCCGAGCTGGGCGCCCTGGTCCATGACGAACTGGAACGCCACGGCGTGCAGGTCCTCACCAACACCACCGTCTCCGCCGTCACCCGCACCGCCAACGGCGCGCTCACCGTGACCGCTCATCGTGATGGCGAAACCCTGCATCAGACAGTTGATTTCGTTCTCGTCGTGGTCGGCGTGAAGGCTGATGTGGAGCTGGCCGCCGATGCCGGCGCCGAACTCGGGATCAAGGGCGCGATCGCCGTGGATGAGGCGATGCGCACCACCCTGTCGGATGTGTTCGCCGCCGGGGATTGCGTGCACACCCACCACCGCCTCCTCGGCGTGACCTGGCTGCCGCTGGGC
Organism: Actinomycetes bacterium; assembly: GCA_023404955.1. GTDB lineage: Bacteria > Actinomycetota > Actinomycetes > Mycobacteriales > Mycobacteriaceae > Mycobacterium. The sequence goes on from JAEXZY010000126.1 coordinate 31,553, forward strand.
ACCACTGCCCACAAGCAGGGCCGCGTCGCCGGGGAGAACGCCCTCGGCGGCGACGCCCGCTTCGCCGGCAGCCTCGGCACCCAGGTGGTCAAGTTATTCGACCTGGTGGCCGCCCGCACCGGGCTGCGTGACCACGAAGTGCTGGCCGCAGACCGCGGATGGACACCAGCCACCATCGCTGCCACACCCGATGACCACAAGGCGTACTACCCGGGTGCGACCCCGATTCACATCCGGATCACTGGCGATGAACGCACCGGTCGACTGCTGGGGGCCCAACTCGTCGGTCACCGCAGTGCAGAGGTGTCCAAGCGGGTCGACACCTACGCCGCCGCGCTGTTCCACGAGATGAGCGTCGAGGGCTTCTCCGAGCTGGACCTGTCCTACACCCCGCCGCTGGGATCACCCTGGGATGCCACGCAAATGGCCACCCAGACCTGGGCGCGCCAACTCCGGGCGAAAGGCGTTCAGCTGACCTCGGAGGATCACCCAACACGGGTGTAGCCGTGCAATCGGCTACACCCCGACGATCGGGGCGGGGGTCTGAACCCGCGGCCTGGTGGCCACACCGGCCCCATGTTGCGAGGTCGCGCTCAAACAAGCGACTGCCGCGATGCTGAGGCGAAACCGCTTTTATCTGGGGGCGAGATCGTTTCCGCCGCTACGCCGCGCGCCTGAAGGACGCCGTCTTGGTTGCAACCGCTGAGCGTCTGACCAACGTGACGGTGCGGCGCGCAGTTGAAGTTCTTGGGGGTTACGTTTGGGTAAGTTGTCGGCAATCGGGGCTAGATTCAAGGCCGGAAAGCATTGGAAGGGGATGATGAAGAGCAACGCCACTCATGACGATGATCGGTTCACTCTGGGCATCCTAAACATGGCTGACGCAGCGCGTTTCCTGGCGATCAAGCGACAAACTTTTCACCGTTGGGCAAAGGATTACGAGCGTGGTGACGCGCTGATTCACGTGGTCGCAGCACCGGCCCGGAAAGCGAACGTGTCGTTCATTGCGCTCACCGAGGCTTACGTCCTAGAGGCGCTGCGTGATGCCGGAGTGCACATTCGGCGGATTCGGCCGGCGCTTGACGCGCTTCAGAAAGAGTTCGGCAGGGAGTACGTCCTCACCGCTCCCAATCTTGCAACAGACGGTATCGACGTCCTTTGGGATTTTTCCAAGTCGAGGGCAGGCGCTGGCCTCATCGAGGCGCGTTCAGGCCAGAATGTGATCCGCGAGATTGTCCAGGACTACATCCAGTACATCTCCTGGGACGGTGGAGATGTCCCATATCAGCTTGAACTGAGGCAATGGGCACCCGCGAAGGTGGTCGTCGATCCCCGCTATGGGTTCGGCCAGCCGCGCTTTGGTACTGCGGGCCCGCGTGTGGCGGACGTCGCGGCGATGCTGAGGGCGGGGGAGCCGGGGGAGGTGGTTGCTGATGAGTTCGGAATCTCCCGCGAAGAAGTCCGAACCGCCGCACGCGTCCTCCTGGGCCGCGCCGCCTGAGTTTTACCTCGACGAGAATCTCGCCGGTAAGACCCTGCGCCGCTCCATCGAGGCGTTTGGGTACAAAGTCCACACTCCACCAGAGTTGTACGGTTCACGCGCGGCGGCCCAGGGCACTGACGATGCTGTGTGGCTGCGAGATGTCGGTCGTAGGCAGTGGGTCGCAATCGGCCGCGATACAACGATTTTGAAGACTCCGAGCGAATTGGCTGCGCTGAAGGCCGCCAAGATTCACATGTTCCTGTTTCCGGGCGAGGCGACGCGGGCCGCGTTGGTGGAGGCGGTGGCTGCAACGCTGCGCGATATCTGCACAGAAGCCATGAGCGGTACGCCGGGTGTGTGCGGGTCCATGGTGGCAAGACACCTCGCCTCGAGCGCCTGTAGGACACGCGTCAACGTCGAAGCATGTGAAGCTCATCCGTCGGGCGACGCTATCCTTGGCGCCGGCCCGACAACGGTAAAGAGGACGCTGCTCTCAGTGTCAATTCGCCCGCCGAGGCTCTTGCTCTTGTGCGACCGTTGGTTCTAGACCTCGCCTCCAATTGGCCGTAGCCACCGGGGTCGGCGTGACCACGTCTGGATTGTCACGCGGGCGAAAGCAAAGCAGTGGGGGCAACCGGACGTCACGTGTCCCGCCTCGTGAAGTCGCCGGATCTGTTCAAGTGCCAGACCCGGAGTATGTCCCACGCTGGGGGCATGGTTACTTCGTTCGTCCGGTACGGCTATGTGCCGGTGATGTTGTTCGGTGTCAACGGTGCGGCAATTGCTCTGGCGCACGCGCCGTGGGCGGAGGTCTGGATGGCGGCCCTCATACTGATCGCGGTCGGCTTATCCTTCGCTGCGGAGCGAACGTTGCCCTATAGCGCAGAGTGGAACGAACCGATCGGCGACGGAGGCCGTGACTTCGCCCACGCGTTCATCAATGAAACCTCGCTGCTATTGACAGTTCTCGTCGTGCCTTTGCTGGCGATGCTCAATCCCTTTAGCTCGTGGTGGCCCTCCTCGCTGCCGTTCGTGCTTCAGGTTCTTATCGCAATCGTGGTGACCGATGTCGGTGTGACGGCGGTACATGTGGCCAGTCACAGGGTGGGGTGGCTGTGGCGTTTTCACGCAGTCCACCACAGCGTGAAACGCTTCTACGGCTTCAACGGTCTTATGAAGCATCCACTGCACGGGGCGCTGGAACTCGCAGCCGGCATTTTGCCGCTGCTCATCCTGGGCCTGCCGAAAGCGATCGCGGAGGTTCTCACGGTGGCTATTGCCGTTCAATTGCTGTTGCAGCACTCCAATGCCGACTACCGCGTCGGACCGCTACGTAAAGTACTCGCGCTCAACGAAGGTCACCGCTTCCACCATCTCAAGTGGGCTGGGATTGGTGACGTCAACTTCGGACTTTTCACCCTGGGATTGGATCACGCCCTCCGGACATTCTCCTTCGACTCCCAACGCCGGTTTAGTTCGGACGACCTCGGCATGGCCGCCAAACCTCACTACCCGACGCGGTACCTCGCACAGCTGGCTGAACCCTTTCGTGCAAGGGGCGCATGCAAATTCGGTAAGGAGACCGATATCGGCGACACAGCCTCTTTCAGAGGAGGTCGTGCGGTAACCCGGTCGGATCGGGTCGGCACGTGAAACTTGCCCGCGGTTAATGCGCACTCGGCATACTCGTGACGTGACGTGGTTGGGCGAAGCGCTAATCGAGCCGGGAAAGCTCGTCTTCCGTGGACAGCTCGGTTCTGCACACGCGCACGGGCACGCCGCCTTGCAGATTGTGACCATCGACGATGGCGCTGCCTTCCTCGTCGACGCCGATGGGCGGGGCCTGTCGGCGCCCGCCGCGATCATCCCCGCAGGTGCGGAGCATTCTATCGAGGCTCAGGCCTGTCAGGGAATGATGCTGTACCTGGAGCCCACAAGTGTCATCGGTAGTGCAGTCACGGCCCTTTTTCGCAACACGAATCGCAACGATGTCCGAGAGTGGGTGCGGCTCGGAAAGAGGCTCGTCAATGTCGATGTTGTTAAGCAGCGGCATCTTTCGTTCGCGGCACACGAGGTCATCGCTTACCTGGTCGGAGCCGAGGGCCAACCTCGATGTGCCGTGCATCCGGGTGTGGAGGCTGCCGTGGACTTGCTGCCCGGAATCATCGAAGGTCCGGTGAAGCTCTCTGATGTCGCACGCACAGTGCACCTCTCTGCTGACCGTCTTGGGCGGCTGTTCGCGCACGAGGTTGGAATGTCGTTCACGGCTTACGTGCGGTGGTGCCGCCTCATCCGCGCGATGGAGGTGGTGCGGGATGGCGGAACCATCACCGACGCTGCGCATGCTGCCGGGTTCAGCGACAGTGCACACGCCAACCGCGTCTTCCATGAGATGTTCGGGCTGGCACCTATCGATGCCCGGCGAGGTGTACGACTCACCTGAGAAAACTCGGTACCGGCGGTTCCGGTATGTTCATTCACACGAATTACGGAGACAGTGCGTAAGTGCCGGAGAATCGCGGCTGCTCTGCGGATCACGCGCGTACTGTCGGATGGGCTGGCGTCGATGGGGGTGTCGCTGATGGTCATGACGGTCGGTACCGAACCGTGTTGATCGACGTCCCGGTGAGTGAAGCGGGTCGCGATGCCGATCTGCCGAGTATCTCCTACCTCGCTACTGACGTTGGGCTGTGGATGTCGCTTCCAGCTTTCGCGCCCGCGCTAGTCATCGTCGGTGTCGTTTTCTACATTGCTCGTCGCAACCGACGTCGTGAGTCTGGAGGCGACGCAGGTCCCACGCAGAGTCCCGCCGTCGAGAGGAACGAGAACCCGTGAGCGCTCGGAGCGCCCGGTGTGGCGTCGTCATCGCCGCTGCAGCGACGTTGTCTGCCCTAGTGGGTTGCGGATCCACGACGACGGATTCGACGTCGTCGACCAGCCAGGCGGCGTCGACGGCAGCCACGACGATCTCCACGCAGCCGCCTTCTACCGAACAGGTGCCACCGGCTGCTGACGGCACCGTTGTCGAGGTCTCGATCGCCGGGGGCACGGTCACGCCGACGAACGGCCAAGCGCGGGCCACCGTCGGAAAGCCGATTGTGCTGAAGGTGACCAGCGACGTCGCCGACCAACTGCACGTTCACTCAGTACCTGAGCACACGTTCAACATTGAACCGCGTCCAGATCAGACCTTCGAGTTCACCGTGGACGTGCCCGGCCAAGTCGATGTCGAGCTCCACGACCTCAACCGCACTGTCGTCACCATCCAAGTTCGGCCGTGACCCCGCGAGTCGACATCCTCGCGCACGGCGTAGGCGGTTCCACTGACCTTCCTGTACCGCTGTCGTTCGCCCTCATCGGTGCGGCATGGGCGCTGACTGCGACTTTCGCGATCGTTGCTCTCGCGTGGAAGCGCCCGCGCTTCGACCCGGCGAAGCCGGGCCGCGAACTACCTGCCTGGGTCACCCGTGCCGTCGACTCTCCGACGTCACGCTGGATTATCGCGAGTCTGGCACTGTTGTTCGCGCTTTGGGTTCTGGCGGCCGCCATATGGGGCCCCGCGGGAGGCGACAATGCTCTGCCGGGCGCGTTCTACGTCTTACTCTGGGTCGGGCTGGTCGCCGTTTCGGTCTGCGTGGGTCCGGTCTGGCGCCTGCTGTCGCCGCTGCGCACCATCTACCGCATTTGCGGTCTCGCTCGACGGAGGGGAGCCGATGCCTCGGGCCGCTCCTATCCGCGAGCATGGGGTTACTGGCCTGCCGCTTTGGGGCTTTTCGCCTTTGTCTGGCTTGAATTGGCAAGCCCTGACCCAGGTTCCCTGACTGCCATCAAAACGTGGCTACTGATCTACGTAGGGGCGATGGGGGTCGGTGCTTGGGTCTTCGGTGCTCGGTGGTTCGCACGGGCAGACCCGTTCGAGGTCTACAGCATGGCGGTCTCGCGGCTATCACCCTTTCGGCGTTCGCCGGCATCGGGACGAGTGGAACTCGTCAATCCCCTCGATCATCTGCCGACGTTGCCAGTGCGTCCCGGAACCGTCGCAGTTCTGGCGGTGCTGCTGGGCTCTACCGCGTTCGACAGTTTCTCCCAAGCTCCGGCATTCCGAAACTTCGTTGATCGCACCGCTACGGGGGTTCCGCTCTTCGGCGAGGCCGGCGGTGCGACAGTGCTGCGGACAACGGTATTGATCCTCTTCGTCGCCATTGTTGGTGTGACCTTCTGGGGTGCTGCACGATCAACCGGCGGCATCAGTCCCCAGAAGCGCCAAGAACTTCCCGGCCAGTTGGCGCATTCGTTGGTTCCCATCGTTGTCGGTTACATTTTCGCCCACTACTTGTCTTACCTCGTCGAACGCGGACAGGAAACTGTCGTGCGCTTGGCTGACCCGTTTGGCCTGGGTTGGCAATTGTTCGGATTGGCACCGAATGATGTCAGTTACATCCTGTCTCAACACCCGTCAGTGCTCTGGACGATCAAGGTCGCGTGCGTGGTTGTGGGGCACATGGTGGCGGTCGTCTCCGCGCACGATCGCGCTCTGCGGTTGCTGCCGCAACAGCATCAGATCACCGGTCAAGTGGCGATGATGCTGACGATGGTCGGCTACACGTTCACCGGTCTCTACCTTCTGTTCGGAGGCTGATAGCCGCCTCCTTCGGAATTTATATGCGTCCTACTGAGGTGCATAGTAGATTGTGGAGGCCGTCAGGAGAGGCGGGACGGATCCCGACAAACCGCTGTGGCGGAATTCTGTCGGGGATTCCGCCACAGTGTATTTCGAGTCGAGCTGGCGAAGCGCCCTCCAACGCTCCCGTCAAGAATTGGACGGCGGCGGCGAGCCGATAGAGTAGGAAGCCTGGCTTTTGCAGCGATGCCTCCCATGCTGTATCTGCATCGGCGACGGCAGGTGGTGCACCCGCCCACCTGCGGAAGGCCCGTCGAGTCGCTCCGATCGCGATGGCATCGATGTACAACGTAAGCCGGCGCTCAGCTCGCGGCGGCCTTTTTACTAGCTCGCCGCGCCGAATCGGCACCTGGTCGCGCCACCAATTACTATGTGGATACGTAATAGCAGGAGTGCGACCCGACGGATAGTTGTGATGAAAGTGTTGGCTGGACGCCGAAAGGTAGTTGCGCTGAGTGTGATCTCGGCTGTCGCGGTGCTCGTGACGGCATCGCAGACAAGTGCTCTCAAGTCTCGGTTGACGAATACGGTGGTTGCGCCCGGTGCCCTGGAGGTTGAGCAGACGCCGCAGGCCGCGCCCGAGCCTCCCGTAATCGAGATTCTTCCCCGCACAGGCGCCAGCGATGTGGTCCCCGTCGGCGCAGTGAAGGTGACCGCGACAGTTGGCACCCTGACTGATGTGCGGATGCAGAACGAACAGGGCCGGGTCGTCGCGGGTCGCTTGGTGGAGGGCGGACGTGCCTGGGAGCCCGCCGAGCCACTCGGATACGGACGGTCCTATACGCTCAGCGCGACCGGCCGGGGCGCTGACGCCAGCACCGTCACGACGGTTTCGGAGTTCTCTACTGTCGCACCGCAATCCCAGGTCGGAGTTCGGCTGGGCATGACCAACGGAGCGTCGCTGTCGGAGGGTGGTGTGTACGGTGTCGGAACCGTGATCGTGGCAACCTTCGACGCGGATATCCCTGACCGGGCTGCGGCCGAATCTCGCCTCCAGGTGATAACGACGCCGCAGTTGGCGGGCTCCTGGATGTGGATCAACGATCGCAAGGCGCACTGGCGGCCCCGTGAGTATTTTCCTTCCGGCACTGAGGTCACGGTCAAAGCCGATCTCTACGGTACTGATCTGGGTAGTGGACTATTCGGAGAACAGGACAGGCAGGTCAGTTTCCGGATTGGGCCGTCTCGTGTCGCGATCGCCGATGACACGACCAAACAGGTCAGTGTTTACGAGAACGGCAATTTGATCCGTACGATGCCGACATCGATGGGCCGGGGAGGGACGCAGACTGTCGGGGGCAAGACAATCGCGTTCTGGACGCAACCTGGCGTTTATACGGTGATGGAGAAACAGAATCCCGTCTTGATGGACTCGTCAACCTACGGATTGCCCGTCGATTCGGCATCGGGGTACAAGATCAGCGTCCCGCACGCGGTGCGAATCAGCCCCGACGGCATCTACCTCCATGAGCGCGAAGCGACCGTGTGGGCGCAGGGAAACACCAACGTTTCGGCAGGCTGTTTGAATCTGAGCGCCGAGAACGCCGAGTGGTACTACAACTTCGCCAATCCAGGCGATGTTGTCGAGATCCGAAATACCGGCGGCGCACCGCTGGAACAGTGGCAGAACGGAGATTGGTCTGTGCCCTGGGACGAATGGATGGGTGGCAGCGCGTTGCGCCCCTGATCAGTATTCGATGAGTCACGCGACATGCGACGCGATCCCGCTGATTCTCACCGGGTGCGACTCGGACCTGAGCATCAGAGAGCGGGCTTCCAGCATCGGGCAGACGACAAATTCGCTGCCTGCTGGCCGTACACGCGACGGAATCTGACCGGGAACGCTGCAAAGCTGGCGACGGGTCGGCGATGAGGCCGACCTCGACAATTTACTCCCCGCTCTGTTGACGGTAGGGATCGAGAAGTTGATCAACGGGAGCGTAGTCGTCGGTCAGCACTTGGGCGTCGCGGATCCACAATCTGAGGTCGTTGCCGGTAGCGGTCGTCCACCCGGTGTTGCGAGTATTGAGAACCCTCTGAAGGGCGGCACGGTCAACCGGTCGATCAGAGGCGAGCACGACCAGGTTGCCGCCATCGGGTGTCGTCGCGGAATCGACGCCGACGTCGCCGGCCTCGGCGGTGACTATGACGTACTTGAAAACCTGTGTGAGTGTTGCGACTTCGGCACGTGCAAACGCCAGCTCTCCGTAATCGATGAGATTCGCAATGTACACACCGTCCTCTTTGAGGACTCGACGTATGTCTGTCAGCGCTTCCACAGTCGTCAGGTGCCAAGGCACGCTCACCCCGCCAAAGGCGTCGCCGACGATCAGATCACGGCTGTCGTCATCGAGCCGCGCAAGGCCCAGTCTGCCGTCCTCGACGCGCACCTCAAGCCCGGCCTCGGAAGCTGATCCGAGTTTGTCTCGGTCTATGCGCACCACGCCGCCGTCGATTTCGGACACCACGTTATGGGTTCCTGGCCGAGTAGCAGCGAGGTATCGCGGGAAGGTAAGGCCGCCCCCACCAAGGTGGTAGGCCTCCAGTGTCTGTTCGTTCGGGAAGGATGCGTCGACGACCGACGCCAAGGCGCGCATGTAAATGAACTGCAGGACGGCCGGATCTTGGAGGTCTATGTACGAGTGGCGCGCGCCATCGAGAATGAGGGTGCGGCCGCTGTCTCGCTCGGGGTCGGCGATGACGCGGGCGCAATGGTACTTGGTTTCCACGTCGCAACCGCCGGGTGCAACGTAGCCAGCCAGACCCGCGCCAACGGTTAGGAGCGTAAGTACGGCGGCGCTGACGGTGTTCCGCCGGCGCATGCGCCACTCCACAACGATGCCGCCGAGCACCAACATCGATCCAAGGCCGATGAGTATCATGCTGACTGGCACCCGCGACACGAAGACAAATCCGGTAAGCACAGTGCCGGCGATGGCACCGACGGTGCCTACGCCAGACAGCTGACCGACAACGGTGCCCGTCTGGGCGAGCGTGATCAGGCGCATCTTGGTCACCATCGGTGTCACCGCCGACAGCAACGCTCCGGGTACCAAAATCGTGAGCGCCGCAACTATCAACAGCGTCGCCGGCGCCCACTCGGCCGCCGTGCGGACTGCGGAAGGCGTGAACGCCACGACCACGCCCGATATCCCCAGCGATAACCCCAACCAGCGACGCGGATCATCGCGGTCGGCAAGGCGGCCGCCCGCCCAGGAGCCAAGGGCAATTGCGGCCAAGGCGATTCCGATGACCAGGGTGCTTGTTTCCAAAGTCAGCCCGAGGTACGGCGCCAGCAACCGCAGCGCGGTGATCTCCACCACCAGCACCGCCGCCGAAGAGGTGAACACAAGGACCGCGGCGGTGCGCGCTCCGAGCCCGGGCAGCGATTGAGATGATGGATGGTTGTCGGGAACTGGCGGGGGACCGGTCACAGTCTCAATCCTGGCAGCACAACCCTCAGTCTCCGACTACCTACTGAAAAACGGGTTGTACTTGTGTCAGTAATAGCGGTGCGCGCCGCGGAGATGGAAACAGTGCAGCAGGCATCGACGGGTGCGGAAACAGCACCGATGTCGACGCGTTACGCCGCAGTCGTTTTTGACTGCCGCCGACGTCAAGCCCGGCAGCAATCGGGTCGGAGTGGCTCGAATCAATTGGCGCATAACAAGATTCGGCGGGTTCGTGGACGTACACCACCGTGGCCAGGGACACCGCTCCGAACTTTCCTTGGCCAAATTAATTGATATATGCGCGTCTCGCTAGGCATGCCGGGCCGCGGCGCCGCGGAACCTTTGGAAGAGGACTGGGTGACAAAGTGCGGGACGGTTGGGCGTGGGGGAGAGCCGTCGTGGTAAAAATCCTTACGGAGATACACCGTAGATTGCTCAGTTACAGGACTCTACGGAGCGAAAGGAACTGCCGGCATGAATCCAATGACTAGAATTCTGCTGACTTTCTTTGTAGTCATCACTATCGCGATCGGCGCCGGTGTGTACTTTTCGAGCCAAGATGGTGGAACCGCAGGATCGCGGAACACAGGCTAACGGCGAAGCCCAGGTAGTCCGCGAGAACAGTCACCGACTCAGTTCCGCGCCCGATAGCGATGTGACTTTTGTCGAATTTCTCGATTTCGAGTGCGAAGGTTGCCGCGCGGCGTTCCCCGCCGTGGAGCAGCTGCGCGCCCAGTACGGCCAGCAAGTCACCTTCGTCGCCCGCTATTTCCCGATGCCCGGTCACTTCAACGGAGAACGGGCGGCGCGTGCGGTCGAAGCAGCGGCTCAGCAAGGCCAGTTCGAACCGATGTACGAGAAGATGTTCGAGACGCAGGATCAGTGGGGCGAAAAGCAGGTACCGGCAGACGAGGTGTTCCGCGGATACGCCACCGAGCTGGGTCTCGATGTAGCCGCGTGGGACGAGGCGTACAACGCCCCGGCCACACTTGATCGAATTGAAGAGGATGTCGCCGACGGCACCGCCCTCGGCGTGCAGGGCACGCCCACATTCTTCGTCAACGGAAAGCAGCTGGAGATCAAGACTTACGCAGACCTGGGCGCTGCGATCAAAAATGCCCTCGGCGAGTAGTCAGCGCCAGGCGGGCCCCCACCACGGTTCGGCGCGCAGCGAACCGATGACTGTGGAATGGCCCACGCCGACCGAGCCGCTCGGCACAATCCCGCGGCAGCGACGAACGCTTTACTACCCACCTGATCTGGCTTATTAATGCGGTCGCGGGACGGCCTGCATGCCCGCTCAAACCGGCTCAGGCGGATCGAGCTGCAGGCCGCAGTGGTTGCGGCCTGCTTGCCCTCGGCCGACGCTTCCGTTCGTCTGCCCGTGGACGGCATTCAGCGAGAGGCACCGCAGAAGTCATCACGATCGGCCTTATTGCTTCTGTACCGCCGCCACCGAGGCCGGATTGGGCGTTACAGTATGTGACTCGTCTTTCGGCGCTCCCCGACCAGCCGCGACGCAACCGCACCGAACACCAGGCCGATTGTCGTATAAATGACAACCTGGGTGCCGAGCGCGTAGAGCCGGAAGTAGTAGAGGACATCGGCGGGAAAGCCCTCATAGACGATGGCGCCTGCAGCGTCGCGCAGCGGGGCCGGTGTTTCGTTGATGGTTGGCAGCACGAGCATTACGAGTGCCATCGTCGCTGCGTAGGCGCCAGCGGCGGCCAACCATCCGTTGAAGGCCCCCAACGTGGCCACCCATCGGCGAGCCAGTACCACCGCGCCGATCAGGAGCGCTGCCGACAGCACCACCATCAACACGTACAGCAGTGTGCGCTCACGGACGGTCTGGTCGAGACTCAACGCTGGCGGGTTGGCGGGATATTTTAGGTTAGGTATGACGTACAAGCTCAACAGCATGCCGCCCGCGATGTAGAGCGACAGCAGTCGTACCGACACATCGCCGACGCGACCATAGGCTACGGCGAACACCACCGCGAAACAAGGCGCCGATGGCGACGCTGAACGCGAGTATGCCGAGTCCCATGCCGATGTTCATCTGCACTGTGCGGGTGAACAGGTCGACGTTCTCTCCGTGGCCGGCGTGTACCCCCGGCGAATCCATGGCCTCCCGGGCGGCCCGCACGCCATTTTCGTACTCGATTGCGCGCGCAGTCTGGGGCGCAGCGAATATCCGCGCGAACCCGAAAGCCAGCACGCCTGCGGCGGCGCCAGCCAACAGGCCGCGCCAGATGATTTGCTTCTCCATCTTGTTAGTCACTTTCGGTTTCGGCATAACAAGGAAACACCAGCAGAGTGGTCAGACTGGCGGTCGAGTCGATCGGATCGGGCCTTACGAAGCCTCATCAAATGGCAGCTCGATCCTATGCGCGACCCGTCGCCGCCACACATCTGCGTCCAGAATGCGCGCGCCCGTGGATCCGGCGACCTCGGGCTGCTATTGAGAGTCGCCGGCGGCATAGGCGGTAGCCCAGTCGCGCACGCTGCGGGCGTACGGATCGGACTGGTTGTAAGCCCACAGCGCTGTCATCCACCCCTTTGGGGTCGCCAGGTCGCCGCCGCGGTTGCATAGGTAGCCGGCAGCCGACAGCGCAGCGTCGTCGACGTTGTCGGGACTGACAATGCCGTCATTGTTGGCGTCGACCCCATAGAGCCGCCAGGTCTCCGGGATGAATTGCATCGGACCCATTGCCTGGGCGAATCCGGGCTCACCGTCGGGCGAGCCGCCGCCGCTGTCGGTAATGCGCATATTGCCGTTTGAGCCATCAAGGCGTACACCACGAATCGGCGGAGTGACATCCCCGTTCGGGGCGATGGTGGCGCCGCGAAAGGTGCCGTTGCGGCTCTCGACCATGCCGATCCCCGCCAGCGTCGTCCAGGCCAGCTGGCAGTCGGGGTTCTCGACGTGGGCGACTCTGGCCGCATAGGCATATGCCTCTAGCGCGGTGGCCGGTATGTTCAGCGCTGGAGCCCGTTGTGCAGCCCAGACGCGCAACTGGTCGGCGGGTCGGCCGCGGGCAGGATAGTCAATGTAGGGCACCGGGGCTCCCGCGGGCGGCGGAACGCCTTCAGGAATGGAGTTGCCGGTCTGGCACGAACAGCTGGACGTCATCAGCACCGCGGTCGCGCCCACAACCGCGACAGCCCGCACACGCACCAACGACACTGGACTCCCTTAAGCCATTCTGGTCGAATCCATTGTGCCACAGGGCTTGAAGCCTTGGGTTCACCTTGGCGCGACGTTGGCGCAGACATCAGAGCGGTGTCAGAGCCCATCGACCGCTCGACCTCAAGCGGGTGTGCCGGATCCTTCGCGTGCTAGAGCCCGCAGCTCGACGGTGCGATGTCTAGTGCCGCCTGACCGCGCGATTCGACGTCATGAGCAGCAGCGGTCGCGCTGGCCCGATCGACCCGGGCGACCCAGCAGCGGGAGATCACGACCATGCCAGGCCTTCCTGCAGGCCTCTGAGCCGACGCGGTCTTTCGAGCTCGTGTCCGCATCAGGACGCCAATGTTGTTGAGCAACAACGGTTACGTAGGCAATGGGTCGGCGGCTCGGATCGGTATTGATGGCGACCTCGGCCCGTCTAGGTTGCGGTAGCGTGACGGTGGAGGCATCGCCGGTGCACTCCATCACTGCCGGCGGTGATGGTGCCGTGGGGTTTCACCCTGGCGTTGGTGATTGCCTGCCCTGGGCCGGGGGCCCGAGGCCCACGCTGCCGGTAGTCGTTCTGGGCTAGGGGCCCAGGAGGGTGTCGCAGGTGAACTTAGTACAGCCAATTCAGCCGATCCGCGACCAGGGCATAGCCGACGTAGGCCACCGTGTTGATCACCCCGTGGGCGATGATCAGTGGCCACAGCCGACCGGTGCGCCGCCACGCGTAGCCGAACACCAGACCCATCACGACGTTGCCCAGCCCGGCGCTGAAGCCTTGATACAGGTGGTATGTGCCGCGTAAGAGGCTTGACAGCACCAGCGCGGTGGCCGGGCGGACCCGCAGTTGGTGGAGCCGGGTGAGCAGAAAACCCACCACGATGATCTCTTCGGCCCAGGCGTTGGCGAACGACACCAAAATGAGGACGGGGATGCGCCACCACGTGTCGTTCAGTTCCGAGGGCACTACCGATGCGCTGAGACCCAATGCGCGGGCGGTAACATACAGCGCCAGGCCGGGCAGCCCGATAAGGGCCGCGAGCCCGATGCCACCGAGAAGGTCGAGCCGGTACCGCGGTCGGCCCAACCCGATTGCTGCCGGACCAAAACCACTGCGCCACAACAGGTATATGGCGAGAAAGCCCCAAGCGACCAATTGGAACACGGTCGCCAGATTAAGGCCGAGATCGATGAGGTCGAACGAGGAGCGGCGCGGGTTGAGCGCTACCGTCTGCCCCGCCAGGCCGAGCAGCACCGCCTCGATCAGATCCAGGATCGCGGTATAGGCGCTCAGAGCGAACGTCACCATCAACACAACGACGATCTCGATCCGCAGCGGCTGCCGCTGGTCGTCGGTTAGGGCATTGGGGGCATTCACTGAAGCCACGGTAGCCTGCCAGGTCCACACCTGCTTCTCGCATAACCCGTCGAGGAAAGGCAGCCGTCAGCGCCCGGATCGCCTGGGGCGCCTCACTTCTGATTGCGGATTCCCGTACCAGGACATCAAGGGCGCGGCGTCAGGCTTGTGCCGACGGTTCATAGGCCAGTGGGCTTCTCCTGGGCTCGCTGTTGTTTAGGCGGCCACCGCCCCAGGTGATTCCGGCGATCATCGCCAGCGTGCAGGCCAGGACGATCAAATAACCGCAGGGGGTATCGGAAACCTCGATCCCAGTCGAACCTTCGCCGTGCGGCCAGGCGATCGCTGCTGTCCGCGACGATAATACGCGCGAGGGGGTGATGATTGAGCTTTACGAGGTCGATCTCGTCAATCGGAAGGAGGTGATGTGTTTTGCCCTCCAGAGCGCCCGGGTTCAGATCCGGGGTGTTCTGCTGCGTTCTTCCGGCGGTGTCGCCTACTTTGCCAGAACGCGATCACACCGCCAAGCGTCAGACCGGCGCCGGCTGCTGTGAGTACAGACGCCTTGGTGTCCGAACCTGCGGTCGCCGCGGGCGCCGGGGGAGATGGCTCAGCGGTGCTGGGTGCTGCACGGGCTGGCGCGGTTGTGGGTGACGGCTGTTCTGGGACGCCGGCGATGGTGAAGGTGTACGAGCCGGAGACGGGGTGGCCATCTGCTGAGACCACGCGGTAGCTGACGGTGAACAGGCCGTTTGTGAGTCGGTCGGGCCCGACGGCGACCGTGAGGCGCGGCCCTTCGACGTTTGCCGAGCCCGACACCCTGTTGCGACCATCGGCGCTGGTGACGGCGACGTCAGCGAATGCTGGGTTGATCTCCTCGGAGAAGGTCAGCATCACGGCGGTCAATGGGGAAGCTACGCTCGCGTCCTTGGGCGGGTCAGAACCCACGAGAGAGGTGTGCGCGGCAGCAACCCCGACTCCGGACAGCCAGAAGCCCAGCGCCACCAGTGTGGTCATGACGGCGCGCGTGGCCAGGTTCACGGTCCTCCTTGAGCTCGCGTCCGTCGTGCCAACACGCGGTCCGCGCACATGAGTGTATGTTCCCGTCTGACAACGCCAACGTCAGTCACGCATGCCTCACGCCAGCACCCTTGAATAACAAGTGCTTCTACGACAACACCAAACACCGCGATGTCGTCAAAGTCGTAAACACGGTGGGACCCACCGTGTCCGGTACCGACGGCTCGGCGACTGGAACATTCCTGGGAACCGCGGGAGCGGGCAACGCTGCGGTAGCTGGCTAGTAGCGGCGCACGTTGTAGATCGGCGCCGACGAGATCGGCGCCACCTTCACCGGAGTGCCGTACGTCGAGGCGTGCACCATGTTCCCATCGCCGATGTAGATGCCCGCGTGTGAAGCGTCCGAGTAGAAGGTGACTATGTCGCCGGGCTGTACCTCGGTCGTCGCCACGGGTTGTCCGCCCGCCGCGAGCGCCTGACTCGACCGCGGGAGCGACTTACCGTTCTGCAGAAACGCCCACTTGATGAGCCCCGAGCAGTCGAAGGCATCTGGTCCTGTCGCACCCCAGGAATAGGGCGCACCCACACGGGTCAACGCCGCCTGCACGACCCCGGTCCCCTCGGGTGAGCTGGACGGACCGGGCCCCACCGGTGGTATCGCCTCGGGCATCGCCATGATGGCCGGGTTGGCCGCTGACGGGACCGGCGGCGCGGGCGGCATCGGCCCAGGGTCGGCGAGCGCTGCACGTTGATCGGGGGTCAGTGCGCGGTATAGCGCCTCTACTTCGGCGATCTGTGTTCGCAGCCGGCTCTGCTTCGATTGCAGGTCCGCGCGGACGGCCGACGCCTGCTCCGCGGCAGTACGAGCCGCCAGCGCTGATGACTGCGCCGCGAGCGCGGCTTCGTCGGCACGGGTTGATGCGGCGCGAAAGGCGCTGATGCGGTTCGACATGTGAGTGGCCATCACCCTGCTCGAGGAGAGTTCGTCGAGCAGGCGTTGGGGGGACTCCGCGGTCAGCGCCGCGCTGATCGTGCTGGTCGAACCACCCATGTACGCCGCGGCCGCCACCTGATCCACCGCGGCCTGATACTCACCGAGGTCGGCTCGCGCCGCGGTCATCGCTTCGAGTTCGGTGCGTTGACGATCCTCGGCCCTGCGCTGCGCCCCGAGTTTCGCCTCCAGGTCCAGTTCGGCCGAATACACCGCTTCCGTGGTCCGCTCGGCTTCTCGAGAGAACTCCGTCAATCGAGCCAGGGCGTCGGCAGCCGGGTCGGCCCACCCAGTGCCGGCAGAGTCGCCGAGAGTCAGTGCCAGCACGATTGCCATGACGAGAGCACCCGCCGAGCGGCATACCGCGGCAGGGCGGTTCATCCTCAAAACACAGTCCTTACACCGCAGGGACATCTATGGTCTAGCTACGTAGGTCACGGAAAGATTACGAGTAACCGCGTTCAATGTCCACGCCCAGGGCGATGCTCCTCGGCCGTACGCGCCCAGTGCGCATGCTCCGTCGCGCCGGACGCGGCTCAAAAGCGCACTCCCGCTGGATGTTCCGGTCGAATCGCACCACGGCATCCAACGACGCAACTATCGCACATTTACTGTGTGCAATAGTAGGTAGCGACTCAGTAGACCGTCTGCGGACTTGGCTTGAGGGACGACATGACAAGTGGCACCGCCATGACGGCACGGGTTCATTCGCTGAATCGGCCCAACATGGTCGCCGTGGGGACGATCGTGTGGTTGTCCAGTGAGTTGATGTTCTTCGCCGGTCTGTTCGCGATGTACTTCACCGCTCGCGCCCAGGCCGATGAGTGGCCGCCCCCGCCCACCGAGCTGAACCTCGCGCTCGCGGTGCCGGTGACCTTGATCCTCATCGCGTCGTCGTTCACCTGTCAGATGGGTGTCTTCGCCGCTGAACGCGGCGACGTGTTCGGCCTGCGCCGGTGGTACGTCGTCACCTTGCTCATGGGATTGATCTTCGTGCTCGGCCAGGGATACGAATACATCAGCCTGGTGCGTGAGGGAACGACGATCGCCGGCAGCGCGTACGGGTCGGTCTTCTACCTCACCACGGGTTTCCACGGGTTGCACGTGATCGGCGGTCTCGTCGCCTTCATCCTGCTGCTCGTGCGCACGCGCATGAGCAAGTTCACCCCCGCTCAAGCGACGGCCGCCATCGTGGTGTCCTACTACTGGCACTTCGTCGACATCGTGTGGATCGCGCTCTTTGCCACCATCTACTTCGTGAGATGATCAAGGGCACGCCGCGCTGGTGGGTAGACGACCCCCGCAGGCCGGGAGGTGGCCCGCGCAAGCGGCCCTCGTCGTCGCAGTCGCCGCCACACTCCTCGGACTCGCCTCGACCGGCGCGCCGTCCGTCGCCGCGGAGCCGTCGTCGGCGCAGACCTCCTCGATCGCCCCACCACGCCCCGCCGTCCCAACACCCGCCAAACACTCCTACGACGACACGCACCCCGGCCAACAACCCGAGGGTGCGAGCCCGGCGCTGTGGATCCTGGCGGGCGCCGTCGCCGGACTGGTCGCGATCGCCGTCATCATGCTGAGAGCGGGCAAACCCGTACGCCATCACCTCACCCGAGGCCCGTGACCTGAACGGCGAGTGAATGATCAGCCATCAGACAAAACAAATCAAGTGCCCCCTCTCGGTCGGCGTCTTGTCCTAGCCCACGGAGATGGCATCGTCTTGACGCCCGTTGCCCACGGTCATCGTCACGCCCAGCACGCCGGCAGCAGCGCTGACCGTAACCGGCGACTCCACCGATCCCCGACGTCGCCCTCGGTGACTGACGTCTGCAGGTCCGGAACGAGCAGATCGCAAGGGGTGCCCTTACCGACGACTGCTTCGGATCGGTGCGCCTGCCGCGGCGTTGGTAGACCGCTGCACGCTCTGATGATCGCGGCTCCGCCGACGATTGCCAACGGCGTTGGCGTCGTCCACCAGACGCTCCTGCGCCGATAGATCGCCCGCGTGGTCGATACGCCTCATCAATGTCGTCCCGTCATTCGCCGTGGAGCCATTGCGCTACCATTTACGTAGTTTCTACGGAGAACGTGCCGGGCTGACCGGCCCTGGCGGCAGGGGCGCCGCCGGTGCTCGCCCGAGCGGCCGCGGTGCCTGCGCCCAACGTCCAGTCACGGAGGTCGTCGTGTCGATGCACCGGTCACGTACCACGTCGCGCGGCTTCGAGTCGGCGGGCCCGTATCGGAGCAACCCAGCGTGAGTGGCACTTGAATGACTCGTCGATTCACCGATGGACCCCGAACAGTGCCGTCAAGGCTGGACGTGGGCGTTGAGCGTCGGCGACGGAGGCGACCCCCGACACATTGGTCACTGGTGGTACGGCGTGGCATCGCTCGGGTTTGAGCGCGGTACTGCTCGGCGCTGCAGTGTCCGGATGCTCCAGCGGAGACGACGCCGTCGCGCAGGGTGGCACGTTCGAGTTCGTGTCGCCGGGCGGGCAGGTCGACATTTTCTACGACCCGCCGCAGAGTCGTGGTCGCCCGGGGCTGATACGCGGACCCGACCTGATGGACCCCGACCGCACGTTGTCACTCGATGACTTCGCCGAGCAGGTGGTGGTGATCAACGTGTGGGGTCAGTGGTGCGGTCCCTGTCGCACCGAGATGCCGGAACTGCAAAGGGTGTACGACGCGACCCGGGACGAGGGAGTCGTCTTCCTGGGCATCGACGTCCGCGACAACAACCGCCAAGCTGCGGTTGACTTCATCGTCGATCGCAAGGTCACCTTCCCGTCGATCTACGACCCACCGATGCGCACGATGATCGCCTTGGGCGCGAGATATCCCACCACCGTCATCCCGTCCACCATCGTTTTGGACCGGTTGCATCGCGTCGCCGCGGTGTTCCTGCGGGCGCTGCTCGCCGAGGATCTCGAACCGGTGGTCCGTCGCCTCGCTGCCGAGACCACAACCGGCTCAGGGCCCCCGCGATGAACGGCGACCCCGCCCCGGCTGCACGTCGCCGCGGGGCGCGGCCGACACTCGGGCGCAACGCCGCGACTCGATGGTGGGCTGCCCCGTGATCGGTCAGGTGGTGCTCCCCACCTCACCGCCGTCGCTTTGGGCGATGCTCGGTTGGTTACCGCCACCGGTTCCGATACTGCCTGTAATGGCAATTGTTTTGGCGGTGTGGTACCTGCTTGCCGTTCGAGTCGTCAGATCCCGGGGCCGCCAGTGGGCGTGGACGCGCACGGCGAGCTTCCTGGCCGGCTGTATCGCCTTGGCGGCGGTGACGGGCCTGGCCATCGACGGCTACGGCTACCGACTGTTCAGTGCCTTCATGTTCCAGCACCTCACGCTGTCGATCCTCGTTCCGCCGCTGCTCGTGCTGGGTGCGCCAGGCCGGCTGCTCCTCAGGTCCACGCCTCATCGTGGACTCGGACGCTACGTCGTGATCGCCGCGCTGGGCGGCCTGCGCTGCCGGGCGAGCAGGATCGTGCTGCACCCCGGCTTCACCATTCCGGTGTTCCTGTTGAGCTACTACGGCCTGTACCTTTCCGACCTCTTCGACGCGGCGGCGTCCAGCGTGGCCGGACACGTCACACTGCAGGTGTTCTTCCTCACCAGCGGTATGTTGTTCATCCTGCCGATCCTGTCGATCGGTCCCTTGCCGGTCCGGCAGAGCAACCTGGGCCGCTTCTTCGACATCTTCGTCGAAATGCCGCTGCACGTCTTCATCGGCGTCATCCTGATGATGGCACCGCGGACGCTCACCGAGACCTTCGCCCAACCTCCGCCGGACTGGAACGTCGACCCCGTCGCCGACCAGGGGGTTGCTGGCGCCTTGGCGTGGTCCTACGGCGAGCCCGTCGCGCTGCTGACCACAGTGATCTTCGCCATCCGATGGCGCCGTGATGAGGAGTCGGAGTCGAAGAAAAGAGAGGCCGACGTCGAACGCGACGACGCGGAACTGGCGGCCTACAACGCGTTTCTGCGCGGACTGCACCAACAGCGGCGACCACCGACCGACGTGCCGAGCACCGCCAACGAGCACGACTGACGCCGTGACGACAACGCGGCGGCCATCAATTCGACGCCAGACCCAGGTCGCCAGCGACATCGTCAGGGCTGCAGGGTCTCCATGACGGAGATCTCGCTTTGCTGGCTTTCGATGAGCGATCGCGCGATCGCCATCGCCCGAGGATTCGACCCTGCTTCCAGCTGGTCACGCGCGGCCGAGATCGTGAAACGGTGCTGTCGGATCATCAACTCCAGATATTGGCCCGCCGCACCCGTCCCGGTCGCGCCGGTGACGCGACGGACGTCGGCGTCCACGGCGAGCGGATGTTCACCCGGCGCAACTGCGACGTTGGGGCTTGCCCGCCGCAGGACGGGGCCCGACGGTCATGGGGGTGAATCCCCAATCGACGAGGAGCGCCTGCAGCTCGTTGACGTAGGTGGTGCTGCCCGCGCTGATTTGTCTGGCGATGTCCCGGATCTCGGGTGCGATGCCTTGCTTGACGGTGGTCGAATTGCTCAATGCAACAGCTTGACCGCTGTGGTCGATGATGTCGAAGGCGAACAAGACGTCGAACCGAGTGTGCGGCTGGTCGGCGACGGCACCCGCGGCGCTCGAAGGACCCGGCGACGACACACGGCCCGTGTCGCCGCAGCCCGCGACGACGATCATCGTCACACCTGCGAGTGCCACCCACGCCGCGCGGACCGGTCGCCCGGTGCCCGTTCTCAGATCGTCGCGCACGCGGTCCCTTTCATCGCCGCCTGCATGGAGCGACGGTGACATCGTTGCCCGCCGAAGCCCGGTCAGAAGGCCGCCTACACCGTGTTGGTGACCCCATCGCCGAACCTCGTAACGCAAGAATGCGAAGCAATGGCCACATACGTAGTCACATAGTAGATTGGTGGTGTGAAGAGTGCACTGGCCGTGTCCTGCCACGGACCGCGGTCGAGTTGGCCTCAGCAGCGCCACGTGCGGCCGACGGGCCGACTGGCTCGCCGATGGATCGCGACGGCGCTACTGTTGGCCCTGAGTTTGGCGGTGTTGGCCATGCTTGTGGCCGACCCCGCCGCCGCTCACCTTGCGGGCATGGCCGACCTCCCGCACTTCTAGCCAGCCGCAGAAGCGCCACGAACCCTGCCATAGCCGCATTTACGGCGCAATGACGCCGTGCAGCACGGTATTTGGATGCGCCAAGAATGTCGTGAAGTCCTTGAGCGCGGTGAGCCGCTCACGCGAAGCAGATCAGTACGCCCGATAGCGACAGCGTGACGATCGCCAACGGTGTGGCGGCCATCGCCGCCACCGCACCGCTGAGCGTGACTTGGGTCTGGATGCGGGCGAAGCGTCGTGGTGGCTTCGACAACCGCTCGGCACGGGCGAGCACGGCGATACCGGCGGCGGCCAGACCGTGAGCCGGGGCGGTGGCGCCAGAGAGGGTCAACAAGCCTGCGAGCAGCGGCTGACGGCCGTGGCGACGAGCGGCCGCATCGTCGGCGCACATTTCCAACAGAGAACTGACGTGGCTGGCTGCGCTCGCGAAGAGCCCGCATGTGGGCAGCGCGGCGGTCAGGCCGCGCGTCGCAGCGACGATGTAGGCGTGCCGGCCGTCGAGGTGAGCACGCTCGTGGGCCACGACGGCCGCCAGTTGGTTTTCATCGAGCGCAGCCAGAGCTGCGGAGGTCACCACGATCGCCGGTGGGCGTCCCGCCACGCAATACGCCGCAGGCTCGGTTGCCTCGATGACCACGACGTCGCTGCCATGTGAACGGCCCACCAGGCGCACGGCGTCGGCGTGCGCGAAGGTGTGGGTGCGCATCCGGCCCAGAGCGCGGCCTATTCGAATGACGACGGCGATCAGACTTCCGACCGCGATGGCCACCGCGACGGTTGCGACGATTCGCGCCGGCCACCCGGCGTGGCCGACGAGAATGGCGCGCAGACGTTCTAGGCACGTGACGAGCAGCGCGTCGGGGCTGTCCCAATGCCCAGCGGCCTCGATGAGCAGCAGCGCGACGGCGGCAACCGAGCAGCCGAGCACCGTCACGACAGCGGTGATCCACGCGGCTATCGCCAGGCGCGGAGCCCCGCCGTCGGCGGTGATATGGACCAGCAGCTTCGGTGCGATCGCCAGGACCGCCGCGACATAGAGCAGCAAAGCCGCCGCGACGGTCATCGGCGACCTGACTTGCGGGCCAGGCGCCGCAGCGCAGCACGCAAGTCAGCGGATTCCTCTGCATCGATCTGCGCCACGAAATGACTCAGGACCGCCTCCGACCGACCGCCGCCGCTCAGTGCCTCCAACATGAGTCGTGCACTGTGCTCCTCGCGAGTCAGGGTCGGCCGGTAGCGATACGCCTTGCCGTCGCGTTCACGCGACAGCCAACCCTTGCCATGCAAGTTGTCCATCGTCGACATCACTGTGGTGTACGCGATGTGGCGTTCGGTGCTCAACTCGTCGAAGATGTCCCTGACCGTGGTGTCGGCCTCGGGGTCACGATTCCAGAGGCGATCCATGATCGACGCTTCGAGCTCTCCGAAGCCACGCACCCGAGCCATGATCGAACCTCCTGAATTGGTCAGTAGGTAGCTTACGGTGTCGATCGGTGTGCCGGCGCTGAAGTGAGCGCACGGCGCCGACTGTGATCGCGCGGCGGCCAGCCGGGCTCGACGTGATTCTACTGACGTCAGTAGCTGGCTGGTAGCCTTCAGCGGCGGGCTGCATCAGCGATGCTGCCGGCACTCCAGGTCGGGCCTTCCGCCTCTGATCGCCCGGCCTCTCCTGGGGAGTTGTCTTCGTGAGACGGCTGTGCTCGCATTGTGTAGACGGTCAGGCAGCTGCCCTAGCCGTTAGGCACTCCCCGTTCCCCCAACCACGCCATCGGATCGGTCTTGACCGATCCGTTGCGGTGCACCTCGAAGTGCAGGTGCGGTCCCGTCGAATTGCCTCGGTTGCCCATGGTGGCGATCTGGTCGCCGGCCATCACCCGCTGGCCCGTTTGCACCATCGTGGTGTCGATGTGACCGTAGAGCGTAACTGTGCCGTCCGCGGCAAGGATCTTGACCCACATGCCGAAACCCGGTGTCGGACCGGAGGCAATCACGTCGCCATCGGATGCGGCGTAGATCGGAGTGCCGACGGCGTTGGCGATGTCGAGTCCGGCGTGCAGGGTGCCCCACCGGGCTCCGAAGCCCGATGTCAGGATGCCTCGGGCAGGAAAGGTGAACTGGGGGCGCCGAAGTCGCGCCTCCCGCTGCGCCCGCTCCTGAGCGAAGGCCGCGCCGTTGGCCAATTCCTGTCGATGGATCCCAGCATCGAAACCGTTTGCCACAGGGATGATCTGCATCCCCGAGGCGTCGGGGAGGGCAGTCGGGGACGCCGCAGAGTCGGCGACCAAAACCGGCTGCTGCGCCTCGGTTTCGTCGACCGCTGCGTTCGCTGCGGCGGCGATCGCGCCGACGGCGATAGCAGTGATGACCAACCTGCTGTGCACCGCACCGGTGGCCGCGGGGGTTCGTCGATGCGCTCCGCCAGATGCGCGGAGGGTAGCGCCCGACTGCGCCCGAGACGGCGGTGGACGTTCCCTAAGACGTGCCCCGCCGACGGGAGCCGGCACGGTCGGTGACGCTGCCTTCGTGGCACCTTTCGATGGGAGCAGCAGCCGTGGCGACTCATCGGCCACATCGTTGAGGTCGTCGAGTTCCGGTGCGCTCAACACCTCGAAGTCCATAGCGAACGGATCGCTGCGACAATTGGCCATATCCAGCAACGCGCCGAACTCGCCGAAGGCGATGATCTCGGTGACGTCAGTGGCCCCACGATCGGCCGGCGCGTCTGGTCGCGCGAGTCGGTGGTGCACCACTTCGAAGTCGATCCTTTGCCGTTACCGATTCGTTATCTGGTTGGCGAGACGCTAACCCAACACCGGCTACTGGGCAAGTCACGAACCGCCGATGAACGCCCCCGCCTGACATCACACGTTACTTAATGGGTTGGGACGCAATCGGTTTAATCAGGAACGCACGCAACAACGTGAGGAGCTACTTTGCTAAGTACGTACGTAGTAGAACCAGATTAAGGACGACCGTCAGGCTCGGACGTCGTTCGTGACACTCAATACAGCTCCCCGCGCCGCGAGACTGGCACCTCCCTAACGCACCGGAGGTCGGCTCGAAGGGGCTGGGCCGGAGCGGGTGCGAGTGCTGGCTCGGCACCCGCCCCGGCAGGACGCCCGTCACCGGGCGATGTGGCTCACTGATGGGTCCAGCACTTCCAACTACACAAGCTAGTACTAACCTACGCAGTAGGATATCCTACGTATGTAGTCCGTAGATTCGAAACGGGGTCCGGGCCCGTGGCGGGAGGAGTCTTATGGTCGCCGATGCGCCACCGGTCGGGGAACTGGAGGCACGCCGCCCCTTCCCCGCCCGGATGGGCCCGAAGGGCAATCTGATCTACCGATTGATCACGACCACTGATCACAAGTTGATCGGCATGATGTATTGCGTCGCGTGTTTCGCGTTCTTCCTCATCGGCGGGTTGATGGCGCTGTTTATTCGCACCGAATTGGCGGTGCCCGGCCTGCAGTTCCTGTCTAATGAGCAGTACAACCAGTTGTTCACCATGCATGGCACGGTGATGCTGCTGTTCTACGCGACACCCATCGTGTTCGGCTTCGCGAACCTGGTGCTGCCGCTGCAGATCGGCGCCCCTGACGTGGCGTTCCCTCGGTTGAATGCGTTCTCGTTCTGGCTGTTCCTGTTCGGTGCGCTGATCGCAACTGCCGGGTTCATCACCCCCGGTGGCGCCGCGGATTTCGGCTGGACCGCCTACACGCCCTTGTCTAGTGCTATCTATTCGCCAGGCGCCGGCGCCGACCTCTGGATTCTCGGCCTGATCGTCGGCGGGCTGGGGACGATCTTAGGCGCGGTCAACATGATCACCACCGTGGTGTGTATGCGTGCGCCGGGCATGACGATGTTTCGGATGCCGATTTTCACCTGGAACATCTTGGTGACGTCGATTCTGGTGCTGCTGGCGTTCCCGCTGCTGACCGCGGCCCTGTTTGCGTTGGCCGCCGACCGGCACCTCGGCGCGCACGTCTACGACCCTGCCAACGGCGGTGTGCTGCTCTGGCAGCACCTGTTCTGGTTCTTCGGTCACCCCGAGGTGTACATCATCGCGCTGCCCTTCTTCGGCATCGTCAGTGAGATCTTCCCGGTGTTCAGCCGCAAGCCCATCTTCGGGTACACCACGCTGATCTACGCGACGCTCGGTATCGCCGCACTGTCGGTGGCCGTGTGGGCGCACCACATGTACGCGACCGGCGCGGTGCTGCTGCCCTTCTTCTCGTTCATGACATTCCTGATCGCCGTCCCGACGGGCATCAAGTTCTTCAACTGGATAGGCACGATGTGGAAGGGGCAGTTGACGTTCGAGACACCGATGCTGTTCTCCATCGGTTTCATCGTCACGTTCCTTCTCGGTGGTCTGTCTGGTGTGCTGCTGGCCAGCCCGCCGCTGGACTTTCAGGTCACCGACAGCTACTTCGTCATCGCGCACTTCCACTACGTGTTGTTCGGCACGATCGTGTTCGCCACCTACGCGGGCATCTACTTCTGGTTCCCGAAGATGACGGGCCGCCTGCTCGACGAGCGCCTCGGCAAGCTGCACTTCTGGCTGACCTTCATCGGTTTCCACACCACGTTCCTGGTGCAGCACTGGCTGGGCAACGAGGGTATGCCGCGTCGCTACGCGGACTACCTGCCTAGCGACGGGTTCACGACGCTGAACGTGATTTCGACGATCGGTGCGTTCATCCTCGGTCTGTCGACGCTGCCGTTCCTGTGGAACGTGTTCAAGAGCTGGCGGTACGGCGAGGTCGTCACCGTCGACGACCCCTGGGGCTACGGCAACTCCCTGGAGTGGGCCACCAGCTGCCCGCCGCCGCGGCACAACTTCACCGAGCTGCCCCGCATCCGTTCCGAGCGCCCGGCGTTCGAGCTGCACTATCCGCACATGATCGACCGGATGCGCCGCGAGGCACACGTGGGTCGTTCGCACGGACCCGAGGACGGCGACGTTACCCGGCTCGACGACGCTCAAGTGCGCACCTAAACCGATCGGCCACAATGCTGATATGCAAAGGCGCGCGCTATTCCAGCCTTATGCGCGGTCACTGCCGAGGCGGCCTCATGCCGCTGTTGAGGCCGCAGCGGGTCGGTGAATCACCTAAAAGGCCTACATGATTCGGGGAGACTTCGAGATGGCCGAGGTGATGTGGGAGGCCGCCGAACCCTGCCTTACGGAAGCGCAGCGTGTGACGGCGCTCACGGCGCTACACGTTGGTGAGCCGAGCATGGCCATTCTGGTGGTAGTAAAAGCCCTGTCCCGCAGCGGTTATCCACTGCCGTCCGAGCTGCACGAGGAATTCCACGAGTGGTTGCGGCAGCGTCCAGGTGCAGGGTCTAACCCCGAGTGGTCGCTCCTCGAACTCCGCGTCATGGCAGCCGACGTGAAGGCAACCGCCGACGTAAGCATGATCAACGGTTGTTTCGGCGATGCAACCCTCTGCTACTTCATCCTCGACGACGCTGGCGTGGCGGATGCCTCCCCGGAGCAACAAGCCGACGCGCTGAGGGCATGGCTATCAGCTAATCGACCGAGTCCATCGCTGCGAGCAGATATGCGGCTCAATGGATTCGGATTTCTTCTCGACACTCCCGAACCTCCGTCATGCGGCGGGCTGGGCACGCCGTGAACGTTTTCGGGTCGCGGCAGCCGACCGCACACTGGGTCCAATACCGTAAACAGACGTCGCGCTCGCAGAGACGATCGCAGGGAGGCGAGACGAGCGGAGGCAGACGAGCGAGGTTGTGGTCTGGCTACGCTACGCCGATAGTCCTCAACGGCAGCGTGAGATCTCAGACGTGAACGTAGTTGGCACACGGGAATCTCTGGCGCTGTATTCGGACTGGGCGTACGCATCAGCGGTGGGCGTGCTGACGCTTGCATTGTTGCTTCTTGCAGCGACTTTCGCGATCGGTCGGACAAGGACACTCGAGAGGTCTATGGCACCTGTAGGGGTCTCGCTCGACAGCGCAAGCCCGGGTGTCGTCACCGAGATGCCGCGGCGATCGCGGGCAGAACGTATGGAGCGTGCTGGAATAGCCGTGGTCTTCGTGGGTGCCGTCTTACTCCTGATGTGCATTGTCCTGCGCGGCTTGGCGACCTCGCGTGCCCCCTGGGGCAACATGTACGAGTTCATCAACTTGACTTGCTTGTGCGGCCTCGTCGCCGCGGCAGTCGTGTTGCGCCGCCCGCAGTTTCGCGCGCTGTGGGTGTTTGTCCTGATCCCGGTGTTGATTCTGCTCGCGGTGTCGGGCAAGTGGCTGTATGCCGACGCCGCGCCCGTGATGCCTGCGCTGCAGTCGTATTGGTTGCCTATTCATGTGTCGGTGGTGAGCCTCGGCTCCGGTGTGTTCCTTGTCGCCGGAGTGGCAAGCATTCTGTTCCTGGCCAAGACGTCGACTCATGGTGAGCTGCGGGGCGACGGGGGGAACGGGTACGTCGCGGGCATCATGTCCAGGTTGCCCGATGCACAAGTTCTGGACAGGATCGCCTACCGCACCACGATCTTTGCGTTCCCGACTTTCGGGTTTGGCGTCATCTTCGGCGCGATCTGGGCCGAGGAGACGTGGGGACGCTTCTGGGGTTGGGACCCCAAGGAGACGGTGTCGTTCATCGCATGGGTTGCCTACGCGGCCTACTTGCATGCCCGCTCCACCGCGGGGTGGCGTGACAGGAAGGCTGCTTGGATCAACGTGGCCGGCTTCGTGGCGATGGTCTTCAACCTGTTTTTCATCAATCTGGTGATTGCTGGGTTGCACTCCTACGCCGGGGTGGGCTGACGTCGAGGCCAGAGGGTGCGGACGTACTCGGCACACCAGTTTCGTCTGGCCGCGTCATGACCGCGGCTGAACTCATGACTCCCGTGGTGTCGTCTCGACGACCATGCTGACCTCCGCCCCGCCCCGGACGGCGCCGCGTACCGATTCCGGGCGCCCCGCCCCTGCCTTGACGGGCACTGGGGCTCCCGGGTTCTACCGCCACGACCTCGACGGCCTGCGCGGCATCGCCATCGCGCTGGTCGCGGTGTTCCACGTGTGGTTCGGCCGGGTCTCCGGTGGCGTCGACGTGTTCCTCGCGTTGTCCGGCTTCTTCTTCGGCGGCCGGCTGCTGCGCGCCGCCCTGACGTCGACCGCCTCCCTGGCACCCGTGCCCGAGGTCAGGCGTCTGGTCCGGCGCCTGCTTCCCGCGCTGGTGGTGGTCCTCGCGGCCTCCGCGGGGTTGACGATCCTCGTTCAGCCCGAGACCCGGTGGGAGACGTTCGCCGATCAGAGCCTCGCGAGCCTCGGCTATTACCAGAACTGGGAACTGTCGAGCACGGCAGCGAACTACCTGCGCGCGAGCGAGGCGGTCAGCCCGCTGCAGCACATTTGGTCGATGTCGGTGCAGGGGCAGTTCTACCTCGCATTCCTGCTGCTGGTATTCGGCATCGGCTTCCTGCTGCGCCGCCTACTCGTGGGCAGGCACCTGCGGGTCCTTCTGATCGTCCTGCTATCGGCGCTCACCATCGCCTCATTCGTGTACGCGATCGGTGCGCACCAGGCCGACCAGACCACTGCCTACTACAACAGCTTCGCCCGGGCCTGGGAGTTATTGCTCGGGGCGCTGGCGGGGGCGTTGGTGCAGCACGTCCGGTGGCCGATGTGGCTGCGGACCCTCGTCTCGGTGCTCGCACTGGCCGCGATCCTGTCGTGTGGCGCGTTCATCGACGGCGTCGCGGAGTTCCCCGGACCGTGGGCGCTGGTCCCGGTCGGGGCGACCATCCTGCTCATCCTGAGCGCCGCCAACCGTGCCGCCGACCCGCACCTCGCCCGCGCCGACGGCCGGATGCCCCTGCCGAACCGCCTCCTGGCCACCAAGCCGTTCGTCTCCCTCGGCGCGATGGCCTACTCGCTGTACCTGTGGCACTGGCCGCTGCTGATCTTCTGGCTCGCCTACAGCGGACATGCACAGGCCAACCTGGCCGAGGGCGCGGGCGTCCTGCTGGTCTCCGGGGTGCTGGCCTGGCTGACGACCCGCTACATCGAGGTGCCGCTGCGGCTGCGTGCGACCAGCTCGGCCAAAAAGGCGAAGGCCGCCGTACCGCTGCGCACGCGCCTGCTTAGGCCCACCATCGTGTTGGGCTCGGTGGTGACGCTGTTGGGCGTGGCGCTGACGGCGGCGTCGTTCACCTGGCGCGAGCACGTGGCGGTCCAGCGCGCCAACGGCGAGGAGCTGGCCGGGCTGTCGCCCCGCGACTACCCCGGTGCACGCGCGCTGATCGACCACGCCAAGGTCCCCAAGCTGCCGATGCGGCCGACGGTCCTGGAGGCCAAGGACGACCTGCCGCAGAGCACCGCCGACAGCTGCATCAGCGACTTCGCGGACCCGAGTCTGCGCGAGTGCGCTTTTGGTTCCAAAACCGCGACCCGCACCATCGCGGTGGCGGGCGGCTCGCACGCCGAGCACTGGATCACTGCGCTGGACCTGCTCGGCCGGCTGTACGGCTTCAAGGTCGTGACCTATCTCAAGATGGGCTGCCCCCTATCAGGAGAGCGAGCGCCCCGTATTCCGGGGTCGGGAGAGCCGTACCCGCAGTGCTTTGATTGGGTTCAAGCCGCCATGCGCGAGATCGTCGCCGACCGACCAGATTTCGTGTTCACCACCGTGACACGACCACGGGATACGCAACCCGGCGACGTCATGCCAGATGTGTACCTGCCGATCTGGCAGGCGTTCGCAGAAAGCGGTGTGAAGGTGCTTGGCATTCGCGATACACCGTGGCTGGTCCGCAACGGCGAACCTTTCTTCCCTCGCGACTGTCTGGCCGACGGCGGCGACGCGACGACGTGTGGCATGCCACGAGCGCTCGTCCTCGACGACGTCAATCCCGCTGCAGATCTCACGAATCGTTTCCCGCTGATGAAAGTGATCGACATGAGTAGTGCGATGTGTCGCGACGATTATTGCCGAGCCGCCGAAGGGAACATCCTGATCTACCGAGATTCTCACCACTTGACGGCGACGTACGTGCGGTCCATGGCGCCAGAACTCGGGCGCAGGATTGGTGCTTTGACGGGATGGTGGCCCTAGCTGGGCCGTGATGCGCGCACCATGGGCGTTCTGCTTGAGGCTGTTAGAGCTTGCTCGGTTGCCATCGTTTCTCCAGAGCGGATTCACGTAGTCCATCGCCACCACATTCCAACCATCGCGACGCCACCAACAAGTACTATCTAGGTACGTAGATAATGCGGCGGCGAGCAGAGTCCCCTCAGGGTGCGTTGCTGCGGCTACACAAGACGAGAGGGAGGAGGAGGCCTCGCCGTTTGGCAGGCCCAAAGTTGGGCATGGCATACAAAAGTGAGCCACGGGGCAGAGCGCAAGCAACACGGCGTGCCGCTGGTAACGGCGAGATCGCCGCTGCCCTCGTGCAGTGGGCCGTGTCTCGGGGGTGGACCGCTCGGACCAGTCCCGATGGGTGCTGGCACTTCTACGACCCCGATGGTGAGTACGTGGCGTACTGGCCATCGAAAGCATCCTCAGGCCCCGGTCACCGTTGGTAGACAGTGCGGCTCACCCGTTCCCCGGCAGCGCCTTGCAACGCCGGCAGGATTATTCGTGTAGCCAATGCGTGCGGGTGCGCTGGCGGCCTTGCAGCCAAATGGCGCCGTCGATATCCAATGCGGCGATCCGAGTGAGGCGCGGGCACCTTCGCGCCACATTGGTTGCGGGGCAACGGCTCTCGGGTAGGTCAGTCCGTCTACACGGGTTTCTCGCCGAGCCGTTGGCGGCACGCAGACGTTCTGCCACACGGCGGTTCCCCTGGGGGGCGTCGGAGAGGGTCTCTCGGCGGCGCCGGCGCTCGCCTTGGAATCTGTCGGGTCGCATGCGTGTCGTCGACGTCGGCGGATGCCGCCGACGCGCGGGTTCGCGCAAATTGGTGTTGACGAGTCATATGCACACATGCGTATTATTGCATGTATGGCAGATCGCAACGGCGAGAAGGTAGGTCGCCTCGGCGCGGACGGGGCGCCCACACATAGGACCCTGGCACTCGACCTGACAGACCTGCTTCCCGACAGCGACGAGCGCTGCGCTGACCGCCTGACGCGCGGCCTGGTGGATGACGGGATCATCGAACAGGCCCACGTTATCGATGGCGACACGCCCAAACCCCGCCTGTGCGTGCACTACGACGCCGAGGCTGCGTCCGCGACAGAAGTGCAGCGGCGGGCTCTGGAGGCGGCCGACACGATTACGTCGATGTATGGGCACCTGCGGTGGTTGACCACAGGCACTCATGACGATATGGCGATGCGCACTGCGCTCGTCGACACGCTGTCGACGATTCCCGGCGTCGTCGCCGCAGCCGCGACACCAGATTCAGTCGAGCTGGAGTTCGAGCGGACGACGGTGACCGCCCAGGAACTCGTAGACGTGATCGCCGCGCAGATGGCGCCGTCGGGGAGCGCCGCGGACGCGGAAGCAGCCGTCGCGCACGACGGAGACGGCGCCGACCATCAACACGGTCACGGCGGGATCTCCGGCGAACGCACCGAACTGGTCTTTGCGGGACTGGCGGGCGCGCTCCTACTCACGGGCTGGTTATTGGCCGCCTTCGCCGATACGCCACGGTCGGCCGAGGTGGTGGTCTACGGCCTGGCGTTCTTCTTCGGCGCGTTCTTCACCGTGCAGGAAGCCTTCGCCAGTGTGCGGCAGGGCCGGTTCGAGATCGACTTCCTCATGCTCGTCTCCGCTGCGGGTGCGGCGGCGCTCGGCGAAGTCGCCGAAGGTGCGCTCCTGCTGTTCCTCTTCAGCGTCGGACACGCACTCGAGGGCTATGCGATGGGCCGGGCTCGCCGGGCGATCGAAGCGCTCGCCGAACTCGCCCCCAAGACGGCGCTGGTGCGACGCGGCGGCACCGGCGACACCGTCGAAGTGTCCGTCGCGGACCTGCGCATTGGGGACATCGTCGTCGTGCGCCCCAACATGCGTCTGGCCGCAGACGGCTTCGTCGTGGCAGGCAGCAGCAGCATCGATCAAGCCCCGGTGACCGGGGAAAGCGTCCCCGTCGACAAGATCCCGGTCCCGGACGTGGCGGCAGCTGCGGCGTCACCCGAGCTCATCGACGCGGCATCGCGAGTGTTCGCCGGCACCATCAACGGCGCCGGCGCCATCGAGATTCAGGTGACCCGGCTCGCCAGTGACTCCACCCTGGCCCGGGTGGTGCGTCTGGTGGCCGAGGCGCAAACCAAGACCACCTCCACGCAGCGCTTTACCGACCGCTTCCAGCGGATCTTCGTGCCCGTGGTCCTGGTCGGTGTGGTCCTGCTGCTCTTCGCCGGGTTCGTGGTCGACGAGCCGTTCACTGACACGGTGTACCGGGCGCTTGCCGTCCTGGTGGCGGCCAGCCCGTGTGCGCTGGCGATCGCCACGCCCAGCGCGGTGTTGTCGGCGGTAGCGCGGGCGGCGCGGGCCGGCATCCTGATGAAGGGCGGTGCCGCGTTGGAGGAACTTGGCCGGGTCAACGTGCTGGCCTTCGACAAGACCGGCACCCTCACCGAGGGGCGGCCCCGGATCGCCGATGTCTGCGCCACCGCAGACAGCGACGACGCCGAACTGCTGCGGATCGCCGTTGCCGTTGAGGAGCAAAGCGACCATCCGCTCGCCCGAGCCATAGTCCGCGACGGCCGCGAGCGTCTCGCCGGGGCGGTGACACCCCGCGCGACCGATGTCCGTGCCGTGATCGGCCGCGGCATCGTCGCGTCCGTCGAGGGGGTCGAGGTCTGCATCGGCAAGACCGAGTTGTTCACCGACGCCGCTCAGCCCCCGCCGGCTGAGCTGGCGGCCGAGGTGAATCGTCTCGAACAGGCGGGCCGCACGACGATGCTCGTCCGCGCGGGCGACCGCTGGTTGGGCGCGATCGGATTGATGGACCTTCCTCGGCCGGAGGCGTCGGCGGTCATCGCGCGTCTTGCCGCACTCGGCGTGAAGAACACCGTGATGCTGTCGGGGGACAACCAGCGGGTGGCCGACGCCGTCGCCGCCGAAGTCGGTGTCGCCCACGCCCGCGGCGATCTGATGCCCGAGGACAAAGTGGCCCAGATCGCCGCCCTGCGGGAACGCCACGGCCGCGTCGGGATGGTCGGCGACGGCGTCAACGACGCGCCCGCCATGGCCGGCGCGAGCGTGGGTATCGCAATGGGAGCGGCGGGCTCCGACGTGGCGTTGGAGACCGCTGATGTTGCACTGATGGCCGACGACCTGCGCGCGTTGCCATTTGCAATCAGCCTGAGCCGCCGCTCCTCGCGCGTCATCAAGCAGAACCTGTGGGCAAGTCTCGGAATCGTCGCGGTCCTCATTCCCGCGACGATCTTCGGCCTGGGCATCGGTCCCGCCGTGCTCATCCACGAAGGCTCGACGCTCATCGTCGTCGCCAATGCGTTGCGCCTCCTCGGGATGCCTATGCAGTCGGTCACCCCAGCAGCGCCGCGCGTTGAGCGTGCAGAAGAGACGCCATGACGATCGACTTATCCAGTGCCGCAGATGAATTCGAGCATGCCGACGTCGACACGGTGGTCATCTTCGTGGACATCGCTGGGTTCACTGCGTTCACCGAAACCCACGGTGATCATCGCGCTGCCGAACTGGCAGATCGGTTCGCCACCGCAGCCGCCAGGGTCCTCGGGCCCGGCGACGACATGATCAAGACCCTCGGCGATGCCGTGATGATCACCAGTTCGGACCCCACCGCGGCGCTGGCCTTCCTCCGGCGACTCCACGACGAGACCAGTCGCATCGACGGCTTTCCATTGTTGCGCGCCGGCATCTGTGCAGGGCCGGTGGTGAAGCGCCGCGGAGACGTCTTCGGGTCGACGGTCAACACTGCAGCCAGACTGGCCGCCGTCGCCAAGCCAGGCCAGATTGTTGGCAACGCCGAGGCCGCGGCCGCGCTTCGGGCAACAGACCTACTGGCGATGACGTCGTTGGGCCCGCTTCGGTTGCGGAACGTCGGTGCCCTGGTGGAAGCGTTCGCCCTCGACGTCGGAACCCGCCACCAGGAGCACGTCGATCCGATATGCCGAATGCACGTCACGACAGACGCCCAACCGTTGACAATCGCGCACGAGGAAGACACCTACCGGTTCTACTTCTGTTCGACGGCCTGTCTACGCCAATTCGCGCGTCGCGTCGGTGAAGTGCGCACGCCCTCTGGCAACGAGGACCCGCCGACCACGCAGTCGTTCGTCGGAGAGGTCGCGGCGCACTTCGGCGCGCTGGCGTCCCCGCCCCGCGCGCGGAATGCCGAGTCACCTCACCTCCGGCAAACACCTCGTAGAGGCCGAAGATGACCTCGTGTCACGAATAGTGTTCGCCGACAACGTTATTCGCGCCAGGGCCTAACCGGTCACCCGGTGGCAGGAAACGGACCCGCTGCTCATCGAAACCCATCGCCGAGGGACGGTGGTTCCTCGATAAGTCGCCGACATAGATCGTGTGTCGTGGCGTGAGCGCTCGTCATACTGGCGCCGCCGCGTTCGATGAAACCACCGACGGCCATGGGCGAGGACAGGCGTCAGCATCGTCTGTGCGGGATGGCGCTGCCAAGGACCTCTATGGGTACCGGGTTGCGTTCGCTGGGAAGCGCGTTGGTGATGTGGGTGACGATCGCGCTCCTGGTCTTGCGCGCGCGGTTTCGCGAAGGTGCCGAGCGGGGTGCGGCTTGTGACCGCTGGGCGTTTCTGGCTTCGACGTCAGATCTGCCAGTCCTGGGCTCCGTCATTTTCGTCGTAGATGCCGACAGAGTTCTTGACGACGACCGGGTCCCCGCTGCCGAAGTTGTCGTAGAACCACTGCGCATTGGCTGGACTCAAATTGGGGCACCCGTGGCTGACGTTGCGCTTGCCCTGATCGGCGACTGACCAGGGCGCGCCGTGAACGAAGATGCCGGCGTTGTTGATGCGCACCGCGTCTTTGACCTTGAGCTTGTACCCCTCGGCTGCGTCGATCGGCACACCGTAGGTGGAGGAGTCCATCACCATGTCGGCGAACTTCTCGAGCACGTAGTAGGTGCCGTTGGGTGTGTCGTATCCCGGCTTTCCTAAGGACACAGGCATGGTCTTCTCCAGTGTGCCGTTGCGCATGACCTCCATTTGGAGGGTGGCGTTGTCGATGGTCGCCACCAACGAGTCGCCGGTGCGGAAGCTCGATTTCGTGCCGCTGGCATCGATGCTGACCGTGGTGTTGGCAGGCCAGAAGTCGAGGGGCCGCCATCTGAGTTGGGTCGCGCTCATCCAGTAGAACTTCCCGGGGACCGCGGGGGTGGAGGAGATATGGACGGCTTGTTCAGCCAGCGTGCGGTCGGCGATGGGCCGTTGAAAATTGATGACGATGGGTTTGGCGACACCGACCGTCGAGCCGTTCGTCGGATTGAACGTGGGGGGAGCGAAGACCGGTGGGCCGAGGTAGGGCGCCGCGTTCTGGCCGGCTGGTGTGTCTTCGGTAGCCGTCGGCGATGGGCCGGGAAAAGTGCCGGATACCGGAGGGGGGAAGGGATTCGGCACTGCCGAGTCGGGGACCGTAAGGGGGTCACCGGGTGCGGGCACGGGTATCTGTGGCTCGGCGGAGGCCGACGGCGCGGTCAGCACGGTCACAGCCGCTAGAGCGGCCGTCATCATGGCCAAGATTTGCCTGGCTGGCGAGCACCGCATACGGGCCTCTCCGTTCCACTGGTCGCCGACCGATGCTCGCGGCGGCTGACGACGATTTGTTGCTACGTAGTTTGATAGTAGATGATGTGGCGTCGTCGGGTGCCGCAGTGTGGCTGCGGACCTGCGTCGTCGATGAGTGAATTCGGAAACGGTGGATGCGGAGGGTGTCGGACTTCGTGGATGGTGTCACCGCGATCGCTACGTCTGGACACGTCCTTCTCGCGGTGTTCGTGTCGGCGTTGGCTGGGTTGGTGTCGTTCGCGTCGCCTTGCGTCGTACCTCTCGTACCCGGGTACCTGTCTTATCTGGCCGCGGTGGTTGGCGTCGATGATGACCGGGCGCGTGCCCAGCCGCTGGGCAGGGCACGTCTGCGGGTGGCAGGGGCCGCCGGGTTGTTCGTTGTCGGGTTCACGGCGGTGTTCCTGATGGGAACCGTCGCGATTCTGGGTCTGACGACGACGATTATCACCAATGGGGTGCTGTTGCAGCGCATCGGCGGAGTGGTCACGATCGTGATGGGTCTGGTGTTCATGGGTTTCTTCCCTGCGCTGCAACGCGACGCGCGGTTTACGCCCACGTCGTTGTCCACGCTGTGGGGTGCGCCGCTCCTGGGGGCGGTGTTCGGGCTGGGCTGGACCCCGTGTTTGGGCCCGACGCTGACGGGTGTCATCGCTGTGGCATCTGCCACCGAGGGGCCCAACGTCGTGCGCGGCATCGTGCTCGTCGTCGCCTACTGTGTGGGTCTGGGCGCTCCGTTCGTGCTGTTCGCGCTGGCATCCGGACGGGCAATGAGGGCACTGGGCTGGCTGCGTCGAAACGCTCGGCGAATTCAGGTCTTCGGCGGCGTGCTCCTCGTCGCGGTCGGCATCGCCCTGCTGACCGGACTGTGGAACGAGGTGGTGTCGTGGGTGCGCGATGCGTTCGTCAGCAACACCACACTTCCGATATGACGCAGTCGCTTTCGGGCCCTCCGCGCCGTCGCTCGGGACTCCTGTGCTGATCGTGAAGCGCCGAGGCGGTCATGGCGAATCGACGGCGGGATCGGAATGGGGACGGTGATGGCCACGTCTGCTGCCCCCCGACGCTGGGTGGTGCGAGCTGTGTTGCTCGGGGTTGCACTGCTAGCGGGCGTTACCGCTGCCGCGATCGGCGCCCTGGCACTGCCTGAGGCGCTGGCGGTGACCGGGCTGAGCGATCCCGGGCCGGTCACCACCTACGGGCTGTCCTTCTTGCGCGCCGCTGGAGAGATCGCTGCGATGGTGGCGGTCGGACACTTCCTGTTCGCGGCGTTCCTCGTTCCGCCGCAGGCAAGTGGAGTGCTCGACGTCGACGGGTACCGGGCGCTTCGGGTCGGCGCTGCCGCTTGCGCGATCTGGGCGATGTGCGCTGCGCTGTTGGTGGCGCTGACGATCTCCGACGTGTCGGGGGTGCCGTTGACTGAGCTCACACCGCTGGACATATGGTCGGCGGCCGACCTCGTCGAGACCACCGCGGCGTGGCGCACCACCTCGATTCTGGCCGCGGTCGTCGCGGTAGCGAGCCTGCCGGTGCTGCGGTGGTCGTGGACGCCTGCCCTACTGGCGGGCGCCCTGGCGACGTTGATGCCGCTGGCCGTGACGGGGCACTCCTCGTCGGGCGGCTCACACGACATCGCGACCAACAGCCTGATCATTCACCTGGTTGCTGGGTCATTGTGGGCCGGCGGATTGCTGGCGCTGCTTGGGCACGCGCTGCGCGGCGGCAGCCACACCGACATCGCCGCCCGCCGTTTCTCGGGTCTGGCGCTGTGGTGCTTCGCGGCGATGGCCGTAAGTGGATTTGTCAACGCGGCGGTCCGGATCGACGTGTCGACCATCTTCGACAGCACCTACGGGCTCCTCGTCGTGGGGAAGGTGACAGTGCTGGGCGGCCTCGGTGTGATCGGCTGGCGACAGCGGCGGTCGTCGATCGTTGCGCTGCAGCGTGATCCGACGTCGCGCCGACCGCTGCTGCGGCTCGCACTCACAGAAGCCGCCCTGTTTGGCGTCGCAGTCGGCCTGGCGGTCGGGCTCGGTCGCACGCCACCGCCGCCCGCGACGCGCGAACCCGTTCCGGCCGAGGCTGCGCTCGGCTTCGACCTCACCGAGGCGCCGACGATCGCGCGGGTGTTGGTCGAATGGCGGTTCGACCTGATCTTCGGCACGGCGGCGGTCGTCATGGCCGGCGTCTACCTTGCTGCGGTGTATCGGCTGGCTCGCCGCGGTGCCCCGTGGTCGACGCGGCGCACCGTATCGTGGCTGATCGGCTGCGTCGTTTTGTTGTTCGCCACTTCGTCAGGACTCGGCATGTACATGGCGGCGATGTTCAGCATGCACGCCGTCGCTCAATTGGTGCTCACGATAGTGGTGCCGGTGTTGCTCGTGCAGGGCGCACCGGTGACCCTCGCGCTGAGGGCCTTGCGGGCAGCCGAACCCAATGCGGTGCCGGGGCCACGCGAATGGCTTGTCAGCGCGCTGAATTCGTCACTGCTGCGTTTTATCGCTCATCCATGGACGGCGCTGACGCTTCTCGTGGTGGGCGTGTACGGGCTCTGCCTCGAAGTGGTCTTCGATGCTGCCGTAAGCGAACACGCCACGCACATGCTGATGATCGGGTACTTCCTGCTCAGCGGTGCGCTGTTCTTCACCGCCGTCGGCGGCGTCGAGCCGGTGGTGCCACGGCCGATGCCCAAGCGGGGCCGGATCGCGATGCTGTTTCTCGCGCTGTCGCAGTTCATCATTGCCGGGGTCGTGGTGATGAACATGCGTGAGGTTCTCGGTGGCGCCTTCTACGGCTCCTTGAAACTGAGCTGGCATGCGAACTTGCTGGGCGACCAGCGGTTGGGAGGTCAAGTGATCGCCGCCGGCGGGGTTGTGGCAATGCTGGCGGTGCTCGCGGTGCTGATCCTGCGGCGCCGCCGCTCGACTGCGATCGAGCAGAGGACGGCTGCGCCGAGCCTGGGCTCATGACGACGAGGACCGCATTGTCGGCATAGCGGCTGCATCACATTGGTCCTCGGGATAAGCGCGTGCGTGGCCCCGACCCGGTATCGCGCAATGCTCTCGCCCGTTCACAGGGACGCCCCTTCTCCCGCAGGTGATTCGGGTCATGCCCAGGCCGTCTAATTGTCCCGTCTGCGGTGAGAGCTCAGGCGCCGACGACAGCACCTTTCGAGCCGTGTTCGTCAGGATCCGGCAGGCGGCCGATCTGATGACGCGGGGCGTGGGGTGCGGGGCCCGGCCGCATCATCATCATCATCCGAACCAGTGCAGCTGGCCACCCGCTTGCATCTCGGACTGATGGTCGCCCACCACGCAGAGGCGATTCGAGATGGCGCGTACTGAGGTCGAAGCGAGACCTCACCGCGACGGAACCGACTTCGCGCAGAAGCCATCTCCCTGTCAGCCAACGCGAGATCGGCGCACTGCGGTCGATGTCGACCCCTCAGATCGCCGTCGACGCGGGGTGCTGCCGTCATGTTCGCGCCCGCACACGTCCCGAGTTATGGAACCGGTGCGCCAAGAGCTGTCGGCAGTCACCGCGGCTATCCGTTCAATGCCTGTTCGACTGCGGCCTTCAAGTCGTCGTAGCTCCTGAATTCCACTTCGGTTCCGTCGATGAAGAAGGTCGGTGTGCCCTTGACCCCGAGGGCCTTACCGTCAGCGACATCGACATTGACACGATCGAGTGTGGCGGGGTCGTTGTAGGCAGCATCGAACGCCGCCATGTCGAGCCCGAGTTCGGCTGCGAATCCGCGGAATCGGGAGTCCGCCGGAGTTTGTTGTTCGCCCCACTCGCTCTGCGTCTCGTACATCTTCTTGTACATCGGCTCGAACTTGTCCTGTTGGGCGGCCGCCTCGACCGCGCGCGCCGCCCGCTCTGCGTTGAAGTGAGACTGAATGGGGAAGTAGCGGATGACGAAGTTGACGCGGTCCCCGTACTCGGCGCGCAGCTGTTCGACCATCGGGAAGGCCGCGCGACACGCTTCGCATTCGAAGTCAAGGAACTCGACGAAGGTGACATCGCTGTTCGGCACGGTGGTGAGGCGGCGACTGTTGTCCCGGACCAGCTGACCGACGTCTTCACCCTGGCCTTGCGCGGAGGTGGGGGCGTCCTTGTCCTGGGCCGAGAGATACACGCCAACCCCGATGATCATGGTGATGACCGCGAAGACGGTCAGCAGAATGCGTGTGAGAGGTGCCATTGGAATGCGTCCTTCATGAGTTTCACCGAACGTCTGTGATGCGCCGGCGCAGCCCTGTACCGCAGCACCAACCCGAACCGCGCCCGCGGTTGAGCATCGCGTGTCCGACTATATACGGAGGAAGACCGTAGATCGGTCATGCCCTCGGCTGGCGCCAGATCGGACGCTTGGGCGCGGATTCGATGGACGGCCGTCGAGAGAGACGCCACATTCCCCACCAGGCGACCGGTGCGAGAGCGACGACGGTCCACATTCCGGGCACGTAGCCGGCCCCGCCGGGATCGAGCCACGGGAACACCACAAAGTGCGCCAACTCCGTGAGACCTAACGAGGCGAAGAACGTCCATGCCAGGTATCGGCCGATCGGGCGGCCGCGCCGCATGAGGGCGGGAATTAACAGCCAGGCGCCCGCGGAGACGGCGACGAGCAGCACCACGGGCACCGAGTTCACCGCAGGGGTTGGCACACCCGTGACCGCCGCTAGGAATGCGAAGAACCCCATCTGCTTCTCTTCGACGCGGTGGGCAAGGAACAACAACAGGGCGATCCAATATGGCGCGCGAATGTCGGCCCAGCCGCCGCCACTCGGCCACACCCGCCACAGAAGCAAGCCCCCGACGAACCCGGCGGTAAAGATGAGCATGGTTGCCAGTCCGAGCGCCCAATAGCCCACGCTCAACGCCGCGGTCGTTAGCGCGACTGCGGCGGCGACGGCCGGCCACGGCCGCGCGTTCTGGTTCGACGTCGTGACTGACATCGCCCTTCAGTCCCTTCGCCCGCCCACGAGTGCGGCGAGAGCGGCGGGCGCGGCCCACGGGGTCATGAGGCCCGCGCCGACCCGACCGGTGTTGCCCCCGGGATAGCGTCCGGTCAGCGATCCCGGCGCAGCGACGATCAGGCGAACAACCTGGCCGAAAGCTTCGCGACGGTCTCGTTGGCGCAGCGCCAAGGCCCGCATCGCCGCGTGATTGTAGGTGTGTGGCCAAGGGTCGGGTTGCGACACGATGTGTGCCCGTTCCCAACGCCGCCACCGCTGCTTGGCGGATGGTGTGCGCTTTGCAGCGGCCATCTCCCGCCGATACGCCTCCCGGGGGCGGCGCGACGGCGCTGCGCCCGACCGGCACAGACGACGAGTGTGCGCGGTGCTGCTCAATACCAATTCCGGTTCGGCAGTAGGTCGATTCGCGGCGGCGAAGGCATTTCGCGGTCGCACCATCACCAGTGGTGTTCACTTCGACGGATCGACTCGTCACGGGGATTTGTGGGTTCTGCAGCGCAGCAGGTGCATCCGCCGCTGCGGGTTTCCCGACGATCAAGGACCACCGGTGTGAGCGCCGGCGTCGGGGCGCAGCAGGCATCGACGGGTGTCGGGGGGGTGGGGAGGGTGATGTGGTGCGCCGCCGCTGCAGCCATCGGCTGCGGTTCGACGCCGGGTAGGGGATGGGTGCGTGCGGCGCGGATCGCGTTGAGGATGACGAGTACTTCTGCCGCCTCGTGGATCAATACCACGGTGGCCAGCCCGAGAACCCCGAAGGCGGCGAGGGGAATGAGGATGGTGATGATCGCCAGCGACAGTCCGATGTTCTGCAGCATGATTTTGCGGGCTCGGCGGGCGTGAGCGAGGACTTGGGGGAGGTGACGCAGATCCTCGCCCATCAGCGCGACGTCGGCGGTTTCGATGGCGACGTCGGTGCCCATCGCTCCCATGGCAATGCCGATGTCGGCGGTGGCTAGTGCGGGGGCGTCGTTGACCCCGTCGCCGACCATGGCGATGGGCCGGCCGCCGGAGAGTTCGGACAGCAGGCGTGCTTTGTCTTCGGGAAGCAGGTCGGCGTGCACGACTGTGATGCCGGCGGCTTCGGCCACGGCCATTGCCGTGCGGGAGTTGTCGCCGGTCAGCATCGCGGTGGTGATGCCCAGCTCGTGTAGTTGCCGTACCACTTCCGGCGCTTCGGGGCGCAGCTCGTCGCGGACTGCGATCGCCGCCACCACCACGGCGTCGCATTCGAGCAGGACCACTGTCGCCCCGGCCGATTGGAGGCGCACGACGTCGGCGGCGAATTCTCCGGCCGCGACCCAGCCCGGCTTCCCCAAACGGATCCTGCGACCCTCGACGCGGCCACTCATGCCATGGCCGACAACGGCTCTCACGTCTTCAGCCGCGACGATGTCGGGGCCTGCAGCGTCGGTAATTGCCCGGGCCAGTGGGTGCCCACTACGGGACTCGACTGCGCTGGCGAGGTGCAGGGCTTCGGCCTCGCTGACGCCGCTGGCGGTCACCGTCTCTATCACTTGCGGGCTGTTTCGGGTCAGGGTGCCCGTCTTGTCAAGGGCAATCACGGCGATGCGTCCGAGTTCCTCGACGGCGGCGCCTCCCTTGACGAGGGCGCCTTGTCGGCTGGCAGCGCCGACGGCGGCGACGACGGTGAGTGGCACCGCGATGGCCAGGGCGCAGGGTGAGGCGGCGACGAGGACCACGAGTGCGCGTTCGAGCCACAGCATCGGCTCGCCCACCAGCGCGCCAATCGCCGCAACTGCTGCGGCCAGGACCATGATTGTTGGGACGAGAGGGCGGGCGATCCGGTCCGCCAACCGCTGACCCGCACCCTTGCGCTCCTGAGCCTGTTCGACGATGTGAACGATGCGGGCCAGCGAGCTTTCGGCGGCGACGGCGGTGACGGCGACTTCGACCGCTCCACCGCCGTTGATCGCACCGGCATGCACCTCGCTGCCGGGTCCCGCCTCGACTGGAACCGATTCT
Source organism: Actinomycetes bacterium (assembly GCA_023404955.1). Classification (GTDB taxonomy): domain Bacteria; phylum Actinomycetota; class Actinomycetes; order Mycobacteriales; family Mycobacteriaceae; genus Mycobacterium. The sequence goes on from JAEXZY010000126.1 coordinate 74,529, forward strand.
CCGGTGATCGCCGACACGTCCAAGCTGGTGCGACCGGAGGTGATGACGCCGTCGGTGGCGGCGCGGTCTCCTGGCCGTAGCACCATCACGTCGTCGATGAGCAAATCGTCTGGGCGCACAGGGGTTTCGTGGCCGTCGCGGATCACGGTCGCCGTTGGCGGCACGAGCGACAGCAGGGCGCGCAGGCTTCGGCGGGTTCGGGTGACGGCGTAGTGCTCGAGTCCTTCGGCGATGGAGAACAGGATTCCCAGCAGCGCGGCTTCTTCGACCTGTCCAAGCGCCACGGCGCCGACCGCGGCGATCGTCATCAGCGTGCCAACGCCGACGCGGCCGTGTCGAAGACTGCGAACGGCTCCGGGCGCGAACGTTGCGGCCCCGGCGGCAACCGCCGCGAGCTCAAGTCCCAAGCCGATGGAGGAAAGACCGCTTCGGTGCAACGCCCAGCCGCCGAGGAGCAACGCCGCCGCCAGGGCCGCCAGCTGCAGTTCGCGGACTCCCCACCACTTGTCCGGTCCCGATCCGGGCTCGGTGTCGACTCCATTGGCCGCGGGCCCGCAGCATGGGTCAGACATGGCGTGCCTTGGAGGCCGGTTGACGGTAACCGTGCGCCAGCACGGCCTCGGTCAAGGATCGGCCGCGGTCGGTGAGTCGGTACATCACCATCCGGGCTTGCCGCCGAGAAGTCACCAGACCGGCGATCTTGAGCTGCCGCAGGTGGTGGGATACGAGGTTCTGCGACTGCCCGACCACCCAGGCCATGTCACATACACACAGTTCCTCGCCGTCGAGCAGCGCTGAGGCGATCGTCAGTCGCGTCGGGTCGCTCAGAGCCCGCGCCGCGGTTGCCAGTGATTCGGCGTCGACGAGTGACGGTAGCCGGGAACGAATTCGCTCGGCATGGGGCAGGTCCAAGCACAACAGATCGCAGTGATCAAGCCGCGGCTCGCCCATCCGAACATACTAACGGACGTTAATATGTCGGAGAGAGGAGGGGCTGCACGGGGCCGGCGTGCAAAGGGAGCGCAGGGCTGCCTACGTCGAACGGGACACGAGCCGACCTCGGGCTGCCTCGCGACGGCACCCCTACCATCCGCCGGCTCTGCATGTGCGGAGATGGATAGTAGGAACCGGTGCTTACCCGGCGTGCCGTCGGCCCTGATGCCCGTGGGGCTGACAAGCTACGCGCGTGAGAGCCGTCGTCACCGGACTTGTCGCTATGACCGTGTTGCTCTGCGCGCCGACACCCGTCGCCACCGCTGAGATCGGACAGCGCATCGCACAGGCAGACGCCTACCTCGCTACTCGTCCTGGCACGGTGGGCTACGTGCTTCGCGACCGGACGACCGGACAGGCTCACCGCAACGACGCGGCTACCACGATGATGTGGACCGCATCCACTATCAAGCTAGCGATGGTGGTTGATCTGTTGACTCGGGCTCGCGCCGGCCAGATCGCCTTGACCCCAGCCGACCGCCAACTCATGGCCAACATGATGCACTCATCGGACAGCGACGCTGCCGATACGCTTTGGGAACGCTACAGCGGACCCGACAACATGGCGTTCAACCGCAATTTCGCCACGTACGGACTTACCAGCCTGCAACCGCAGCAGGGTTTCAGCGGCACCTACCCGTACTGGGGTTTCCAAAAGGCCACGAGCGAAGACCTCGACCGGCTGATGAACTACACCCTCACCAGCTTGCCTGCGGCCCAAACCGCGGCCATTGTGTCGGAGATGCAACACCTCGACGCCAACCAGCAGTGGGGAGTGTGGGGAGCGGGCGCGGCCATGACTCCCGGCAACAAGAACGGGTGGTCCCAAGAACAGGGCGGCTGGGTCGTCAACAGCGTCGGTTTCGCCGGCCCTCGACAACGCTACACATTGGCGATCATGAACTCGCTCAACGGCGAAGGCGCCTACGACGACGGCGTGGAAACGACCACGCGGCTGGCGCAGATTCTGCTGGCGCCCGCTTAGCGGGATTCACCACCAACGGACCTAGGAAAACGTCCCAGAACGGGAAGAAACCTGCCGACGGCTTGACCATAGGACCGGTAGGCGTCCCCGTGCGTGTGAACGAGGTATGGCTCCTCCACCACGCGGACCTGCAATTCGATCGCCACGACCAGAAGAATCAATGCAGCCAGCGCCAACACATTCGGGACCATCAACGCCACGCCGGTCGCGAACGACAGCATCGCCGTGAAGATCGGGTTGCGCACAACCGCGAACGCGCCGCGGCGCACCAGGGTCGTAGACTCCTGCGGATCGACGCCTATCCGCCACGAATCGCCCATGTCGTTCTGCGCGTACAGCGTTCCGGCGAGACCCCCGAGTGCCAACACGGACCCCAATGCCTGAAGCCCCCAGGCCTCGAAAGCGGCGATTGGGGCTAGCACGCCAAACACCTGCAAAGCCGGCGCGAGGAGACCGAGCACCATGGCCACAACGAAACCGACGCCGGCGGCCCATTCCGGTGAGCCGGGCCGGCCGCTGATTCCGTGGAAGCCGGTGGAACCAGTAAGCCGATACTGGCGCCAACTCCGCCAGCCGAACCCGAGTGCGACGAACATCAAATACAGAGCTAGAGCACCTATTGCAGCCACCGCAACCACCTCCAAAATCAAACATATGCAAACATTGCAATATATGCAACTATCCAAAGAATGAGAGTGATCTGCAGGCCCGGCGCTAACTCGATGACGCGAGTCGCGTAGGCGCCATGTCCCCGCTTCTAAACCGGTGAGACCTTCCCCGGGCCACCAGTTCTGCTGGTGCGAGACATGTCCGTGGTTGGCGGTGATGCCCCCTGCCGATGACATCACCGGCTTGTTACGCGCACCATTGGCACATGAGAGTGGAGATCGTCTATTTCGAAGGGTGTCCGAATTGGCAGGAAGCCGGTGCCCTTGTGGGCGCGGCAGCAGCCGGACTAGTCAACGTCGAGATCACGTATCGGCGGGTCGCTACGGATGATGAGGCGGCGGCCTTGTCGTTCGCGGGCTCTCCAACGATTCTCGTCGATGGCATAGACGCTTTTGACGATGCGGTGCCGGTGATGGAGTTGGCGTGCCGGCTATATCAGACCGACGCCGGTTTGATGGGTTTGCCGACGGTTACCCAGCTCTTGGAGGCGTTGCGGCGGCGGCTGCCGATCGACTGATCGCGGCGTGCGGGCAGGCCAAGGCTTCGGTCAGATTGCGGCATGAATCTACCGAGCTGCACACTGACTCCTTCCGGTCGCGGGCAATGACTGAACCGGCTGCGGCGTGACGCTGGATCGCCCGAGCGCGCGGCGCGTACCGACGGGTTGGTGAGGCGTCTTCATCGAATCTTCATCGGAACTCGAACCGACCCATACGCGGAGTCCTGAGGCTGGACCGAGGCGGCGAGAGCGCTTGCCGTGTGTGTGGACGCATGGTGTCAGGAAGATGTATGAGAAGGGATGTGCGATGCAGCACAAGCGATACCGAACTGGGTTTGCGGCGATGGCGGCGGCGGCCCTGTTCGTCAGCGCCTGTTCGAATGCGACAACCGACTCTCAGTCATCGACCAGCAGCCCGGCGGCACCATCGGCCTCGCCCAGCGCTGCCAGCAGCGACGCTACCCATAACGACGCTGATGTGACGTTCGCCCAAGGCATGATTCCTCATCACCAGCAGGCGATCGAGATGAGCGACATGCTTCTCGGCAAGCAGAGCATCGATCCCGAGGTCATCTCACTCGCTGACGAGATCAAGAATGCTCAAGGCCCCGAGATCGAGCAGATGCAGGGTTGGCTCCAGGAGTGGGGGGCGTCGTCCTCGCCTGCACCTGCGACCAGCACCGCTATGCCTGGCCACGACATGCCTGCTCACCAGATGCCCGGCCGCGACATGGGCAAGATGCCTGGTATGGGCGGCAGCGGTCACGGCATGATGTCGGAAGCCGACATGGCTGCGCTGCAGAACGCGCAGGGCGCGGAGGCGAGCCGACTTTTCTTAACGCAGATGATCGCCCATCACAAGGGCGCAATCATGATGGCGCAGCAGGAGATCGACAACGGCCAGTTCCCCGCGGCGGTGGAGATGGCGCGCAACATCGTGTCCTCTCAGCAAGCGGAGATCGACACGATGCAGGGCATGCTGGACAAGTAGCGAGTTGCGGCGCCTGCCGGTCAGATTCGCGCTGAGTCAGCCGTGACAGGGGTTTGCTCGGTGCGCTCCGGGGTGATCGGCATGGCGAGGGTGAATGTTGCGCCGCCGCCGGGGCCCGCGCTCGCTACGGAGATGGCTCCGCCGTGGGCCTCGACCAGCGCTTTGGCGATGGCGAGCCCTAAACCGGCGCCGCCGTGCTCGCGGTCGCGGGCGGAGTCTGCCCGATAGAACCGCTCGAACACCCGGTTGACGTGCTCGGCGGCAATCCCTTCACCGGTGTCGGCGACGGCGATCCTCAACCGGTCGCCGTCGCGGACACAGTTGACTTCGACTGAGCCGCCGGAAGGCGTGTGCCGCAACGCATTTTCCAGCAGATTGCCCAGGACTTGGGAGAGTCGTTGCTCGTCGGCCCACAACGGCGGTAGCGCCTTCTGGAGGCGTACGCGTAGTGCGACTCCCTTGTTGTCGTAGCGTTCCTGCGCCGCGGCGACGCATCGGTGTGTCAAGCGGTCGACGTCAATGTTGGCGTACGACATGGAAACTGAACTTTCCTCGGCCTTGGCCAAGGCGGCGACGTCATTGGAGAATCGCACCAGCCGGCGGGTTTGGTCACGCAGCATGGTTGCCGTCTGCGGCGTCAAAGTGCGCACCCCGTCTTCGAGTGCCTCAATATAGGCCTCTAGCACCGCGACCGGTGTGCGGATCTCGTGCGCCAAGTCTCCAAAGAGCTGCTGTCTTGTCGAATCCACGGTTTGGAGCCGGGAAGCCATCTGGTTGAAGGCAGTGGAGAGTGCGTCGAAATCGTCGCCGAGGCGCGGCGATGACACGCGGACATCGTAATTCCCTTGAGCGACATCGGTGGCAGCGGAGGCAACCTCGGTGACGGACCGTTGGAGCCGTCGACTGACGTAGAAGCTGACGGCAAGCGCAGCCAGTGCCGACACCGCCAGGGCGCCCCCGATGGACATCACCGTCGCGTAGCCGTAGGCCTCCTCGGCGTGGACTTCCTCTGGCGAGTTCATCGGCACCCCCGCGCGGTGAAGATGCTCGCGAAACAGCGGAGGTCCGACGACGGCGGCCACCACCGCGGTCGTCACGGCCCCGGCTGCCAGCACAATCGCTTGGGCCGCCAGCAGCCGCAAGCCGATACCAGGACGGCCCCTCCGTCGACGTCGGCGAGCTGTGGACGCAGGCGGGGGAGTCACTGTCCGGTCCCCATCCGATATCCCACACCTCGCACCGTGGCGATGTAGCGCGGGCGTGCGGCATCATCGCCGAGTTTGCGCCGCAAGTGCCCGATGTGGACGTCGACGAGGTGCTCGTTGCCGACCCAGGGCCCGTCGCGAACAATTTCGAGAAGTTGACGCCGACTCAGCACAATGCCCGGCCGGCCTGAGAGCGCTTCGAGGATGTCGAACTCTGTGCGGGTCAACAAGATCTGTTCATCGTCGATGCCAACCTCACGGGCGGCGACGTCGACACTCAGCGCACCGAACCGACGCGGTGGTGCCACCTCACGTTCGGCGGTTGCGGTGGCCGATTGCAGGACGCGGGGCCGCCGCAGCATGGCCCGCACGCGCGCCACAAGCTCGCGCGGGCTGAAGGGTTTGGTGATGTAGTCGTCGGCGCCGACAGTGAGACCGAGGACTGTATCGAGTTCGGTATCACGAGCGGTGAGCATGACGACGTAGGCGTCGGAAAACGTGCGCAACTGTCTGCAGACTTCCAGTCCATCAATGCCGGGCAGGCCAAGGTCGAGAATGACGACATCGGGATCGAAGTCGCGCGCGACAGCGATAGCGTCGACACCGTTTCCGGCCACCACGGCCTCGAACTGATCGCGTTCCAGATAGCTAGCCACCACTTCGGCCAGCGGCAGTTCGTCGTCGACGACCAGCGCGCGGTATCCCTTCGCCTGCTCAGGCGATCTACCCGGGTGGTGCTCCATGCTCCACATGGTGCCCGCCGAAGCGGCCGCGGCGCCGCACGACTGCCGGAACGGCGCAATCTTCAGCAGATCTTTACGAGACTCATACCGATTCCATCCTGCAGCTGAGTGACGCTCACTGTGGAGGAGGGCCTTGCATGCGCTGGCTGATGGACGTCTGCCCGAACAGCCTCGGGTGGCAAACGTGGCTGATCCTGTGCGCCGTTGTCGTCGTGCTGTGGGCCGCCGCCATCGCCAGCGCGACGGCTCTGTTCCGCGCCGCAGCGCCGCGGCGCCGCAGCGAGCGGCGTGAGGCATTGGAGGAGCCCGTTCACAGCGGTCACGCTGGGGCGGACTGATGCGTTAACGGTGCAACCGCCACAGCGCTCGCTGTGAGGTGTCAGTACTCGATCAAGCGCGTGACGTAGGGTGTCATGCCGGAGGTGCGCACGGGGGAAATCTTGACGACGGACCCGGTGTAGGGAGCTTCGAGCATCATGCCGTCACCGAGATACATGGACTCGTGCTGGCTGGCGTTGGGGCCGTAGAAGATTAGATCACCACGTCGCATCTGCGATGACGGAACTTTGCGGCCGGCGTTGTACTGCGATCCGGAATAGTGGTCGAGCTTGATGCCGACGCCGGCGAAGGCGTACAGCATGAGCCCGGAACAGTCGAAGCCGACGGTGTTGGCTCCCTGATCGATGCCCCGAGAGGGACCGTTGGCGTTGCCGCCGCCCCACGAGTAGGGAACTCCCAGTTGTGACATGGCGCGTCGGATCACGAACTCAGAGGCCTGCCGGCCGTTCAGGCTGGGGATGCGTCCATTGGTGATGCCGGGATCTGCGGCGGCGGCCGCCGGGGAGAGAATGCCCAGTTTGGTAAGGAACTTTCGGCCCATGTCGGCAGTCAGCTGCACCGAGGTCGCCATGATCTTGAGGATCGCGTTGATGATGGCTACCGGGTCGCCGGCCACATTGGCGCTGGGCACCATCGGCAGCGTGGTGTCCCAGAGGCCGGCGCCAGAATTGTCGGCCGGCAAAGAGTCACTTCGGTCCCACTGGTCGCCGGGTGCCTGCGCGGCGCCGGGTTGAGGAACCGTGGGCGCAGTCGCGGTCCCTGCTACCGGCGGGATGGCACCGAGTCGGGCTTGCGCCGAGTCACGTTCGGCGGCAAGCCTATTGATTTCGTCCTGCCGTGCCGCGAAGGTCTGCTGCGCCTCCTGAAGGGCGGTGACCGCGTCGTCCTGGCGGCGCTGCGCCTCGGCGGCGGCGCCCTCAGCGCGCGCCCGGACAGCCGTCGCGGTTGAGAGCTTGTTGGCGTGATCGGTCTGCCTGCGCACGAGGTCATCCCTGACCTTCTGGAAGCTGATGATCAGGCTCTGTTGCGTCGAGGCTCCAGCAAGGATTTCCTCCGGCCCATTTGCCAGTGGCAGCGCACCCGACGGCCCGTTCATATACATCGATGCGGCGAACTGATCGAAGCGTTGTTGCGCGGCGTCGATCGCCACCTGACTGTCGGCGAGCCCCTGCTCACTGGCGGCAACCTCACGCTGCGCGTCCGCGAGAATGTCGCGAGCAGCAGCAATCTCGACGAGGGCCCTGTTGACGCCCTCTTGCTTGATCTGGATATCGGCACCGACATCGGCTACCCGCTGATTCGCCTCGGCGACAGCCGCAACCAGGGACGGAATGTCCTTGCTGTCGCCGTCAGGTGCGCCGTCATGTTCGGCAGCCGCGATACCTGAAGGGCTGAGCATCAGCGTCGACATCAGTGCGCAGAGAGTGAGAAGTGAAGTGAGGCAACGCATCGGATCTCCTCACTTGGGTTGAGCGTCGTCGGGCCACCGAGCGAGGGACAGCGCACGGCATTCTCGGATCGGACCTACTGCCCAGCAAAGTACGGAGCACGATAGTAGGCAGTTGAAACGTACATCACTTGCGCACCAGGGAAACGCCTGTCACTGTCTCAAGTCGGTAACGACTCTGCAAGGCTCCGTGCACAACCCGCAGGCGGCCCCTCAATCATCGTCTGTCAGCGCTGCGGCGAAGCTGATGCCCAGTTGACAGCTCCCGTGCGTGATCGGCTCCGCCCGCACGGCGGCGTGGAATGCACTGACGAGGCCATGAACGCCGGGTGCGGCGGATCGGAACTTTCGAGGTCGGGCGCTACATTGGGGGTCTGGTAGGGGTCGATGGGCAAAGCACTCCAGCTCGTCGTGGACAGCAGGAGTGGCGCGGAATGGAACAGCGAGGGTTCGGCGACCCCAACGCAGTAGTCATGGATTGCGTGTGGGATTGCGCGGGGCCCATCACAGTGGGCGACGGCTTCGACGAGATCTCCCGGAAGCGCCAGTCCTGCACCAGTGTGATGCCGACGATGGACAACCTGTACCGCGAGGGTCGGCTGAGGACTCAGCGCCGTGGGAAAGGCTATATATACCCGGCATCGATGGGCCACGAGGGGTGTTCAGCGCGGTTGATGCGGGCTGCTGTCGACTGCGCCGGTGATACCAGTGCGGTGTTGGGCTTCGTGGTCGATCAGATGAGCGCGGAGCAGTGGGCGCAACTGAAGGCGGCTACGTGTAGGGGGCGACGATGATGACTACGGCGCTGTGGCTGCTGCTCTACGGGGGTGCGCTTGCGTGGTTGGCTCCTCCGGTTCTGCGGCGGATGACCGGCCAGGGAATCAGCCCTCACATGGGAGTCGCCGCATGGCTAATCACGGTCGCCGCAACCCTGGCGGCTTGGCTGGTCGCGGTCTCGATGGTCATCGGCGCAACGGCGGACAGTATTCGCACCGGCGCGGTGGTGACGCTGTGTCTTGAACTGTTCGGATTTTCCGAACACACACCGATGGCGGGCAGGATCGGATCTGTTGCCCTCATCGGTATGGGGACCCTGACGTTGGGGTTCGGAGGACTCCGGATGAGCCGTAGCCTGTCCCGCCTACGCGCGCGGAGTCACGAGCACGCACATGCCGCGCGGATCATTGGCCGGCCCACCGGTCACCCCAACGTGGTCGTCGTGGACGCCGACCGGCCCGCCGCCTATTGTGTGGGCGGCCGCCTGAACACCATTATCGTCACCTCCGCGGCCATCAAGACGTTGAACCGGTCGCAACTGAAAGCGGTTCTGGCACACGAAAATGCCCACATCTCGGGGCGCCACCACCACATCCTCATGGGGCTGCGTGCCCTCGCCGTCACTTTGCCCCGCCTGCCACTTTTCGCTACGGCACGCCATTCTGTGGCAGAACTGCTGGAGATGTGCGCCGACGATACCGCCGCGCGGCGCGTCGGCACTCGCCCTCTGCTTGCCGGGCTGATTGCTCTGGCCGGACATCAACCTCCTGTGCACGAAGGCCTCGCCGCAGCGGGAACGGCGGTCGTCGCTCGAGCGGAACGATTGGTCACCCCCACGCGCCGCCATGTGCGATGGCGCCACCGTATCTGCTTAGCTGCCGCGATCATCGCCATGCTTGCGACACCAGCTCTCATCCAGCTGCTCTGCCACCACTGAGGACCTGACGACAGCCGGCACGATTGCGGCGGCGAAGACATCGACGCGGTCGACTGAAACCCAAATAGCCGACATCGGATGTCGCGAGAACACGCGCTGAAAGCGGATAGTCGACGACATGCGGGACGCCCGGGCTGTGATCTACGTAGTAACAACGTAGATCACGATATGCTGGTTGTCAGAACCCGCGTACGCAATCCAGTACCCGCGATGCGCGACGTCGACAGGAGGCTGCCACGACCATCGAGTCACACCTCGGACTGGGTAGTGCCGCATCTCCGGTGGCGGCCGCCGGCCGCATCCGCGTTCTGCTCGTTGAGCCGCGACGCATCTACGCCGACATGCTGGCCCACCGTATGCACGCCGGAGATTTCGCCGTTACGGTCGCATGCTCGGAAACCGCAGCACTCACCGCTTTGCGTGTCGTTGACCCCGACGTGGTAGTGGTCTGCGTAGGGCCAACGGACCAGGGTGCTGCTGTCCTTGACCGTGTTCGTCAGGTGGCACACGGTGGCGTAGTCGCGCTTACTGATGCAGAGATGGCGCCGCTGGTGTCACGTGTCGCAGTGGTGGCGATCGGCGACTCGGAGATGCTGAGTACACGAATTAGACGCGCGCTCAGGCACATCGGCGTGTGCGGTGCGGCCGGCGATACGCAGCGACGGCAGATCGACGACCTCGTGGTCGATGTGGCGGCTCGGCGGGTGTACCAGCGAGGAAATGTTGTACAGCTCACTCGGACAGAGTTCGCGATCCTGCGGGCACTATCGGACAATCCGGGCGAACCCGTGACGTGCCGGCGACTCCAGGAGAGTCTCTGGGGAGCCTCGCATCCCGGCGGTCGGGCTGCTCTGGGGGTGCATGTCGGCAATCTCCGTCGCAAGCTCGGGGACGACCCCACCTGCCCGCGCTACGTCCGCACTGTCCGCGGCATCGGCTACTGTCTCGTCGGTTGATTCGGTCACCCGCTGAGGTGAATGGCTCTGCGGGCGTGCTAATTGGGCCTCGCGGTCAGCTCTCGATAATCCGGACGACGTAGGGTGTCATGCCCCCTGTTCGCACTGGGGAGACCTTGATCGGGACGCCGGTCTGCTGTGCCTCAATCATTTGACCGCCGCCCAGGTAGATAGCTTCGTGCTGACTCCCGCCCGGCCCCCAGAACAGCAAGTCGCCCCGCTTCGCTTGGGAGGGCGGCACCTTTCGGCCGGCGTCGTACTGGTCACCGGACCATCGCGGGAGCAGAACACCGACGCCGGCGAACGCGAACCGTGTCAGGCCTGAACAGTCAAAGCCCACGGTGCCTGCTCCCTGGTCGACGCCGCGGCTTGGACCGGTGAGGCTTCCGCCACCCCACGAGTAGGGAACACCGATTTGCGTTCCCGCCCTGCGAATCACGTACTCGATCGCTTGCGCACCATTGACCCGATTTCCGCGCACGCTCGTCGACGGATCCGCGGCGGGGCTGACGATTCCCAGGCTGCTGAGGAAGCTGCGACCCATATTCATGGCCGTCTGCGTCGCCATGGCCGTTGCCTGCAGCGATGCGTTCGCGATGGCAACCGGATCGCCGGGAGCGCCCGCGCTCGGTATCTTCGGAAGTAATGGGTCCCACGGCCCGGCGGCAGGTTGGGCCGACGCGACCGGTGCGCACGCGAGGAAAAGCAAGACGACGATAGCGATCACACCGGGGAGCCGTCGAACGCGTCCCGCAACAAGGATTGCCGGGTCGCAGCGGTCAGTGCTAGCAATTGCCGCACCCTTGCTCCGGACGTGTAATCCCATGTCTTCTCCTCGGTGCGCCCGGCGGTGAGTTACTTCACGCACCAATAGCGGGGCTGATCGCATACGTAGGGCGCAGCACCAAAAATACGTAGCTCCTACGTAGAAAAGCGTAACTCACAAAAGCCCCACCAGTAACACCAGCCACATAATTACAGTGGTGAAATTCGCTGCGGCCGTTCGCTTCGAATGCGGCAAGTATGGACTTAAACCCGTTTCACGGTCGGGAAGACGCGCGTGAATGGTGCGCGGACTCAAATGTGCGAGCTTCTCGGCAACGAGCTCTATAGGCCGTCGTCGGGCGTCAGCAACAATTCTGCCCCGAGCGGTTATTCGAAGCCTCGTCGGCGGTACGCGCCGCCATCGGTTATCGGGGAGTCGGTGGCTCCAGTCACGCCGGCAACCGCCCGTACGGCAACGACGTCTCAGAAATGACCTCAAATGCACTGCGGAGTAATGGTTTTCAGATTCGCCGGGCATTGAAGCCATGTCGGCTCGGTGTCAAGAACTTCCGATGCTCAGACGTTGGCGTTTCCGGCCTTCCATTGCTCCCAGGGGATGTTCCAGTCGCCGAAGCCGTCGGTTCCCGACAGTGTGGGGCCGGTTGTGTTGATGACTTCCACGATGTCGCCGCGTCGGGTGTTGTCGTAGAACCAGCGGGCGTTGGCCGGGTTGACGTTGAGGCATCCGTGGCTGACGTTGGCGATGCCTTGGCTACCCACCGACCACGGCGCTGAGTGCACGTAGATGCCGCTGTAGGACATTTGGGTGGCCCATTCGACTTCGGTGCGGTACCCGTCGGGTGAGTTGACGGGGACTCCGTAGGTGGACGAATCCATCACCAGGAATGAGTAGCGGTCGCCGACGATGTAGGCGCCGTTGTCGGTGGGCGTTTTGGCTTTGCCCATGGAGATCGGCATGGTTTTGACGACTTCGCCGTTGCGCCGCACGGTCATCGTCTTGGTGGCGTCATCGGCGGTGGCGATGATTTGGTCGCCGATTGTGAAGCGTGTGGTGACGTCATCCTGGCCGAAGAGCCCGTCGCCGAAGTCGACTCCGTAAGCCTTGACTGACACCTCAACCTTCGTTCCGGGCTCCCAGTACTCGGCGGGGCGCCAGCGGACTTCACGATTGCTGAGCCAGTAGAAGGCGCCCTCAACCGGTGGGTTCGTGGTCACGGTGATCGCCTGCTGCGCCGCAACCCGGTTCGTGATGTTCTCGTCAAAGCGAATCGCAATGGGTTGACCCACGCCCACTGTTTCGCCGTCATTGGGCAAGACGTAGGGCATCGTCAGGTTTTCGGGGGAATGGGTTTCGAATGTTGCGCTGGTGCTTGTCGTTCCGCCAAGCCCTTGTGCTTGCGCCTGCAGGGTGTACTGCTTGTTGTAGCCCAGCGGTTCCGCCGATGACCATGTAACGCCGTCGGGGCCCAGTTGCCCGTCGACAAGTTCGCCCGCCTCGTTGGTCAGCGACACTTGGCCGAGAACACCGTCGCCGGCGGTAACGGTCACGGGGGCATCGACAGCGACGCCGATGGCACCATCAGTGACGGACGCTTCCAGTTTCGGTACGAGCAAGTCTGCGTAGGGCGTGCCCTTGTCGGTGATGACGTCGGGAGTGGGCGCCGCCGTCGGTGATGAGGTGCAGGCGGTCGCGATCAGCAGCACCGCCGCCGCGAGGACGGTCGTGCGCAGCCAGTGCGTCGTCGCTCGAAACGCTGGGGGGCAGCCTGTCTGCGGCATGAATGGGGCTCTCCGTATCGGGTTGTCGTCATCGGCTAACGGGCGGGGCACCGCCTGGTGCGCCGCGAGGGCCGGTCGCGGGCGACGGTTCACCGTTCACGGGTATGCCTTTGAGTGTGCTCGTGAGTCGTTTGGCTTTCTTAGTCCTTCGATGAAGATTCGATAAAGCTGGCACTAAGGGCTGGCGTCTCGGGTTTGCGAGGACATCCGATGGGTCGCACATTGTGCGGGGATACCCCCGAGGGGTACTTTGCGGTTGTATCCGCGGCGGGTACCTCGTCGACTGGGAAGGCCCATCGCTTGTGACGGCACAAGAGAAGTTCCGGTGGCTCATCGAGAGTTCAACCACGCGGTCGATCGCCACGTGCATCGCCCTGTGCACGTTGAGCCAAAATCGCCGGCGGGCGCCGCCCCATCAAGGCCGATAGTGGGAAAGCCTGCTACAGCTGACGGCTGCAGCTGCGGCGCTGTTGTCGATCGCCTTAAGTATCCGGGGTCCGACGTGGTGGCGAGGAACTGTTCGATTGTCGGGCCGAAGGCGTGCGCGATGTCGTCAGCGTTGACGAGCAGGTCGGACATTGTGGCCTCGGCGAGTACTCCCTGCGGACGGACGTCGACGAGGGTGCACGCGAGTTGCGCGGGGTGACGTGGGTCATCGCCGGCGATGATGAGCGTCGGGGTGTTGATGCGCCGGAGTTCCTCGGCTGTGGCGAAGGCCCGATCGTGACCGATTGCCGCTGCGGCAGCGGCGCTTTGGGCGTCAGCGCGCGGAATGGCCTGGGTGACGAGGTTGGCAATGAGCGGCTGCAGGTGAGGAACACACAGCTCCCAGGCGGCCTGTAGACCGCGGGCGCGGGCGCGGTCGGCGAAGCGGTCCATCAGCTTTGCGTCTGCGGCCTTGTCGTCGTCGTCCTCGATGGCTTCAGCACTGATGATGACCGCGGACCGGGCGATCCGGGGGTGTTGGAGGCATGTCCGTAAGGAGCGATCGTGCCGCCGAGGCCGGCGCCGACAAGGTGGGTGGACGTGGCGTCGAGCGCGTGCATGATCGCGACAGTGTCGGTGACGTACTGATCCCAGAGGTGCAACGTCGGATCGGGGCATCGCGATGCGCTCCATATCCTCGAATATCGGGCAGCGCAACGCGATACCGGCCAGCAAGGCGGGTGGCAAGCGGCCGCATGCTGTAGTGATCGGGCCCACCGCCGTGCAGCATGATGATCAGCTCGCCGCGGCCGATGACCTCGCCCATGAGCGGCCAGCCGTCATCCCCGACGTGCAACGTTCGCATCACCATTCGTCTCTCCCTTCGTCGGGAATGCCTCGGCCTGCGTCGACGCGGCATCAGCAAGAGCCCGAAAAACCCACCCTTGCAACATACCCTCTGGGGGTATACCTTGATGTACGCATACCCGGTAGGGGTACTACCGAGAGCGAAGATGGGAGTTCGGTCATGAACACGGTCACGTACGCCGTCACAGGAATGACCTGCGGGCACTGCGAGCTGTCAGTGCGGGAAGAAGTCAGCGGGGTCGCCGGTGTTCAAGACGTCGAGGTCAGCGCCACGGCGGGCACTCTGATCGTGACCTCCAGCGGTCCCGTCGATGACGCCCAGATCTTGCGTGCGGTCGACGAGGCCGCCTATTCGGCGGTGCGGGTCGTATGAACGCTGCAGGACGGTTGGCCGCTTTCGGTGCCGGACTGGCGGTGGCGTTCACGGCTGCGTACGTCACCGCCGCGGCGGTCGTCCCCGACACCGCGGTGACGGCCACTCAGCACGTTGGCGCTGAGCCCGCGGCTGATCACAGCGCGCCGACCGAGCAGGCGTTGCCGGTATCACCTCTGTCCGCTGATCCGCCGGGGTTGTCACTCGCCCAAGACGGATACACGCTCAGCGCGGTACGGGGACCCGGAGCACCCAACGATCGTGGCAGGTTGAGCTTCACCATTGCTGGTCCCAGCGGCACGCCGCTGCTGGACTACGCGACTGTGCACGACAAGCAGCTGCATCTCATCGTCGTCCGTTCTGATGGTCAGCATTTCGCGCACGTCCACCCGGTCCTGGATCGGGCAACCGGCATATGGTCGACGCCCTGGATGTGGAAGGCCGCCGGGGCCTACCGGGTGTTCGCGGACTTTCAGCCCGCCCAGGCCAGCAGCACCAAACTCACGCTTACCCGCACGGTCGACCTGGCCGGCGAGTTGGCCCCGTCGCCCCCGATGACCACACGCACCGTGGATGAAATTGCCGGTTACACCGTGGAACTCGACGGTGCGCTCACCGCCGGCGTCTCGAAGCAGCTCACAGCGAGAATCATCCGTGACGGCGAGCCGGTGACGACATTGCAGCCCTACCTGGGGGCATACGGGCACCTCGTCGCGCTGCGTGAAGGTGACATGGCGTATCTGCACGTGCACCCTGAGGGCGCTGAACCGGTGGGGGACCGCACTGGCGGGCCTGCGGTGACGTTCGCAGCGACCGCACCCACCGCCGGTCGCTACCTGCTCTACCTCGACTTCAAGGTCGACGACACCGTGCACACCGCCACGTTCGTCGTCGACGCCGCACGCGGCGCCACCAATCAGCCCGCGCCAGAACCGTCGCGCGACGCCGGCCATGCCGGCGGGCACTGACGACCTCCGTCCACCTAGAAAACTGAAAGGCACTGGCACACATGACGACGTCGACGCCCGTGTCCGGCCCGAGCATTGAGCTCCGCATCGGAGGAATGACCTGCGCCTCCTGCGCCAACCGCATCGAACGCACGCTCAACAAGATCGATGGCGTCGCGGCAACAGTCAACTACGCGACCGAGAAGGCCACCGTCACGGTGCCCGACGGATACGATCCCGCGCAGCTGCTCGCCGAGGTGGAAAATGCCGGCTACAGCGCCGCGCTACCCACACCGGAGAAGCCCGCCCCGCCCGGAGAGACAGGCGAGACCGACGACCCCGACATGGTGTCCCTGCGCCACCGGCTGACCGGTTCGGTGCTGCTATCGGTGCCGGTCATCGCGATGGCGATGATCCCCACGCTGCAATTCACCTACTGGCAGTGGGCGTCGCTGGTGTTGGCTGCGCCGGTGATCGTCTGGGCGGCCTGGCCGTTTCACCGCGCTGCCTGGGCCAACCTGCGGCACGCTACGGCGACGATGGACACGCTCATCTCCCTGGGCACCTTGTCGGCCTTCCTGTGGTCGCTGTACGCGCTGTTCTTCGGGACCGCCGGCACCCCGGGAATGAAGCATCCGTTCGAACTGACACTCGCACCGTCTCACGGCGCCGCCAACATCTACCTCGAAGTCGCCGCTGGCGTCACAACATTCATCCTTGCGGGGCGCTATTTCGAGAAGCGGTCCAAACGGCAGGCCGGTGCGGCGCTGCGCGCCCTCCTAGAGATGGGCGCCAAGGAGGTATCCGTGCTGCGCGACGGCGCGGAAACGAAGATCGCCGTCGAGGACCTGATAGTGGGCGACGAGTTCGTCGTGCGACCGGGAGAGAAGATCGCCACCGACGGGGTGGTGGTATCGGGGACATCGGCGGTCGATGTCTCGATGCTGACCGGCGAATCGGTCCCCGTGGAGGTCGGCCCAGGTGACACCGTGGTCGGTGCAACCGTCAACGCCGGTGGGCGACTGGTGGTACGCGCCACCCGCATCGGTTCCGACACCCAGTTGGCGCAGATGGCCCAGCTGGTGGAGAACGCCCAGACCGGCAAAGCCCAGGTCCAGCGGCTAGCCGATCGCATCTCCGGTGTCTTCGTGCCGATCGTCCTCGCGATCGCGGTGATCACACTCGGAGCGTGGTTGGGCGCGGGCTTCCCGGTCGCGGCCGCCTTCACCGCCGCCGTTGCCGTGCTGGTAATCGCCTGCCCCTGCGCGCTCGGCTTGGCCACACCGACGGCACTGCTGGTGGGCACCGGTCGCGGCGCGCAAATGGGCGTTCTGATCAAGGGCCCGGAGGTGCTGGAGTCCACCCGCAAGGTCGACACCGTGGTGCTGGACAAGACCGGCACCGTCACCACCGGCAAGATGACCCTGGTCGACGTCATCACCGCCCCGGGAACCGACCGCGGGAACCTGCTCCGGCTGGCAGGGGCGTTGGAGAACGCCTCAGAGCACCCGATCGCCCAAGCAATCGCCGTCGCTGCGACCGAAGAACTCGGGACGCTGCCCACCCCTGAGGATTTCGCCAATGTCGAAGGCAAGGGTGTGCAGGGCATCGTGGACGGCCACGCCGTGGTCGTGGGGCGCGAATCACTGCTCGCCGACTGGTCCCAACACCTCAGCCCAGAGTTGGCGCAGGCGAAAGAAGCGGCCGAAGCGCGGGGCAAGACGGTGGTCGCCGTCGGCTGGGACGGTGAGGCTCGCGGCGTACTCGTCGTCGCGGATACCGTTGAACCCACCAGTGCGCAGGCAATCTCACAGATGCGCCAGATGGGCTTGACGCCGGTGCTGCTCACTGGGGACAACGAAGCCGTCGCCCGCCAGATCGCCGCCGAGGTCGGCATCGACACTGTGATCGCCGAGGTGATGCCGAAAGACAAAGTCGACGTTATTCTCCGGCTGCAATCCGAGGGCAAGACCGTGGCGATGGTCGGCGATGGCGTCAACGATGCGCCTGCCCTCGCCCAAGCCGACCTCGGCCTGGCTATGGGTACCGGAACAGATGTCGCGATCGAAGCCTCCGACATCACCCTGGTACGCGGCGACCTGCGCAGCGCCGTCGACGCGATCCGGCTGTCCCGCAGGACACTATCGACGATCAAGACGAACCTGTTCTGGGCGTTCGCCTACAACGTTGCCGCCATACCGGTTGCTGCACTGGGCATGCTCAACCCCATGCTCGCCGGCGCGGCCATGGCGTTCTCCAGCGTCTTCGTCATGGGCAACAGCCTGCGACTGCGCGGCTTCAAATCCACATCCACATCCTCTGCCCCTACCCACTGAACCCCTTCTGCATCAAGGAGAACTCATGTCCGACAACAAGAACCTGACGTCGAGCTGCTGCTGCAGCGGCTCAACACAAGACCTCGACACGACGGTCATCAATCCGGGGACCACGAACCTCCTCGACCCCGTAACGGACGAGACAACATGCCCGGTCATGCCCGGCACGCCGGTGAACAAGGCGGCCGCCGAAGCCGCGGGCCTATTCCGCGACTACCGAGGCCGACGGTATTGGTTCTGCTGCAAAGGATGTGGACCGCGCTTCGACCGAGACCCCGACAAGTACGCCAGCGCGGCGTGACTGACCTGCCGAACCCCGGCCTCCCAACCCACAGACCGAAGGAGTTGCCATGACTCACGTCGACGACGCTGACCACTGCCCGGCATCGGGTTCAGTCCACCACGGCTACATCACCGATAAGGACAAGTACCTCAAACGCTTGAAACGTATTGAGGGCCAAGCCCGCGGCATCAGTCGGATGATCGAGGGGGAACGCTATTGCATCGACATCCTCACCCAAGCTGACGCCCTGACCAAGGCCCTGCAAAGCGTCGCGCTGGCACTGCTCGACGACCATCTCCGACACTGCGTTCGAGACGCTGCTGCCGCCGGGGGACCCGCTGCCGATGCCAAACTCACCGAAGCCTCCGATGCCATCGCCCGCCTCGTGCGGTCATGACCCGCAACGGCGGTGCACTGACGCCGCCTCGCTCCTACGCACCCGCGCGAACGAACACGTGAGACTCCTCAAGGAGAGCACAACATGACCAGCCACGACGAGCACGCATTAGCGACATCCCACACCGGCGTTCACGCCGACCATGAGGGCCATGGCGAGCACGCCGTTCACGACTCCGGCCCCCACCACGACGACCATGCCGGCCATGGGGGTCATGCCGGGCACGGCGCCGATCATGTGGCTCAGTTCCGGAAGCTCTTCTGGATCAACCTGATCATTGCCGTCCCGGTCATCGCGTTCTCGACCATGTTCGCGATGCTGCTCGGCTACGAAGTACCCGACGTCCCCGGTGGCCGCTGGATCGCGCCACTGTTGGGCACGGTCATGTATGTCGTCGGGGGACGTCCCTTCCTTACCGGCGCCGTCAGCGAAATCCGTTCCCGAAAACCGGGAATGATGCTGCTCATCGGGCTGGCCATCACCGTCGCATTCTTCGCCTCCTGGGGCGCGAGCCTGGGCCTGCTCCACCACGAACTGGAGTTCTGGTGGGAACTGGCGCTGCTGATCGTCATCATGCTGCTCGGACACTGGGTCGAAATGCGCTCCTTGGCTCAGACCACCTCCGCACTGGACTCCCTGGCGGCCCTGCTTCCCGACGAGGCCGAAAAGGTCGACGGCGAACGAATCATCACCGTGTCGCCCGCCGACCTAAAAGTCGGTGATCTGGTAGTCGTCCGACCCGGCGGCAGCATCCCCGCCGACGGCAGAATCGTCGAGGGGCGAGCGGACATGGACGAGTCGATGGTGACCGGTGAATCGCGGCCGGTGGCCCGCGGCGTCGGAGATGCGGTGACGGCTGGAACTGTCGCCACCGATTCCGGGCTTCGGGTCGAAATCACCGCCACCGGTGACGACACCGCCCTGGCGGGAATCCAGCGCCTGGTTACCGAAGCGCAGAACTCGTCCTCGCGAGCCCAGCGCCTCGCCGACCGGGCGGCCGGGTGGCTGTTCTGGTTTGCCCTGGGGACTGCTTCCATCACAGCCGTGGCGTGGTCGATTGTCGGAGACCCCGACGCCTCGGTCATAAGAGCCATTACCGTGCTCGTCATCGCCTGCCCCCATGCGTTGGGATTAGCGATACCACTTGTCGTCTCGATCGCCACCGAACGCGCTGCGCGGGGAGGCGTGCTGATCAAGGATCGCCTGGCCCTAGAAGGCATGCGCACCGTCGACGCCGTTCTCTTCGACAAAACCGGCACCCTGACAAAGGGCGAACCAACCGTGACCGCGATCGAGGTCCGCGGCGACCTCGACGACGACTCCGTGCTCGCCCTCGCGGCCGCCGCCGAAGCCGACAGTGAACACCCCCTGGCACGAGCGATCGTGAAAGCCGCCGACGAGCGGGGACTGACTGTGCCACGCGCGAAAGGCTTCTCGTCGTCTCCCGCCGTCGGCGTGACTGCCACGGTCGACGGGCACGAGATCCGCGTGGGCGGCCCCCGCCTGCTCGAAGAGATCGGCGCGCAAGAGGTTCACGCGGCGACCTCGTGGCGCGACGAGGGCGCGATCATCCTGCACGTCATCCGAGACGGTGCTGTGGTCGGCGGCCTCCGCCTGGCCGACGAGATCCGCCCCGAGTCGCGCGACGCCGTCGATGCCTTGCACAAGCTCGGCGTCGAGGTGGTCATGATCACCGGTGACGCCGAAGCGGTCGCGCAGGCGGTAGGTCACGAACTCGGCATAGATCGGGTGTTCGCCGGAGTACGCCCGGAAGACAAGGCGTCGAAAGTTGCTGCGCTGCAACAGGAGGGCAAGAAGGTCGCGATGGTCGGCGATGGCGTCAACGATGCCCCCGCGTTGGCACAGGCCGACGTCGGCATCGCGATCGGCGCCGGCACCGACGTCGCCATCGCCTCTGCCGGTGTGATCCTGGCAAGCTCCGACCCGCGCTCGGTGCTGTCGGTCATCGAACTGTCGCGAGCCAGCTACCGAAAAATGAAGCAGAACCTCTGGTGGGGCGCCGGATACAACCTCATCGCAGTGCCGCTGGCTGCCGGTGTGCTCGCACCGATCGGATTCGTCTTACCGATGTCAGTCGGCGCCATCCTCATGTCACTGTCGACGATCGTCGTGGCGCTCAACGCGCAACTGTTGCGCCGCCTCGACCTGAGCCCTGAGGCCAGCACACGCGCGGTTCTCAACCGTTAGGACCGGTTAGCGGCGGGCTCGATCCGCGCAATGCGCGCTGCGGGGCAGGTCGCAGGCACTATGGGCTCACGAATGGGCTGAACGGCATGCGTTGATGGTGACGGGTTGCGGCCTTCCGGCGAGCTGACCTCTGGGTGCCGGTCGATCACGATACCTACCGACTGGGCACCTACCAATCGTCTAGGAACCGACTCCAGCGAGAGATCAGATTTTCAGTCGCCGTGATCGTGATCGCCATGGGCGTCGTTCAATGGCGCAGCGGATGGGGCCGGGGCTCCTGCCGGCGCCGCCGTCGGCGGCTCGCCGCCAGGCACGCTCACCGGCGGCGAGATGACCGACTCTGGACGACCGCCATCGTGGCCATCGGCATGCTCGGCACTCGTCCCACGATCACTACCCTCCTCCGGCTCGGCGCCAGTGCCGTGGTGGTCACCATCTGCAGCCTCGGCGGCCGTCCCATGGTGACCACCGGCTGCGCCTGCTGGAGCGTGATCACCGTGCCGCAAACCTGAAGCAACTCCCACTGTGGACGCCAGCGCCACGACACCGACTGCGCCCATGAGGACCATCGCGCTGCCGAACACCGGTACCGGCTCTCCTTGCAGGCCGCGGTACCACACCCAGGCAGCGCCCATCACAACATAAACCTGAAGCAGCAGCGCACAAAGGTCCGCGGCCTGCACCACTTCGGCTTCCCCCGCATTAGGGCCGAATGGTGCCCCGGCGGTCCTGGACAGGGCCCAAAGAGCAATGGCTCCGAGGTTGAGCATGATGCCGGCGGCAAGCACGGGGATCGTCGTTCGGGCCAGCACAGCCCGCGCCCATATCAATTGGAAGAGCGCGACCGCAACGAAGAACAAGCCCGCCGGCATCCACTCCTGCCAGTGAGCAGGCACAACGGCGAAATGGATAAGAGAAGCGCCCAACGAGGCCAGCGCGGCAAGCCGAGCAGCCAGTCTGCTGTCGGTCTTCCTCGCTGTCCTAGGCGCCACGGAATCAGGATGACAGTGCTTTCCCCGAAGCGGTTGCCTGACACCACATCTCAACCCGAACGAGATTCATCTGTCACCGATAGGTGTGGTCGTGCGCGCATGTCACTTCCTGAGAACCCGCTTGCTAAGTCTCGACCACTGCTGATCGGCCCTCAATTATCCGTACTGACCGTGCGACACCTGTTCCGAGCTTCCTTGATCGATGCTTCCGCGTGCAGTTGCTTACCGCGCAGGGGCGACCGACTACTATCTAGCTCCGTAGATGTTCGCTATGCTGCGTACGCGCCCGCGACCGCCTACTCACATCGCGCGGAAGGACCACCCAATATGCGTTTTCGCGTCATCATGGCGGTACTCGCCTGCGTGACTCTTCTCGGTGCCGGAGCTACTCTCGCGCCGCCCGCTGTGGCGGCGATGCCGTGCGGACATCAGTTCGGCTCGCCTCAACAGCTCACCGATGCGGGGGGCGCAGTCGTCCAGGAGTGGGTCATCTCGGATCTGCGAGAGTCTTCGGTCGCCTTGCCCGGATACACTGCCCGCGGTCAAGTCTGGGAAGCTTCGGCCACCGTTCGAGCCGTCACCGGCACGGTGACTCCGATCATTCCGAATCTGTACACGGTTACCGCAGCCGGGCAGCGTTATCCCGTCTTGTGGCAGATCGCCAGCCCACAGGGCCTTCCGGCTACCACCCTCGGCGAGGGCCAAGCCTCCAGCGGGGCGATCTACTTTGATGCAGTCGGCCCACAGCCCATGGCGGTGGTTTACGACAACGGCACTCCTACGCAGCTGTTTTGGTGTTGCACGGGCTCCATGATGATGATGCCAATGGAGAAGTGTCCGATGTGCGCCAACATGCAGCGCGCCTGCCCCCACCGTCCCGGCGGGATGTAGCCCTCGAGGACCTGACAGGGACCCATTAGCCTTCACCGATCGCCGCTAAGTGTCGAAGCTATCTCCAACCGATCCGCCTATCACCCTGGGACGTACTATCCGACCAGCGTGGTGCCCACCAACGATGGTCCTCGACCGCCAGCACAAGGTCGCGGCGGTCTTCCGCGTGGCGCTACTAGCCGAAGACATACGGCCTCTGCTAGATCGGCTGACCATCGAGCGCGGACACCTCGCTGGAGAGCTGCCCTGCGGCGCGTATCGTCTCGGATCGTTCGGTGCGTCGGTGCGCGCAGAGATCCGAGGTTTATGAAGGTGATCGCGGGCCCCGGTGGCGCAGCGGGGTCTCACCGCCGAGCGGCAGCCTGACCTCGAGTGATGGCGGTCGGCGTGTATCGGTGAGCCTTTTTGCGAGTTAGCGTGACCAGCTGGGTCAGCAGGATGCCGACGACGATGGCGGCCAGCACGCCGACGAGCTTCTGTTCGCCGAACAGCGGATACACCTGGTAGTGCGTGAGATAGATGAACAGTGACGCCTCGGCGATCACGCCTGCGGTGACCGTCAAAGCGGATGGGCACCGGATGGCGGGCAGCCAGATCAGCAGCGCCAGCCCGATGAACACCAAGGCCTCGCGGTTGGGTTGGCCGAAGTACCCGACGATTCCGACGGCGAGGACCGCGGTCACGGCGATCCGCTGCCACACCGTCGACGACTTCGAGGCGGCCCAGCCGATGGCGAAGAACCAGAACGCCAGGATGGTGAACCAGGCGGCCCTGCCGAGCCCGATGCCGAAGACGTCCCATCGCAGGGCCATGCCCAGGGCCAGGAATGCCGCCGCAACGCCGAACGGCCACCGGCGTTCGGCGCGGTCGCCCCACCGCGTCGCGCACAGCAGCGCCAACCCCACCAGGACCCACACCAGGACTTCGACGAACCACAGCCGCCCGGCGGTCATGCTGTCTCCTGGACCGAGGAACTTGTTGGCCAGCAGTAGATTCGAGGCCGCGTAGTCGTCGGTGACGAGTAGCGCGAATGCCACCCACAGAAAAGCGGGCACGGCGATCCAGCCGATGGTGCTGACCAGGTGGCGCACCCGGGTGGCGCGCGGCAGGGGGGTGAGGCAGAAGCGGCCGAAGTTGTATCCGGCGACGCCCAGCAGGATGTGCGCGCCGCCCCACAGCACCCACAGCTCCGCGTGCGATCCGGCGACCAGGACGATTGCTGCCGCACGCAGCGCCACGCTGGTCTCGAGCGTTGTTCCCCACCACCGGCGGGTTTTGCGGGCGGACTCCAGCTCGCTCAGCGGCAGCCGCTGCCAATCCGCGGGCAGGTGCCCGAGCGCGCGTTCGAGCCGCACCGACATGGCGACGTAAGACAGCGAGTTGCCGCCGAGGTCGACGAAGCTGCTGCGGGGATCGACGTCGGCCGTGTCGATCTGCAGCACGTCGGCGAACAGACCGCGCAGGTCCAGGCGGGCATCGTCGGTCGTCCGGTCGGCGGCCCGCTCGCGTAGGCTGCGATAGTCCGGCTTGCCGGTGGGCAGGCGGGGGATCTCGTAGACGTCGACCACCCGGATCGCCGCACCGGGGAGACCCGACGCGTCGGCCGCCGCGGCAGCGACGTCGGTGTCCTCGGGACGGTCGGCGGCGCCGACGAGCAGCAGGCCGTCGCCGTCGGTGCAGATCGCGGTGACGCCGTCGGCGTGCAGGGCCGACTCGACGCGTTGCAGGTCGATGCGCAGTCCGTAGAGCTTGACGAACCGGTCGCTGCGCCCGACCACCTCGTAGAGGCCGTCGGGGCGCTGCCGGGAGATGTCGCCTGTGCGCAGTTCCTCGACTCCGGCGTCGGCGGCGAGATCGGCGGCGGTGTGTGCGTACCCCATCATGACGTTGGGTCCGCGGTAGACGAGTTCGCCGGTTCCGTCGGGCATTCCGTCGACCGGTTCGATGCGGAACGACCCGCCGGGGATCGGGATGCCGATCGACTCGGGGTGGTCGTGGGCGAGTTCTGGCGGCAGGTAGGCCATGCGTGCGGTGGCCTCGGTGGCGCCGTACATGACGAAGAACCGCCACCCCGCGCGGTAGCCGAGGTTTGCGAGCCGGCGCACGCGGTCCGGGTCGAGCCGTCCGCCGGCCTGGGTGACGTAGCGCAGGTTCGGCAGCGACATCGCCTCGAAGCCGATCCGGTCGAGCAGTTCGAAGGTGTGCGGTACGCCGGCGAACGACGTTGCGCCGCGCTTCCGGAACACGTTCCAGAAGTCGTCGTCGACCACGGACAGTTCGGTGAGCACGAGCGCGGCTCCGCGTAGCAGGTGACTGTGGGTCACCGACAGGCCGTAGCAGTACGACATCGGCAGAGTCGTTGCGGCCCTGTCGGTTCGGGTGATGTCGAGATAGGTGGCGATCGACTCGGCGTTGGCGGCGAGATTGAACCGGGACAATCGCACCAGCTTGGGGGAGCCGGTACTGCCGGACGTCGAGAGCAGCAGGGCCAGGTCCGGGTGGAGTTCGGGGGCGGGACGGTGGCGTGTGCCCTCGGTGATGACGCCGTCGGTGACGATGACGTCGGGGTGGTAGGTGTCGACGACCGACCGGCGGTCGCCGCCCGCGGGCACGGGCAGCACCACGTGGTGGCCGGCGAGCGCACCGAGGTAGGTCACCAGCGTGGGCAGGTCGTTGCGGGTCTCGAGCAGGACGAGCTTGCGGCAAGTACCCAGTTCCTCGGCGCGGGTCGCGACCTGCGTCGCGAGTTCGGCGTAGGTAACGGCCTTCTCGGCGGTGAGCACCGCGACGGCGTCGCCGTGGCACGCAAGGTGGTCAACGAGCCGCTCGAACATCACGGCGCGGTCATCGCCCGTCGCGCGGGCGGTCGCCGAACACCACGGCGGCACCGGTGACGTGGATGCGGACCTTTGCATCGACCGCGGGCGGCGCGACACTGTGCTGACGGACGGTGATCGGCGCGGCGTCGCCGCCGAGGTCGACGGTGAGCAGGACGTCGTGGCCGCGGAACTCCGACGCCAGAACCGTCGCCATGCCGTCGCTGCGGTCGTCGTCGGAGACCGCCGCCGCCTCCAATTGCTCCGGGCGGAGCATCAGCGTGCCACCGCCGTCGGGTACGGTGCCGCGGACCGGCAGCCGGCCCAGTGCCGAGGTGGCGACCCCGCCGGTCACCGTGCACGGCAGCAGCACGCAGTCACCGAGGAATTCGGCGGTGAAACGATCGTTGGGTTCTCGGTAGACCGCCTGCGGCGTACCGACTTTGGTGAATCGGCCGTCGCGCATCACCGCGACCTGGTCGGCGATCGACAGCGCCTCCTCCTGATCGTGAGTGACGATCAGGGTCGTGACGCCGGCGTCGGAGAGCAGCGTCGCCACGGCCTTGCGGGTCGACGCCCGCAGTCCGGTGTCCAGGGCGCTGAACGGTTCGTCGAGCAGCATGAGCGCGGGCTGGCGGGCGAGGGCGCGGGCGAGGGCCACGCGCTGCTGCTGTCCCCCGGAGAGTTCGTGCGGCCGGCGTGCGGCGTAGGACTCGTCGAGGGAGACGGTAGCGAGGAGTTCGGCGACGCGCGGCTGGACGTTGCGGCGGCCCGACAGCCCGTAGGCGATGTTCTGGCCCACGGTCAGGTGCGGGAACAGCGCGCCGTCCTGCGCGACGTAGCCCACGTCGCGGCGATGCGCGGGGATACTGCTGCCGGCTGCTGCTACCTGGCGTCCGGCGATGGAAACCGTTCCCGCATCGGGGTTCTCGAAGCCGGCGACCAGACGCAGCAGCGTGGTCTTGCCGCAGCCGGAGGCGCCGACCACGGCGGTGATCGTGCCCGCGGTGACGCCGAGGTCGATGCCGTGCAGCACGGTGTGGCTGCCGAAGGCCTTGGTTAGCCCGGTGACGTCGAGCGCGTTGCCGGTAGCCCCGTGGATCGTCATAGCGCGGCCGCCCTGCTGGACTGCTGGAACAGCACGACTGTCACCGGAACCGCGAGCACGACGAGCAGCAGCGCATACGGTGCGGCGCTGGCGTAGGACAGTTCGCTCGACAGCGACCAGAATCGCATCGCCAGAGTGTTGGTGCCCGTCGGCGCCAGCAGCAGGGTGGCGGTCAGCTCGGTGGCCACGGCGACGAATACCAGCGAGGCACCGGCGGCGGCGGCAGGTGCGGTGAGCCGCAAGGTGACTCGCAGCAGCGTGCGGGTGGGGGAGACACCGAGCGAACGCGACGCCTCCTCCAACGTCGGCGGCACTTGGGCCAACCCCGACCGCAGGTTGACCATCGCGCGGGGCATGAACATCAGCACATAGGCCGCGAGGACCAGCGTCGCCGTCTGGTACAGAGGCGGTGCGAAGCGGATCGCCACGGTGACGAGCGCGAGCGCGGTCACGATGCCTGGCATCGAACTCGTCACGAAGTTCGAGCCCTCGACGAAGCGGGCGAAGAAGCCGCGGTGCCGCACCGCGATCCAGGCGAAGGGGAACGCCAGCACCGTCGTCAACGCCGCGGCCGCGGCGGCCAGCGCCACAGTCTGCACCGTCGACGGTACGATCTCGCCGAGCGCCCACACGTCGCTGCCGCCGATCCACAGCCACCGCAGGATCGTCCACACCGGAACGCCGAGGGCGAGCGCGGCCAGTGCGGCGAGGGCGGCAACTGCGGGAAACGTCATGCTCCCGAGGCGATGGGGCAGCGAGGTGCGCTGGGCGCCGGAACCGAGTCGGGCGTAGCGGGCGTTGCCGCGCACCCCGGCCTCGCCAACGAGCAACACCAGGCACAGCAGCATCAGAACGCCTGCGAGCGTGCTGCCCGCCGCGCCGTCGAACGTGGCCTGGAACTGTTCGAAGATCGCGGTGGTGAACGTCGAGAAGCGCAGCATGGCGAACGCGCCGTACTCGGCCAGCAGGTGCACGCCGATGAGCAGTCCGCCGCCGAGGACCGCCAGGCGAAGCTGTGGCAGCACCACGCGCCGGAATACGGCCGCCGGGCTGGAACCGAGCGTGCGTGCGGATTCCTCGATCGCCGGGTCGAGGCGACGGAGCGTGGCGGCGGCGGGCACGTAGACGAACGGGAAGTACGACAGCGAGGCGACGAGAATGCCTGCCCAGAAGCCGTGCAGGGTCGGGACGACGCTGACCCATGCGTAGCTGTTGATGAAGGCGGGCACCGCCAGGGGAGCGACGAACATCGGTCGCCAGATCGCCCGGCCGGGAATGTCGGAGCGTTCCACCAGCCATGCCGCCCCGATGCCGAGCACGATGCAGATCGGGACCGTGACGACGACGAGACCGACGGTGTTGACGAACAATTCGAGCACGCGTGGCCGCGCGAGGAGTTCCCAGACCCGCGTCGGCCCCAGCGACACCACCGACCAGGCGACGTACCCGATCGGCACGAACGCCGCCACGACCAGCAGCACCACACCGGCGGTGAGGACCGGCCCCGGCCGCGTGGCAGCTGCCCGGCCGGGCACCTCCGACGGCGGCAAGGCGTCGAGCAGCGCCGCGTCGACGGCCGTCGCGGCGGCGGTACTAACGTCAGCCACCCATCTAAAGCAGGCCCGCCTTCGTCATCAGGTCGGTGACCTTCTGCGCGTCGAGGTTCGACGGGTTCACGGCGGGTGCCTGCAGGTCGACAAGCGGCACCAGCGCGGGGTTGGCCGGAACGCCGCTGGCCACGGGGTACTCGAACGACGTGCCCTTCTCGAGCACTTCTTGGCCGGCCTTGCTGGTGATGAAGGTCAAAAACTTCTGGGCGTCTTCCTTCTTCTTGCTGGAGTTCAAGATGCCGCCGCCGGAGATCGAGACGAAGGCGCCCGGGTCCTGGTTCCGGAAGTAGTGCAGCGCGGTGTTGCCCGAGATTTCCTTGGTCTGCGACTGATCGCGGAACCAGTAATAGTGGTAGATGATCCCGCCCTCGACCTGGCCGTCGTTGACGGCGCGCAGCGTGGCGATGTTGTCGGAGTAAATCTCCGCGCCTGCCTTCATGCCGGCCAGCCACTGGCCGGTGGCCCGTTCACCGGTGAGTTCCAGCATTGCCGCGACGATGGCCTGGAAGTCGGGCTTGACCGGCGGGGCACCCCAGCGGCCCTTCCACTCTGGCTTTTCCAGATCCATGATCGAAGTCGGCAGCTGAGCCTCGGTGAGCTTGGTCTTGTCGTAGGCGAACACGGTGGTACGGGCGGCGACGCCGGTCCACTTACTCGTGGCGGGGCGGAACTGTGGTGGCACCTGAGCGATCGTGGCTTCGTCGACGTCGGTGAACAGGCCGTCCCTCTCGACCGCGGCCATGGCGGGCGAGTTCTCGGTAAGGAACACGTCGGCCGGCGAAGCGTCGCCCTCGGCGATTAACTGGTTGCCCAACTCGGTGTCGCCGCCCTGGCGATAGGTGACCTTGATGCCGGTCTCCTTGGTGAAGGCGTCGATCCACTCCTTGGTCAGCGACTCGTGCTGCGCGTTGTAGACCAGCAGGCCGTCCTCCTCCTCGGAGGACGAGCAGGCAGTAAGACCTGCTGCCAGCCCCCCCGCGACAATGAGGGCGACGATGCGATTCCAGCGAGTGCGACGGGTTGACATCCACAACACTTTCTCCGAGGTGAGCCTTGGCTAACGAACATACCCTTCGGCATGGCGCCGTTCTAAGTCGCAGGCCCTTGCTGCGGACGGGCGCGCCGCTCTGCCTCGCCCCGTCTCACGGAGCCCCCACTTAGAGTTCGCACCGTGGTGGACAGCTACGAAGTCGTCGACCTCGCCGACTGGACTCGCGGTGAGAGCGAACCAGGAGGTGACGAAGCGAAACGATGGTTCATAGCACCAGAGACCTCGCCGCATGCCGGGCACTGGTTGTTCAAGCCACGCCGCATCAAAACCCTCGAACTGTCCAAAGAACGTCAGCATCGCGGCGACAAACCCGACGTGCTCGTTCGCGGAGAGGACTGGGCGGAGAAGATCTCCTACGAGGTCGCCCAGCTGCTGTCTGTGCCTGCAGCGGAAACGGAGTTGGCGACAGTTGTTCAGTTACGCACCCACGAACGCGTCTATGGCTCGATGAGCCGAGACATGCGGCCTCGCGCGTGGGCATGGACCCCGGGAGCAGCATTGCTTGCCGAGCGCGACGACGAGTTCGATGCCAAATCCTGCCGCGGCCATACGATTAGCGCCATTCGCGAAGCATTAGAGGGGCTGCAAGGTCCGGAGGGCACCAGTTACGCCGACTGGCCCGCATTCGATGTCTTCGCGGGCTATCTGCTCCTGGACGCCTGGATCGCGAACACTGACCGGCATGCGCACAATTGGGGAGTGCTGCAAAACTCCAGGACGGGCGACGTTTGCCTCGGTCCAAGCTTTGATCACGGGTCGGCCCTCGCCAGCGGTGACGAGGATAGGGTCCGTGCCCAGCGAATTGAGCAGAAAACCGTCGTGCAGTGGTGCGAGCACGGGCGGACAAAACGCTTTAACGCCGGCGAGGCGATCAGCCTGATAGATGTCGCCGCTGAGGCCCTGTCAGTCTGCGGAGGCGCGGCACGACAACACTGGACAGCTCAAATAACCAACGTTGACCTGGATCTATGCTTCGATATCGTTGCAGCGACACCAAATCTGTCGGACCCGACCCGTAGTTTCGTGAGGACAGCACTAGCCACTAATCGAAAGCGAATCCGTGATGCACTCCGTTGATCTCTTAGTCGAGTCGACAGATGCTGACCCAGGTCTTCGTCGGTCGAGGTTGATTGTCACGCGTCGCGGTGCTGACGATGGGGTGTATCGGGCGATTGGCTACCTCGATAGGTTGACCGGAGGGGCCGAGCGCCCGACGTATCAATTCACGTACTTGGCTCGCGTGGCGGCTGACCCTGCTTTCGTGCCGGTCGTTGGGTTCCGCGACGTCAGCCGACTTTACCGTTCCGAGAGGCTATTTCCATCGTTCGCCGACCGGGTGATGAGCGCTAAGCGGCCGGACCGCCCTCAATACCTTGAGGCTTTGGATCTCGATGCCGACGCTGACGCCTGGGAGATCCTGACCGCCTCCGGCGGGCATCGCGAAGGCGACCCGATCGAACTCGTCTCGCTGCCCCGATTCGATCGGACCACAGGCGAAACGTCGGCGCACTTCCTTGCTCACGGCGTCAGACATCGCAGCGTAGAGGCCAGCCACCGAATAACCACACTGCCCGCGGGCTATCGCCTCGGGCTGGAGCGCGACCCCGAGAACCCTGTTAACTCAGCGGCGATCAGGATTGTTGATCGTGGGATGCACTTGGGGTTTGTGCCCGATCCGCTTCTTGACTACGTCCATTCGGTAATGGCCAGCGGCACTTACGATCTGACAGTCGTGCGCGCCAACCCTGCTGTAACTCATCCGCACCTGCGGCTACTGCTGCGCTTGGGCGGACATTGCAGTTCTTTTGTGTTCGACAGCCCAGACTGGAATGCGGTCTAACTCCACTCCCGTTCCACCTTAATAGTTCGAACGGCAAATGCACAGTCAAGCGCTTCAAGGGCATCTTGCCGGGGGTGCCCGGAATTGCTTCTGCGACATCATGTTTGGTGACTGGATTATCAGCCCTGCTTATCGCACGCCTCCAAAGGCCAGTAGGAGCTTCGAAGTCCTGGAGGTGGTATAGCGTCCGCCGGTTCTCATTAAGCTGATCAAGGCGCGAAGCTAGGTCGCCGTCGAACCAATGTCTTTCTCTCCCAATGCGGATAAGGCGGCCAGGCCCCAGCGCTTAGTGTTCGGTGTTGGAGGGTGTTGCCACTTCAACGTGCCGGCAAGCTCTCGCTCGCAGCAGGCGTGGGCACACAATATGCAGGCCAGATCAGCCCCGAGATGATAGCAACGGGTTGCCTCGATAATGAGAAAACCGTTTTCATAGCCGCCGGCGGACGCTCCATAAAGCCTTGGGCCACCATATGACTCGACGATTCGGTTGACCTCGGCCCGACGAACCGGCTCTTTATCTATGTCGGTGCCCATCGACAAACGTCTCTGTGCGTGCAGATGCCAATTTGGCTGATTCCGAATCACGAGGTGCAACTGTAGGGCAACGGGGGATCGAGCCGCTGTCCGCGCGGATGTCTTCATGGCAGTCCCAAACCGGGATGAGCCACCTGGACTGAAGAGCACTAGAATCGGTACCCCTCCACGCTATTGGCATACTGCGCTCTATCCGTGCACTATTTCCGGGACAGTCGTAGGGGGGTATGCCGACGGCGCGGCGCCTAAGGTGCCAGGGCTGCCCGCAGGTCTTCGGGTATTGGCATCGGCGTCGTCAGGCCCGCCGCCGTCCGGCCCGTGTTGCCCTCGGGGTAGCGCCCCGCAAATGAACCGGGTGCGGCGACGACGATCCGGACGACCTGACCGAGGGCCTCACGTCGGTCGCGCTGTCGGACGGCCAGCACGAACATGGCAGCGTGGTTACAGGTGTGTAGCCACGGGTCAGGCTGCGAGACAATGTGCGCCCGTTCGAGGTGGTGCCAGCGCGCCTCGGCGGTGCCAGCGGCTTTCGCGGCCGTCATCTCGCGTCGGTAGACGTCCCTCCCGTTGTCGGTGATGCGGCTCATGTCGCGCTCCGTTCAGTCGTCGTCGTCATTGTCCTCGACCAGTTTCGACCTCCCAGGCTTCTTTGCCTTCGTAGATGGCGAACGCGGAGATGACGAAGCCAGCGACGGGGTCGGGCCACGCCGTGCCGGTAAGCTCGACCAGCCCGACGCCGACCAGCGTGAGATGCTGAGCAGCACACAACGTGGTCTCGGCGGTGTTGACCAGGATGAGGTTGTCTTTGCGGCGGGCGCTGACCTCTTTTTGCTTTTGATCTGCCGGCGGCCCGCGCCCTTCACCAGGATCATCGAAGTGAAGACAGGACCAAGACCGCGATGGTCCTCATCACTCACAGCCGGTGGGCAACGGTTTGGCGGCCACGCCGAGCAGGTAGTCGCCTTGGATGCGGGTCCGTGAACCCAGTACGACGAGGCCATGGTGGGCGAGTTCGTCGGAGAATTGCTCGGCGCTGAACCGGTCTTCGGTCGGGTGGTCGAACAGCCGCTTGTAGCTGGGGCGGGCGAGGGCGTGGGCGGTGACTTCATCGAAGTAGAACCGCCCGCCCGGTGCGAGGACTCGCGCGACTTCGGCGACGGCGTTACGCCAGTCGGGAATGTGGTGGACGATCCCGAAGTCGAACACCGCCCCGTAGCTTCCGTCGCCGGCATCTAGCGCGGTGGACAGATCGGTGGCGCTGCCTTGGACCAGCCGAACTCGGTTGCCATAGCGGGCCAAGCGCTCCCCGGCCCGCCGGATCATCGCCGGGTCCAGGTCGACGGCGTCTACGGTGGCAGCGCCAAACCGCTCCAGGATCAGCTGCGTGCCGTATCCAGATCCGCAGCCGATTTCCAGAGCCTGGGTGTCCGGGACCAGCCGGCCGCCGAACCGCAGCAGCACCGGAACCTCGTAGACGCGTTGGAGCCATCGCCGCGGCGCAGAATTGATCAGCGCGGTCTCCGCCATGTTCATCAACACGGTTGGCCCTCTCCAGAGGTGGTCGTATCAGCGGACAGCCCGTGAGACTGGTTGCAGTTCAGCTCGATTCAGCTGTGCCAGGCCCCGGGCCGGCGGTGCGTGCCGCGGTGAGCACGGGGCACTGAGCGAGGCATGGTCCCGGTGGCCGACAGCGCGGGGTCATGCCGTGCAGGGCGGCGGTTGACGGTTTACGCCGACCCGCACCAATGAACAGACTTCTGCCATCGCCGCCGGTCGGCGATGACGGCGATCTTTACGCTATCATCGCCTTCGGGCGATGAAAACTATCGCCGCCGCGGTGCCATTGCAGGCGGCGGCGTGTCGGTACGCGGGGTGCGACGGCGCAGACTGATCCGCGGTGATCTGCGCAGAATGATCGCCGCGATGCACGCGAAGATGCCGATGCTGATCAGTAGACACTGCACGACCGGGCCCCACCGGGTGGCGGGCGTGAGTCCGGTCATCAGCCTGACCGGGGTGTCGAGGTAGCCAGGTTCGAAGAATCCGGTGCGGGCCAGTTCG
This sequence comes from Actinomycetes bacterium, assembly GCA_023404955.1. Lineage (GTDB taxonomy): Bacteria > Actinomycetota > Actinomycetes > Mycobacteriales > Mycobacteriaceae > Mycobacterium. The sequence continues at coordinate 108,375 of JAEXZY010000126.1, forward strand.
CGACCGTCTGGCCCGATCACGGAACTGATGCCCGTCGTCGCGGCGACCACGACGTAGCGGTTGTGCTCGATGGCGCGTAACTTGGCGAAGGCGAGCTGCTGCTCGCTCATCGCCTCACCGAAGGTGGCGTTGTTGGACGGCACGGTGAGCAGCTGGGCGCCGTTAAGCACCGACTCGCGGGCCGCCCGGTCAAAGATCACTTCCCAGCAGGTCACCACGCCGATCGGCACCCCGGCTGCGCGCACTACCCCCGACCCGTCGCCGGGCACGAAGTAGCCAGCCCGGTCGGCGGAGGACGAGAAGAGCCGGAAGAAGCCGCGCCACGGCAGGTACTCGCCGAATGGTTGCACGATCTGCTTGTCGTGACGGTCACTGGGGCCGCCGACCGGATCCCAGACGATCACCGAGTTGAGGGTCACCGGGTTGGTGCTGCTGTATCCCGGCCCGGCGAGCACGCCGCCGACGAGGATCGGCGCCTCGATCGCCCGCGCGGCGATCGTGATCCGTTCGGCGGCGTCGGGATTGGCCAACGGGTCGACGTCGGAAGAGTTTTCCGGCCACACGACGATCTGCGGTTGCGCAGCACGCCCGGCGCGCACCTCGTCTGCGAGCCGCAGGGTTTCCTGAACGTGGTTGTCCAACACGGCGCGACGTTGGGCATTGAAGTCCAGGCCGAGTCGCGGCACATTGCCCTGCACCGCGGCCACGGTGACGACCGGGTCGTTGGTCGCATTGATTGACGGCTGCCGGACCTGCGGCCAGATCGCGGCGGTAGCCAATAGCACCACACCGATGTACGCACCGGGCAGCACTATCGCGGGAGGGCACGCGTGGCCGGCACGGGCGGCGTCACGGCGCCACCAGCGCGTGACCTCGCTCGCCAGGGCGGCCATGCTGACGCCCAGGAGCACGACCGCAAATGACACCAGCGGCACCCCGCCGATTTGGGCGGTCGGCAGAAACGGGCCGTCGGTCTGGCCGAACCCGACTGCGCCCCAGGGGAATCCGCCGAACGGAACATTGGATTTGGCCCATTCCTGCACGGCCCACACGGCCGCGACCCAGATCGGCCAGCCCGGCAGTCGGCGCACCAGCACTGCCCCCGCGCCGAACAGCGCGGGAAATACCGACTCCATGCCCGCCAGCGCCAGCCATGGCCCGACGCCGACGAAGCTGCTCGTCCAGGGCAGCAGCGCAACGTAGAACGCGAGGCCGAACAGAAGTCCATATCCGAGCCCGCCGATTTGCGTCGTCGACTTGTGGGTCAGTACCCAGGCCAGCAGTGCGAACGCGACGATGGCGGTGTACCACCACCCGAACGGCGGAAAGCTGACGCACAACAGCAGGCCCGCAGCGATCGCGACGGCCATCCGGGGCAGTCGGCGCAGCGCCGCAGCACCTAAACCTGCGCCCAGAGGTCTGCTCAACGGCGGGGCGGGGGCCCCATCGGAATTGGCGGACCCGTCGGTGAGCGCCGCCATCGCGTCGGTGTCCTCGTCGGGTTGCCCCGCCCCGCGCCTCCCGGTCAGCCTGGCCAGGGGGCCGGTCACGGGTTCATTGCCGCGACGGCTGCACGAACTTGCTCGACGTCACGGAACACTGTGGGCGTGGTGACCCGGCGGACGGTGCCGTCGGTGCCAACGAGGTAGCTCAGCGGCAGGACCGGGGGAGCGCCTAGGACCTGCCCGACGGCGTCGGCGTTGCCGAAGGACGGGTAGTGCACACCCAGATCCGCCAAAAGGCTCAGCGCCACGGTATCGGTGTCCTGCACGTTCATCCCGACCACCCGCACCGCGCCCGGCTGCCCGGCGTAGGCGTCCAGCACCGGAATCTCTTCCCGACACGGGGCGCACCATGACGCCCACAGGTTGATCAGGGTCTGCTCACCGGCGAGCGCCGCGCCGACGTCGAACATGGTCCGCGCCCCCAGGCACGACGCCAGCGCACCAGCCAAATCACCCTTGGGCGGCGCCCCCTCACGTGGTGTCGGGCACGGCGCCAAGGCCGCACGCGCGGTGAGTCGCGCCAGTTCGCCGGTATCGGCGTCGCCAACGGCGGCAGCGGGAAGGGTAAGCCCGGGGCCGGAGGTATTAGTGCCGTCGACCTGGGGCGTACGCGGCCAGATCGCCACCGCCATCGCGGCTATTACCACCAGCGCGAACACCGTCCACCGCAGCCGAGACCGCACTTGGCACCTCCCCTGTTGCCGAGTTGACACCGGCTGGGTCCTGGGCGCTACCGACGGCACCCTTCCTACTAGGGGCCATAGTAGATTGTTCGAGCCTGCCACCGTTGATGAGCCGCCAACGTTCCGGGAGGGGGGCCGATGACTGCCGATGATGTTGGCATTAAATCGATCCGGCACTGAACCGCTCAAGAGGATCGCGTGGACTCAGGGGCACGCAGCAGGTTAGGCCTCCTCTCCCGTGCCCATCCCAGGAGGCGCCGGCCGCAGCACCGGCCGGTCGTCGTCTTCAGATGCGTTGGAGGTTGCGCCAACCCGCACCAATCAACGAAATTCCCGCTTTCACCGTCGTTTGGCGATGAGGGCGAAAAATGCGCTATCATCGCCGTATGGCGATGACAACCGACGATTGCGGCTCTGTGCGGCCGTCCACCAATCTGTCTCCGGCGGCGGCGCTGTTTCACGGTTTGGCGGATCCGACTCGACTGGCGATCCTGCAGCGGTTGGCTGACGGTGAAGCCCGAGTGGTGGATTTGACGGGACTGCTCTCTATGGCGCAGTCCACAGTGTCGGCGCATCTGGCGTGCCTTCGTGACTGCGGGCTCGTAGTCGGGCGGCCCGAGGGCCGGCAGATGTTCTACTCCCTGACCCGTCCCGAACTGCTCGATTTGTTGGCCTCAGCCGAGACACTTCTGGCCGCCACCGGCAACGCCGTCGCGCTGTGCCCCAACTACGGAACCCGCTCCCGCACGGGCGCGACGATCGATGCGGAGGAGACCGGCCGATGAGCGACGCCTGCGGCTGCGGCAATGACGAACCCCGCGGCGCCGACGAACAGGAGCGTGAGCCCGAGCGGCTCTGGCAGATCAAGGAACTGCAGTTCGCCGCCATTTCGGGGGTGTTCCTGCTGGCAGCGGTGATCGCCGGGTTCCTCGACGCCGCGGAGCCGGTCGTCCTCACGCTGGAAGCGGTGGCGCTGCTGGCCGGCGCCTATACCTTCGTTCCGTTCACCCTCAAACGGCTGGCCAAGGGCAAAATCGGCGTTGGCACCCTGATGACCATCGCCGCCGTGGGCGCGGTGATCCTCGGCGAGGTGGGTGAGGCCGCCATGCTGGCCTTCCTGTTCTCCATCAGCGAGGGCCTAGAGGAGTACTCGCTGGCGCGCACCCGACGCGGACTGCGCGCGCTGTTGTCGCTGGTGCCCGACAAGGCGACCGTGCTGCGTGACGGCGGCGAAAAGACCGTCGCGCCAGCGGAATTGCGGATCGGCGACCGGATGCTCGTCAAGCCCGGTGAGCGCGTCGCAACCGACGGCATCATCGGCCGAGGCCGCACCGCCCTTGATGTCTCGGCCATCACCGGTGAGTCGGTCCCCGTCGAAGCCGGCCCAGGCGATGAGGTGTTCGCCGGGTCGATCAACGGCACCGGCGTCCTCGAGGTGGAGGTCACCACCACCGCCGAGGACAACTCGCTGGCCCGCATCGTGCGCATCGTGGAAGCCGAGCAGTCCCGCAAGGGCGCCTCCCAACGCCTGGCCGACCGCATCGCCAAACCCCTCGTGCCTGCGGTCATGATCGCCGCGGCACTGATCGCGCTGGTAGGTAGCCTGCTCGGGGACCCGGCGACGTGGATCGAACGCGCCCTGGTGGTGCTGGTCGCCGCCTCACCGTGCGCCCTGGCGATCTCAGTGCCCGTCACCGTCGTGGCCGCCATCGGCGCCGCCAGCAAGCTCGGAGCCCTGGTCAAGGGCGGCGCCGCACTGGAAGGGCTGGGCAAGATACGCGGCGTCGCCTTGGACAAGACCGGCACCCTCACCGCAAACCGGCCCGCAGTCATCGACGTGGCCACCACCAACGGCGCCACCCGCGAGCAGGTGCTCGCTGTGGCGGCGGCCCTGGAAGCGCGCAGCGAGCACCCGCTGGCCGCGGCGATCCTCGCCGCCGTCGATGACGTCACCGCTGCCACCGACGTGGAGGCCGTCACCGGTGCCGGGCTCACCGGGCGTCGCGACGGGCATACCATCCGCCTCGGCCGCCCCGGCTGGCTCGACCCGGGCCCGCTCGCCGATGGGGTGGCGCGCATGCAGCACGCCGGGGCCACCGCCGTCCTCGTCGAAGACAACGGCCAGGTAATCGGCGCCATCGCCGTGCGCGACGAGCTGCGACCCGAGGCCGCCGAGGTTGTCGCCCGACTGCGCCGCGACGGCTATCACGTGGCAATGCTCACCGGCGACAACCAGGCCACCGCAGCCGCATTGGCCCGCGACGTCGGGATCGAGGCCGTGCACGCCGAGCTGCGCCCCGAAGGCAAAGCGCGACTGATCGAACAGCTACGTGCCCAGCGCCCCACGGCGATGGTCGGCGACGGCGTCAACGACGCTCCAGCGCTGGCCACCGCCGACCTGGGTATCGCAATGGGCGCGATGGGCACCGACGTGGCCATCGAAACCGCCGACGTGGCGTTGATGGGCGAAGACCTGCGCCACCTGCCTCAGACGTTCACCCACGCGCGGCGGGCGCGGCGGATCATGCTGCAAAACGTCGGCCTGTCCCTGGGCCTAATCCTCGCGTTGTTGCCGCTGGCACTGTTCGGCATCCTCGGACTGGCCGCCGTCGTGCTGGTCCACGAACTCGCCGAGATTGTGGTCATCGCCAACGGTGTGCGCGCGGGGCGCACCAAGCCACTGGCCGCCGCGCCGGTCGATGCGGCAGCCAGCCACAACCGCGCGGCGCCAGTGGGCACGCCGTCGTGACCGCTGACCACCCCAGCCCCGAGGCCAGGGCGATTCGGGCACGAATCACCCTGGCCGCCACGGCGGTCATCGTCGCGGGACTGAACCTGGGAGCGAAGACGTGGGCTGCGGGCGCCTTAAATGACGGCAGCTCAACAGATCTCGGGCTGCTACACCTGCGGCTGGCCTTCAACCCCGGTGTGGCATTCAGTATCGGCGACACCCTGCCCCCCGCGGTCCTGCTCGGCGTCACCGGCGTGATTGTGGTCGCACTCGCGGTGTTCGCGGTCCGCGTCGCTCGCACCGCCGCGCCGCCGGTCGTGCTGGCACTGGCCGCGATGCTGGGTGGCGCGGTGGCCAACTTAATTGACCGCGCCGGTGATGGGCTGGTCACCGACTACCTGCACACGGGCTGGTTTCCCACCTTCAACCTCGCCGACGTCTTCGTCGTCACAGGCGCCGCCGTCCTCGTTCTGGCTAGTTGGCGCGCCAGCGACACCGCAGACACCGGGGCCGACGAATGATCCAGTCGTCGATTCTGCCCGCGATCGGCCTCTTCATCGTCACCAACATCGACGACATCATCGTGCTGTCGCTGTTCTTCGCCCGCGGCGCAGGGCAGCGCGGGACGACGGCCCGGATCACCGCAGGCCAATACCTGGGGTTTGCGGGGATCCTTGGCGCGGCCGTGCTCGTGACGTTGGGCGCGGGAGCATTTCTTCCCCCGCAGATCATTCCGTACTTCGGGCTCATACCCCTGGCCCTGGGACTGTGGGCGGCATGGGAAGCCTGGCGTGGAAACAACAACAACGACGATGACGACGACGACGACGCAAGAGTCGCAGGTAAGAACGTCGGCGTCTGGACCGTCGCGGCAGTCACCTTTGCCAACGGCGGGGACAACATCGGCGTCTACGTCCCCGTCTTCCTCAGCGTGGGGCCCGCGGCCGTGGTGGCCTACTGCGTCGTCTTCCTCGTGCTCGTCGCGGTCCTCGTCGTCGCCGCCAAATTCGTCGCCACCCGCCGGCCGATCGCCGAGGTCCTCGAACGCTGGGAACACGTGTTGTTCCCAATCGTGTTGATCGCCCTCGGCATCCTCATCCTGGTCAGCGGCCTCGCCTTCTAGCAGCTGGCCAGCGACCCCCGCCCGCACACCAGCTGAACGCCGAACTACTTGTAGTGAAGGAGGTTTCATGCGTAGCGCGAAGCAATCACTCGCCGTCGTGGCAGCCCTTGTCATCGCGGCAGCCCAAGTCACCGGCTGCACCACTGGCGAGGATGCCGTGGCGCAAGGCGGTACCTTCGACTTCGTCTCCCCCGGCGGCAAGACCGCGATCTTCTACGACCCTCCGTCGGCGCGGGGCACGATCGGCGATCTCAGCGGCCCCGACTTGTTCACCAACAAACCGATCCGGCTGTCGGATTTCACCGGGAAGGTGGTCCTGATCAACGTGTGGGGCTCTTGGTGTGCGCCATGCCGCACCGAGACTCCAGAACTGGAGACGGTGTACGCCGAATACCGCGACCGCGGTGTGCAGTTCCTGGGTATCGACGTCCGCGACAACAGAGATACTGCACGCGACTTCGTCACCGACCGCAATGTCGAATACCCCTCCATCTTCGACCCGGCGATGCGCAGCCTCATCACCTTGGGACGCACCTACCCGACCAGCGTGGTGCCGACCACGATGGTTCTCGACCGACAACACAGGGTCGCCGCGGTGTACCTCATGGCATTACTGGCCGAGGACCTGCGGCCACTACTAGATCGGCTGACCACCGAGCGCTAACACCTCGCTCAAGCCGACTCGAAGTGTGACCTCGCTGCTGCAGCGTGCAGCGACGTGACTAGCCAGCGTGCGGGGGGTTGGCATACCGAGAGCGGTTCATCTCGTCTCTAGGAACACTTTGGCGCCGCCGTGCTGCTGTCCACGACGCCGAAGCCGCGACACGGCAGCGACGACCCGACGTCTTGAGACTCGCCGGATCGGACGTGGCCGCGTGACATCAGCAGACTCGACAGGAGATACCCAGGGGGGTATCGTCGGGCATGGAGAAATAATACCCCCACCGGTATAGAAGGAGGCGTCGTGGTCGGCGACGAAGACAGCATCGCGCTGGTGTTGAACAGGTTGCGCCGCGCGCACGGCCAGCTCGGTGGCGTCATCTCGATGATTGAGCAGGGGCGCGATTGCAAGGAGGTCGTCACCCAGTTGGCGGCGGTCTCCAAAGCGCTCGATAAGGCGGGTTTCAAGATCGTTGCCACCGGTTTGCGGCAGTGCCTGACCGGCGAAACCCCAGACGACCAGGCGCCAATGACCGAGGCTGAGCTGGAGAAGCTCTTCCTCGCACTGGCCTGACGAAGGGAATAACCATGACACTGGCCATCTCCACGACACTACGCACATCATTCGACGATGCCGTGGCGCGAACCCGAAAGGCATTGTCTGACCAAGGGTTTGGTGTGCTCACCGAGATCGACGTCAAGGCGACGCTCAAGGCCAAGCTCGACGAGGACATGGAGGACTACCTCATCCTCGGGGCGTGCAACCCGGCCCTGGCTCACCGTGCCATCGGCGTGGACCGTCAGATCGGACTGTTGCTGCCGTGCAACGTCGTGGTCCGCGCCGATCCTTCCACTGACGGGTTGGTGATCGTCGATGCGATGGATCCGCAGACCATGGTGCAGGTGGCAGACCAGCCGGGCCTCGCCCAGGTAGCCGACGACGCAGCCGCCAGACTGCGCGCGGCCATCAAGGCGCTGACCGACTGATCATGGCAGTAACCGTCACGCTGACCCTGGGCGCCGTCATTGGCGTATTCCTCGGCCTGCTCGGCGGCGGTGGCTCCATCATGGCCGTACCCGCGTTGGTCTTCGTGCTAGCCGTGCCAGTGGAGCAGGCAATTCCCATGTCGCTCATCGTCATTGCGGCCGCCGCAGCCGTCGGAGCGTTACCCAAGGTGCGGGTGGGCCAAGTCCAATGGCGGCTCGCCGGAGTGTTCACCGCAGTAGGCATCCCCGCCACGTTCATCGGTAGTGCGATCGGACGGCACCTGCCGCAATCGGTCATTCTCGTCGGCTTCGCCGCCGTGATGGTGATCGCCGGAATCCGTATGCTGATGGACGCTGCCGACACCGGAACAGCCTGCGAAGTCGGCGATTCCGACATCAACTGGCGTCGATGTGCGCCCCGATCCATCCCGGCGGGGATCGTGGTCGGCGTGCTCACCGGCTTGTTCGGCGTCGGCGGCGGTTTCCTCATCGTTCCCGCTTTGGTACTACTGCTCGGCGTACAGATGCCCATCGCCATCGGCACGTCGCTTCTGGTCATCGTCGCCAACTCCGCGGCCGGGGCGCTGACCTACGTGAGTCAAGGAACGATCGACTGGGGCATGACCGCGCTGTTCGCGGGCACCGCCGTCGTGGCATCGCTGATCGCCGGCCAGATCGGCACACGGCTGGACACCTCCAGACTCCAACACTGGTTCGCCTACCTCGTGTTCGTAGTCGCGGCGTACGTCCTGATCGACACACTCATCCTGCGCTGACGCGCGAATCATCAAGAGAGAGGCAATTTTCCATGCGTATCTCCATCATCGACACCTCCAGTCTGGGCGACCGTAGCTACCTGATCGACGATGGCGGTGTCGCCGTGGTCGTCGACCCGCAGCGCGACATCGACCGCGTGCTGGCGCTCGCCGCCGAACGGGACGCCACGATCACCCACGTGCTCGAGACCCACATCCACAACGACTACGTCACGGGTGGCCTCGAACTGTCGCGCCTCGTTGACGCGGAATACGTGGTGCCTGCCGGCGACGACGTCGCCTACGATCGGCTCCCCGCCCGCGACGGCTACGTCATCGAGGCTGGGCCGATGCGCTTTGAGGTGCTGCACACCCCCGGCCACACCCACCATCACGTCAGCTATGTGTTGCGCCACGACACCCAGACCGCAGTCTTCACCGGCGGGTCGATGCTTCACGGCACCACCGGGCGCACCGACCTCATCGGGGCCGACGACACCGAAACGCTCACCCACGCCCAGTTTCACTCGGTGCGTCGACTGGCCGGCGAACTGCCGGACGACACCGAGGTGTATCCGACGCACGGATTCGGGAGCTTCTGCTCGGCAACGCCGGCCAGCGGTGACACGTCCACCATCGGCGAGCAGCGCCACACCAACCCGGCACTCACCTCCGATGAGGAGGCATACGTCGAGAACCTCCTCGCGGCGCTATCGGCATACCCGGCGTACTACGCACACATGGGAGTGATCAACGCAGCGGGGCCGGCCCCGGTGGACCTGACCATGCCCGCGACCGTCGACCCCGACGAACTGCGCCGGCGCATCGACACCGGCGAATGGGTCGTTGACCTCCGCAGCCGAACAGCCTTCGCCGCAGGGCATCTGGCCGGCACCCTCGGCTTCGAACTCTCGGGCTCATTCGTCACTTATCTGGGCTGGCTGTACCAGTGGGGTGCCCCGCTGACCCTGATCGCGGACGACCCGAAGCAGATTGTCGAGGCACGACGCGAATTGGTCCGCATCGGCGTCGACGAGGTGCGCGGCGCCGCGACCGGCGCCATCGACGACATGAGCGCCGGCAGCGCCCTGCGCACCTACCGGGTGACCGACTTCACGCAGCTGTCGTCCGGCATTCCCTCCGACGCCACCGTCCTCGACGTTCGGCAGGACAGCGAATACGCCGAGAGCCACGTGCCGGGGGCGGTGAACATCCCGCTGCACGAACTGCTGGCCCGCGCCGAAGAGGTCCCCGCCGGTGAAGTGTGGGTGCACTGCGGATCCGGTTACCGGGCGTCCATCGCGGCGTCGATCCTGGATGCGCGGAACCGCACCGTGGTGCTCATCGATGACGCCTTCACCAACGCCGTCGAGCTGGGACTCGCGGCGTAGGCATCACAACGGAGGGTGAAGGAACCCTCGCCGCGAGCGCACGCAGCCAGACCCGATGCGGGAAGTGGATGGCATATACAAGCTCAGGGAAGTCGGCAACTGAGCCGCGAGCTTCAGCTTCAGGTGTGAACGGATTTGTGAACGAAACAGGGTGTAAAGCGCGAGACGAGGCCTAACGAGAATGACGCTGGAGACGCACTAAGTGACCTGACCTGGGTATTCAGGACACGGTTGACCGCTTGAGACGGCGACTGACCGGCTCATAACTTAGAGGTCGTAGGGGAAGGCCTCAATCAGCGACCCGTCGGGCCCCAGACTGCCCCGAGTTCAGTTGACTCGCGGTGTGCGAATTTCGGGCCGCGGTTGCGACTGGTGTGTGGAGTAGTTCGACTCCGGGTGAGCCTGCCGAGGGCACGTTGCCGGCAGCATCGGTGGTAGGTCCGCTCGATCCAGGTCACGATCGCGAACCATTTTTCATGGATAATGACTATTATCCATGAATGACAGCGAGATACACTGCGCCGCCTGCAGATTCAGCCCATTTTCGTCACCGTGACGAATCACGCAACGCTAGCTGGACCTCCGTGGTGACGCACACCGTCGCTGCCTCGTCGCACACGGGCGCCCAGGCTTCGGTTCGTAGGCGCTCGATCCCTGGGACCAACGACGACAAGCTGCTGCTCAGCGTCGTTCGGGCTGCCCAACCCGCCGCCACGCTGGAAGGCCTCTACACGGTGGTCGTCGCACTCCTAGCGCACTCGGCGGGTGTTCACTGCGCATAAGCACCAGGTGAACACCCAACGGCCGCAGTTTCTCGCGCGGGGCAGGGGGTCGTTCACCCGAGGCAATGTCCCGGACAGCTAATCCGGCTCTGGTGGTGGACTGCTGCGAGTGCCGCCCGCCACCATGTAGCCCATGAGCAAGCGGCCCGAGCCCTACAGCCCATACTGCGGGTTAGTCGTCAACGACAAGGACCAGTACGAGAAGGTCCAGGGCGCACCGCATTTGGCTATCAGCGCACCCACGCGCACCGGTAAGACACGGCGCCTGCTGGCCCCGGCTGCTGTGCTGCATCCTGGACCTCTCGTGGCGGTGTCCAGCAAGGAGGACCTCGCCGAACTGGTCCTCATGCGCCGCGGCGTCACCGGCCCGACCGGCGTCATCGACCTGCGCCCGGAGAAGACGCTCGTCTGGCCGGCAGGGGTGCGGTCTATGGTCAGCGATCCCACCATGTCGATCGGGTCGGCCGATGAAGCTCTCACGGTCGCCGAGACCATGCTGGCAATGGCGAATGACGCCACATCAATACCGGCGACGACGACGCTGTTCTCAGCACGGTTCAGTTCGAGGAACCAGATAAGCGATCGCGGTATGAAGGCGCTCGGGGTTATCTCCGAAAGCACCGAGCCCCGCGTTGCACGACGCACATAAAAGACCACGAACAGCGCCGGTTCTATCGTCGTGATCGACCGCAAGAGCGACCTTTTCCAGCGGCCTGCCGTCTAAGCGGGGACGACCACCGACGCGATTGAGATCGATGGCTTCCTCGTCTCGCCCACAGATGGCGCATCGATAGCCCTGCGATGCTCGGAGTGAGTCGTACTCAGCTGGCGTGATTCGATATTTGGCCCACAAATCCGCCCGCCGGATCTCGGTGGGATCCTGTCGGGCTCTGCGGGCTCTTTTTTAGCAAGCAAGGCATATGGGATTGGGCGCCCTTCGACGAACCATCTGTTTGCGCGGCTTCAATTTGCCGCAACCATCAACGAGGGAGCACCGAATCAGCTGTGATTCAGCCGTAGCCGACCTGTCCGGTCGCAATTTAGTTGGCGGTACGCAACTGCGGACCGCCATGATTGCTGAGAAGAAAAGAGCTGATTCGGTCCCAAGCTAGTTGGCGGTTCAGCTGGTGGTATCGCCGTCAGAAGCCGTATAGGTGGTGACGAGCGTTGAATGCTGCGGGCCCACCCTCCAGGAGATTCTCGGCGAGCGCCCGGATAGTGCTGTCGTCAAGGGAGCCAATTCCGCCCTCGGCTGGTCTGCCGTGTACTCCGTCGCTCTCAAGCGCGACGATCAGTTCAGCGTCGCCAAGCACAGGTACGTTGGCGTTGTGCGTACTGGCGATTACCTGACGCTTCCCTTTCAACGTTCGAAGATTTCGCACGATGCCCTTGTAGATGAAGTTGTTGTCAAGATCGTCCTCGGGCTGGTCGATGATAAGTGGAGCGTCGGATGCACCCAAAAGCAACAACAGTAGGGCCGTTGCGCGCTGGCCCTTCGACAACTGGTCCATAGTGCGGAGCCCTGAATGGCCGTCGATCTGAAGTAGCACCTCCACGGCCAAATCAACGGACAATTCCTCAAGTTCACGTGCAAGCGCCTCGCCCGCCGACATGAGACCAGCGGCCTGCGCACCCCGGATATCAAAGTCGGCCAGCGCATCACCACCGCTACGGATTGCGGCTGCAAGCGCTCTCGGCGAGAAGTCCAAAGCGTTAACGGCGGAGGTGATCTGAGTCCGCTGCCCAGTGACATGGCCTCTAATGACTTCCAAGATCCGACGTCGATCGGTAGTTGGGACTGGGCGTACGACTACTACACCGGCTGTCGCTTCGTTCGCCGCGCGCACAGCCGTGTGGAGCTGCTCGGTGCGACGGATTTCGTGTTGCCGCAACTCGCCGAGGAGCCCGTCGCGCTGCGCGAGCAGATTCTGTATCTGTTGCACCTGCGCCGCCAGCCGTGGCTTGGCTGCCTGCAACTGCGTCAACTCCGCTTTGGTGGCCACGTACCTGCCAGGCTCCAACCCCAATTCATTGAGCTCTCTGAGCACTTTCCCGTACCCCGCCAGCTCGTCCGCCGTGGCCGTCTCCCATTCCTGTTGAGCTGACTTGATTTCCGCCTCGGCTGAGGTGAAGGCTCGGCTGGCTTGAGCGCCGAGCTCCGTTAGCTTGGCGTTCAGTGTCGAGACCGCCGTCGCGACCCGCTGGAGACGCGGCGCCTGCGATGCGCCTTCAATGCCGTCGATGGGAGCGGCGAGGTCGAGCACCTGCTGCGCCTGCATGAAATTGGTGTGACTTCGCCGCGCTCCTGCGACGCGATCTTTGCCTTCCTTGAAGATGGCTAGATCCTGAGTCAACCGCTGCTGGCCCGCGAGCTTGGCTGGCACATCTGTCGTTTCGTAGTGACGGACCTGCTCTTCCAGACGCCCTGCGCGAGCCAGTTCATTCTCGAGCTCAACCTTGCCATCCTCGGCCCGCTTCAGATCTTCGCGGTTCTGTCGGAGTTTCTGCAGGGTCCGCGCGAGTTCGGCGTCCTCACCTCCGGATCCTTCGAAGCGCCGCACGAGTTCAGCGACGCTGGGTGGGTCGCCTGCAAGTTCTGCAAGTTCGTGCTGCCCAAAGATCTCAACTGACCCAATGGCATCCACGGGCGATAGCTTGGTCTGTAGCCCATCAGCGTCGAGTACGACAGGCGGGTGTGGCACTTCGCGTTCCACAGTGAATTGCTGGACGGTCGGTGTGACGGTTTCGACTTCTACACGGATAATGGTGCCGGCATGCAGCACGTTGTCGACCATATTCTTGTGATCGGTCTTCATCTGACGGGAAATGGCATCGATATCCAGCGCGTAGCGAATGCTCTCAATGACTGTCGACTTCCCTGCGCCGCGGCCACCGATTATCGCCGTCAGGTCGTTTGAGATAGGGAGTGTGACGCCATCGAGGTAGCCACCGACCCACGACACCTGCTTTATCGCGGGCCGAGCGGCGACGGCTGGGTCAGTCAGGGACACGCGGGTCTCGGGCGTCCGGACGGCGAGCTTGAGGCTCTTGAGCGACGGGGTGCTGACCTTGAACCAGCAACTCGAACCGACATCACGAAGCTGGCGCGGCCCCATCACATCGTCAGCATGGACGGTTGTCAGCGGGTGGGTCCGTCGAAAGATGCCGGTTCTCGCGCGCACCGCCTGTTGATCCTGCGCATCCGGCGCAGACGGCGTAATGCCGATCGCGTGTAGATCCGGATTCTTGATCATCGCCGCTAGTGGCTGCCCAGAACGTGTCGTCAGCATTCCTGCCGGCGCAACATTCACGTGGGCAGGAATGGGAAGTGCTCCGTCTGCTGTCATTCGTTCCATGATGTCCGCGTATGACTCGCCAACCGTGCCGTTGTCGCATCCCGGTGAGCCACCGCATCGACCGATAGAGGCATTGACCGTCGAGAAGTCGGTGCCCGTTTCGAAAATCACGAGGATATGGATGCCCTCGGACGAATTCGCCTCGAAGCCCGGTAGCGCAACAATCCCTCGACCCGTGGCGGCGTCGATCAAGCTGCGCGACGAATCAACACACCAGTGATCGGTGACTGCAATGAGACTGATGCCCTGCGCCTCGCACTCGTCCAAGAGGGCACTGTTGTACGCTTCTTCGCTGCTGAAATTCTTCTTTGGTGCGTTACGGCCCTCATAGCCATACGGATTCACTTGCAGAGCAGCGCGGATCCATCGCGCGCCATGGGTTGTCACTTGGGTTCCCTCATCACTTGCACCGCTTAATTGCTCACGTCTTCCGCTGCGAACGAGCCTCAATTGAGTGACGCTGCATCATCGACGAGTTGTTTGATGAGAGAGTCCATCACGTCAAAGTGCACGGCATTTAGCGATCCATCGTTGGCGAGACCCCAATACGTGTATCCCTCACTGTCTCTTCGCGTCAGCTCATCGTCGTACTTGCCCTCAGATACAAATTGAATGTCCAAGCGTTTGCCTTCGCCAGAAGGCTTTATCGTGAGCAGTTTCCGACGTGCTGCGGCGTCGACCAATTGCGGACCCTTGGTGTCGACACAGAGGACACGTTCTTCAGTCCAGACGAGGAAATCCGGGTAGAAGTTCGAAGTAGGTCCCACCGTGACCAACGGAATGCCGTAACCACTACGAGGGGGATTTCTAGCCCAGATCAACCCAACTCTATCGACTTCGTCTGCAAAGGCCCGCTCGATGCTGTTAAGTCCTGAATATCCTTCGTGCACAGCGTTCTTGTAGGCGAGGACTTCATCTGGGCGCGCCAAGACAGGCCCAACCTTGTACGGGTTCGATTTGCGTGTCACCAAGCGAACGCCCTTGACGTAGGCGGCCACGACATCGTCAGCGAGATCGGTAACGTGTCGGTATGCTGGGCTGCCGATGCCTACAACAGCGTCCAATTTCGGCTCTGCCAAATTTACGACCCCAAGCGCTTCCTTGAACTGCCGCTGAATTTCTCGATGGAAAACCCAGCGAGCCGATGCCTCTGCCGAGTGCTCGTACACCTCCCATTCCGTCTCAGTTCCGTCTTGCCCTACCTTTTGTCGAAGCACTCGTCTGCTCCCAGCGCCCTTGGTATTTCTGTCGTCGCCTCGGTAGTCGGTGAACCCCGCAAGCAGGTCGATGATCTTGTTCTGAGCTTGCGAAGGATTCAGCGCAGTTTCGGGAACTACGTACTCTCCCTTCGGGATATATTCCTTTGGCTTGGGTTTTCCCGGTGGAGACACGACGATCTTCACTCCACCCGGGTCGGTGCCGAGCTGAGCTTTCACTTCCTCCACAACGCTGTTAAACACGGCGTTCTTATCGACCCGGACGTAGAAGTGCGCCGCATTCAATCGGTCTGACGGATAGTGCTGAGTGCCCGGCTGACGAAGGACGCGCCCGATCACCTGTGTGATCTGGGCGGACGAGCCCATGCTCTTATCGATGTAGGCGAAATACACCGACGGGTCGTCCCAACCTTCTTGGAGGCTCAGGTTGAAGATGATGTGCTTGTAAGCGCCAGCAACGAACTCGTCGTAGTCTTTGTCTCCGCCCTTGAAAAGGGTGAATTCCTCGGGGAGCGGATAGTCCTTGTTCGTCTTTAGGTCGGCATAGACCGCCACCTCGGATGGATCGACGCCCATCTGCTCGACTAGATATTTCCAGATCAGGATGGGCGGAGCTTGCCGTTGGTCGAACGGCTGCTTCGGGTCGTCCATTTGATTTGGGGTATCAGCGACCACATTGGTGTTGCAGACGTAGATGCTCTTGGGTTCGAAGTCGAGCCCAAGAGTCTTCGCCTCAGACGTCGTCTCTGCCATATCTGCCAACAGTTGGGCGATGGCTTCCTCCATCGGGGTGTTGTAACCCTCAAGAAGAACAATGTCCTTTACGAGACCTGCGCTGACGACGTCGGTGGACTTGACCTTAGTGACGAGGTAGTCGTCGTCGTCCCCTGCGTAGCCCGCGGTGCGCAGATGCTGAATCTCGTCTCCGATTCGAGCGGGGAGACGCATCGTTGCCGAAGCCAACAAAAACACTTCTGGTTCCAGCTCCAGCAGCAGCTCGGTCTGTTGGTTGCTGAGGTTTTGCGCCTCGTCGTAAACCACGACGAGTGGACGGCGATTGCCATCCGCATCCGTCCGAATGCGAAGTTGATCCCACACGGAGGCTTCCATGTTGTCCACGTCTGACTTGTGGATTAGAAGCGTGCCGTCTTCTTTGTCCTTCTGATTGAATGTCCCGACGGTCGCGAAGTAGACCAAAGGCTGCTCCGCGTCCGTCACAACTTCCGGCCTGTAGTTAGCCAGAGCGTCTACTGACATGCCGTCAAGCAAGTGGTGGTACTTACCACGTTCCGAGAGGTTGTCGAAGGTCTGCTGCACAACCACCTTGCCCTTGGAAAGCCACATGACGATTGGCTTGATCGGCATGCTCGCCACGATCTGAGCTACGGCTTCGGCGAGGATTGCCGTCTTGCCCGCTCCGGTAATCGCCGAAAGGGATTGGAAGTACGGTGGTACATGCAGTTTGCGGTCAACTGTGACTTTGGCGGGGTTGTCCAAGTACTCCGCTACACGTGACGAAACCGTCGCCGCGGCTGTCTCTTGGAACTGGTGGAGCTCCAGCATTACTGCTCCTCATCCGTGTACGACTCAGTGCGAACGTCGAGCCCGAAGTCAGCCAGGATTCGATCGGGAATCTGGTACCAATGAACCCCCGAGGTTGTGAAGAGGTTGAACCGAGAATAGATGTGGTAAATGGGCTTCAATTCTGCTTTCTGACCCTCGGCGACGCAGGCCTCGTACACATCCTCAGTGAGGTCGGTATTTTGCCCGACGCCACCCCATACAAGGTAGAAGCCCTCATCGTCAGCGTTGTGGGCAACCAAGTATGCATACGTGCTGTCGTGGACGCGGATCAGGTTCGAACCTCGACGGCGGGACGCATCGAAGTACGATGCGATCACCGTATCCACCATCTCTTCTCGCTCCATTGCCAATAGGGCAGTCGCATCGACTTGCTTTGTCAGAGTCCGAAACTCGTATCCGCCTTCGAGAGGTACACCTTTGCCATTAGCCCAGTGGCCGCCAATGACGCGCTGAAGCCGATTGGCAGTTAGGGTTTTTGCGTAGGAGTCGCCCTTCTCGGGGCGACCTTGCTCAACCAGAATGAAACGTCGGTTGGTGCCCGTCTCAGCGTTTAGCTGCAGCACGGCGTGACCCGTCGTACCCGAGCCCGCAAACGGATCGACCACAAGTCCACTAGGTGGGCACCACAAGGTGATGATCTTGCGTATGAGTTGAAGTGGTTTGACCGTATCGAAGCCGTGCCCACGCCCCACGACCGCATTGAGTTCTTTCACGCCGATCTCACTCGTTCCCGATTCCGGATGCGGCCACGAGACTGTCCCAACCGCAGGTGCGCTGAAGTCCGCGTCCGAAGCCCAAAAGGTTGTAGGCACAACACCTCCAGCAACCTCTGCGAGATACGTCTTGTACCTCAGTTCCCCATGTCCCGGTTGCCGCCGCTGATCGCTGCGCCAGAAGTACCGGGGCCACTCGCCTCGGTCGCGACGTTTCGTCACCACCCGCTGAGCCTTGGCGACTACGGGGTCGCCGGCGTAGTCCTCGGTCAGCGGATTCCTAGCACCCTTGAGCACTAATGCTGGGCGCAGCCCATCGCCAAGATCGCGATCCTCGTACTTCACGCCCCACTCTTCGACAGCGGCGCGCATCTTTGCTCGCTCGTTTCGCCAGCAGCGACCACGCTGCGGGTAATGCAGCTTGCCCGTGAACGGATTCTGGATACCGTAGACCTGGCCCGGGTGAGTAGCCGCGCCCATCAGCGTCGAATCTGAAGGTGCCCAAGCACCTTTCGGATCAGCGTCAGGGTTTACATACCCTGATGCCGTCTTTTCTGAGTGTGGGAGTTTTCCCGTTCGTACGCGGTCTTCATCGCGCGCGTACACCAACACGTACTCCGTCGCTGTAGACACACCTTGGTCTTGGTTCTTCGGTGACGTGATCTTCTGCCAATTGATAATGGCAAGCCGGTTCTGCTCGCCGAACAGTTCATCGAGCATCTGCCCGAGGTGGAATAATTCCCGATAGTCGATGCATATCGCCAGCACGCCGCTCGGCTTCAGCATCTGCTTCATGAGCAACAGCCGTGGATACATGAACTTCATCCACTTTGTGTGGCGTGCGCGGTCGTCCTCGCGCACCACGTCACCGATCCCCGGATCGTTCGGGTCGTCGTCCCATTTGTCGTTGTAACGCCAGTCCCCACCCGTGTTGTACGGCGGGTCTGTCAAGATGAGATCGACGTTGCCGCGCTCTTTGTACAGTGTCGCGAGGGCCTGAAGGTTGTCGCCTTCAATCAAGACGTTCTTCGCTCTCTCCTCATCTGGTCCGGCTCCGTACTTTGCGATCGTGCGCTGAACGCGCGGCCTGACTCGACGCGTGATTCGGCGGGCGGTCGCCTTACCCGGGAAGGTCAGCTTGACGCCCGGTTCCGCCTCACCTTGGAGACGACAAATTACCTCGATGAGCTCGTCCTTGCTTAGGAGCTCAAGATCTTCAAGTTCCACGGTTCACCTCTCGTGAGTCGTCATGAGCGCCCAGAACGCCGAGTGCTTGGGTCGTTACGAGTAGTTGACCACTGAGCACCGACAGGTCTCCGACCATGGCCATGGGGCGGCCCGTCACAACTGGTTGTCCTGCGACTTGTCAAGGAACCGCAGGATGTTGTAGTAGGTATCGCGCATCGGTACGCCGAAGATACGGGCATCTTGCCGGCGCGTGGTCAGGTGCGTGATCGCTGTCCACACTCGGTTGGTGGCTCGCCACGGGTCTGCATCGTCACGGACGGGGATGACCTTCTCTACTTCTGTCGCGACCGGCGAACTGCGCTGAGCTGAAGAGGTGCCTGGGTCAGTTGCTTTGTCGAGGAAACTGGGGGAGCACAACAGTCGAGCAATCTTCACTTGCTCTGGATACGTCAACGCGTCGACAGCATCGATACCCAATTCATTTCTGCGACGGTTGATCTCGCTCGACCCGATGATGGCGGGGCTGGCACACTCTCGACCGATCAGCATAGACAGGGAATCGTGCAGGACACTCCGAGCAGCGAGGTGCCGCCGAAACTGCCGTTCCGCGGCGAGAGCAGCGGAATAGCAATGCAAGTCAATCTGCGACGAGCCCAACCATCGCCTGTGCCGTATACACACCAGCCCTACGCCAATGAGCCTCCCTCGGGCAGACTCGCCTCTGGTGCACCGCAGGCACAGCGTCCGTTCGGTCACCTCCTGGTCGAGAACGTATTCAGGGGTGGCGAATGCACCGTCCCGCAGTCTTCCGAGATCTCGCCATGCCTGTAGACGATCGGGATCGCGCCGGTTCTTGGAACTGATCACGCCGCGCTCGCGCAAGGCACGGTCAACATCGGCTGGCGTGCAGAAGTTTCGGGCTGCGTGGCGTCGTGTGTACGAATCTACGTTCTCGCCGTGAAATAGGCGCGTGCGAACCGGGAGGGGAGCGACGGTCATTCAGCCCTCCTTAACGGCATCGGAGCACGGGCATCACCCTCTGCCGTCCGCGCCGCAGCCTCCTCGGCTGCGAAATCGGTTGAAGTCAGATCGAGAAGCTTCCTGTTGATGAGCTCGTCACCGTTCAGGATCGCCGCGATGGCCGCATCGTTGAGGAGTGCGCGGAGCGAACCGATCGAGCCTCCGGTCCGGTCGTATAGGTAGGTCACCTCCGTTTCGAGAAATCCCGCGGAGTGCCGACCAAGTGGTAGCAGGGCTTCGACGCCGAGGACGAGTTCGGTCCACTTGTCCCGCTGCGCTTTCGTCCCGTACTCGTATTTCCGCATCTGATGAACGGCCATCCGGCCTTTGAGTTGGCGGCCCATGTGACCGGCGAATAAGTCGGCCTGAAGTAGGTCAATGCCGGCGTAGATAAACGTTGCGTCGAGTCTCTCGGAGAACACCTTCAATGCTGATGCGGCTTCGCTGCCAGCCTGATGATTGGTCTTGAGATTGTGCACCTCGTCGACGAGTACCAACGACACTGACAGGCTTCGCATCACACCTACGATCTGCTCGGTCAGATCCTGCGCGGTCAACTTATTCGGAACCAGCAGTCCGAGGAAGTTGGCGAATGCCAGCATCATCATCTTCGGTGTGGTCCCCGGGGGAACGACCGTGTAGACCACTGGTGCAAATCCGTCATCGTACCGGTTCAACTTGGTACGCATCACCCGTTCGTGCCGACGCCCAATCAGCAGTGCGGCGGTTGACTTCCCGCGGCCAGCAGACCCGGAGATCGCAAGACCACGTCGCGCGGTGGCCGACTCTGCGGAGTTTCTCGCCATCAGTACACGTGTCTGGTGTGTCAAGGCCTCGGTGTCGGGCGTTTCCAACACGACATCTGCCCCTAACCAGGCAAATCGTTGCTGGTCGTATGTCTCCTTTTCGGCAGGGGAGAGGGCACTGATCTGCTTCATAGTGAGGTGTTCTGGCTCGACATTTCGGCGGTTAACGAACTCCCGCCATGCGGCCAGAGAATCAGGTACGGCCACGGCTAATCCTCGTACTCGTCGTCGATGCGGCGGGCTGCCCGATGCCGCGGGATGTCACTGACCACGTTGATTGCGGAGACGCTAGCCAAAGATTTGTCTTCCCCGGTTGGATCAGCCTGCTCGGCCGCGGGCGACAGCGGCGGCACGACAGGCCTGTTAACGCTGTCCCGCTTGGCAGCTCGTTGTTCCTTGACCGTCCGGGCGCCACCGGTTTGGATGCGGCTGATCTCGGCAAGGACATCGACGCCGCTGGGGTTTTCTCCGCGGTTTTGCACTGCCTTACGGGCAGCGCGCAACACATCGAGAGAGAAGGGTGCCAGAGCTTGTTTCGCGAGACTCCATTCAGCCTCGATCCATTCGCCCCGGAAATGGTCACGGACGAAGATCGACTGCAGTCTGTACGGGTCGTATCGGACTTCCCATCCACCGTTGGCCGGCAGCGGTAAACCACTCTTGACGCCGCGGTATCGATGCAGGGCGGGATGGTCGTAGTGCAGGCTTTCGAAGTTGATGCCGTAGCCCTGGATCGACCGGTAGGTCACCGGAAGGAGACCGATGTAGTCATCGCGATCCAGAGCGACATTGACCGTCGGCGCAACTGACGCCAACGCCGCGTAGGCCTCGTTCGGCGTGAGATCCCTTTTTGGCATCGCCGGATGCCGAAGGCCGGGGTGTGGTTTGTTCTGCCACACCGCGACGATCCATAGGTCGAGAAGATTCTGCAGTTCAGCAAGTGTCCACATCGCTTCCGCAACCGGGGCTGCTCCGCGCTTGACGACGTTCGGCCCGACGTATCCCGCGAGGTACTGCGTGAATCCACTATTTATGGCGGCGAAGACTCGCTCCACGTGTGGTTTGTCAGTGGGAGTGCGCGGAGCGGCCTTGGTGACGCTGATCTGTAGGCGTTCACAGGCATTGAGAAACGTTGAACCGACGTAGACCTTGCCGCGGTCCACGGTGATCGACTCGGGAACGATGACGGGTTTGGCGGCCACGCCAGCGCGAATCTCTTCGTCGCCTTCGATCATGCCGGCGGGGAGAATCGAGCGCGAGAAGCTCACTGATCGGCTCCAGCCGGGTTGCATCGGCAAAGGAGTCAGCGCTCGCGCGAGAAGCACCGCAGCATCAACACTTTTGGTAGCCACCGGCCTCAGAATCGCGGAGCATAAGGTCCGTGTGGCGACGTCGAGCATCAGCGTGAGATCTACGCGCCCAGCCGACCCGTCTGGATATATCGCCATCAGATCCATCGGTGTGCTGTCGACCTCGGTCAGTTCACCTGGTCGTGAGGGAGCCTGGCGACCCCACGTGCGGTCTGGTCGGTTGGCTTGCGTTCGTCGAGTCGTCGCATTACCGAATGGATGCCGAGACTTCTCAAGGTTATCCACCGCGCGATACAGGGTGGACCGCGACGGCAGCGGTAAACCGAGCTGGGCGGCTTCCAAGCTGACCTGCTTGATGACGCGGGAGCGGGTGCCTGTCGAGATGTTCGTTTGCCTCTTTACCGCATCTTCGAGAAGAGAAACGACAGCCGGGTCGATCCGTCCGGTTGGCGTGGACCGCCGCTGCATCCGTCCGTCGACCAACCCGGCGACGCCGTCCTGGCGGTACGCCTTTATGTACCTTTCCAGGCTCCGATAGCCGACAGGGGTCTTAGCCGCCGCCAGCTCGGATACCTTCGCGGCAATGCGATCTTTCAGCGGAAGCTTCGGGTCGTACTCGCGGCGTATCCCTGTGGGCGAATCCTCATCGAGTCCGTCGAAGTCTGCGGGGGGCCTGCCAGTCAGCACTTCGACGATGTGGCGGCGGAGAAACGCTACACGTTCGCGGGCAATAGAATCCAACGTCTCTAGCACTGCAGCCGAATCCAGCTGCGGAAGGCGGTCAGGGACGTCGGGAAGGAAACTCTCGTCGCCGAGGAGCTCCGCTACCCCGATCCTCTGGATCCGGCCCGAAATGAGTTCTTTCAGCGCCAGTTGCGGTCCATCCTGGGCGACGACTTGCCATGTATGTCCGTCGTAGCTCAACAAGTCGAAGAGCCGGACCGTCTTCATGCCCACACCTCGCTGGACATCGACAGCGGCCGGGAGAGGTCTGCTGACAAATGTCGGCGCCAAATCAGATTCAGCACAATCGCGGTTGTGTGTTCGACACTCCGGCCTGTACGCCTGCTGGCTTCGCCGAGACCGACCTCAAGCGCCACAGGTTCTGCGAAGCACCGAGTGATCGACTCGGCAATTTCTGCCGGGGGAGCATTGCGGTCGTGCCGATATCCGGCAAGCCAGCGCAGGTTTTGGGCGAGTTCGGGAGACAGTCCCGTGAAGACCTCGTACTCCCAGCCGATTTCGTCACAGATTTTGCGTGTCAAAGTGGACTGCTCGGCGTACTTCTCGACTCCCTTCGGGGAGCGAACGTCGATCAATCGGCCATCGCCGTTGGCAAGCCGCACGAAGAAATCCGGTACGTGGTCCCGGTTGCCCCGTGTTGCTCGTGGCCAGAGCAGCGCCAGCGGCTGCGCCGCAATGGCGACAATGTCGGATGCGTTATCGGCCGCCAGCAGATAATCGCGTTCAAGGAGCGACTCGAAGTCGACATGACGACGATTCGTGCTCGACCAATAGAGGCCTTCATAGTTCCGCTTGCCCGGCCAGGAGAAGAACTCGCGGATGGGGGTCGCACGCTCGAGCGGGACAGACCCGACATCGGGCGATAGGTGCAAGTTCTGAACGGTGCCATCCACACATGCCAACACCCGCACCACGTCAGTGACGTTTCGTGGCAGTGAACGCAGACGTGGAGCTGGCATTCGACCTCCTTCGGCCTTCGCAGCTGACACTACGACTGCGGTCCGACATTAACCGCCAACTTCACTGAGATGAGGACGACACTCCGCAAACCGCCAGATTAAATGCGAAATCCGCCAGATATACCGAGACAGTACACGACCCATCCATGGGGAAGAGTCTGCCTGCGGGGTCCGACATCCAACCTGACATAATCTCTCTTATCGGTGAAATGCGTTGCAGCGCAAGAGTATTCATGTTTTCGTTCTTACGCAGCTGCCAGAGTTGCCAACAGGGTGCGCGAGCCGGACAAGGTACGTCCAGTGCCGGCGCGGTAGCGTCACGGCGGTGATTACCTCGGTCGATGGCGTGCGTAAAAGCGCGCCAGCCATGGAATGGGCCGGCGGCCACCGGCGGCGCATCCGTCCGACACGAATGGTGCCCGGCAGCGATCGAGTGAAATTTCAGGCGTTCTCTACTGGCGTGCCCGTGACGCCCCCGCCGACCGCACAGCACATGCTGCAGGTCCGCGACGTTCTTTCGTCACTGTGACGAATTGAGGACACGGGCCGCTGCCACGGGGTGTGCAACCCGATGAGCGCACCAGCTGCTGTTGACCTCGCCGAGTACCTACGCCGGCCGCCAGTGGCGCGCCGAGGCTTCGCGCGGAGCTGAGCCTGCCGGTGCTGCACTTCGAAGCGAACTACCTGGCCTGCTGGAACGCTGTCGACCCGGCAGACCGCCGCGCGCTCGTCGAACGTCATTGGAGCCCGGCGGCGTGATACACCGACCCGCTGACCGAAGTGATCGGTAGCGACGACATCGCCGCGACGATCGCGGCGGTGCAATCGCAGTTCGCCAGGTGCGTGTTCACGGCCATGGGCGACGTCGACGCTCATCTGAACCAGCCGCGCTTTCGGTGGGGACTCGGCCCCGCCGGCGACGAACCCGTCATCGTGGGATTCGACGTCGCCGAGATGGACGCGGAGGGTCGCTTCGAGCACGTCCTCGGTTTCCTCGACCGCGCTCCCCGAATGACCGCCCGAGACTTGACCGCAGCGCCCGGCACGGCACGGCCAGCACGGCACGGAACAATCGCCCTTGACCTCACTGACATACCTACGGTAGGTTTGTTGCCGGGGATTTCGTAGTCAATTCATGTAGGAGTGATGTAATGACATCGACAACGAGTTTCGAGCTTCCAGCAGTGGCCGAACGTTACTTCGCGGCCTGGGCAGCGGGCGACGCCGCGGCGATCGTCCGGCTGCATAGCGCCGACACGATGTTCTGGACCCGCCTGGGCGCCTCCGCACCAGTGGTCGGTCGCGACGCGGTGCGGCAGGCGTTCGAGGGGATCTTCGCCAGGTTCCCCGGGTTCTCGTTCGAGACCTACCGGGTCCGCTACGGCGAGAACCACTGGGTGCTGGACTGGGCGTTGCTGTCGGGTGGGGCCCGTTTCGACTGCTTAGATGTCGTCGAGGTGGGGCCAGATGGACTGGTGACCCGTAAGGACACCTTCATCGACGCGGTGCAGATGCAGGCCGCGCTCACGGCGGGCGAGCGCTGATGGGAAACGGGTCGGCGGTCGATCAGCTTCCCCGCGTGGACGCGATGCCGGTCGCGCACCTGTTCGACATGCGCGTCGACCTGCAGCCGGCGCAGCTCATCCCCACCGCCGCGGGACTACGGATGACGTTCATCACCGACGGCGGACGCATCGAGGGTCCCAAGGTGTCGGGCGAGGTGCTTCCCGGGGGCGGTGACTGGCTGCTGGTCGGCAACGACAGCGTGGGCCGCGTCGACGTCCGCGCCACCATCCGCACCGTCGACGGCGCGCTCATCCACTACCGGGCCGGCGGGGTCATCAAAGTCCCCGCCGGTGGTTTGGCGCGCCTCGCCGCCGGTGAGGCCCTGCCGTTCAACGAGACCTACGTGCGCACCACCCCGTCATTCGAAACCGCGGACGAACGCTACAGCTGGCTCGGCGGCGTGGTGGCGGTCGGATATAACGCGCTGTCGCCCGACCGCATCGACTACCGCGTCTACCACGTCCTATGAGCCACTACCGGATCGCCCGCCGATCCCACCAGGTCGCCCAACACATGGCGTCCACGTCGCGGGCGATGGGTCGTGCGCACGCCCGGCTGTACCTGTGGACCCGTGGACGATTCGTTCCGCGCTGGTTCGCCGGGGCCCCGGTGCTGGTGCTGCAGACGGTCGGCCGGCGCACCGGCAAGCCCCGCGTCACCCCGCTGCTGTACCTGCAGCACGATGATGCGGTCGTCGTGATGGCGGCGAACGCCGGTGCCGATCGCACCCCCGCGTGGTGGCTGAACCTGCGCGCAGCCGGGCACGCAACGATCGTCGTCGGCCGCCGCCAAGCCCGCATCCACCCCCGCGAGCTCATCGGCACCGAACGCGACCGGGCGTTCGCCTCGTTCGTTGCCATGTACCCGCAGGCCGCCTACTACGGTGGGTTCACCGATAGGTACATCCCGCTGATCGCGTTGGAGGAGGACGCCACGGCGTGAGACAGACGCAGGCGCAACGCACCGAGGCGACGACCACCGCGCTCGTCGCCTCGGCGCGCGACCTCTTCGCGCGCGACGGATACGAGGCGACCTCGCTAACGGCGGTGGCGACGGCCGCTGGTGTGAGCAAGGGCGCCGTCTACCATCACTTCCACGACAAACCCGACCTGTTCGCCGCTGTCTTCGCCGGAGAGGTGACACGCGCAGTGGATGTTGTGGTGCGCGCGTACCGCGCCGACGCCGATCCGTGGGCAGGTTTCGCGGCGGGGTGTCGCGCGTTCCTCGCGCACTGTCTGGACCCCGCGGTGCAGCGCATCATGCTCGTCGAGGCCCACCGTGCACTCGGGTGGGAGCACATGCGGCGTCTCGAATACCCCCTGCTGTCGATGATGGAGACCGGAATCGAGTCGGCCGCCGACGCGGATGCGATCGCGCCGCGATCTGCGCGCGCTCTGACCCACCTGCTGTTCGGGGCGATCTGCGAGAGCGCCATGGAAGTCGCCCGAGCACCCGACCCGCTCGCGGCGCACCGCGACGCACTCGACGAGATCAACCACCTACTGCACGGATTGACCGTCACACCCCGCGACGGCGATAAGCCGTAGCTCGCGGTCGCAGTGCGGGCCGACATCCACACGGGCGACGGCTCTCACGGGGCGGCACGTCGAACAACCCGCACGACCCGCACGGACTCTGCGCCGACGACCTCTGCCTGTCCGCCTCTCAACTCCACTCGCTTCGAACGTCCCGACTCAGCTCGGGAGGTCTCGACCATCGCCTCGGTTCACAGGTGACCTGGTCGGCGTGCGAGCCGACCACCGTCGGCAAGGGCCCAAAGCCGCGATACACAACGCTTTTCGACCGGCACGTTGCACTGCCTCATGCCACCCGGTGACGACGAACGTCGAAGGGGGACTATCGGCCAGCCGACGACGGATTACAGCCACGCTGCGGGCCACCATCCCTCCGACTCCGACAAACCGGGGATGCTCGGTCGATGAGCGACATCGTCATCACCGCACCTGACACCCCCGCCGCCCGTGCAGCGCTGCGAGTCGGCGAACGGTACTACGGCCCCTCGCTTCTCAATCACTGTCTGCGCTCCTACCATTGGGCGGTCTTCTGCGCGGGCCGTCGGCGGATCGCCTTCGACGGGGAACTGCTCTACGTCGCGGCGCTGCTGCACGACATCGGACTGGTGAGCGAATTCGATCACCACACCGCGAGTTTCGAGCTGGCCGGCGCCGACGTGGCGTGGGTGTTCGGCGCCGCCGCCGGGTGGTCGGACACCCGATGCGCAAAAGTCGGCGACGCCGTCATCGCCCACGTCGGGCCCGACGTCGTCTCCCCCGCCGTCGATACGGAGGGACACCTGCTCAACATCGCCACCTCGCTCGACGTCCTGGGCATCGATTGCGACCAGTGGAGCATCGCCGAGCGGGCGGCCGTGCTGGACCGGTACCCGCGGTTAGGTATCTCCACCGAGATCATCGACTGCTTCCGTGCCCAGGCCGAGCACAAACCCGACAGCTTCCCTGCCCGCGCCCTTAATCAAAGCGCCCTGCGGCGGATACACGCGAATCCCCTCGACCGGGCCGACACCACTGGTGTCGGACCCCACCCGCCGACGCCGCATCCGAGTGGCACGTAACCGGGCCACGGCTCCCGCGACACCTCTCCGCCGTTACACTATGCGAACACCTATACGCATAGCAGTGAGGCCTAATGACGACGTGTCGGGTCACCGTCCTGGTGCCGCCCACGGTCCGACCGTTCGAGTTGGCCGTCTACTGCGAGATCTTCGGCGTCGACCGAACGGCGCAGGGAGTGCCGGCCTTCGACTTCGCGGTGGTGGCGCAGCGACCCGAGCTTCCAATCGCCACGCTGGGCGCCATGGCGGTGGTCGTCACGGGCGGGCTTGACCGGCTCACCCGGTCGGATCTGATCGCCGTGGCCCCAGCGCTGACACCCGCGTTTGACGTGGATCCCCTCGTGCGTGAGGCCCTGCACGGCGCGCTGTCGCACGGCTCCACGATCGTCTCGGTCTGTTCGGCGGCGTTCACCCTCGCCGCGGCGGGCATCCTCGACGGGCGCAGCGCGACCACGCACTGGATGTACACCGCCGAGCTGGCGCGTCGCCACCCGGCGATCACCGTGCGTCCGGACGTGCTCTACGTCGACGAGGACCCGGTTTTCACCTCGGCCGGGACCGCGGCCGGCATCGACCTGTGCCTGCACGTCGTCCGCAAGCGGTTCGGTGCAGCGGCGGCCAACGCCATCGCGCGCGGCATGGTGGTGGCTCCGCACCGCTCCGCGTCGCAGGCGCAGTGGGTTCACGCGGCCGTGCCGACACCCCCGGGCGCCGACGACATCGACGCGCTTTTGAGCTGGGCGATCACCCATCTGCATGGTGACCTGTCGGTGGCGGCCATGGCCCGCCGCAGTTTCCGATCCGAGCGCTCCCTGACGCGACGGTTCCGCGAGGCGACCGGCACCACCCCCTACGCGTGGGTGCTCGAGCAGCGCATTCGTCACGCTCAACACCTCCTCGAGGAGCGCCCCGACCTAACCATCGACCAGATCACCCGCCACGTCGGGCTCAAATCCGCCGGCGTGCTGCGCCAGCAGTTCACCCGACGCGTCGGCTGCTCACCGTCGGCGTACCGCGTGCATCACGCGAACACCTCCCGACGCGAACCGCCGGCGCCGCCCCCGGCCTGTGAACCTCACTGACGCACCGACAGCCCCGACCTCGACGGTGTCGCCCGGTGTGCGCCGACACCGCCGAGGCACACCACCGGCCGACACCCGCCTATCTGCGGGACCGGTCGGACGTACACTCACCGGGTGCCGGAGGGCGTGGACGGCCGCAGACTGCGCGGTGACAGAACACGAAGACGCGCGGCGCGGGCCGCCGCCGACCTGGCCACGCTCGACGGCTTCGACGCCGTCTCGATCGCCCGCGTGGCGCAGAGCACCGGGTCGAGTGCCAGCGGCATCTTGACGGTGTTCGACAATCGCGAGTCGGTGCACCTGGCCGCCGTCGCGTACGCCAGAGAGCAGTTCGTCGCTGAGGTCATCACGCCGGCGTGGGTGAGAAGACCGGGCGTCCCGCGGCTTTCACAGATCATCGACAACTGGTTCGCCTACGTCGCCAACCGCAGGGTGACGGGCGGCTGCTTCATGATTGCCGCCACGATGGACCTCGGTGTCAAGCAGGGGCCCGTCGCCGACGCCGTACGCGAGATGCGCAGCCAGTGGCTGACCCTCATCGAAGGTGAACTACGCGTCGATCGCCAGCCGTCGAAGGCCGCCGACGACGTCGTCGCCGCGACGGTGTTCCGACTCGACGCCTACCTGGTGGCCGCCGATCTGCGGTTGCGCAGCACCGGCGACGCGCGGAGTCTGGCCACCGGTCAGCGTGCCTGCCGACGACTGCTCGCCGACGTCGAGCGCGACGGTCCACCACCTCGCTGACCCTTCAGACCGGCGAACGGGCGGCGCGTGTGTCGCGCGCATCCGGCTCACGCGGGCGCACCCCCGACACCGGCTGACCGATGCCGGCGCGACCGGGGGCTGTACAGATCGCTGGCGATCGGCCATGATGAAATACGTGTACTCCAACGTATTTATTCGACACGAGGGTGAGGGCGTCTGCGGATCCGCTGGTCGTAGCGGGAAGCAGCGCCGCCGAGGCGGCCGGTGATGAACACCACGACGTGGATCCTCAGCGGCGTGCTGGCGGCGACGTTCCTCGCCGTCGGCATCGCGAAGTCGACGATGTCGAAGGCGGCCATGATCGAATCCGGCCAGACCGGTGTTGCACCGTGGCCGTTGCCGATCATCCGCCTCGTCGGGCTCAGTGAGATAGCGGCCGCCGTCGGTTTGATCGTGCCCTGGCTCAGCGGCGTTGCGCCGCTGCTGACACCGCTGGCCGCTCTAGGTGTAGTGGTCCTGATGATTGGTGCAGCAGCGTCGCACTGGTCACTTGGTGAGTACAAGCAGGTGTTTCTCGTCAATCTCGTCATACTCGCAACCGCGGCGCTGGTGATGGTGGTGCGTTTTCAGCAGTGGCGGGGCGTCGACGTGTGAGCACCGGCAGCGCGCGTACGAGTTGCGCGGCACGCGGTCGGGCTGGTTGGCGATGTCATTTGGTGGGGCGGCGACGAGTCTCGTACCGACCCGCGTGAGGCGACGGCGCAGATGGAGTGGATGAGGGTGAAACACGATCTGGTAGAGCGGTACCGGAATATCGAGCGGCTTTGGGTGTCGCAGCGGTGGGAGGACTGGGTCGCCACCACGGCGCCCGGCTACCTCTTTGCACCGGGCGTCGGACCCGACCGCGATGCGCACGCCGCGGTCGCCTGGAGCTGTGCACTGTTCCGAGCGTTTCCCGACATCTCCCAGACGGTGCAGCACGTGGTCGCCGACGCGACAACCGCTGCTGGCGTGACCCGATTCCGCGGAACGCACACGGGGCCCCTTGATCTCGGAGTAGGCACCCCGTTGGTGGCCACCGGGCGCGTGGTCG
Organism: Actinomycetes bacterium; assembly: GCA_023404955.1. GTDB lineage: Bacteria > Actinomycetota > Actinomycetes > Mycobacteriales > Mycobacteriaceae > Mycobacterium. The sequence goes on from JAEXZY010000126.1 coordinate 138,928, forward strand.
ACCTCGTCTACATCAAGCTGCTGGACTTCGACGACGGCCTCGTCGTGCACGACCGTCAGATCATGGACACCGTGCAGCTGCTGAGGCAGCTCTCGGTGACGTGATCAACGCCCGCGCTGTGCCGCCGATCCGGCGCGCAACCGTTCGGCGGCTCTTCGATCGAGGTTTGCGTCCTTCTCCTGCACCTCGTTCGATGCCGAACCTGGTCGGGTACGCCGACAAGTGTCGGGGATGTGCTTGAATGACGCTCGCACAAATTTTTCGTCACCCCGAGGGCTCGTCGTCGAGCATGAAGCGCTGCTCGACGAAGACGTGCAGCGCCACGCCGTCGCAGGACGAGCACAGAGAAGCCGACGAGCATGACAACGCCCACGGTGACCACGACGACGCGCCGTCTCCATCCACGCCCACCCCAGTCGACCGCGGGGATACGTAAAACGACTTGAAGATGAGGTGGCCCTGCAGATGAGGTGGGCGTAGCCGACGACCCCGGCGGCGGGGACCAGCAGAGTTGGGACCACGCTGACCCCGCCCCGGCGGAGCCGCAGGCGCAGATGACACCACCCATTTCGAGGCCGTGTCGGTGAGCACGGCGAAGAACACCGCGGTCCGACCGATCCACACGACCGTCGCGTAGAGGCTGCTCGGCACTTGCCGCCGTTTCCACCGCACCCGGAAGCGCCGCCGCGATGACGCAAAACCACCGATTTTCGGCGTCCGCGTGAGTTCCCTAGGCTGCAGCCTCAACAATCTCGCCGCACGCTCGGGCATCTGACCAAACCGTGCGGGGCTCCTGAATGGTGTGCGCACAGTCACCACCGCTCTCGGCGATGATCCTGACACCGTCGGTGTTGCGTGCCGCGCGTTGACGGGACTGCTGCGAACGGTGTTCGGTGACGGGATCGGCGCGGTGACCGGCGGCTCGACAGGTGAAGTCGAGGTGCCAGGACGGGGCCCGTGTCCGTTCGTTAAAGGCCGCTTCGACGCGAGCCGCTGGTACAGCTTTCCCGGCGTCGACCTCCACGCGTCGGATGGCGGGATTGCAGCGCCGGTAGGCGCGCAAACCGCTTGCCCCTGCGGCCGTCGCCGTCATCCACTTGCACTATGCACGTGCCCCGCGATCTCGCCCTGCCGGCGCTGACGGTCACCGTAGCGGCGTGGGCGTCGGCGTTCGTCGCCATCCGCGCGTTGGGCGACATGTTCTCCCCCGGCGCTCTGACCCTGGGTCGGCTCGTCGTGGGGGCGGCGACACTGACCGTGATCGCCCGGCCGTGGCGATTGCGTCGCCCCCGAGGGCGCCACCTCGCGCTGACGGTGGTCTACGGGGCGGTCTGGTTCGGCGTGTACAACGTGTCGTTGAACGCCGCCGAGCGCGTCGTCGACGCCGGGACCGCTTCGTTGATCGTCAATCTCGCCCCCGTCATCGTCGCCGTCTTGGCCGGTGTGCTGCTGCGAGAGGGCCTTCCGGCGCCGTTGCTCGCCGGCGTCGCCGTCGCGTTCGTCGGGGTGGCGCTGATCGGCGCGACCGTCACCGATCCCCCCGCGAGCGAGCCGACGAACGTGGCCGGTCTGGGTTGGTGCGCAGTGGCGGCGCTGGCCTTCGCGGTCGGTGTGCTCGCCCAGAAAGCGACCCACAACCATGTCACCGCCACCCAGTCGGTCTGGTGGGGGTGCGTCATCGGGGCCGTCGTGTGCGCACCGTTCTCTTCGCAGCTGGTCCAGGAGGTCCGCACGGCCGGGGTCACCGATCTGGTGTGGCTGATCTACCTAGGCCTCGTTCCGACTGCGATCGGCTTCGTGACGTGGACGTATGCGACGACACAACTGTCCGCGGGGTCGGCCGCGTCCACGACGTACCTCGTCCCGCCCGTCGTGATCCTGCTGGCGTGGATGGTCCTCGACGAAACCCCGGCACCGCTGGCCGTGCTGGGCGGCGCCCTATGTCTGGCCGGCGTGGCCCTCACCCGCCGCACACCGCACCGCCGATCTGGCGCCGCCGACGACCGCGATCCCCGCGTGCCCGGCGATGACGCCGGCGCCTCGTCGGACGGGCCGCTGGCACGTCATCGCGCCGCCTCCGGTCCTGCACCCCGACGGCCTTTATCGGTCTGCGACAAACGGGGGCCGCAGCCGTGAGGCACGCTATCGAGGTGCGCGAGGCCGGTGAGGACGACCTCGAGGCGCTGCGACCGGTGTGGTTAGCGGTGCACCGCCACCACGCCGCGACCATGCCCGAGCTCGGGCCCTACGTCGACGACGACGTCAGCTGGCGCGAACGCCGCGCGCTGTACGTCGAGTTGCTCGACCAGCCCGCGACCCAGCTCGTCGTGGCGGTCGACGGGCCCTACGTCGTCGGGTACGGATTGGTTCGTGTACTGCCCGCCGCCGCGTCGTGGGTCGCCGACACCTGGGTCACCGGCGCGCTGCTCGGGGAGATCGAGTCCCTCGGTGTACTGCCCGGCTTCCGCGGCGCCGGTGTGGGTACCCGGATCCTGGACCGCCTGGAAAGTCACCTGCGGCGCCTCGGCGTCGAGGACGTCGTCCTCGGCGTGCTGCCCGGCAACACCGCGGCGCTGCGGCTCTACCGCGCTCGCGGTTACCGACCCACGTGGACCTACCTGTCCCGCTTCGCCGATCGCGACGACCGGCGTAGCAAGTCGAGCGTCCGTCGTCAGGATTAGGAAGGGTTCGCGTTCGCGGCCTCGGCTCAGCTTGCGTGCATGCGGTCGGCGAGTACGGCGCGTCCGGGCCCGGAAAGATCCTGCAGCCGCGCCGCGCGTCCGCCGGCCGCGAGCAGCAGCGCCGCGGCAGGCCCGGCCACCAGCGGGCCTGCGCCGGTGATGAACAGGGTGTCGGTAGCCGCCAGCGTCAGTCCCGCCAGTCGCGCGCGCCCTCCCGAAGACCTGTCGCCGGCCAGGTGCAGCAGAGCGGCGATGACCCACGACGACGGGTAGTCCCGGTGCACACCGAGCGGGTGCCGGATGTCCTCGGCGTGGACGAGGATCTCGACCACGCGGGTGATCACTGGACGCGGCGGGGAGGCGACCTCGTGGGCCGCCGCGTGCAGCGCCGCCAGTGACGCTGCCGCATCGTGTGCCCGGGCCCGGGTGATCTGTCGGTCGACGATGCGTTGGGTGCTGAGCCCCGAGCTCGCCAGTTCCCGGATAAATCCCCGCCGCGTCAGCGTCGCGGTGGCGGCCAGGTGGGCCACCACGTCGCGTACGGCCCACCCCTGACACAACGAGGGCGTCTCCCACTGGAGATCGGTCAGGTCGGTGAGGTCCTCGACGAGGGCACGGCGCTCGGTGTGCACGGCCGCCCACACCGCCGCCGCAGTCGTCTCCCGGCTTCGACGCCCTCCCGGCTTCGACGCCCTGCCGGCGGCGCCGCCGTGATGCGGTGGACCCGGATTCGCGCTGCCGTCGCCGGTACCGCGGATTCCCGGTGCGCCTCGGTCAAGGAACATCCGTGTGCCGGGTCCGCTCGCCGAGGCCGGTGGAGCGCAGCGTGTCGTCGAACAGCGTCAGGATCGCGTTCCAAGCGCGTGCGGCGTGGGCGCCGTGGTAGCCGACGCCGGGCACGGTCGCCACCGCGTGATCCGGCCCGTCCGGCGGGCCGCCGTCCGAACCTCCGCCGCCGGTGCGGGTCGGAGCGGCCCAGAACGCGTGCTGCGCACCGCCGTAGACGGTGACGCGCCAGTCGGCTCCGGCGTCCTGCAACGCCGACCCGAAGGTCAGCAGCTGGGCAGGGGTGCACAGCGGGTCCTGCGAGCCGGTGCAGAGCCAGAAGGCTGCCGTGACGTCGGCCCAGTCGTCGGCGCGCGGTTCGGGCAGACCGGGATGCACGACCGCCACTGCGACGAACGGCGCACCGGTGCGGGCGAGTTCCAGGACGATGCGTCCGCCGGCGCCGTACCCGAGCGCGGCGATGCGCTGGCCGTCGACACCCGCGACGGCGAGCAGGGCGTCGAGCCCGGCGCGGCCGATCGCCTGCATGCGAGCGGGGTCCCCCAGCAGCGGCAGCACTCGTTCCAGCATCGCCTGCGGTTGCCCGAAGTACGTTCGGCCGGCGTGGTAGTCGAAGGCCAGTGCGGCGTACCCGTGCTCGGCGAGGATGTCGGCGCGGCGGCGCTGGTAGCCCTCCAGACCGATGCCGTCGTGGCCGATGAGTACCGCCGGCCACGGGCCGACACCGTCGGGGTGGGCCAGGTGGGCGACCGTCGTTTGCCCGTCGACGTCGTAGACGACCTCTCGTGTGACGGTCATGGGCCGAATGTCACCGCCTTCGCGCCGACCGCGGCGGCGGTGTCGCCACGGGGAAATCGCATCGGTGAACGGGCCTGCGCGGGCTTTGATTGTCTGGTGACGAGCGTTGTGATGCAGCCGCATTCGCGACATGCGGGTCGACGCGCGGTGCCGCCGCGGGCAGCGGTCGCCGCGTGCTGGAGAGCGCGAACGTGGTCGTCGGTTCTGCTGTGAGGCGGGACCGACGACGCCGGGCGGGGCGCTCCTCGATACCGCGATCGAGGGCGTCGCGTGTCCGTCGCCGGACTCGACTGCGCGGTCACAGCGGTCGTATCGCGGGGGTGAGCAGATGGGCGACTCCGTGGGGGTCGCTCACCTCGAGCCGGGCGTCGCCGACGTCGATGCGGCGCAGCATCAGCCGCGCCACGGCGTCATCGGATCCGGTGACCACGCAGCGCGGAGATGAGGTCGCGCCAGGCGCCCAGCGACGCCCGTCCCACGACATCGACATCGTGGCCGACGGTGCGGACAGCGTGTAGCCGAACGGCTCGGACGCCACGGGTGCCGCCTGCAGGAGCAGATACTTCTCGCCAAAACCGAACAGCGCCTGCAGCGTGGCCGCCGACAACGACACCTCGCGGCTGCCTGTCGCGATGCTCAGGTCGTCGAGGTGCACCCCCACCTCGATCAGCAGCGAATTCACGGCGTCGAGGACGGGGAACGCCCCGAACGGCGTGGGGATGTCGGGCCAGCGCCGCGGCGGGCGCTGCAGCGCTGCGCGCAGGTGCTCGACGGCGAGGTGGATCACCTGGTCGGCGGGCAGGTCGCCGACGTCGAGGGGGCCTGGTGCGGTTCGCGCCCCCACCCGCGCGCGGTGGAAGGCCTCCGCGTCGCGGAACAACCCGACCGCGACGTGCGTGGCGAGATCCTCGACCGACCACTCGGTGCACGGAGTCGGCTTGGTTCGCGCGGCGGAGTCGGTGCCAGCGTAGAGGGTCGCGAAGGCGTGGGCCTCGGCTGCGACGGCGTCGGAAGCGTCGTCAACAGGGTTCACCCTCGCACCGTACCAGCCATTGCTTGGTTTTTCCAAGTATCTGTTGGCGCGTGGGGCTGCCGTGCTTGGATGCGGAATGCCGCCGCGTTCCTACGGTCAGTACTGCGCGGTCGCGCGCAGCCTCGACCTCGTCGGCGATCGGTGGACGCTACTGATCGTGCGCGAACTGCTCGACGGGCCCCAGCGCTACGGCGACCTGTTAACGGCGTTGGCGCCGATCGCCACCGACGTACTGGCCGGGCGGCTGCGTCACCTTGAGGAGCACCGACTCGTGCACCGGCCCTTCGGGAAGCGTCCCGCGGCCCGTGCGGCCTACGAACTCACCGACCGGGGACGCGACCTGCAGGACGTGATCGACGCGCTGGCCCGGTGGGGTCGACCGCTGCTTACCGTCCGCCGGCCCGGCGACGTGGTGCACCCCCGGTGGTGGGTGCGAGCCGTGCGCGCCCATCTGCGCCCCGATCGCGACGGCCCGAATCTGGTGGTGCGTTTCGAGACGCTCGACGAGATGGAGGTTACGGTGCGCATCACCGCCGACGAAGTGCAGACTTGCGCCGCGGACGCGCCCGCCGACGTGGTGATCGCCGGAGAGGTTGAGTCACTGGCGGCCGCGCTGGACCCGCACCGAGTGTCGGACCTGACTGCGTCCGGACGGCTGCGCGTCGAGGGGTCGGCGTCGGCCGTCGGTCGGTTGTCGGCGATGTGGCGTCGGGACCGGTGACCGGACACCGCAGGCGCGGCGTAGTCGGCGCCCGCGTCGACGTGCGCGGTGCTCGGCGCGACACGTCCGCCTTCCGCACGGCGTTTCACCTCGACGACGACCCCCGGATTCCGTCACCGAGCCTCTGAGCGCACACCCGCCCCACCCTGAGCAACCGGCCTGATCACCTGGTAGACGTCGTGGTGGTTCACCGGTCGACGTCGTGGGCGTGATGCACGACGTCGTGCAGGTGGTACCGCGCGATCGTCTCGACGGTGAACCGGCTGCCGTTACTGCGCACACCCCGACGACCCCACCCGGCGGCGGGCACGCTCGCATAGGTCCGGGCGACCGCCGTCGCCGCGGCGCTGATCTCGTCGGCAACGATCACGGGATCCTGCGCTCCGTAGTGGCCCGCGACCGCCGCCGCGTCCTGATCCCAGTTCGCGAACGTCGGCTCGTCCTGCCTGAGCATCAACACGACGCGGGCCTCAAAGACTCGGTGCACGTCGCGGACGTGGCAGCCGTACTCCAGCGGCGACCACACCGTCGAGTGCCGTCGCACCCGCGCGTCGGCACGATCGAGCCGCACCGCCCAGCTCCGCGCATCGTCAAGCAGCATTCGACCGACGTCCGTGACGTCCGCGACATCACGCACGTCGAAACCGCACTCACGGCACGGCCGCGACAGCACCCACGTCCAGTCCTTCACATCGGGTTTGATCGGATCGGGAACCTGCACGGCTCCGAGTATGCCGATAACAAGCCGGCCCGTTCCACCTGTTTTCGGCCCCCCATGATGCGAAACTAGCCAACCCCACAAGGCGATCACCGCTCAGCGCGAAACCGTCGGAAAACACCCACGTCAGGGGGCTGGTACCCACGAAGGCGTTGGACGAGGTGGCTCTACCCTTAAATCGTGGAACCGCCCACTGTCAGTGTCGCCGTGCACATCGCCGCCACTCCCGCGCGGGTATGGGATCTGGTCACCGAAATCGCCCTCATGCCTACCTTTAGCGACGAACTGCAGTCGGTGCAGTGGCTCGACAACACCACGACCCCCCGCGTCGGCGCCTGCTTCGAGGGCCTGAACTGTCATCCGCAGCTCGGCACCTGGACAACCCGATCACACGTAGTCGAGTACACGCCGCCGACGGTGTTCGCCTGGGCGGTCGGCGACCCGAAACGGCCCGCCGCCACCTGGCTGTTTAAACTCAATGCCGCCGGGCACGCAGCCACCGGCTGCGTCACACCGCACGGCTCGGCCCCGGCCCCTCGGGGATCACCACGCTTATACGACGCCACCCCGATGACCGCGCACGGATCATCGCCAACAGACTCCACCAGCTCGAAGAGTCCCTGCTCTCAACGCTCACAGGCATCAAAGCCCTCGCCGAACACACGACCCGATGAAACACACACCACGCCCCACCTCATACGGCCGCCGACCGCACCCCGGAAGTTGATGTTGACGACGCACCGCACAAGCGCTCACGACTGCCGCAGAACGAGCACGCGAACGACCTGCCAGCGGCACCGAGCGGAAGGCCCCCGCACGCGCTCCAAGCTTTCCACAGCGGTGCCGCGTCACGCCCGGACCAGAGTCCCGACCCGGACCGCCCACCCCGGCTCCGACCGACACGGATCCACATGACGACCGTGCGCATCGGAGCCCTGATCCCACTCACTGAACCCGGCTGGACCGATGCCGGTCACCATTTGCTGGCCGGCCTGCAACTCGCGGTCGACGACGTGAACCAGGCCAACGGCGTGCACGGTCGGCCGCTGGCGTTGACAGTCCGCGACACCGCCGCCGATCCCGCCCGAGGAGCTCGAGCTGTCGCCGAACTCGCCGACAGCGGCGTCGCGGCCATCACCGGGGAGTACCACAGCGTCGTTGCGCGTACCGCGGCCCGCACCGCCGATGCACTGACCGTGCCGTATGTGTGCTCGTCGGCCGTACTGGACCCCCTTGTCGACGAACCGACCGATTGGATCGCCCGTATGGCACCCGCGCAGTCACGCACCTGGACCGTGTTCGCCGATCACCTGCTCGCCCGCGGGCACCGGCGCCTCTGCATCATCACAGCGCCCGGCGCCTACTGGGCGGCCGGTACGCGGATCCTGCGAACCCGCCTCGCGTCGCAGCCCTACACCGCCGCCCACGTACTCGACGCACGCACCACCGACGCCCACGCGGTATGCCATGCGATGCGCGCCCACCGTGCGACCGCCCTCGTCCTGCTCGTCGGCTTCCCCCAACCGGCCGTGGCAATCGTTCAGGCCGTCCGACGCGACCCCACCCTCGCCGACGTCCTCATCGGCGCACCCGCGGGGCAGCCTGAACTCCCTCAATGGGAAGCGCTGCTCGGACCCGACGGCGCGGGCATACCCTTCCTCCGCTACGTGCCCCACCGACTGACACCGTCGGGTCGACGCGTCCACGCAGCGCTGCACCACAGACTGGCGCGGGAACCGTCCTTCGTGGCGCTCGAGGGCTACGATTCCATCGCGGTCCTCCACGAAATCTTTCGACGTCACGGCACCGACCGCAGTGCTGTAGCCGCGGCGTGGCCCGAAGTGTCCATCGCGGGCACCCGCGGGCCTATCCGCTTCCACCGCCCCCATCGCGGCGCAGTGTGGCAGTCCACGTGCGCCCCCGTCCAGGTTGTCGAGGGCCAGGTGTCCGGCGACGCGCGGTGGCGCGTCCTGCGGACCGCTTAACCGTCGAGTTCCTTTCACCAATGCCGCCCGCAGCCTGAGCCGTTCGGCTCCAGAGCCCACCCGTATGCCTGGTTGCGCGATACCGCATGACCTACTTGCGGTTCATGTGTGGCCCGGCGTCCTCTGCCCTAGTTGTCAAGTACCAGCGGTGATGCGACCAGGTGTCGCCTGCTGATTGCACAATGAGCGACATGACGATGCTGGACACCCAGGTCGCCGCGCCCAGACCGCCAGCCGCTTCTGGCAAATCGCTGCGTACCGCGGCCGCGACGCAGTCAACCCCCAGGCATTCGCGAAGCTAGCCCCCACGACTGGCTCGATGTCGGCCTCACGGGAATCCCCGGTCATCCGGCCCTGGTCGGCCGGGCGACGATGTTCACCTACCTCGACGATGCGCGCGCCGCCCTAGCACGCGTCGCCGACGAGGTGTTCACTGTTCGAGCTGTTGGTTAACCCGGGTCTCAGTTCTGCTGTGCTGCTGGATATTTGAGCCTTCCGTCCAGCAGGCTAGCTAGAAGTGCGGTGTCATCTTCATTCACGCTGCGCGACCACCCAAGGGATTGCTCGGATGGCACCAAACACAAAGATGGACCATATGCACAAGATTCCGACCCATAGCGCCAGCTCGTCGTCGCGCAGCCACGCCGCACTGTAAAGGGCGCCTTCGACGAGAGCGCCGATACCAACGAACGCGAACAGAATGGCGCTGAGCCCAACGACCGCGCCCAGCCCCAAGGTGCTGCGAGATGGCCATCGGCGCTTCACGTACGTCTCAACAGCCAGCGTCGCGAAGAGAAACGATCCGGCCCACGCAGTAACCCAGAAACCAACCATGGCGCTGATGCTAAGGCGCGTCTGCGACACCGTAGTCCATCCCTTGTCCAGCAGGGTCCCGAGCACCACGCACCGACCACCGGCCGCCGCAGCGCGGGAATAGGTGCACGGCCAAAACGGATGGGGGTTTCACCGAGCATACTTGCCGTGCTCGACGCGCGCGCCGACGATGTCGGTTTGCGGATCCACTGGGAGATGCACGTTCGCGCCGGTGGCGATCCAGAGTCTGTCGGACTCACCGCCGGCGCCGGTCATGTTTTCATCTACGGGCCCGTTCGCCTCAACGACCACGCGGTCACGCACATCAACGCGCTTCTGGACGCGCTCCTTCGGGGCGAACGCCGCATCGTCGAGGACCAGCAGGGCCACCCGCGATTGGTCTGACGACCTCGTGTCGTCGAGTCTCCGCTAGTTACCGACCAGCGACTGCCGACCTGGATCAGGGACCCATCAGCCAGGCATGTACTCGACATAACCCCACGGCGCGAGCTGATCGGGCGCTACTTGGATGACGTCGCGAATATCGATGGGCTGCTCCGGCTTTGGCCATGGGGGTTGCACGCCGTAAGAAGAATCAGGATGTGGCACACCGATTCCGGGAGCAACCTGCTGATATCCCGGCGGGAACAACGCATCGGAATTGGGGTCAATGACCCCAATGTCACCGAGGTCGAGGGGATACTTCGCCGGCGGGGGCGGCGGCTGAACACCCATGCCGCCGTACGGATCTGGATACCAAAGGTTCGGGCCCACCTGCGTGCTGTTCGCGGGAGCCAGCTCACCCTCAGGCACGTAGATAATCTTGGTGACATCAAGCCAATACCGCGGATCTTCACCATGCGGAGGGTCCTCACCCGGCTTATCCGTGGGCAGATCAGCCGGCGCCTGGGGCAACTCGCCGCTGCCGTAGCTCAGTGATTTGACCTGCCCAGCAGCCTGACTGGCTTGCTGCTGAGTCGAAGCCACGACGGACTGCGCCTGAGCGACCTGAGCGCGTAGCGCTTTGAGCACCATCATCTCCGCGGCCGGAGTGCCAGCAGACGCGGCGACATCAGCGATGGAGCGCGTCTGCGCCACGATCGTGTCCATTTGGCGCGCGCCGCCGTGGGTGATTTGCGCCGCGCTGCTCAGATGAGACTCCAACGTGGTGTCGATGCGCCCTGCCGTACTCAGGTCCCGCCGTTGCTTCTCGGCAACCGATGCGTGTCGATCAACCAGCTGGCCGGACAGCGCTGACATCTGTTGACCCGTCCCCGCGGCGGACTCCGCTGCCGTTTGCAGTGGCACGCCGGACGTGGCGGCGGGGCCAGGTGTACCGAACAGTGAGCGGGCGCGTTCGACCACCGCCAACGCCTGGGCCGCTTCCAGCTGAATGGTCACGACCCAATTATCAGGCATACACAGCCCCGCTGACAGCAGGAGTCGAGGAGTTGCGCGACCAGCCCCGACGAACTAAGGGCCCCACGGCTGCGAAGCTACTCACACCCGCAGGACGCCGGCACGATGGTGCATCGGCTCCCGTTGGCGACCCGCTATTCTGATATCGGCGATATCAGGAGGTGAGCGAATGGGTGACGTGCTGATCCGCGGTCTATCGGAAGCGGCGATCGCGCGTATTGACGCCGACGCCGCCGCTCGCGGCCTCTCACGCCAAGAGTATCTGCGGACCAGATTCGAAACCGAAGGCACAGTGAGCGCCGCGTCGCGAACCATGACCGTCGAGGATCTGCGCCGCGCGGCCGACGCGGCCACCGACCTCGATGATCCCGACGTCATGGACTCCGCGTGGCGGTAACCAACTGGCTCATCGACAAATCGGCCTACACACGGCTTGCGGCATCGCCTGACGCTGACGCCTGGGTTGAGCGCATCGAACGCGGCCTCGTGCGCGTGAGCACCGTGACCCGCCTGGAGATTGGTTACTCCTTCCGGACCGGGACGCAAGCCCGCAGCGAGTCGTTCTCTCCACCGTTGGCGCTGATGCCGCTCGAGTACCTGACGCCGGCCGCCGAAGACCGGGCGGTCGAAGTGCAGCTCCGGTTGGCCGACCGTGGCCAGCACCGGGCCCCGGCGATACCGGATCTGCTTGTGGCCGCTGTTGCTGAGATCGCCGGGCTCACTGTGCTCGCCCTCGATAAGGACTTTGACCTGATAGCGCAGGTCACCGGGCAAACGGTCGAGCGGCTGCGCCTGTGAATCGACGACCCAGCCTCCTGCAGGCGGCCCGGAAGGCTTCGACATGACAGCACCCGATAGCTGGTCCACACCGCCCACCCACATCGCCGGTTACCGCGTGGAGCGGGTCCTGGCCGTCACTGCGATGGGCACCGTCTACCTCGTGCAGAGCCCCACCCTGCCGCGCCGCGAAGCGCTCAAGGTGCTTCGAGCGGACCTGGGCAACGATGAGCACCTGCGTGGACGTTTCCTCCACGAAGCCGACATCACCGCTGGCCTCCAACATCCCAACATCGTGCGCGTGTTCAGCCGGGGTGAGACCGACACCGGCCAGCTGTGGATCGCGATGGAGTACGTCGAGGGCACCAACGCCGAGACCGCGCTGCGTGACGGGGCGCTGACTCCCGCACGTGCGTTGCACATCGTCACCGAGGTCGCACGGGCCCTGGACTACGCGCACTCCCGCGGCGTCGTGCACCAGGACATCAAGCCCTCGAACTTCCTGATCGCCGCCGAGAAAATGCCCGGGGGCAACGAGCGCGTCGTGCTCAGCGACTTCGGCGCCGCCCTGGCCGCGCACAGCAGCGAGGCCATCAACGGACCGGTCAGCGCCACCCTGGCCTACAGTGCGCCCGAACTCCTCACCGCCGCCCAGCTAGACGGGCGCGCCGACGTGTACTCGCTCGGGTGCACCCTGTACCGGCTTCTGACCGGGGAACACCCCTACGCCACCGACGCCGGCGTTCCGGCCACGGTAACCGCTCACCTGGACACCACCCCTCCGCGGCTGTCCGACCGGCTCTCCTGGGCCTCCGCCGAACTCGACAGCGTGATCGCCAAAGCCCTGGCCAAGAGCCCCGACGACCGCTACCGCACCGCGGGCGAATTCGCGAGCGCCGCCGGCGGCGCGCTCACCCGCCCCGGCACCCCCTCGTCGGTGGCAGTGCCATCGCCCCCTCACCGCGACGCCCAACCGCCACTGTCTCACGGACCCACCGCACACGAGACTCACGGCGCCGCAGCCGAATTCATCAACCTTCTCCCCCACACCCGCGCAGTCTCACATCGGCGCCAGTTGATCGTGGCCGGTGCGGTCGCCGCGGTGCTCGCCATTGGCGCGGCGGTCTGGCTGGCAGGCCGCAGTCCCGACGCGCCGCCCAGCGCGGCACCCGCAACGGAGTCGCCGACGACCAGCGCGGCCCCGCCGGCAGCGCTCAACCGCCTCAGGCAGCTACTTCCGCCCGGATACCCGGCGGGAACGTGCACCCCGGCGCCGCCGGCGGGCAGCGCCGCGGTGATCACCTGTGGAAGAAACACCGATCCCGGTGGGCCCCGCAGCGCCACCTACACCCTGGCTACCAGTCCGGAGGCGCTGCGCTCCGCGCTCGACGAACTGGTCGACGCGGCGACGGTGGTGGTCTGTCCTGGCAACATCCAGTCACCAGGTCCGTGGCGGCGCAACGACAGCCCCACCGTCACCCGCGGAACCGTGCTGTGTGGTCTCAACAATGGGCGCCCGCGTGTGGTGTGGACCAACGACGATCAGCGCCTCATCGCCGACGTCGAGTCAGGCGGCCCCGCCGAACCACCGCTCGACCAGCTCTACGCCTGGTGGGGCACGCACTCGTAATCAGCCGGGCGCCGCGCCGGCATCGAGCGGCAAACACACCCCCGACACGGGCGCAGTACGGAGGCCCTTCCATGAGGCGTGGCGCAGACCTTTGCCCGCGTGGTACTCGCGGTAGGCAACTTCACCGACATACCGCGGCGTGAACCACTGGACCCCCGGCATCGACGCACCCTCCGCCACCGGCGGCGCGGCGACCTCGGTCCCGGCCAACAGTGTGGCCAGACGGCGACGTTCGGCACCACTGAAACCCGTGCCCACCTGACCCAACAGCACGAGGCGTCCCGCCTCATCGTGGGCGGCCAGGAGCAGGGCCCCAACCTCACCGCGACGGCCGGCGAACGTCCCCACGATCACCGCCTCCGTCGTGGCACGAACTGGGCTCTTCATCCAGTCCCGTGACCGCCCGGACCGATATGGCGAATCCAGTCGCTTACACACGATGCCTTCATGGCCGTGATCAGCGCAGATAGCGAGCATGTCGGCAGGAGCGACATCGGTCCAGTGGCGGGGCACGGTCAGTGCTGGCGAACTCTCCATCACCATCAGCGTGTCCAACAGCTCGCGGCGCTCCCGGTAAGGCCAGTGCGTGATGTCTTCGCCCTCGATGTTCATCACATCGAAGGCGAGAAATCGCGTGGGAACCTCACGCACGAGCTGCGCGCCGGGTCGCCGGGTCGCCGCTGCTGAGGCCATCGCCGCTGAAGCCGTCTAAACGACGGGCGGCCGTGCTCGTCGACGGCGACGATCTCGCCGTCGAGGACCATCCGACGGCCGCCGACGGCGGCTGCGACGGCGGACAACTCGGGAAATGTTTCGGTGATGTTCTCTTGGGCGTTGGTAGCTGTCGTAGATAGTTGGTCGCGACACAGCGGCGATGTGCTTGGAGATGGTTCTCCGGGGGTGTTGAGTTCGTCTCAGATCGTTGCTTCAACACTGACGGAGCGCCTGTGCGAGCATTTCCTATCCAGATGCCATCTGGTGACCGTTACTGGACGGTGGTCAACGACCGATATGACGTGCATCAGGTTGCAGACCAGCATTTACGGGAGCTTCGATTTGGTCGCGATCGCGCCGAGTCCACCTCGAAGGCCTATGCCGAGGGTATCTCGTTGTTCCTTCGGTGGTGCGCGGCCACGGGGCGTGATTGGCGCAGTGCTGCAGGCGATTTGGGCCTGTTCATCACGTGGTTGAAGTACCAGCCCGCAGCTGGAGCGCGCCTGATACCTGGTCCGGGCGCTAAGCCCGTCCGAAGTGTTGGTCGCATTAATCGCGTCTTGGTCGCCGTCCGGGGCTTTCTTGCGTACGCCGTTGTCGCCAGGGAGGTGCCGACAGCGGTGATGGACCAACTCTACGAGATGGGCGATACACGGGATCTGCCGGTTCAGGCTCGCGGTGAAGACTCCTGTCTTCGGTATCGGCTGCGTGCCCGTCATCGGATGAGTGAACCGAAGACAGCAGTTGACCGGGCCACCGACGATGAAATCGTGGCGATGATCCAAGCGTGCCGCTCGGCCAGGGACCGACTGGTTGTGCTGCTGCTCTCACGGGTGGGTTTACGGCGCGGGGAGGCGGCCGGGTTGCGCCGATCGGACGTGCACTTTCTTCCGGACAACAGGGTGCACGGCTGCGCGATCGCCGGCGCGCATCTGCATGTCGTTCGCCGTCCCAACGCGAACGGAGCGTGGGCGAAGTCCCGGCATCCCCGCGCCGTGCCGGTCGACTTCATGGTGGTGCGAAGCTTGGACCTTTACCTGTTGGAACGCGAGGAACAGCCGGCTGCGGCAGGCTGCGATTACCTACTGGTGAATCTGTTCCGTGCGCCGTTGGGAGCTCCGATGCAGCCAGGAGCGTTCAACGAGCTTTTCGAGTCCCTCTCGCGTCGAGCAGGTTTGACGCGGACGGTGACACCGCACCAGGGGCGGCACGCTTTCGGTAGCAACCTCGCCGACTCCGGGGCCCTGCTCGATGAGATCCAAATGTTGATGGGGCATGCCAGCCCCACGTCGGCGCAACCGTATCTGCATCCGTCGGCGGACCGGCTCAGGGCAGCGGTGGAACAGGTCGGCTCGCCCAGGGCGACGGTGGACCCCACATGAGCGTCACTGCGGATCTCCCCGGTCCTGCGGCGCCAACCGGCGACTGCGCCGACAGCGCGGAGTTGTGGACTGCCATCTCACAGGACTTCTTGGCGTCGGTGCAGTGGTCGGCTGACGATCAGGTCTTGGTTTTCCCTCGCGACCACCCGATGCTTGGCTGGAGGGAATGCACCGTTGCGAATTGCGACCAGAAGATCTTGCTTGCGACCGAAGGGCTCTGTGCGGCATGCAGTTTGCGGTGGAAGCAACTGGACCGTCCTGATCTGGCTGACTTCATCCGGGTGCCACGCGTGCGCCTCCGACGAATTGGCGCCGATCCCTGCGGTGTCACCGTCTGTGGGCGGACTGCCAGAGCCGCGAGCGGGTTGTGCGGCGCGCATGAGCGCGCGCGCAAGAGACTGCAGATGGCGGTCGAGGAGTTCGTGAGTCAGCGAGGCCTTGAAGGTTTCGCCACTTTGGGCGAGTGCGCAGTGCGTGCGTGTAATCGGGAACGTGTCACGGGCAGCAATCCGTACTGCTCCCCGCACGACGATCGCTGGCGAGAGCAGCGTCGCGGGGGCGGCGTGGCGGGCGACGACGAAGAGCGGTTTCGGCGGGTCCAGCCGGCGATCACCACGCGTGGGGAGATCACCCTCCGCGGGTTGCCAGACCGAGTAATCGCCGAGATGCTGTACGGGTTGCAGCGACACGTCGAGGACGGCGCGCGTCTCGATGCGTCCTATTTCCGAACGCTGGGCCGCCTGTTGCTCGGTCAGCAGGTGCTTACCATCGACGACGCCAACACGGGTCCGTTCACTTTCGAGGTGGCGCACCTGCATCGAAAGTTCAGGACCAGTATCCGCAGGCTGCGCACAACACCAGAAATGGAGGCCGCCAAGGACGTCTGGGATCTTGCGGTCTTCGGCTACCCAGGGACGCTGAGATTCGGATCCATCACCCAGCCGTGGCTGCGCGCCGCCGCGAAGGTGGAGATCTGCAACGACCTCCCGCGTCGCCGCGGAAAAGGGGGCAAAAGTCACTGCCAAACCCGGATCAGCTACTTGGCCCTGCTCAGCGACAGTCTGCTCATCCAGCGCGTGGACCAGGGTATGGACCCTCACGCCCTTGGCCGCAGCGACATCACCGCCTTCCTGAATCGACTGGCGTTTCTGGAGAGTCAGGGTGAGATATCGGGAAAGGGCAGGCCGCGAGCGGTCCGTGAACTGCGCCGAACTCTCGGTCAGATGCGGGCGCTCGGTCTTGCCCGCAGTGGTCAGCCACTGCATGGCCTGCCCGACGATTTTTCTATCGCGGAGGGCGATGTTCCCGGCGAGCCCGAGGAACAGGCCGCCGGCCGAGATCTTCCGGTGGAAGTGATTCGACACCTGTGTCAGCACCTTGACGAGCTCGAGGCTCAAGCCGGCGTCGAAGTGCGGGTCGCCGTCGAGCTGATGATCGACACCGGACGCCGCCCTGAAGAGATCTGCGCACTGGCGTTGGACTGCGTCACCCGCGACGGCACCGGCAAACCGGTACTGATTTATGACAATCTCAAGGCCAACCGCTTGCAACGCCACTTACCGATAGCAGCAGCGACCGTGGCAGTCATCGAACGCCAGCAGCAGCGGGTACGTCAGCGCTTCCCCGATACCCCGGTAGCGGAGCTGAAGCTGCTACCAACGTCGATCAAGAACCCCTACGGCGCCAAAGGCATGCGCGACGAAACGGTGGGCGCACGACACCGCATGTGGGTCGACTCCCTGCCCGATGTGCTGGTGCCGTCAACGGCGACAACTGACGGCAGTGCGGCCGCGCCCATACCGTTCGACACGGGCCGCATGTTCCCCTACGCCTACCGGCACACCTATGCCCAACGCCACGCCGATGCCGGCGTGCCCATCGACGTCCTGCGCGAATTGATGGACCACCTCAATGTGATCACCACCCAGGGCTACTACCGGGTTGGTGAGCAACGGCGACGCCATGCTGTCGACCGAGTGACCGCAATGCAGTTCGACCGGCACGGCAACCGGACGTGGAGCCACGCCAAGAAACTGTTGGATTCCGAACACCTCCGAAGGGCCGTCGGGGAGGTCGCCGTCCCCTACGGAATGTGCAGTGAGCCAACCAACGTCGCCGCGGGAGGCCAGGACTGCCCAGTCCGGTTCCGCTGCGTCGGGTGTGCGCACTTCAACACCGACGTGTCCTACCTTCCCGACCTGGAGGGCTATCTCGCCGATCTGCTGCGCACCCGCGAGAAACTGCTCAGCTTCGTCGACGCCGACGAGTGGGCCAGAACCGAGGCGCTGCCCTCCGAGGAGGAGATCACTCGCATCCGCCGGCTCATCACCCGCATCAAAGCCGACGTCGATGCACTCTCCGGGGCGGAGCGCGCCCAGATCGAGGCGGCTGTCAGTGTGGTGCGACGCGCCCGCAACGGCGTCACCAACCTCAGCATGCCGAGCATCCGCCAGCCCGTACCCGACGTCCGCCCCGACAGAACGGCATGACGGTGACAGAAGCTTTGATCAATGGACGTCGCGCCGACTCGAAACGCCGCCGTGAGCGGGTCAGGCTTGCACTTGTTGAGGCCCGCGGCCGAGGACAGGTGCCAAGCGTCGCTGCGATCGCCAGGGCGGCCGGCGTGGACCGCAGCTTCCTGTATCGGCACACCGATCTACTCGCCGAAATACACACCTCGCAGCTCACACCGGCGCCTCAACAGCGTCAAACGGCAGTGTCGAACGAATCACTGAAAGCCGACCTGGCCAACGCCCAGCAGCGGATCGCACGAATGGCAGCGCACAACCGCCAACTGGAAGGGAAGCTGTCCGAGCTCCTCGGCGAACAGACATGGCGCGAATCCGGCCTGGGCGCCGCCCCCGACGTCGATCAACTCCAGCGACAGATCATCGAGCTGGAACAACGCACCGCAGCGCTTCGCCGGCAGCTGGAGGAACGCGACGTCGAACTCGACGCTGCACGCGCGGCCAATCGGGAACTCATCTCGGCGCTCAACAAGTCGCAATGAACGTCAGCAGTGCTGACATCGAGATCTGAGACACGCGGTATGAGACAAGAAACGAGACAGCGCGACCTGGAGTAACGCATGCCCCGTTGAGGGCAGCTAGCCCTGTCTCGTTTCTCTAAAAACGAGACAAAATCGGGATGAGGGGACGCACAAACAGATTGAACGGGGGGTCCGCTAGGGGCACTTTCGTGTCATGTCAGATCGATAAGACCGCGCATGTAACCAGTTGTGGCACGAATTGTTCGGCAATCAACACCATCGGCGCGGCTGGTTTGTCGTCACTGCATACCCATCGCATCAACACCTCGAAGCGTGAATGCAGCTCGTGCCACCGATGCGCCCACGTTAGGTTCACCGTCGTAGGCATGGATGGGCTACTGGAGACCGCCGGTCTGTGGAGTTAGTCGCGGGTGGCGATGACTTTGGCGGCGATGTCGACGAGCTTGACGTTGCTCTCTTGGGACAGTTGGCGCAGCATGTTGAAGGCCGCCACGTCGTCGACCTTGAAGCGCTCCATGATGATGCCCTTGGCTTGACCGATGCGGTCGCGGGTGGATAGCGCAGCCTGTAGTTGCTCGTTGTTCTGGCTGGCCAAAATAGCCGCCGCGGCGTGCGCGGCCAGCACGGCGCCGACGTTCTCGGCGTCGGCGCTCCACACGTTCGGCTGGAAGCTGAACAAATTCAACGCCCCGGCGATCTGCTCGGCGGTGTACAGCTTGAACGACAATCCGCTCAAGATGCCGATCTCGACGCACGCCGGCGCGTACCGCGGCCAGCGTGCCTCGTGGCGGAAGTCGTCGGTGCGTACGACGACGTCCTCTAGGGCTGCCTGCACGCAGGGTCCTTCGTCGTATTCCATCTGCAACGCGTGCAACCGGTGCGCCAGATCGTGCTCAGCGGGGATCGTCTCGAACGTGCGATTTTTTCCGATCAGCAGCACTCCAGCGGCATCCACCCCAGGTATGAGATCCAGCGCGGCGGTGCACACGTCTGAGAGCACGCGCTTGACGGGGCGTGGGCTGGCCAGCGTTCGCGCCAATTCCGCCATTCGCCCCGCCAAGTCCGCGCCACCGGTGTATGTCATCGGGGGAAGTGTGCCTCATCGAACGGACGGCTGCTCGGAAACGGCGCGACCCCATGGTGTGGCCCACACCAGACACGCCAGGCTCCGGCAGCCGAGCTGTCGAGAGTGGCCTGATCGCCGCAGACTGCGGCCCGCTGCTCAGTCGAAACGCGTCAACGTGCTTCGAGGCGTGAGACGAGACAAGATACGAGCCGTCCACATTCACTACAAACGAGACAATCTCTGCACATAGGCGGTTTGGGAACACCGTGGGTGCGGCGCAGAGTTCTGGCAATCGCGGCGAAGATGGCCGTCGGCTTAATTTCGGGCTCCGTCAATCGCTGTGCACACCCCAAGTGATGTGCGATGGTGAAGTGCCGTCCGTCAGGCTCGGCTCCCTAGCTTCCTGGCGGGCGGCACTTCATCTCAGCGGAGAGGAGACTCGTCTTCTCGCAGCAAAAACGCCTGATTTTTCAGTCATGGGGGTCCCCCACGACGGTGCACTCTTGCAAGGCGGGGGGGGC
>JAEXZY010000130.1 GCA_023404955.1 Actinomycetes bacterium
CCGGCGCACCGGGTTCCGCCGGGGCTGCAGGAGCCGGGGGCGGCGACGGCGGTGCGGGCGCGGGCTGCGCTGTCGCCACGGCGGGCAGCGTCAACGCGGCGACGGTCGCGCCGGTCAGGGCGGCGAGCCCGATCGACGTCGACAGGCCTCTCCGGCGGGGTGACGGCATGTCTGGATCACGCATGCCGAAGAAACTACCGTGTTACTGGCGTGACGCAAGTGTGTGCAGCTGAGAATGTACCAAATTGTGACATTGCTATCTCTACGATAAGCTCAGCGTGACAGGTTTTATGAGTTTGCTGACACGACAAGCACCCCGACGCGTGGCGCGGGGTGCGATGAGCGGCTCAGCAGGTGACGTCCGGGCGAACCCAGGGCGACTCTCTCTGCCAAGTTCGATGCGCTCACGGGTTTGATCGGCGGGCTGCGCGCGACCGTTACCGACACGCGCGCGTCGATTGCCGCAGGCTAGCTACCCTCCAGTAACATGGGCGGGACTCGCTGGGGTTCAGCGCCGAACACAACAGGAGGCCGATGATGGATGTGCTGATCACGGGGTGCGACACCGACCGGGGCCGCGCCATCGCAGAACACTTCAGCACCGCCGGCCACCGCGTGATCGTCGCCGGCCGGCGCGGAGACGATGTCGAGCTGCTGGCCAAGGAACTCGAAACCGACGCCGTTGTCGTCGACACCACAGACCCCGCGTCGATCGCCGCGGCGAGCAATCAGCTGCCCGCGCACGTGGACACCGTGATCAACGTGCCCGCCCCGCTGTCCCCCGCCGGCGATCCGCGCACCTACACCCTGGCCGACCACGCCGCTCAATGGCGTGGGAGCTTCGACGCCGGCCTGCTCTCCGCGGTGCTGACCGTGCAGACGCTCGGCGACCAACTGCGGTCGGGGGGCTCCATCATCACCGTCATCGACGACGCGATGGCCGAAGGCAGCGCCGCCGCGTCGGTCAAGGCGGCTGTCACCACCTGGACAGCCGGGCTGGCGCACCACTTCGGCATCCGCGGCATCACGGTCAACGCCGTCGCGATCGGCCGCGGCAGCGAGCCGGGTTACGACGGCATGGGCTCCACATCGCCGTCCGTCGACGCCGAGATCGCCCGGCTCTCGCTTTTCCTCACCACACCGGCGGCCCGCCACATCACCGGTCAGACCCTGCACGTCAGCCACGGCGCGCTGGCCAATTTCGGCTGAGTGACAACCCGGCAGCAGCGATGTTTATTCCGCACTTCGCGGGTGGTGAAACGGTCTAGGACTGGCACACTGCGCTGCGTAGGGTCGTCCGCGTGACGATTCGACTCGGGCTGCAGATCAACAACTTCTCGTACGGGACCGGTGTGGGCGAGCTGTTCCCCACCGTCACCGCACAGGCCAAGGAAGCCGACGAGGCCGGCTTCGATTCGGTGTTCCTGATGGACCACTTCTACCAACTGCCGGGCATCGGCAATTACGACGAACCGATGCTCGAGGCATACACCGCGCTCGGCGCACTGGGCGCCGTCACGCAGAACGTCCAGTTGGGCACGCTGGTCACCGGCAACACCTATCGCAATCCCACGCTGCTCGCCAAGGCGATCACGACGCTGGACGTGATCAGCGCCGGTCGCGCCATCTTGGGCATCGGCACCGGGTGGTTCGAACTCGAGCACGATCAGCTCGGGTACGAGTTCGGGACATTCACCGACCGCTTCGAAAAGCTCGGTGAGGCACTGCAGATCATCCTTCCGATGCTGGCGGGCGAGCGGCCCACGGTCACCGGTAAGCACTACCGAACCCAAGACGCGCTCGCCAATCCCCGCTTCCGCGACCACATTCCGCTGATGATCGGCGGCAGCGGCGAGAAGAAGACGATCCCGTTGGCGGCCAAGCATTTCGACCATCTCAACGTGATCGCCGGTTTCGACGAGCTGGCCCGCAAGGTCGAGGTCGTGCGACAGCGCTGCGAGGAGATCGACCGCGATCCGGCCACGCTGGAGACCTCGATGCTGGTCGGTGCGATCGTCGGCGACGGCGTGACCCCGGACATGATCCCCGATGACTTCAAGCAGCGGATGGTCGCCGGCACCGCCGAGCAGATCGCCGAGCAGGTCCAGAGCAAGGTCCTCGACGCCGGCATCGACGGCGTGATCCTGTTCGTCCCCACACAGACGATCGGCTACCAACCCGGTCACATCACGGCACTCGGAGAGGCGCTCAAACCGCTGGTCACGTGCTGACTGGAGGCGGTGGGGTATCTCACCGCGCCCGACGGAAGCCCGACGGCTAAGGTTCTGGTTGTTCTGAATGGGTACAGACGGACCGACAGTCAGACGCTGAGGAGAAGCCATGAACCATCCCGGAGCCACCGCATCCGATCGCCACAAAGTGGTGATCATCGGATCGGGATTCGGAGGGTTGACCGCGGCCAAGGCGCTCAGGAAGGCCGATGTCGACATCAAGCTGATCGCCCGCACCACCCATCACCTGTTCCAGCCGCTGCTGTACCAGGTAGCGACGGGCATCATCTCCGAAGGCGAGATCGCGCCGGCCACGCGGGTGATCCTGCGCAAGCAGAAGAACACCCAGGTGCTCCTCGGTGACGTCACGGGTATCGACCTGAAGACCAAGACCGTGCGCTCCGAGCTCCTCGGCCACACCTACGTCACACCGTTCGACAGCCTGATCGTCGCCGCCGGCGCCGGGCAGTCCTACTTCGGCAACGATCATTTCGCCGAGTGGGCGCCGGGCATGAAGACCATCGACGACGCGCTCGAGCTGCGTGGCCGAATCCTCGGTGCGTTCGAGCAGGCCGAGCGCTCGAGCGATCCGGCCCGCCGGGAGAAGCTGCTCACCTTCGTCGTCGTGGGTGCGGGCCCGACCGGCGTCGAAATGGCCGGGCAGATCGCCGAATTGGCCGACCAGACGCTCAAAGGCGCCTTCCGGCACATCGATTCGACCAAGGCGCGGGTGATCCTCCTCGACGCGGCCCCGGCGGTGCTGCCGCCGATGGGCGAGAAGCTCGGGAAGAAGGCCCAGGCCCGGCTCGAGAAGATGGGCGTGGAGATCCAGCTCAACGCGATGGTGACCGACGTCGACCGCAACGGCATCACGGTCAAGGATCCCGACGGCAAGATCCGCCGCATCGAGGCGGCCTGCAAGGTGTGGTCGGCCGGCGTGTCGGCCAGCCCGCTGGGGCGCGATCTGGCCGAGCAGTCCGGCGTCGAACTCGACCGCGCGGGCCGCGTCAAAGTCCTGCCGGACCTGTCGATTCCCGGTCACCCCAACGTCTTCGTCGTCGGCGACATGGCCGCGGTGGAAGGCGTCCCGGGGATGGCGCAGGGCGCCATCCAGGGCGCCAAGTACGCCGCCAAGGCCATTCTCGCCGGGCTCAAGGGTGCCGACCCGTCCGAGCGGGAACCGTTCAGCTACTTCGACAAGGGTTCGATGGCCACGGTGTCGAAGTACAGCGCGGTCGCCAAGGTCGGGCCGATCGAATTCGGTGGGTTCATCGCCTGGCTGTCGTGGCTGGTGCTGCACCTGGTCTACCTCGTCGGGTTCCGGACCAAGATCGCGACCCTGCTGTCGTGGACGGTGACGTTCCTGGGTCGCAACCGCGGCCAGCTGACGATCACCGAGCAGCAGGCATACGCGCGAACGCGGATCGAGGAACTCGAGGAGATCGCCGCGGCCGTCGACCAGAAAGCCGCGAGTTAGCGGCGATCCAGGGAGTCGATGAAGGTCATCGGATCCGGGTCCGTGCCGATCGGCTGGAACACGACGGTGTCGATGCCGGCGGCACGATAGGCGGTAGTGCCGTCGCGGATCGCCTCCGGTGATCCGCCGACACCGAAATCAGTGTCGGGTGTGACATGCCACCGACGCGCTTCCTCGGCGAGCACACCGCCGGCGTCGACCGGTGACGGCGCGCAGGCCAGGTACATCACGCGGCGGAACGTACCGAGGTCGCGGTCTGCGCCGCCTCGTGCGACGTGTCCGAGTGCGGCGGTGACGCTGGCCGCCGTGTGTTGGCAGTCGAGCAGCACACCGTCGGCGATCTCCCCCGCCAGCGCGAGCGTCTTGGGTCCCGTGCCGCCGATCAGCACGGGCACCGCCGCCTCAGGAATCCGGTCGAGGCGCACGCCGTCCAAGCGGACGTAGTCGCCGGCCACGGTCAGCGTCTGTCCCGCGAGCAGCGCGCGCAGAGCGGTGACGTACTCACGCAACGACGTCAGCGGAGAGGCAACCGCCACCCCGGCCTGTCGCATCCAGTCCTGAACGCCGTGCCCGATGCCGACCTGCACGCGCCCGGGGAACATCGTGGCCAGCGTCGCGATTTCCAATGCGGTGGCCACCACGCTGCGCAACGGCGCGGGCAGTACGCCGATGCCCACCCTCAGCGACCGGGTCGCCATGAGGGCGACCGCGGTCTGCGCGATCCCGCCGTGCAGGAAGCAGTCCTCCCACAGCCACACCTCGTCGAGACCCGCGCGCTCGGCGCGCTCGCAGAACGGCGCCAGGGTGCGCGGATCGCAGTCCGGCCGCCACACCACGCCGCTGCGTTCCGTCACAAGCGGTCCCCCTGCCACGTGGTCAGGCAGCCACCACCGGCCAGCGCAAGGGTCACGCCGGCCGAGTCGACATCGGTTGCCGGATAGTGCAATTCGGCCTCATAGGCCCGCGGTGCGGTGATCGCATCGTCGGCGACGGAGCCGGCGCCCACCTCGACCCGGTGACGCAGGAGCGCGGCACCGTCCACATCGGCCCGCAGCGCGCCCGACCAGTACCCGTCGCGCTCACCGGATCTGCCGATCTGAACGCGTTCGCGCACCCGCACCGATGCGTCGCCGGTCAACGACAGCGCCGTGTGGACGGCATGACGTGCTCGCCCGGCCACGATCGTCGGCTCCGGATCGAGGTCCAGCGTCCCGGCCACCTCCACCGTCCAGCAGGCGTGCGACTCGGTGGTGGCGGCACCGGGCAGCACCATCGCCGCCGCCACCGTGCGGACCTGCAGGCGCGCGCCGTCCTCCACCACCACGCGCAGCCGCAGGACGTCACCGCCCAGCGGGGTCGCTGCAGCCGAGACCAGATGCACGGTGTCGGGCCCGGTTCGCCGCACCGCGATCGCGCCGGTGCTCTCCACATGCGGGGAGCGTCCCGAGCGCGCGACGATCAGCACATCGGAACGCACCTAGACCGCCTGGGTGACCAGCAGCTGCTCCCGTACCCAGTCCAGCACCGGCGACGCCGCGGGGTCGGCGTTCAGAGAGATCAGCGCGAACGGTCGATCCCCGCGCGCCGCCGCCGCATCGCGGCGCATCACCTCGAGATCGGCGCCGACCATCGGGGCGAGGTCGGTCTTGTTGATCACCAGCAGGTCCGAGAACGTGACGCCGGGACCGCCCTTACGCGGCACCTTGTCCCCGCCCGCGACGTCGATGACGAAGATCTGTACGTCGATCAGTCCCGACGAGAACGTCGCGGTGAGGTTGTCCCCACCGGACTCGACCAGGATGAGATCGAGATCGTCGTGCGCGGCGATCAGGTCGTCGATGGCGTCGAGGTTGGCCGTGATGTCGTCCCGGATCGCGGTGTGCGGGCAGCCGCCGGTCTGCACTGCCGCGATGCGGTCGTCCGGGAGCACGGCGTTGCGGCGCAGGAAGTCGGCGTCCTCGGTCGTGTAGATGTCGTTGGTCAACACCGCCACCGACAACTCGTCGCGAAGCTGCCGGCACAGCGCGGCGACGAGTGCGGTCTTGCCCGAGCCGACCGGCCCGCCGATGCCGATGCGCAGCGGCTCGTCCGGGCGGCGGACCCGGCGTGGGCGGTCGGGGCGGTCGTGGGAGTGTCCGACACCGTCGATGAGATGGGGTGGCATACAGGCTCTTTCCGGTCAGGATGCGAACAGGGGTCGGTCACGGTCGAGGTGGCGCTGGGCGAGCACGTCGAGCATCGGGTCGGACAGATCGGCCAGTCCGTGGGTGGCCTCGGTCGCGGTCTCTTCGCACAGCGGCGCGAGCGCGAAGGTCACCGCCGCGACGTCACCGGGATCCAGCGCCAGCAGCCGCTGGGCGGCTGTGGCCGACCCCGTCATCGTGGTGTAGACGATCGACAGGGCGGTGTGCGCCGCGGCGATCCCACTGGCGTGCCCGACGAGGCCGGCCGCGACCGCCAGGTGCGGGGTGGGTCCGAGCACGGCCCAGTCGGTGTCGGGCCACACGCGCCGCGCGAGACGGACCAGCCCCCTGCCCTGCGCGCGTGACGCCGCGCGCGCCGCGGGAGCCGGTGTGCGAGCGTCTGTTTCGACGTCACCCGAGCCACCCGCAGCGGGCGAGAGCATGCCGGTGTGCACGGCCGCGGCGAGGGACGCGGTGACCAGCCCGGTGGTGCGAGTACGGCGGTGCAGGTACGCCCGCAGCGTGGGCAGGTCGACGACCAGTCCGCTGGTCACCGCCTCTTCGACGCCGCCGGAGTGCACGTGCCCGCCGGTGGGCAGCCGCGAATCGGCCAGTGCGAGAAGCGTGGTGATCATCAGAACAGGAAGAAGCGTTGCGCCATCGGCAGTTCCGCGGCGGGCTGCTCCTGCCAGACTTCGCCGTCGATGCGCACGGTGAACGTGTCGGGGTCCACCCGGATGTCGGGCAGCGCGTCGTTGAGCGGCATCTGCGCCTTGCCGACCCCGCGGACGTTCTCGACGGCGACGAGCCGGCGCGCCACTGCCAGGCGGTCGGCCAGCCCGTCCTCGATCGCCTGCGGCGCGACGAAGTGCACCGAGGTCGCGGCCGCAGCCGCGGGCGCCGCACCGAACATGGGGCGTGGGAGCACCGGTTGCGGTGTGGGGATCGACGCGTTGGCATCGCCCATGGCCGCCCACGCGATCATGCCGCCCTTGAGCACAGCGTGCGGCCGCACCCCGAAGAACGCCGGCTCCCACAGCACCAGATCGGCGAGCTTGCCCACCTCGACCGAGCCGATCTCGCGGTCCATGCCGTGGGCGATGGCCGGGCAGATCGTGTATTTCGCGACATAGCGCTGCGCCCGGGTGTTGTCGGCCCTCGTGTCACCGGGAAGGAAGCCGCGGCGGCGCTTCATCACGTGCGCGGTCTGCCAGGTGCGCAGCACCACCTCACCGATGCGTCCCATGGCCTGGGCGTCGCTGCCGATCATCGAGATCGCGCCGATGTCGTGCAGCAGGTCCTCCGCCGCGATCGTCGACGGCCGGATCCGGCTCTCGGCGAACGCCAGATCCTCGGGCACGCTGGGGTTGAGATGGTGGCACACCATCAGCATGTCGAGGTGCTCGTCGAGAGTGTTGACGGTGTGCGGCCGCGTCGGATTGGTCGAGCTGGGTAGCACGTTGGGTTTGCCCGCCACGGTGATGATGTCGGGAGCGTGGCCGCCGCCTGCGCCTTCGGTGTGGTACGCGTGGATCGACCGGCCCTTGATCGCGGCCAGCGTGTCCTCCACGAAGCCGGCCTCGTTGAGGGTGTCGGTGTGGATGTTGGCCTGCACGCCGGCGGCCTCGGACACCGTCAGACAGGCATCGATGGCCGCCGGGGTGGTACCCCAGTCCTCGTGCAGCTTGAATCCTGCTGCACCGCCCCGCAATTGCTCCCACATCGCCTCGGCGCTGACGGTGTTGCCCTTACCGAGGAGTGCGACGTTGAGCGGCCACGTGTCGAGCGCTTCCAGCATGCGGGCCAGATGCCAGGACCCGGGCGTGACGGTGGTGGCCTTGCTGCCCTCGGCGGGGCCGGTGCCACCGGCGACGATCGTGGTGATGCCGCCGCCGAGCGCCTCCTCCATGATCTGCGGACAGATCAGGTGGACATGGCAGTCGATCGCCCCGGCGGTGACGATGCGTCCGTTGCCGGCGATGATCTCGGTCGACGGGCCGACCACCAGATCGGGATGCACCCCGGACATGATGTCGGGATTGCCGGCCTTGCCGATCGCGACGATGCGTCCGTCGCGAATCCCGATGTCGGCCTTGATGATGCCCCAGTAATCGAGGATCACCGCGCCCGTGATCACGGTGTCCGGTGCGCAGTCGGCGCGGGTGGCGCGGGACTGCCCCATCGATTCGCGCAGCACTTTCCCGCCGCCGAACACCGCTTCGTCACCGGCCAGGCCCGGTCCGCCGCTGCGGTCCTCGGTGATCTCGACGAACAAGTCGGTGTCGGCCAACCGGACGCGATCACCTGTCGTCGGACCGTAGAGCGCGGCGTAACGCGCGCGGGACAGCGCCGTCATCAGTTGGCATCCAATCTGCCCGGGGGATCCAGGCTCAGGCCGTGCACCTCACGAGTACCGCGTAGCGGCACCAGGCTCACGTGCTGCGCGATGCCGGGCTCGAACCGGATCGCGGTGCCCGCAGGAATGTCGAACCGGTAGCCGTGTGCGGCGGCGCGGTCGAAGTCCAGCGCCGAATTCGCCTGTGGCACATGCACGTGACTGCCGACCTGCACCGGCCGGTCGCCGGTGTTGACGATGTCGAGCTCGAGGCGCTCGGCACCGGCGTTGAGCTCGATGTCGCCGTCGTCGAAGACGAATTCGCCGGGAATCATGCGATCGGATCGTGGACGGTGACGAGCTTGGTGCCGTCGGGGAACGTCGCCTCGACCTGGACGTCGTGCAGCATCTCGGGGATCCCGTCCATCACCTCGTCGCGGCCGAGCACGCCGCGGCCGCTGACCATCAGCTCGGCGACGGTGCGTCCGTCGCGAGCGCCTTCCAGGATGTGGTCGGTGATCACCGCGACGGCCTCGGGGTGGTTCAACCGCAGTCCGCGTGCCTGGCGGCGGCGGGCGAGGTCGGCGGCATAGGAAATGAGCAACCGCTCCTGCTCATGCGGTGTCAGGCGCATAGTGGGCGATCCTGCCACGACCCGCGGCGCTCAGCAGCGCACGCGCTCGTGGCGCTACTACTCGGCCATGTTCTGCAGCCGCACCTGGCCGCGGGCGACCAGCCGGCCGGCGGGCTCGGTGCCTTCGGTGATCGTGACCAGCCACAGCTGCTGGCGCCGGCCCCGGTGGATCGGCGTCGAGGTGGCCGTCACGGTGCCCGAGCGGATGGCCCGCAGGAAGTCGGTGTTGTTGTTGACCCCGACGACGTAGCCGCCACCGTTCTCGGTCAGCCAGACGTGGCCGGAGACGCTGGCCATGCTCTCGATCACCGCGCAGTAGACGCCGCCGTGCACGATGCCCCAGGGCTGCAGGAGCTTGTCGGTGATCTCCAGTGTCGCGCGGCCGCCGTCGGCAGACATCTCCTCGTAGCGCAGGCCGAGCACCGTGTCGAAGCCGTCTCCGAGTCCTTCGGGAAGATCAGTCACGGATCGTGTCTACACGCCGTCGGCGGTGCCCCGAAAATGGGCCCAAGCGAACGGGGCCCCCCCCCGCGGGGGCGGGGGGCGGGGGGGGGG
>JAEXZY010000086.1 GCA_023404955.1 Actinomycetes bacterium
CTGCGACCACCGGTCGGTCGGGTCGAACGCGCCCGGATCGGCGATGCCCATCAGCGCCGGCCAGCCGTCTCGCCGCGACGATGCGCGCGACGGTGAGCAGCGTGCCACGCGGCGGGCGCAGGCCATCGCCTCCGGCAGCGACAGCGCGTCGTAGCGCGCGGCAACCTCGGCACCGTCGGCGGCCACCACCACCGGTGAGCGCGCAGCGCGGACACAGACGACGGTCACGCCGTCGGCGACCGGGGGCGGCGCACCGTCGGCGACGATGACCCGGTGCCGCGGCGCGTCGCCCGCCCGGATGTGCGGCAACCATTTGAGCCAGTCCCACTCGGCGTCGCGATCCCGGTGGATCGCGATCCCCAGCAGGGTCGGCGAGTGCGTGACAGCGAGCTGACAGACGAGCGCCCGCGCCACGGCACGGCAGTCGCTGGGGTCGCCGACGACCGTGACCATGCGAATCTGCTGCAACGACACCAGCACGGGCATCTCTGGGATCGACGATCGGTTCCCGGTGAGCGTGCGCACCGCCGCAGCGGTCACCGGGTCGGCGTCCTCGTCGGCCGGGAGCTCGGGCAGCACGACCGAGGTCAGCGGATCGGCGTCACCGATTCCGACTCGTACGCAGAGGAATTCGGGGTGGGCGGTGTGGCGGTCCCACATCTGCTCCGTGCCGACGAGTGACCAGAGTGCATCCGGCCCAGGATGGTGGCGGTACAGCCACCGGTGCTGGGCCGCGGCGCCGGCCTGCAGGGCGGCATCGACGGTGTCGAGGTAGCGCAGATAGTCCCCACGGTGGGCGTTGATCTCGACGGTGCGGGCACCGCCGCGACCACCGTGAGCCAGCATGCCGATCAGCGAGACCAGCATCATCACCGGCAGGGCGAGGAACATCGGACTGCGCGGAGTCGACGCGCCCGATCGCAGGTACAGCGCACTCATCCCGACCACGGCGGCGATCATCGCGACCGGCATCAACCGCGCCACCAGGTTGACCGGGGTCGCCTCCGGCAACGTGGGAGGCGCGTCGAGGACGATCCGGCCGCCCGGCGGACGCTGAGGTTCCATGTAGGAACAGACGCACCAGCATGCGGCGTGGTTCCGTATGCCGTCGAGAAATTTCGGTGCGTATCGGCCCCGCACACGCGAGATACGTTGCTGTGGTGACCGATACGATGCGCCGAGTGGCTGTCCACCTTCCGCGTCAGCAGCTCAGCGCGGACCTCGTGCTGCCGGCCGGGTGCCCGGTCGCCCTGCTCCTGCCCGCCCTCGTGGACGGCGTCCTGGGCGACGGCCCGCACACAATCGACCCTGCGCGCTGGTATCTGGCTCCGGCCGTCGGACTGCCGCTCGATCCGTCGAAGAGTCTGCTCGACAACGGTATTCGTGACGGTGACCTGGTGCTGTTGACCGACGAGCCGGTGCCCCCTCCCCGCGTGCGCACGGGCTCCCCCACCGACGGGATCATCGCGGCGGGTCACAAACCCCCACCGCGCTCGGACGGATGGGCGGCCGGGGTCGCGGCGAGCGTGTTCCTGACGCTGGCTGCGGCTCTCGGCTGGACCGGGTATGCGAGCGGACAACAGGCGGCACTGTGGGTGAGCGCGGCGATCGCGATGGCCTCGGCAGTCGCTGCGATCGCGGGCTGGGTCACGGGGCCGTTCGCAGACGCTCTGAGCGTCGGAGCGGTCGGCCACGCCGCGGTCACCGGGGCGCTGGCCGCGGCGGGATTCTCCGGGGCGGTCGTCGTCGCCTTCGCTGCGGCGGCCGCCCTGGCGATGGCGCTGTCGCTGTCGATGACCGGCTGTGCGGCAGCGGGCGGCGCGGTCCTGCTCGCCGCGACCATCGGCGCGCTGACCACGCTGGATACCGGTGCGATCGGCGCTGTACTGACCGGCGTGTCACTGGCCGGGCTCGCCGGTGCCGGATCGCTGGCGGCGTCGATGGCCGGTATCGGTCCCAGCCGCCGCACAATCGGTACACGACGCGCGCAGGCGGCGCACCGGCTGCTGACGGACCTGACAGCAGGGTGGTGCGGCACAGCGGTCGTCGGCGTCGTTGCGATCGCCGTCAGCGACGAACATCGCGTGACGACAGCGGTGTTCGCCGCTCTGATCGGCGTCGTGCTGATCCTGCGGCACCGCGTTCACGCCAAGGCCGTTCGGCGACGGATACTGATCGGGGCGGGTCTGGCGACGTCGGCGATCGCGCTGTCCGTCGCTGTGATCGCGAGTCCGTCCACGGCGCCGTGGACGTGTGGCACCGTCGCGGCCGCCGGCGCGACCCTGGTGCGCCTGCGGGGTGTGGCGTGGAACCCGTTGCTGCACAGTATGATCCGCGGTGTCGAGTACGCCGCCACAGCTGCCGTCGTACCCCTCGGCGCATGGCTCACCGGCGTCTACGACGCGGCCCGGGCAGCGAGCCTGACGTGACACGCGTCGGTCGCCTGCTGGCCGTCACCGCGCTCACCGTGGGACTGGCACCGCCGGCCGGCGCGTCGGTCGGCCCGCCACCGATCGACGACGCCCGGCTCCCGCCCGCGGGATCCGCGCGCCCGCCGCAGCCGACAGAGCAGCGCACCGACTGCGTCGCGGTCCGCGCCGCGACGTCGGCGGGCCGTCTTCTCGACGACGTGTCGTCGGTGTGGCCGCTGACCCGTGGCGCGGGTCAGACGGTGGCGGTCATCGACACCGGAGTGGTCCGCCACCGCCGACTTCCGCACCTCGTTCCCGGCGGTGACTTCGTCGGTCGCGGGGACGGGACCGCCGACTGCGACGGCCACGGCACGATCGTCGCCGGGCTGATCGGCGCGAGCCCGGATCCGTCGGATGGCTTCGCCGGGGTGGCACCCGATGCGACCGTGCTGTCGATCCGCCAGTCCAGCAACAAGTTCGACGTCACACAGGGGCAGGGGGGTTCCGGCGTGGGGGATGTCGAGACGCTGGCCGCGGCTGTCCGGCTGGCAGCGGACCTTGGCGCCACCGTCATCAACATCTCGTCGGTGGCCTGCCTGGCCGCCGATCCCGGACTCGACGACCGCGCCCTGGGTGCGGCCCTGGCGTACGCCGTGGACGTCACCAACGCCGTCGTGGTCAGCGCGGCCGGAAACGTGGGCGGCGCCGGCCAGTGCCCCGAGCAGAACAGCGGTGACGTGACCGTGGTGGCCAGTCCCGCCTGGTATGACGACTACGTGCTGACCGTCGGCTCGTCCAACGCCGGCGGGTCGGCCTCCGAGTTCAGCCTCGCCGGGCCGTGGGTCGACGTCGTTGCGCCGGGCGAGAACGTCGTATCGCTGGCCACGGCACCCGACGGCCTGGTGGATTCCACGGTCAGCGGCACTCGGCTGTCGGGCACCAGCTACGCGGCACCGCTGGTGTCCGGGCTCGCCGCGCTGGTGCGGGCCCGGCATCCCGAGCTCACCGCGCGTCAGGTGATGGCGCGCATCGAGGACACCGCGCGCCATCCCGCCGGCGGCTGGTCCCCGACAGTCGGGCACGGGGTCGTCGACGTGCTCGCCGCCGTCGGCGACGCCGCACCACCTCCGTCCCCACGGCCGGCCACGGCCATCTCCGGCACCCCGACGGCGCAGCGTCCGCACGAACCGGCTTCACCGGTGCGCGCCGTGCTGCTGTGCGCCGGGCTCGTCGGCACCGTGGCCGTCGCCGGCGCGATGCTGCGCCGGTCACGGCCCCGTGAGGACGACGTCACGGGCGACTGACGCGGCGCGCACGCTCAGCTCAGGCCCCCGCGGGAGGCCGGCCAGAAACGCCCACGGAATCGACGAACCTGGCGACGCAAGACCCAGACGCGTTGCCGCATCGACACTTTCCACACCGAACAGCGCGCCGGAGTCGGCCAGCAGGAACAGCGGTCCGGTGTCACCGGCCGCATCACCAGAGCCGCTCAGCGCCACGGAACGCACCAACAGCGCGCCGCCGCCGGACAGCCCCGCCTCGTCGACGGCCGGGCCGTCGCCGTCGGCCTGCGCCAGCACAGCGCCGGACGCCGATGGTGTGTCGGCGACGACGACGGAGTTGTGGGCGCCCGCGTCGTCGGGCCGGGCCAGCCAGCGCGCGCACACCACCCGGGCATGCGTCACCCCTGATTGCTCGGGATAGGTGGTGACAGGCAACGATTCGACGACGGGGAGCCTGCCGAGAACGTCCGGGGGTACCACGGGCACCGTCGCGTCGACCTGCCCGTCGGTGTACCTGATCAGATCCGCGGTGACCTCGCTGATGCGCTGGAGACCGCCGCGCAGGACCACGAACTGTCCATCGGTTCCGGACACGGCGACGACCGTTCCGACGGGGTGGTCGCGCAGCGCACCCGGGCCCGGCGCACCGCGGTCCGGAATGTGCGGGGCCACGACGGCGGGCGCCTCGGGCAGTGCGGCCAGAACGGCCTCGGAGATCGGGAGCGGCGTGACGCCGTCGAGCCGAAGGGCCCGAACGACGGCGGGATGCCGCAGGTCGACTCGAGCCCTGTGGCTCCCGTCGAGTAGGTAAGTGAGTGCCGGGTTGCCCCCGCGCGGTGTGACCAGCAGCGGCCTCGCCGGTACCGAGACGGCAGTGGTCTGCGCACCGACGATCACTGTGGTCCGGCCGCTCTCGTCGCACACCATCGCCGACTCCGCGGGTGGTGACGGCGAAAGATGCTGTGGCGCTGAGGGTATTCCCATCATCGCTCCCCGCGACCACGCGTCGACGGCAGACTGCGACACCACCAGCGGCGGCTCCGAGTGCCCCGTGATCAACCGGGCAGACGCCAGATTGAACACCGGGTGCAGCGCGTCGTCGATCCGCACGTAGAGCGCGCCGGTCTCCCGCACCATGACGACCGGCGCGTCACCGACGTCCGATGCCGGCCGGAACACCGCGAGGACGGCGCAGACGGCGACGCCGGCAGCGGCCAGCACCGCTCCCGCGGTGAGCGAAAGCGATTGTGCGCGAAGCGGATCGTCGAGCATCCTGGCATCGCCACGGATGAGCGCATGAGCCATGCGGCGCATCAGGAAGCGGTGGCCGCTGACCTGCAGCCGTGTGGTCGGTTGACGCATGACACCCCCGCGGGCCAGCGTAACGATACGCCGGAGGGGGTCAGATCACTTGTTGGAGCGCCGTTCCCGGTACGCGGCGACGTGCTGGCGGTTACCACAGTTGCCGGTGTCGCAGAACTTCCCCGAGCGATTGCGGGAGAGGTCGACCAGCACGGCATGACAGTCGGGGGCGGCGCAGATCTTGAGCCGGCGCAGATCGCCGGCACGGATCAGATCGGCCAGCGCCATCGCCATCTCCGCACCCATGCGCTGCCACAGCGGGTCGTGTACGGAGGCCAGGTGCAGGTGCCACTCCGGCATCTCGGGATGCCGGGTCAACCAGGGCGCCGCCCGCGTGTCGGCGAGTAGGGCGTTCACCTGACCCACCGCCCGGGCCTCGTCGTCGGCGATCTCCCAGATCGCGCCGAGCCGGGCGCGCAGCCGGTGCACCGACTCCAGCTCGGCTGCATCGCGGTCCCGCCGCCCGGTCCAGCCGAAGCTGTCCAGGTATTCGTCGAGGGCGCGCAGGTCGGCGAGTTGCTCGCCGTCGACCCGATCGGAGTTGATCAGCACCCCCGCCGCCCGAAGAGTCAGCTCGGTGTCATGACTGAAAAGCATTTGACCCATGACTCCTTTCGGCGGTAGCGTCACGACCAAAGTTCAGTTTACTCATGTCTTCGCTGATCAGACTCCCTGGAGGTGCACAATGGCCGTGCTGACGTCGAGCACACGGTTCCGTAGCGGCCTCCTGTTCGCGGTCGCCTCGGCATTCGCCTTCGGCTGTTCGGGTCCGTTCGGCAAAGCGCTGATGACCGCCGGCTGGAGCCCGACTGCCGCCGTCACCGCGCGGCTGGCCGGCGGTGCGCTGGCGATGGCCGTGTTCGCCACCGTCGCACATCCCGGCTGGTTGCGCGAGGCGCGCCATCACGTGCCCACCATCGTCGCCTACGGGCTCGTCCCGATCGCCGGCGCGCAGCTCTTCTACTACAACGCCGTCGCGCACCTCACGGTTGGCGTCGCGCTGCTGTTGGAGTACACCGCGCCCATCCTCGTGGTGGGCTGGCTCTGGGCGACCACCCGGCGGCGGCCCAGCACTCTGACCCTCTCGGGCGTGGTGCTGGCGATCGCCGGCATCACTGCCGTACTCGGACTGGTCGGCCCCCACGGCTTCTCTCCGGTGGACTTCGACCTCGTCGGCGTCGCGTTCGGCCTGGCCGCCGCGGTGTGTGCGGCCTGCTACTTCCTGATGTCGGAGAAGGTGTCGGGGCCCGACGGTGCCACCGACGACTCCACGACCCCGCTGCACCCGATCACGCTGGCGACGGCGGGCCTGTTCGTCGGCGCGGCCGCGGTCGCCCTCGTCGGTGTCACCAGGCTGATGCCGCTGACCTTCACGGCCAACGACACCGTGGTGGCCGGCCTGACCACGTCGTGGCTGGTCCCGGTCGTCGCGCTGGCCCTCTTCCCGACCGCGATCGCCTACACGCTGGGCATCGTCAGCATCGCCCGCCTCAAGCCGCGGTTCGCGTCGCTGGTGGGCCTGTCCGAGGTGATGTTCGCGGTGCTCGCGGCGTGGGTGCTGGTCGGCGAGGCCGTCACCGCGACGCAGGCCGTCGGCGGCGCGATCGTTCTCGCCGGCTTGGCCCTGGCCCGCCAGGGCGACCGCGGCGACCTCGCCGAAGCGAATGCCGCGACCTGGCCGGATGCGCAGCTAGGTGAGCTAACATCACCAAGGTGATGATCGATCTTGATGCGCGCCGGGGAGCCGGGCTCGTCGCCACTGCCCTCACCGCGGCGGCGATGGTCGTGACACCGGTCCTCACCGCACCCGCAGCGACGGCCCAGGGCTGCCCGGACATCGAAGTGGTCTTCGCGCGCGGCACGGACGAGCCGGCGGGGCTCGGCCGCGTCGGCGGCGCCTTCGTCGATTCGCTGAGAGGTCGTGTCGGTGGCCGTTCCGTCGGCACCTATGCCGTCAACTACCCGGCGTCGTTCGACTTCCTCCAGGTCGCTGCGGGTGCCAACGACGCCAGCGGCCACATCCAGTACATGATCGGCAACTGCCCCAACACCCGGTTGGTGCTGGGCGGCTACTCCCAGGGCGCGGCCGTGATCGACGTGATCGCCGCCGTGCCGGTGCCGGGCGCCGGCTTCACCGCGCCGCTGCCGCCCGACGCCCCCGATCACGTGGCCGCGATCGCCGTGTTCGGCAACCCGTCGGCGAAGATCGGACTACCGCTGACGTCGAGCCCCGTCTGGGGCGGGCGCTCCATCGACCTGTGCACGCCCAACGATCCGGTGTGTTCGGGCGGTGACGACATCGCTGCCCACAGCAACTACGGGCCGTCCGGGCTGACCGATCAGGCTGCCGGATTCGTCGCGGGACTTTTGTAGACCAGCTATACGTTACGGTGCATTGTGCGATCTGACCGACTGCGCCGCCTCGCCGCGGCCGCTGCCGCCGTGGCGCTGCCCGTCGCCGGCGCTACTGTCCTGCCGACCGTCCCGGCCGCCTCGGCCCAGCCCTGCTCGGACGTCGAGGTGATCTTCGCCCGCGGCACGAGCGAGCCACCCGGTATCGGGCGCGTGGGGCAGGCTTTGACCGATGCGTTGAGCACCCAGCTCGGCGGGCGCTCGGTCAGCACCTACGCCGTAAACTACCCCGCGAGCTACGACTTCCTGAACACCGCGGTGGGCGCCACCGACGCCGCAGGTCGCATCGCTTCGCTGGCGGCGCAGTGCCCGAGCACCAGGATCGTGCTCGGCGGTTATTCGCAGGGCGCCGCGGTGGTCGACATGCTCGCCGGCGTGCCGCCGCTGGGTAACAAGATCGGTGAGATCGGCTCGGCCCCTCCGCTGGCCGGCGGCCTGGTGGGCAACGTCGACGCTGTCGCGGTGTTCGGCAATCCGGCGGCGAAGTTCGGCAACCCGGTCTCCGGCGCCGGCTCATTCGCCGGAAAGGCGATCGACCTGTGCGCCGACGGTGACCCGATTTGCTCGGACGGCCGAAACCCGTTCGCGCACACCCACTACGAGTCCTCGCCGTTCATCGGCCAAGCCGCAGGGTTCGCCGCAGCCCGAGTCTGACCTATCATCAGCAGGGTGACCGTCTCGCTCCGCCGCGTTGCACTGTCCATGGCGGCTGCCGTCACCATGGTCGCCGGGCTGATGGGGCCGATGGCTCCCGCCGCGTCGGCGGAATCCTGCCCGCAGGCCGAACTGATCTTCGCGCGCGGACGTCTGGAGTCGCCCGGTGCCGGCCAGATCGGCAACGCGCTGGTCTCTGCGCTGCGGAGCAAGACCGGCAAGGACGTTCGTCTCTACGCGGTGAAGTATCCCGCCGACACCGAGGTCGACATCGGCGCCAACGACATGAGCGGACGCGTCGCGTACATGACCGGCACGTGCCCTGACACCCGGCTGGTCCTCGGTGGCTACTCGCTCGGCGCCGCCGTCACCGACGTCGTGGTGGCTGTGCCGATCGCCGCTTTCGGATTCAAGAACCCGATGCCCGACGGGGCGGACTCACACATCGCCGCGATCACGCTGTTCGGCAATGGCAGCCAGTGGGTCGGCCCGATCGCGAACTTCACCAACCCGGCGCTGCGCGACAAGATCATCGAGCTGTGCCACGGGGACGACCCGATCTGCAATCCGACCGACCCGAACAACTGGCAGGACTACTGGCCCGACCACCTTGCTCCGGCTTACATCAAGGCCGGCATGGTCAACCAGGCCGCCGATTTCGTGGCCGGACGCATCTAGCTGACCTCGTCCGCACTGCGCACGTCTCGAGTGATCGTGGTGCGCGCAGCCAGTTCCTCGTCGGGCGGATAGTCCACGCCCACGAGCGTCAATCCCCGGGCCGGCGCCGCCGCGAAATCGCTCGACC
Organism: Actinomycetes bacterium; assembly: GCA_023404955.1. Taxonomy (GTDB): domain Bacteria; phylum Actinomycetota; class Actinomycetes; order Mycobacteriales; family Mycobacteriaceae; genus Mycobacterium. The sequence continues at coordinate 8,928 of JAEXZY010000086.1, forward strand.
GCTGGGTCTCTGTCAGCAGCGCTGCGCACCAGGCCGCGTCGCGACGGTGCTCGCCGACCGCGAGCAGCGCACCGACCAGTGAGCGCACCATGTTCCAGCAGAAGGCGTCGGCAGTGACGTGTATCGAAACGTCGTCACCGGCACGCACGACGTCCAGCCGCTGCAGGTCTCGGATCGTCGTGGCGCCGTCGCGGTGTCGGCAGAACGCCGCGAAATTCCGCAGCCCCAGCAGCCTTCGGGCCGCGACCGACATCGCGTCGGTGTCCAGTGGACGTGGCCACGCGGTGACGAAGCGTGCCTGCGCGGGCAGCACGCCCCAGGGCGCCGTCGACAACCGGTAGGTGTAATGACGGCGCAGCGCCGCGAACCGCGCATCGAATCCCGGTGCGGCGCGGACGATGTCGAGCACGCGCACGTCCTGCGGCAGCAGCCGGCCGAGTCGGCGCACCAGCGGCCCGAATTCGGGCTCGCCGGCGCGTGCGGTCCGGGGGTGAACGTGGGAAAGGGCGTGGGCGGGCACGTCGACGTGGGCGACCTGACCGGTCGCGTGCACACCGGAGTCGGTGCGGCCG
>JAEXZY010000084.1 GCA_023404955.1 Actinomycetes bacterium
CTCCAAGGTGGTATCCTTAGGAGAAAGGTTACGACCTTAGGACGAAAGGTTACTACCTCAGCATGGTATATTAGGCGAAAAGATACCACCTCAGCATGGTACATTAGGCGAAAAGATACCACCTCAGCATGGTACATTTGGCAAAAAGATACCACCTCAGCATGGTACATTGGGAGAAAAGATACAATCTTTACGCCTTGACGTTCTGGATAATAGCTATAAATCAAGTAACCATTTCCATACAGGTATCACTTCTATTTTCTTGTCTTTTACAACAATCTCTTCTTCCAACTCGTAAGTTAGGATTATGAGACGCTTGCAATCCAATACCTAGTATTTCTCTGATAACTTCTTTTTGTATCATAATCTCTTATTGTTTAATTGATTTTACGAAAATACGATTATTTTGTTAAATCGACTAAACAATATGCATAATTTAACATAAAAAGTATCTATATATCCTAGTTGATGTCGTTTTAAGATATCGGATAGCTTATGTTCATTTCGATGCATGGATGATTGGGGAGAGACAGGCTCTATGCTTCGCAATCTAAGAATCAGTGAGATTTTCCATGATACGAATCTTGCAGAGACTAAGGGTACTGGTGTTGGTGCGATGCGCAGATTGATGAAGGAGGCAGGCTTGATGCCGCCGACTTTTGAGTCGAACCATGAAGCGAATAAGTTTACGGCAAGACTTCTGCTCCATCATTTCCTCAGCAAGGAGAATATGGAGTGGTTGGCTCAATATGCCGAGTTTGGCTTGATGAATGAGCAGAAGTTGGCTCTAGTCTTCGTGAGAGAAGTGGGTGCGATAGATAATGCAACTTATCGCCAGCTGGATTCTTCGATTACTCATGCCCGTGCACGCTTGGAGATTCATAAGCTTTGCGATCTTGGATTTATCGAGAAGAAAGGGCAGGGTCGTAACACTTACTATATAAGAACCTCCAAGGTGGTATCCTTAGGGGAAAGGATACCACCTCAGGACGAAAAGATACCACCTCAGGACGAAAAGATACCACCTCAGAGCGAAAGGTTACCACCTCAGGACGAAAGGTTACTACCTCTGCATGGTATATTAGGCGAAAGATACCAAGGTGAAGATGAAAGGAACAAGCTTACCTTGGTACCTTTGAAGAGGAATGTATGTTAAAACCTTGTGAAGAGTTGGTACGAGAACTTCCTAATGAATTGCAAGAAAGAGTCAATAATATCGGTAACCGAGCTTCTCGTGAGACAGTATGCCAACTCTTAATAGATTTATGTGCATTTAAGCCATATAGTTATGAGGAACTAGCTTCTATCTTGCAACGGTCGCCTAAGGCATTAAAGGATAAATATCTGAAACCTTTACGATTAGCAAACAAGCTTTTCTATTGGATTCCTGAGATGATAAATCATCCACTGCAAAAGTATGTTGCTGACCCTTTGATGGCGAGAAGTAATACAAAGAAAAAATAAAGAAAGTCCATGGGTATTTGCTTGCCCATGGACTTTTTGGCTCTTATTTGTATTGATGTTGGTTATTTGGGTATAAAATATCAAATATGCGTTAAAAAAAACAATTAGTTTGGTAGCATAATCTATAATGTTTATATTTGTCACCGAATGGTTTAGTAATAGTGCTAACCATAATTTTAAAGTAGATAAGGCAATGACTAATGTTGATGCTGTATTTCGTGTTTGTGGAGGATGTGCAAATAAAATTTATGATGCAAGTCTTCTTAAAGGGACTTTTCGATGCCCTCTTGTTGCTCATATCATTGGTACTGATATTGTTCGGTATGATACTGATGCTACTGATTGTGTTAGAGAAGGGCGTTATCGTTGTTTAAGCGATGGTAATGCTGATGTTGAACTTTGTAAAGATATAAATTATGAATGATTATTTTTATGTTGATTTTGTCGATGCAATTCACTTCCTGAAATTAAAAGAAAAGCTAAGTGATATAATTGTCGGAAAGTGGGATAGAATGGCAGATATCGTTTCTGCTTTATCCTATGATATGAGAAATGTAGTGGTATTATTGTCGCAAGGCATCAGAAAAGAAAACGTAGAGGCATGGCTTTTTGCATTGCAAAAAGAATTGAGAGATCGTAATGTTTGCTTATACTCAAAATTTGATTTGGCAGGGATTTCTGAATCATCTGTTTCATCAGATATAGTCTTTGGTGCTGATGGCTATATTGCAAGAATCTTGTATGTTGTTAACTATTAGAAAAATTGTGTGTTATATTTAGGCGAGAAAGAATATTCTTTCTCGCCTAAAACGTTCTTTTGCTTAGAACTTTACAGAGTATGGATTGAATTTGTAATATAAGTTTCCAAACCGATCGCAATAGCCGTGTGGCTTACAAACGAATTTGTACAAATAGAATATTCCCTCTTCTGTTAGATATGTCTTTATCTTTTCAATAGATGCAACGTCGTTTTCGCGATTACTATTAAGAATGTCAATTCTGGCGTTACAAGATTCGTATGACTTTGGAAAAGGAAGTGTTGGGACACCATTTATCCATGTTAGTTTTGGTTTGTTAGGATAAAATATTAATTC
>JAEXZY010000100.1 GCA_023404955.1 Actinomycetes bacterium
GGGGCGCGGAGTGGTGTATATGCGACCGGGCGACGCCGCGCGCCCGGGGGACGGCGGCCCGCCGCGGAGGCCGTATCCTCGTACCTCGTGATGATCGCCGCAGCATTGTGCCTGGGCGTCGCGCTTGTCACCGCGGCGCTGGGTGTCTGGTCGTTGACGCGACCCGCCCCATCGGGTGACTTCGTTCGGCAGGTCCTGCGTGGGGTCGCCCCCATTCAGCTGGCCGCGGCAGTGATGCTCGCCGCGGGTGCGGCCGTCGCGTTCTCCGCACCGTCGTCGACGGCGGCTGTGGTACTCACCGTCTGCGTCATCGGCGCGGCGGCGACGGTGGCCGCGGGCTGCTGGCAGAGCGCCAAGATCGTCGCCCGTGCGAATGCGCGGCAGAGCGCCGACGCCGGATGTGCCGGCTCGTGCGCGGCCTGCACGCTTTCCTGCCGGTGACGTCAGTTGCGGCTGAGATCGATCGGGTGGGTCGCGAGAAGCGGTAGCGGCATCGGCTGACGGCGCAGTACCCGGCCCCACAGATCGGAACGCGGCTCGGCGAGAACATCGGAGGGCAGCGCCGACAGGACGATCCAATCGTCGCGCTCGATCTCCCCCTCGAGTTGGCCGATGGTCCAGCCCGAATAGCCGGCGAAGATCCGGACACCTTCGACCATTGGGGCCACCGCATCAGGGTCTGCGTCCAGATCGACCATCGCGATACGGCCCTGGATGTGCCGCAGCCCGGGTGCCCCGGTGACATCGACACCCACGCGCAGCGTGGCCAGGCACAGCGCGGCGTCGCGCTTGACCGGACCGCCGACGAACATCGTCTTCGGCTTGGTGGACAGCTTCACCCACTGTGGCAGCACGTTGTAGACGGCGGTCTCGCTGGGCCGGTTCAGCACCACCCCGAGCGTGCCCCCGTCGTTGTGCTCGACGATGTATATGACGCTGCGCCGGAACGTCGGCTCCAGCAGATCGGTGTTCGCCAGGAGCAACGTGCCCGCGCGCACCCGGTGCGCCGCAGGGGCGACGAAATCCTCCGGGTCCTCTGGCTGCGCCACCGGACCATTCTGTCATCACCGCCCTCGCGCGGAGGCGAACAAGCCGACGGCGGCACGATATTTGTACTGTGGTGTCCGGTCGCCCCCTGCCGACCTTCGACGCGCCACCCACTCTGCTAGGACGTGACCTCCGTGCCCGACGATCGCGCATCCCGCGCAGCGTGGCGTTCGGTGTTGGCCTCCGCCAGGTCACTGTCCGAGTTCCGACGCCTGCTGGAATTGCGGGCCGTCAGCCAGTTCGGTGACGGCCTGTTCCAGGCCGGGTTGGCCGGCGGGTTGATCTTCAATCCAGAACGCGCGGCGGGTCCGTGGCAGATCGCGGCGTCGTTCGCCGTGCTGTTCCTGCCCTATTCCGTGCTGGGACCGTTCCTCGGCGCGCTGCTCGACCGCTGGGACCGGCGAGTGGTCCTGATCGGGGCCAACGCCGGCCGGCTCGCCCTGGTCATCGGGGTCGGGGTCCTGCTGGCCGCCGGGGTCAGCGATCTGCCGATCCTGTTGGGCGCGTTGTTCGTCAACGGTCTCACCCGGTTCGTGTCGTCCGGTCTGTCGGCCGCCCTGCCCCATGTGGTGCCCCGCGATCAGGTGGTCGCCATGAACTCGATCGCGACAGCGACCGGGGGCGCGGCGGCGTTCTTCGGCGCGAACTTCATGCTGTTGCCCCGCTGGTTGTTCGGGGCGAGCGACTCCGGCGCTTCGGTGATCATCTTCCTGGTGGCGCTACCGGTGGCGGTGGCGCTGTGGCTCTCGGTCCGCTTCTCGCCGCGGATGCTCGGTCCTGACGACAGTGCGCGCGCCGTGCACGGATCCGTGGCCTACGCGGTGGCCACCGGGTGGGTGCACGGCGCACGCACCGTCCTCGCGGTGCCGACCGTCACCGCAACGTTGGCCGGGCTGTCAGCACACAGGATGGCCTTCGGCCTCAACACCCTGCTGGTGCTCGTCCTGGTCCGCCACAGTGACTCCGCGTCCGTCGCCGGCCTCGGTACCGCTGTGCTGTTCCTCGCCGCCGCGGGAACCGGCAGTTTCCTCGCGAACATCGTCACGCCGACGCTGGTGCGCCGGTGGGGCCGCTACGCGACTCCGATCTGGGCGCTGTCGTTCGCTGCTGCAGTGCAGCTGTGCGGCGCGAGTTTGCGACTTCCTGTGATGATCGCCTGCGGCTTCCTGCTGGGCGGGGCCGGTCAGGTGGTCAAGCTGTGCGCGGACACCGCGATGCAGATCGACGTCGACGACGCGCTGCGCGGTCACGTCTTCACCGTGCAGGACGCGCTGTTCTGGATGGCCTTCGTCCTCGCGATCACCGCGGCGGCGTTCGTGATGCCGGCCGACGGGCACGCCCCGGCAGTCGCGGTCGCCGGCACCGTGCTCTACCTGCTGGGGTTGGCTGTGTACGCAACAGTGGCCCGGCGCTCGCGCCCGGCGGGCTAGGGTTGCCGGCATGGCCGGAGCCGCCCCGATCGTCGCTGACCTGCGGGCCGAGAGCGACGACTTGGATGCGCTGGTCGCCGACTTGCCGGCGGAACGCTGGGCCGCTGACACACCGGCCGCCGGGTGGACGATCGCGCACCAGATCGCGCACCTGCTGTGGACCGACCGCACGTCCCTGATCGCCGTCACCGACGACGCGGCGTTCGCGACCGAGGTGGTGCCCGCCGCGGCACAGAATCCCACCGGTTTCGTCGACGCCGCCGCCGAGGAGTTGGCCGCGACCCCGCCCGACGCACTGCTCGCGCAGTGGCGGACCACCCGCGCCGCCCTGCACGACGCGCTGCTGGCGGTCGAGGATGGTCGCAAACTGCCCTGGTTCGGGCCGCCGATGAGTGCGGCATCCATGGCCACCGCCCGGCTGATGGAGACGTGGGCGCACGGTCTCGATGTCGCCGACGCGCTCGGGGTGACGCGCACACCGACGACGCGGTTGCTGTCGATCGCCCACATCGGGGTCAGGACACGCGACTTCGCCTACGCTGTGCACGGTCTGACGCCGCCCGCCGAACCGTTCCACGTGAAACTTCGCGCGCCCGACGGCAGCGAATGGACCTGGGGGCCCGACGACGCGGCCCAGCGGGTGGAGGGGTCTGCCGAACATTTCTGCATGCTCGTGACACAACGCCGCCCGCGCTCCGCGCTCGATGTCGTCGCCACCGGCCCGGATGCCGAACAGTGGCTGACGATCGCGCAGGCCTTCGCCGGCCCGCCGGGAACCGGCCGCGGCTGATCAGAGCGGGGTGGCGCTGTCGGCTGCGCCGTCCCCGTCGGCGTCGCCCAGGCGCACGTCCCAGCGACCGTCACCGTCGGTGTCGACCCACGCCGTACCGGATCCGAACGCCCGGTCGGCAAGCCCGTCGCCATCGGTGTCGACGAGACGCTCACCGTCGTGTCCGTCACCATCCAGGTCCACCGTCTCGGCGCCTGCCGGATGCTCCACGCCGTCGAGCCCGAGCCAGCGCAGCGCCGCCCCACGATCCAGGTGCACCGCCCACGTACCGGTGCCGTCATCGCTGACGTCGACGGCCCCCGCCTCCCCGACCCCGAGCACGCCGCGCTCGGCGAGCCCGTCGGCATCGAGATCGGCCAGCGCATCGTCGACCAGGCCGTCGTGGTCCAGATCGAGCATCACCGCGTCCAGCACGCCGTCACTGTCGATGTCGGTCATCGGATCGGCGCTCCACATGGTGGCGCCACCGTCGGGGTCGGCCAAGCAGTACTCCATGACTGTCAGACGCGCGGCTATCCCTTCTCGTTCCACCACCTGAGCAATTCCTCGACCGCCTCGTCGTGGCTGAGCGGGCCGCGATCCAGGCGCACCTCTTTGAGGTGGTTCCACGCCTGCCCGACGGCCGGGCCGGGCGGGATGCCCAGGATCTGCATGATCTCGTTGCCGTCGATGTCGGGCCGGACCCGCGCCAGGTCCTCCTTGGCCGCCAGCTCGGCGATGCGGTGCTCGAGGTCGTCGTAGTTGGCCTGCAGCCGGGCCGCGCGACGCTTGTTGCGCGTCGTGCAGTCCGCCCGCACCAGCTTGTGCAACCGGCTCAACAGAGGGCCGGCATCGGTCACGTAGCGGCGGACCGCCGAATCGGTCCACCGGCCTTCCCCGTAGCCGTGGAATCGCAGGTGCAGGTACACCAGCTGCGACACGTCGTCGACCATCTGCTTGGAGTACTTGAGAGCACGCATCCGCTTGCGGGTCATCTTGGCGCCCACCACCTCGTGATGATGGAAGCTCACCCCGCCGTCGGCCTCGTGCCGCCGCGTCGCAGGCTTGCCGATGTCATGCAGCAGTGCCGCCCAGCGCAGCACCAGATCCGGGCCATCCGTTTCGAGATCGATGGCCTGCCGCAGCACGGTCAGCGAATGCTGGTACACGTCCTTGTGCTGGTGGTGCTCGTCGATGGCCATGCGCATCGCCCCGACCTCCGGCAGCACGATCTCGCCAAGCCCCGTCTGCACCATCAGATCCACCCCGGCCACCGGGTCGGCGCCGAGCAGCATCTTGTCGAGTTCGGCCGCCACTCGCTCGACGCTGATCCGGGACAACTGCGGCGCCATCTCGATCAGCGCCTGCCGCACCCGTGGCGCCACGGTGAAACCCAGCTGGGCGGCGAACCGCGCCGCCCGCAGCATGCGCAGCGGATCGTCGGTGAAACTCACCTCGGGTTCGGCCGGGGTGTCCAGCGTGCGGGCCTGCAGCGCGGACAGCCCATCGAGCGGATCCAGGAACTCCCCCAGCCCACCCGGCAGGTCGGGATCGAGACGCACCGCCATGGCATTGACGGTGAAGTCGCGGCGCACCAGATCGTCGGCCAGGTTGTCCCCGAACCGCACCTCGGGGTGACGCGTGACGTGGTCGTAGGAGTCGGCGCGAAACGTGGTGATCTCCAGCCGGTCGCCGTTCTTGCCGACACCGAGGGTGCCGAACTCGATGCCGGTGTCCCACAGCGCGTCGGCCCAGCCGGCCAGCAGAGCCTTCATCTGCTCCGGCCGGGCGTCGGTGGTGAAGTCCAGATCGGTGCCGAGCCGGCCGAGCAAGGCATCGCGCACACTGCCGCCCACCAGATACACGGAATGCCCCGCACCGGTGAACAGACGGCCGAGCGCCTGCAGCACCGTGCTGTGCCGCCCCAGTGACATCTGCGCGGCGGCCAGCAGTTCGGCGACATCTTGTCCGGACGAGGGCTCAGGCACGTCCGATGAGCCTACTGGTCACAGGCATGTCACCGACCGGCGAGTGCGGCGTGGCCGGTAGTTCATGGCAGCTACTATCGCTTGGGTGTCGGACGGCGAGCAGCCAAAACCTCGACGTCGCCGCGGGCGGCGTCGCGGCCGACGCGCGGCAGGACCGCCTCAAGCGGGCACCGAGCAGTCGGCCGGCGCCCGGACGAAGACTCCCGCCGATAGCCCCGCGAAGGGTGACTCAGCAACTCCCAAACCGCAGCGCACCGGCCCGCGCCGGCCGACCGAACGCCTGCGCACCGTGCACGAGACCTCGGCGGGTGGTCTGGTCATCGACGGGCTGGATGGACCCAAGGAAACCCAGGTCGCGGCCCTGATCGGCCGGATCGACCGCCGCGGCCGCATGCTGTGGTCCCTACCCAAGGGGCACATCGAACGGGGTGAGACCGCCGAGCAGACGGCGATCCGCGAGGTCGCCGAGGAGACCGGCATCCAGGGCAGCGTGCTGGCTGCTCTCGGGAGCATCGACTACTGGTTCGTCACCGAGGGCCGCCGCGTGCACAAGACCGTGCACCACTACCTGATGCGCTTCGCCGGGGGCGAGCTGTCCGACGAGGACGTCGAGGTCACCGAAGTCGCGTGGGTGCCGCTGCGAGAGCTGCCGAAGCGCCTCGCCTACGCCGACGAGCGCCGGCTGGCCGAGGTCGCCGACGAGCTCATCGACAAGCTGCACACCGACGGTCCCGCGGCGCTGCCTCCACTGCCCCGCACCACCCCGCGGCGCCGGGGACAGACGCACTCGCGCACCCGCAACCACCGGACTGATCCGACGCCGCAACCCCAACCGGGCCGACGGGCGAACGGCTACGGTCAGGGTCCGTGACCGGCCTGCCCGCGCGCCTGCTCGCCGCAGTCGTCGCGCTCATGGCTGCCGTGCTGCCGATCGTCGCCCCGGCCGTTGCGGACGCCCAGCCGTCCACGCAGCCGTCCCCCCTGCCGTTCCTCACCGTCCAGATCGACGGCATCACACCGGATGTGGTGACCACCACCAGCGACCCGATGGTCACCGTCACCGGCACCATCCGCAACGTCGGCGACCGTGCGGTGCGCGATGTGGTGGTGCGCCTCGAACGTGCCGACCCGGTGACCTCGTCGACCGCGCTACGCACTGATCTCGCCGGCAACGTCGATCAGTTCCAGCCGGTCGCCGACTTCATCACGATCGCGCCGGAGATGGCCCGTGGCCAGAATGTCCCGTTCCGGCTCTCCTATCCCCTGCGCTCAGCGGATCATCCGTCGTTCGACGTCACCGAACCGGGCGTCTACCCGGTGATGGTCAACGTCAACGGCACACCCGACTACGGTGCGCCCGCTCGCCTCGACGACTCGCGCTTCCTCCTGCCCGTGCTGGGCGTTCCACCCGACCAGCAGGATGATGCGGCCACCGACACGGTGACCTCCGCGGTCCCCCCTGACACCACCCGGCCCGTCGGCCTGACGATGTTGTGGCCGTTGGCCGACCGGCCCCGGCTCGCGGCGGGCGCACCGGGCGGAACCACTCCGGTCCGGCTCATCGACGACGACCTCGCCGTGTCGCTCGCGCCGGGCGGTCGGTTGGACAGCCTGCTCGCGGCCGCGGATTTCGCGACCAGCCCGCAGGTCGACCCGGGAGGCGAGGTCACCGGCGCGCTCTGCCTTGCCGTCGACCCAGATCTGCTGGTCACGGTCAACGCGATGACCACCGGCTACGTCGTCAACGACGCCGCGGACGCGGGGCCGCGCACCACACCGACACACCCGGGCGCCGGGCAGCAGGCGGCGGTCGGCTGGCTCGCCCGGCTCAAGGCGCTGGCGCAGCGCATGTGCGTGACGGCGACGCCCTACGCGCAGGCCGACCTCGACGCCCTGCACCGCGTCGGCGATCCGACACTGGCGGCGGCGGCCACGGGCGGCGCCGCCGACGTGGTCGATCAGATCCTCGGGGTGGTCTCCACCCGTGGCGCCACCCTCGTGGGTGACGGTCCTCTCACCACCGCGGCTGTCGACCTGCTGTCGGTGCAGGGGCCGACCGTGGCGCTCGCGGCGGCGAACCTCACCGGACCCGACGAGGCCGAGGGCGGCCAGCCCCAGACCGCCGACACGGCGCCGGTGCGCTACACCCCGAACGTGGTGACCGCGCCCTTCGATCCCGCCCTCGGCGCTGCGCTGGCCGGTATGGGCACCACACCGGAATCTCCGTCGTATCTCGCTCCGTCTCTGAGCATCTCGGTGAAACAGGACACCGCGATCGCACGCCGGCAGGACGCCCTCGGCGCGCTGCTGTGGCGCGGCCTCGATCCCGACGCCGCCCCGCGGGGGCAGCTGATCATGCCGCCGCTGATGTGGAACGCCACCGCCGACGACGCGCAGGCCGTGCTCACCACCGTCGCCACCACGATCCGGTCGGGACTGGCGGTGCCGCGTCCGCTGCGGGCGGTCCTCGACGAAGCCGCCACCGTCCACGGCAGCGCGCCACCCCCCGGCGACGGCATCGGCAATCCACGCGGGCGTATCGATGACGGCGTGGTGTCCGGAATCGCGGCGACCACCAACCGGCTACGAGGACTCACCGACGCACTGACCACCGACGAGCGCACCGGACTGACAGGACCGCAGTACACCGCGCCGCTGCGCGAGGACATGCTGCGGGCGCTCAGTCAGTCCGTGCCGCCGGACGCCCGCAACGGGCTCGCCCAGCAACGGCTCACCACCGTCGGCGGCACCGTCGAGGACCTGTTCAAAGCGGTCACGATCGTCAACCCGGGCGGCTCCTACACGTTGGCGACCGAACGCAGCCCGCTGCCGCTGGCCCTGCGCAACGACCTGCCGGTCCCGATCCGGGTGCGGCTGCAGATCGATGCCCCGCCCGGCATGACGGTGACCGATCCCGGGGAGATCGTGCTGCCGCCCGGCTTCCTGCCGCTGAAGGTGCCCATCGAGGTCCACTTCACGCAGCGGGTGGCGGTCGACGTGTCACTGCGCACTGTCGACGGCCTCTCGCTCGGCGAGCCCGTACGCCTGTCGGTGCATTCCAACGCATACGGCAAGGTGCTGTTCTTCATCACGTTGACCGGCGGTGCGGTGCTGGTGCTGCTGGTCGGGCGCCGACTGTGGCACCGGTTCAGAGGGCAACCCGACCGCGCCGATCTCGAGGCGGACCCGCACCGCCCCGATCCGATCGAGGTGGCGCTGGCCTACTCCGACGACGACCGGAGACGCCGGTGAGTACGGCGCAACCGCGGCGGGTCCAGGCCCGCGCCGAACTCTCCGATGCCGCGGTGGTCTCGCGCTCGTGGGGAATGGCGCTGGCCACGCTCGTCAGCAGGCTCACGGGCTTCGCCCGCATCGTGCTGCTCGCCGCGATCCTCGGCGCAGCGTTGTCCAGCGCGTTCACGGTGGCCAACCAGCTACCGAACATGATCGCCGCGCTGGTGTTGGAGGCGACGTTCACCGCGATCTTCGTGCCGGTACTGGCGCGCGCCGAACGCGACGATCCCGACGGCGGCACCGCCTTCATCCGCAGACTCCTGACCCTGGCCACCACCTTGCTGCTGGCGGTCACGATCATCTCGACCGCCGGTGCCCCGCTGCTGGTCCATCTGATGCTGGGCTCGGAACCGCTGGTGGATCGGCCGCTGACGACGGCGTTCGCGTATCTTCTTCTGCCGCAGATCATCTTCTACGGCTTGTCATCGGTGTTCATGGCAATCCTGAACACGCGCAACATCTTCGGGCCGCCGGCATGGGCGCCGGTGGTCAACAACGTCGTGGCGATCCTCACCCTGGGCCTGTATCTGCTTGTGCCAGGCGAACTCTCGCTGAACCCGGTGACGATGGGCGACACCAAACTCCTGGTGCTCGGCATCGGCACGACGCTGGGTGTCGTCGCGCAAGCCGCCGTGCTGTTCGTCGCGATCCGGCGGGAACGGATCAGCCTGCGGCCGCTGTGGGGCATCGACGCGCGGCTGAAGAAGTTCGGCATGATGGCGCTGGCGATGGTGCTCTACGTGCTCATCAGCCAGGTCGGCTTCGTGGTCGGCAATCAGGTCGCCAGCGGTGCGGCGGCCTCGGGCCCGGCGATCTACAACTACACCTGGCTGATCCTGCAGCTGCCGTTTGGCATCGTCGGGGTGACGGTGCTGACCGTCGTCATGCCGCGCCTGTCCCGCAACGCGGCGGCCGGCGACGGACCCGCCGTGCTGGCCGATCTGTCGCTGGCGACCCGGCTGACGATGGTGACGCTGATCCCGGTCGTCGCCCTGATGACGGTCGGCGGACCGGCGATCGGCAGCGCGCTGTTCTCATACGGCAACTTCGGCGCCGTCGATGCCGGGTACCTCGGCATGGCGATCACGTTGTCGGCGTTCACGCTGATTCCGTACGCATTGGTGCTGCTGCAGCTGCGGGTGTTCTACGCCCGCGAGGAGCCGTGGACACCGATCCTGCTGATCGTGGTGATCACGGCCGTCAAGGTCGCCGGCTCCCTGGTCGCGCCGCATCTGACCACCGACCAGGAGCTGGTCGCCGGCTACCTCGGATTGGCCAACGGTCTCGGCTTCGTGGCCGGCGCGACGCTGGGCTACCTGCTGCTGCGCAACCGGCTCGATCCGCCCGGCGGCCGCCTGTTCTCCACCGACGTGGTGCGTACCGTGCTGGTGACCATCACCGCGGCGCTCGCGGCGGGATTGATCGCCCACGTGGTCGACCGGCTGGCCGGGCTCGGATCGCTGACCGACCATTTCGGTGCGGCCGGATCGCTGCTGCGGCTGGCCGTTCTCAGCCTGGTCATGTGCCCGATCATCGTCGGGGTGCTGCTCGGCGCGAAGGTCCCCGAGGCGGTTGCGGCGGCCGCCGCGGTGCGCTCGCGCCTCGGCCGGGGCCGTGCCCAGGCCGGCGCCTCCGTCTCGACCCGTCCCGGCGGCGGGCTCACGTACCCTGATCTCACCTCGACGCGACGGACGCGTCAGTTTCCCGGGCCGACGTACCGGGGACAGGGAGGCATGGTTGGCGAACGCAGGACCGGGAAAGGAGCTTCGGTGAGCGACACTCCGGCCGGCGGTTGCCCGACTCCGCCGCAGACGTCCGATCCGGCCGACCCCGCCAAGACCACACGGATCGACCGCCCGTCGGCGGACGACTTCCAGCCAGACGTCCCGGAGTCCGACGAGTCCGCCCCCGCGTCGGTCGGCCCCACTTCGCCGGACTCCGCCTCGCCGACCGAGGCCATCCCGGCCGCGGCCCCGCCGCGCCCCCGCGCCGACTACAGCAATGACCCCACTCGGGAATCGCTGGCGTTCGACCCGCCGCGTGAACCTCCGCTGGAGGCCGCGAACGCCACGGAGGAGCTGCACCTCATCCCGGGCGCCACGGTCGGCAAGGGGCGCTACCGCTTGCTCGTCTCCCATGGCGGACCGCCCACCCTTCAGTTCTGGCAGGCGCTCGACACCGCGCTGGACCGGCAGGTGGCGCTGACATTCGTCGACCCGGACGGCACTCTGCCCGCGGGCGAAGTACAGGCGATCCTGGACCGCACGCAACGGCTCGGTCGCCTCGACATGCCCGGGGTGGCGCGCGTGCTCGACGTGATGTCGACCGGCTCCGGTGGCCTCGTCGTGTCCGAGTGGATCCGCGGCGGCTCCCTCGCCGAAGTCGCCGACACCTCGCCCTCACCGATCGGTGGGGCCCGTGCGATCCAGTCCCTGGCAGCAGCGGCCGAGGCGGCGCACCGCAGCGGCGTCGCGTTGGCACTCGACCACCCCGCTCGAATCCGGGTCAGCATCGAAGGCGATGTGGCGCTTGCGTTCCCGGCCACCCTCCCCTCCGCGACGCCCGATGACGACATCCGGGGAATCGGCGCGGCGCTGTACGCGCTGCTGATCAACCGGTGGCCGCTGCCCGAGACCGGCCAGCCCAGCGGACTGGCCGCCGCCGATCTGGACGCCGCGGGCCAGCCGGTCGAGCCACGCGCCGTGGACCGCGACATCCCGTTTCAGATCTCCGCGGCCGCCGCGCGCGCCGCCCAGGAGAACGGCGGCATCCGGAGCGCGTCGACGATGCTCAATCTGCTGCAGCAGGCTACAGCCATCGCTGACCGCACCGATCACCTGACACCGGTCGACGAGCCCGCCGGACCGGGTCAGGGTGGCTCCGCCGACCCGGTCGACCCCGACGACGCGGCACGACGCCGGAAGCGCCTGATCATCGGGGCCAGCGTGGCCGCCGCCGCGGTCGTTCTGGTGGTCATCCTGCTGGCGACCGTGCTCAGCAACATCTTCGGTGACGTGGGCAATGGTCTGAGCGGTGACGAGCTCGGCCTCAACGCCCCGACGTCGTCGCAGCCGGGCAGCAGCACCCCTGACGCCGGGGCTGTCGTGAAACCCGTTCGCGCGACGGTGTTCTCGCCCGAGGGTGAGGCCGATGCACCGGATCTCGCCGGGTTGGCCATCGACGGGGATCCGGCCACGGTGTGGCCGACCGACACCTACAGCGACGCCACGCCGTTCCCCGGGTTCAAGAACGGTGTAGGCCTGCTGCTACAGCTCCCGCAGCCGACCACGCTCGGCTCGGTCGGCATCAACGTCAACAGCACGGGCACCGCGGTGCAGATCCGCTCGGCCACGTCGGCGTCGCCGTCGTCGCTGGACGACACCACGGCACTCACGCAGCCCACGACGCTGAAGCCGGGAGCCAACACGATTCCCGTCGACAACGCGGCGCCGACGTCCTACGTGCTGGTGTGGATCTCCACGCTCGGACAGGTGAACGGCCAGAGCCGCAGCGACGTCTCGGAGATCACCCTGAAAGCCGCCGGCTGAGCGAAAACTGCCGCGCCGAGCCCCCGCTCGGGCCACCTAGGGTTCGGCTGTGGGGATTTTCTCGGGGCACGGCGACGGCGGGGTGCGGCCGCGCACCGACTCCGAACTGTTGGCTGCCCACGTCGCGGGTGACCGCTACGCGTTCGAGGAGCTCTTCTACCGCCACCACCGCCAGCTGTACCGGCTGGCCACGCTGACCACCGCCAATCCCGACGACGCTGCCGACGCGCTGCAGGACGCGCTGCTGGCGGCACACCGCACCGCCGGCGCCTTCCGACACGACTCGGCGGTCAGCAGCTGGCTGCACCGCATCGTCGTGAACGCGTGTCTGGACCGACTGCGCCGCAACAAGTTCCGTGACCATGCCGTGCTCGATGAAGAACTCACCCACGGCACTGACCCGACCCGTCACATCGACACCGCGATCGTCATCGAACGGGCACTGCTGACGCTGCCGATCGAGCAGCGCGCCGCGGTGGTCGCGGTCGACATGCAGGGCTTCTCGGTCGCCGAGACCGCGCGCATGCTGGGTGTACCGGAGGGCACGGTCAAGAGCCGGTGCGCACGAGCACGCGCCAAGCTCGCGGCGTCGCTGACCGTCTTCGCCGCGGATCACATCGATTGAGATCTCCTCGGATAGCCTCGGAGGGTCAGCGGGCAACGCAACCGGCGGGGGTGAACGATGGGCGGCGACACAGGACCCGTCACGCCCGAACTGCTGGCCGATCTGCAGGCCGGGTTGCTCGACGACGACACCGCCGCGCAGGTGCGCCGGCGCGTGCGCACCGATCCAGCGGCCGCCCGGGCGCTGGCAGCGCTCGACACCGTCCGACGGGAACTGAGCAGTCTGGGTTCTGATTCAGCCTCAGCTCCCGCCGTTCCCCCTGCGGTCATGGCCCGTATCGGGGCCGCTCTGCGGGACGCAGAACCGCCCTCGAAACGCGGCTGACCCGCCCGGTCAGCCCTCGGGAACAGCCCGGCCTACCCTGGTGTTCAAGGATTGCAGGCAGAAAGGCACTCATGACCTCCTCGTCCACCGTCCATGACGTGATCATCGTCGGTTCCGGCCCGGCCGGATACACCGCCGCGGTCTACAGCGCGCGGGCCCAGCTCAAGCCCCTCGTCTTCGAAGGCAGCCAGTTCGGCGGTGCTCTGATGACGACCACCGAGGTGGAGAACTACCCCGGTTTCCGCGACGGCATCACCGGCCCCGAGCTGATGGACCAGATGCGCGAGCAGGCGCTGCGCTTCGGCGCCGATCTGCGCATGGAGGACGTCGACGCGGTCGACCTGACCGGACCGGTCAAGAAGGTGACGGTCGGCGACGAGACGTACCAGGCCCGCGCAGTCATCCTCGCGATGGGCGCCGCGGCCCGACACCTCGGCGTGCCCGGTGAAGACGCGCTGCTCGGCATGGGTGTCAGCACCTGCGCCACGTGTGACGGCTTCTTCTTCCGCGACCAGGACATCGCCGTGGTCGGCGGTGGTGACTCGGCGATGGAGGAGGCCACCTTCCTCACCCGGTTCGCGCGTAGCGTCACGTTGATCCACCGGCGCGACGAGTTCCGCGCCTCCAAGATCATGCTGGAGCGCGCCGAACAGAACGAGAAGATCACCATCCTGACCAACACCGCGGTGGAGGCCATCGAAGGCGATCCGAAGGTCACCGGCATCAAGCTCCGCAACACCGTCACCGGCGAGGAGTCTTCGCTCGCGGTCACCGGTGTATTCGTGGCGATCGGCCACGACCCGCGCTCGGAATTGGTGCGTGGGCAGGTGGACCTCGACGACGAAGGCTACGTCCAGGTTGTCGATCGCACCACCTACACCTCGATCGACGGAGTGTTCGCCGCAGGCGATCTGGTGGACCACACCTACCGACAGGCCATCACCGCCGCCGGAAGTGGTTGTGCCGCAGCCATCGACGCCGAACGGTGGCTGGCCGATCACGCCGAACCAGGCGAACGAACCTCTACCACAACCGAAGACAGCGATCTGATTGGAGCACAACAGTGAGCGAATCCACCTCGGCGACCGTAGCCGTCACCGACGATTCCTTTTCTCAGGACGTGCTGTCCAGCGGCACACCGGTGCTGGTCGATTTCTGGGCGACGTGGTGCGGGCCGTGCAAGATGGTCGCTCCGGTGCTCGAGGAGATCGCGTCCGAGAAGGCCGGGTCGCTGACCGTGGCCAAACTCGACGTCGACGAGAACCCCGCCACGGCGCGGGACTTCTCGGTCGTGTCGATCCCGACCATGATCCTGTTCAAAGACGGCGAGCCGGTCAAGCGGATCGTGGGCGCGAAAGGCAAGGCTGCGCTGCTGCGCGAGCTCGCTGACGTGCTCTAGCAGGCACTGTTCCACCCCCGGACACTTCCCTGGGGTTTTCCGAAATCCTCTCCCCTTCTGAGAGAATGCTGCCTATGTCGAGTCTGCGTCGCGGTGACCGTTCTGCAGCGGTCACCGAGATACGGACCGCGTTGGCCGCCCTGGGGATGCTGCATGATCCCGACGACGACCTGGTCACGGGGCGCAGAGTTGCCGCTGATGTGTTCGATGGCGAGCTCGACCACGCGGTTCGCGCCTTCCAACAGCACCGAGGCCTTCTCGTCGACGGGATCGTCGGTGAGGCGACCTACCGTGCCATCAAAGAGGCCTCGTACCGCCTGGGCGCTCGCACCCTCAACCACCAGTTCGGCGCTCCGATGTACGGCGACGACGTCGCCACGCTGCAGGCACGCCTGCAGGACCTCGGGTTCTACACGGGATTGGTCGACGGCCACTTCGGGTTGCAGACCCACAACGCGCTGATGTCCTACCAACGCGAGTACGGCCTGTTCCCCGACGGCATCTGCGGTCCGGAAACACTGCGCTCGCTCTACAACCTCGGGTCCCGCGTCACGGGCGGCTCCCCGCACGCGATCCGCGAAGAGGAGCTCGTACGGAGCTCCGGGCCGTGGCTGTCCGGCAAGAGGATCATCATCGATCCGGGCCGCGGGGGCGCCGACCACGGCCTGATCACGAATGGCCCATCGGGACCCATCAGTGAAGCAGACATTCTGTGGGACTTGGCCAGTCGGCTCGAAGGTCGGATGACGGCCATCGGCATGGAGACGTTCCTGTCGCGTTCTGTCGGTGCCTCCCCCACCGACGCCGAGCGTGCCGCGACAGCCAATTCCGTCGGCGCCGACCTGATGATCAGCCTGCGGTGCGAAACCCAGGCGAGCCCGTCCGCCAACGGCGTCGCGTCGTTCCACTTCGGCAACTCGCACGGTTCGGTGTCCACCATCGGACGCAATCTCGCCGACTTCATCCAGCGGGAAGTCGTGGCGCGCACCGGGTTACGCGACTGCCGGGTACACGGCCGGACCTGGGATCTACTGCGCCTGACCCGCATGCCCACCGTGCAGGTGGACGTCGGCTACATCAGCAATCCCGGCGACCGCGCCACGCTGGTGTCCCCGTCGGCCCGCGATTCACTCGCCGAAGGCATCCTGGCCGCAGTGAAGCGGCTGTACCTGCTCGGCAAGAACGACCGCCCCACAGGCACATTCACGTTCGCCGAGTTGCTGGCCCACGAACTGGCCGTCGAGCAGGGCCGCCGCAGCTAGTAGTGCGCAGCTAGCAGGCCGCTGCCGAACCGGCACCGACCGGCTGCTGCAACTGCGCACTCTCCAGGAGGCGTTCCAGCGCTGCTTCGACGCCGGCCTTCCACCCCAGGCCCTGCTCCAGCTCGAGCCGGAGCCGAGGGAAGTACGTGTGGTGCGACACCACGACGAAGCCCGCATCGATGAGCAGGTCGCTCGGCATCACGCAGGTGCCCATCGCGCAGTCACCGAGGGTTTCCAGCACGGGCCGCACGTCCGGCGGCACCTGCGCCATGTCTGCCAGTTCGTCAGCGACCGCAGATCGTCCGAACGCTTCCAACGCGCGCACACCGCGTCGGACGAGATCCCCGACCACTGCGGTGATGAGCGCCCGGGACAGCTCTTCGCGACCGGGACCCGTCTCGACACCCAGGGATGTCAGCAGGACCGCGTCGGCGCTGACAGGTCCGGTCGGGAAGCGAGTCGCGCGCGGCACGCTGCGCGGGGGCGCGTAGAACGCATATCCGAGGCACGGCTCGTCGCCCGTCTCGTCTTCGGGCAATGGGGTCCGAGCCTCCACGGCCAGCTGTCCGCACGAGCCCCACTCCAACATCACCATCGACAGCCAGGCTTCTTTTTCGAACTCCGGATCCGAGAGGCTCTGATCGTCGCCGACGGTCAGCGGATCGACCTCCCAGTACACGCAGCGGCGAGCGTGCTTGGGAAGCTGCTCGAACGCTTCGAGTCGCAGAGGGGTGATTCGCGCGGTCACTACGCTCCCGGGTGTCTCAGCCGCGAAGGGGTGCGCGGCGGCCCCTCCAGAATAGAAGGCGGGAGCCCAACCGGCTCGGTCCTGCTCTCTCGGTCGACCGACCGCGAGCTCAGGGTCGAAAACGTTTGGCGCTCAGAGCCTTTCCTCGCCTGCCCGAAAAAGGGTACGCGCCATCGTGCCCCACTGTCACAGTGACGTAACGGCTGCGTGTGGTTGGTCATCGCGTCGACGAGTTCATGAGGTCCACAATTCGTTGCAAATCGTCCACCGAACCGAATTCGACGACGATCTTGCCCTTGCGCTTGCCGAGGCTGACCGTCACCCGGGTGTCGAAGGCAGACGACAGCTGCTCCGCGACATCCTGCAGCCCGGGCATCTGGATGGGCTTGCGGCGCGGCGCCGGCGGGGTGCCCGCACCTTCTCGATTCGCGAGCGTGACGGCTTCTTCGGTGGCACGCACCGACAAGCCCTCGGCGACGATTCGCGCAGCGAGCTCCTCCTGCAACTCCGGTCCACCCTCGAGCGCGAGCAATGCCCGGGCATGACCGGCAGACAGCACACCCGCCGCGACCCTGCGCTGCACCGCGATCGGCAGCCGCAGCAGCCGGATCATGTTGGTGATCACCGGACGTGATCGTCCGATGCGCGCGGCGAGTTCATCATGTGTCACCGCGAATTCGTCCAGCAGCTGCTGGTATGCGGCGGCTTCTTCCAGCGGGTTCAGCTGTACGCGGTGGATGTTCTCGAGCAGCGCGTCGCGCAGCATGCTGTCGTCGGCGGTTTCTCGAACGATCGCCGGAATCGTCGCGACGCCGGCTTTCTGCGCCGCGCGCCAGCGGCGCTCCCCCATCACCAGCTGATAGCGGGTGTCTCCGTCTCCGGGCACGGCGCGCACCACGATCGGCTGCATCAATCCGAATTCGCGGATCGAGTGGACGAGCTCGCCGAGCGCTTCCTCGTCGAACACCTGGCGCGGCTGTCGGGGGTTGGGATCGATCTGCGACGGAGCGATCTCCCGATACACGGCGCCGACGTCACCGGCTGCCGGCGGCACCTCCGGCGGGCCACCGAACACGGCGTCTGCGGCAGCGGCTCCCATCCGTGGCCCGGTGGTGGCCGGCTCGTCCCCCTCGGCCGGGCCGGTCGGAATCAGCGAGGCCAACCCGCGTCCGAGCCCACTGCGCTTACGTGCCGGGTTGTTCATTCATGTCCTTCGTTCGTCGCGCCGGTGCCGAATAGAGAAGTCGCTGTCCTGGTCGATCTCACGGTGTGGGGGCGCCGCGCTGCGCGAGCTCGCGACTCGCATCGAGGTAACTCATCGCGCCCCTCGAACCCGGGTCGTAGTCGATGATCGTCATCCCGTAGCCCGGCGCCTCCGACACCTTCACGCTGCGCGGTATCACCGTCCGCAGCACCTTGTCTCCGAAGTGCGCCCGGACGTCAACCGCGACCTGGTCCGCCAGCTTGGTTCGCCCGTCGTACATCGTGAGCACCACGGTGGTCACGTCGAGGTCGGGATTCAGGTGCGACTTGACCATCTCGATGTTGCGCAGCAGCTGGCCCACGCCCTCCAGTGCGTAGTACTCGCACTGAATCGGGATCAACACCTCGGGCGCCGCCACGAGTGCATTGATGGTCAGCAGACCCAGCGACGGTGGGCAGTCGATGAACACGTAGTCGAAGTCATGGTGCTTCAACTCCGCGAGCGCGGTTCTGAGTCGCCCTTCGCGCGCCACCATGCTGACCAACTCGATCTCGGCGCCGGCGAGGTCGATGGTCGCGGGCACGCAGAACAGCAGTTCGTTGTGCGGGCTCTGCTGCAGGGCGGTTTCCACCGAGATGTCGCCGATCAGCACCTCGTACGACGACGGGGTTCCCGGGCGGTGCTCGATACCCAGCGCGGTGCTGGCGTTGCCCTGCGGGTCGAGATCGATGACGAGGGTCCTGGCTCCCTGGAGGGCCAGGGCTGCGGCGATGTTGACCGCGGTCGTGGTCTTCCCGACTCCACCTTTTTGATTCGCCACGGTGAAAATTCGCTGGCGAGCAGGCTTGGGCAACAGCCCCTCTGCCGCCGCATGCATCAGTCGGACAGCTCGTTCCGCCTCGGCCCCGATGGGGGTGTCGGCGTCGTGAGTGCCCCACGTTTCACGTGAAACATCCGCGCCGGGCTCCTCGGCCGTTGACGTCACCGCTGTCTCCTTCCCGCCGGAGTCCGACGGCGCCGTTCCTCTTCCAGAAACCCTACGACCACCCGCGCCGGCGGGTCCACGAAATCCGCGCCACATGTCCGCACCTCGATGGCTGTCAGTCCGAGCGCAGCCAGAGAGCTGCGGTGCTCGTGCACTTCATCGGCCGCCCGCTCGCCCTTCATGGCCAGCATGCGACCACCGGCTCGCAACATCGGGACACTCCACTTGGCGAGCTTGTCGAGCGAGGCGACCGCACGAGACACCACGGCGTCCTGCTCCCCCACGACATCCCGCACCGATCGATCTTCTGCACGGCCGCGGACCACAGCAGAGCCCAATCCCAGTTCCGAGATGACTTCGCGCAGGAACTCGCTGCGCCGCAGTAGCGGTTCGATCATCGTGACCGACACGTCGGGCCGCGCCAGAGCCAACGGTATCCCGGGGAGACCGGACCCGCTTCCGATGTCGGCGACCTTCTCCCCCGTCTCGACGACATCGGCGACCGCCGCGCTGTTGAGGATGTGGCGGTCCCACAGCCGCTCCACTTCGCGGGGACCCAGCAGTCCCCGCTCGACACCGGCGCCTGCCAGTATCTCGGCATAGCGGACCGCGGTGTCAGCGGCGTCGCCGAAGACTGCCGATACCGCCGCCGGCGGCGCTGGCACCTCCGCATGTTTCACGTGAAACATCCTCCGCCTCGAGACCCGACACTGGCACGGTCACCGAACTACATCGGTGTAACTCCCAAGCGTCAGTCGGCGAGGACGACCACGCGGCGCGACGGCTCGACACCCTCGCTCTCGCTGTGCACCCCATTGACCTCGGCCACGGCGTCGTGCACGATCTTGCGCTCGAACGGCGTCATCGGCGAGAGCTCTTCGCGCTCACCGGTCTCGAGTACGCGGTGCGCGACCTTGCTTCCCAGCGCGGCCAGCTCGTCGCGGCGGCGCTTACGCCACTGTGCGATGTCCAGCATCAGCCGACTACGCTCTCCCGTCTTCTGATGCACAGCCAGCCGGGTCAGCTCCTGCAGAGCGTCGAGCACCTCGCCTTTGCGGCCCACGAGCTTCGTCAGGTCTCCGCCGCCGTCGATGCTCACCACCGCACGGTCGCCCTCGACGTCGAGATCGATGTCACCGTCGAAGTCCAACAGATCCAGCAGCTCCTCGAGATAATCGCCCGCGATCTCGCCTTCAGCGACGAGTCGCTCCTCGAGATCGGTGGGGCCGGCTCCGCCGTCGCCAGTCGTCTCTTCCCCCGCGACCTCCGACTGAGCCTGCTCGAGCTCTTCAGGAGATGTCGTGTCTGAATTCGTCATGGATATACCTCTTCCTCGTTCGCGGTCGCCCGCGCGTCAACGTTTCCGCTTCTTGGGGCGCGCGCCGGGTTTCGGGCTTCGGCTCACCGACCCGTTCCGTGCTGCGGCGCCGTTGCTGTGGCTCGAGCCGCTACTTCGCGCGCTCTCGGTGGAGTCCACGCCTGCCTGCTCCGACCCACTCGATTCCGTGATCTCGGCGCCCTCGGTCGCGGTCGCGTCCACCGACCCACTCTCGGGGCGAGTCCCCTTCTTCCGGCTCGGCTTGGCTCCCGGCGCAGGCGCGTTCGCCGCGCGGCGCTCGATCGCTTCCTGCTTCTTCGCTTCTTCTTCCTTCTCGATCTTGCCGAACACATAGTGCTGCTGACCGAAGGTCCAGATGTTGTTGGCGAACCAGTACAGGATGATCGCCAGCGGAAGGAACGGACCGCCGACCACCACGCCGAGCGGGAAGACGTACAGCGCCAGCTTGTTCATCATCGCGGTCTGCGGATTGGCGGCCGCTTCGGGACTCTGCCGCGCCACCGATGCCCGGCTGTTGAAGTACGTCGCGATACCGGCCGCGATCATGATCGGCACACCGACGGCGATCACTGCGGGCCGATGGAACTCGGTGAACGCCTCGAGACCGTGCTTCTGAATCATGGTGGCGCCGAGCGGAGCGCCGAACAGATTGGCGTCCAGGAAGTGTCCGACGTCGGTCGCGCTGAAGAAGTAGTTACCGAGGCTGCGGTTCTCCTCGACCGAGAGCCCGAGACGTCCGATGCCGGTCTGGGTCCGGTTGAAGGACATGAGCACGTGGTAGAGACCGAGGAACACCGGGATCTGCGCCAGCATCGGCAGGCACCCGAGGATCGGGTTGAACCCGTGCTCCTTCTGCAGCTTCTGCATCTCCAACGCCATGCGTTGGCGGTCCTTGCCGTACTTCTTCTGCAAAGCCTTGATCTGCGGCTGAAGCTCCTGCATCTGCCGGGTGGTGCGAATCTGCCGCACGAAAGGCTTGTAGAGGATCGCACGCAGTGTGAACACCAGGAACATCACCGACAGCGCCCAGGCGAAGAAATTCGACGGGCCCAGCAGGAACGCGAATGCCTTGTACCAGACCCACATGATCGCCGACACCGGGTAATAGATGATGTCGAGGCTGAAGAAGTTAAACACGCGGCAGACTCTTCCCTTGCTGATCCGGTCGGTCTTCTAGGTCTATCGAGGCACCACAGGGGGCACCGACGCTCACGGCCGTGGCGTCACTGTGACGATCACACTCGCCGGCGCGATCCGGGATCGGATCCCACCCTCCGTTATGCCATGGTCCGCACTTGAGCAGACGGACCAGCGCCAGCCAGCTCCCGCGCACCAATCCGAACTCGGTCAAGGCGTCGACGGCGTACTGGCTGCACGTCGGGGTGAAGCGGCACGACGGCAACCGCAGCGGAGACACCGTGCCGCGGTAGAGCTGGATCATCCACACCAGAGCGCGGACGGCGCGGGAACTCAATCCGGAACTCACGAGGCCTCCGCCCGACTCCTGATGCGCCGCAGTGCCGTCCGCATCTGCTGTTCGAGTCGGGGCGACACCGCATGACGGCTGCCGGGCAGAGCCCGAATCACCACACGATCGGCGGGGTTCAGATCGGGGAGGATGGTCCGGGCGACGTGACGAAGACGCCGGGACACCTGATGGCGCTGGACGGCGTTGCCCACCGCCTTGGAGACGACCAAGCCGACCCGTGGTCCGGCTTCCTCGGTCTGGTCAGATCGCAGGCAGTACACGACGAGATCGGGCTGTGCCGCCCGCGTCCCTCGGCTGACTGTGGCACCGAACTCGGTCGACCGGGTCATCCGGTTCTGTGCCGGAAGCACCGCGTCAGACCTGGGGTCGCATCACGCAGTGAGCGACTGACGGCCTTTGCGGCGCCGACCGGACACGATGGCGCGTCCCGCACGGGTGCGCATCCGCAGCCGGAATCCGTGCACGCGTGCGCGGCGACGGTTGTTGGGCTGGAAGGTCCGCTTGCCCTTGGCCACGGCAGTCACTCCTTGTTGGTCTGGCCCCCACGCTCTGCCCGTCTCTGATGACGGACATCACGCTGTCGGCCGTTGGTAAGCTCGGCGGTCTCGCTTTGCCGGCGCGGTCCCCGGCAGGAGCCGGATCGCAGCCGTATCACCACGTGTGGGCGACTGTTCGAGGGTACTGACGAGAATTCGCCGGGTCAAACCTGCTCCGGACCGCTCCGAGCCCGCATGAGCGTGCCGATGGCCACCGCGGGAAGCGCACGTCAGCAGCATCACATCCACCTCAGCAGTCACGTGCATCTGGAACGATTGAGCCACGCGGAATTACGCTTCCCCGCAATGTTGCAGAACTGTTGGCACTCGGAGAGAAAACTGTTAGCTTCTGCCAAGGCCGATTCCATGCCGGAGCGGCGCACGACAAAAAAGCGAGGACCGTCCACTCGGTCGCGAGCCCATCACGCGTCATTGCGTGGTGACGAGTTCCGACTTTTGGCAGCCTCACTTGTAGACAACGGACAACGACGGACTCCTGCATTTCCACAACCTGTGGATAACTTTGTGGACAGTTCGTCTTTGTGGTGTAGCCGACCTCTCGTCGGCCGGTAGGGGGTAGGTGTTCTTGTCAGCCGACCCCGACCCACCGTTCGTCGCGATCTGGAACAACGTCGTCACCGAACTCAACGGTGACACGGGCTCCCCACATGGCGCAGCGAACGGCACGCTGACCCCACAGCAGCGGGCTTGGCTCAAACTCGTCCAACCTCTTGTCATCACCGAGGGGTTCGCGCTGTTGTCCGTGCCCACCCCGTTCGTCCAGAACGAGATCGAACGCCACCTGCGCGAGCCGATCATCGCCGCGCTGAGCCGCCAGCTCGGCCAGCGCGTCGAGTTGGGGGTCCGCATCGCCGACCCCGAACCCGAAGACGCCCCCGCCTTCACCCCGGTGCCTGTTCCCGACAGCGATGACGACCTCGTCGACGACGACCTGGCCGCCCGCGCCAGTGCCGAGGAGAACTGGCCGAGCTTCTTCGCCAACCGCGCACAGAACTCCACCACCGATGACGCGACCGCGATCAACCTCAACCGGCGCTACACCTTCGACACGTTCGTGATCGGCGCATCGAACAGATTCGCTCACGCCGCATCGCTCGCCATCGCCGAAGCCCCGGCCCGCGCGTACAACCCGCTGTTCATCTGGGGCGAATCCGGTTTGGGCAAAACACATCTGCTGCACGCGGCCGGCAATTACGCACAGCGTCTGTTCCCCGGGATGCGAGTCAAGTACGTCTCCACCGAAGAATTCACCAACGACTTCATCAACTCGCTGCGCGACGACCGCCGCGCGTCGTTCAAGCGCACCTACCGCGACATCGACGTCCTGCTGGTCGACGACATCCAGTTCATCGAGGGCAAAGACGGCATCCAGGAAGAGTTCTTCCACACGTTCAACACCCTGCACAACGCGAACAAGCAGATCGTCATCTCCTCGGATCGCCCGCCCAAGCAGCTGGCGACACTGGAAGACAGGCTGCGGACCCGCTTCGAATGGGGGCTGATCACCGATGTGCAGCCGCCCGAGCTCGAGACCCGCATCGCCATTCTTCGTAAGAAAGCGCAGATGGATCGTCTCGACGTGCCCGACGACGTGCTGGAGCTGATCGCCAGCCGCATCGAACGCAACATCCGCGAACTCGAGGGCGCCCTGATCCGTGTGACGGCGTTCGCCTCCCTGAACAAGACGTCGATCGACAAGTCACTGGCCGAGATCGTGCTCCGTGACCTGATCTCTGACTCCTCGACGATGCAGATCAGCACCGCGGCGATCATGGCCGCAACGGCGGAGTACTTCGAAACCAGCGTCGACGAACTGCGCGGCCCCGGAAAGACGCGGGCGCTGGCACAGTCCCGGCAGATCGCGATGTACCTGTGCCGCGAACTCACCGATCTCTCGCTGCCCAAGATCGGCCAGGCGTTCGGACGCGATCACACGACGGTCATGTACGCGGAGAAGAAGATTCGCGGCGAGATGGCCGAGCGGCGTGAGGTCTTCGATCACGTCAAGGAACTCACCACACGGATCCGTCAGCGCGCCAAGCGCTGACCGCCGACCCTCTCGTCTCCCCTTGCCGCGCCCGCGCGGTCCTGTGTCATGCCCGTGTCGAGCCCGTGTCGCGCCTTCCGCGCGGAAAAACTTCCTTCTCATTCGCACCATCAGTCACAGCCGCGGCCTGGGGAGCACCTGTGCACAACCTGTCGTCAACCCGCGAGCGACATGGGGTGTTCTTCCCCAGATCACCGTTCATCCCCAACCGGCCCGCAGCACGACACCGGCCATGCACAACTCCCCCACACCCCCACACCGGCACTGGCCTGCGGGAAGCCGCCCGTATCCCCAGATTGCACAGGACCTAGTACTACTGCTCATTTCTCTCTATCAATTTCTCTCAGAAGAAGACCCCTGGGGAAAGCACACGGTGGACAGGCCGACACGGCCTTCCGATGGCCCGTTGTCGGCGCGATCGTTTAGCTTTCAACTTGGAGCCGAAAGCTCTACGGTGGTTCATCGACAGCCGTTCCGGTCGTCGCAGCGTGTCACAGCGGCGCGGTGTGCCCGTCGGAGAAATCGCTGATCAAGGCTTCATCGGGGTGTACATCGAAGGGACGCAACAAACGTGTCGACGTCAACGGTAGGTCTCACGGACTTGAAGTTCCGGCTGAGCCGCGAAGAGTTCGCCGACGCGGTCGCCTGGGTGGCCCGTAACCTGCCGTCCCGGCCGACGGTGCCCGTGCTGGCCGGCGTGCTGCTGACCGGTTCCGATGAAGGCCTGACGATCTCCGGATTCGACTACGAAGTCTCTGCCGAGGTGCAGATTGCGGCTGAAATCGCCTCTCCCGGAAGCGTTTTGGTGTCCGGTCGGTTGCTGTCCGACATCGTGCGGGCGTTGCCTGCCAAACCGGTCGACGTCAGCGTGGAGGGCACTCGCGTCGCGCTGACCTGCGGTAGCGCTCGGTTCTCGCTGCCGACCATGGCCGTCGAGGACTATCCGACGCTGCCGACCCTCCCGGACGAGACGGGTGTGGTCTCGGCGGATCTGTTCGCCGAGGCCATCGGCCAGGTCGCGGTGGCTGCCGGCCGCGATGACACGCTGCCGATGCTGACCGGGATCCGCGTCGAGATCTCCGGCGAGAAGGTCGTTTTGGCCGCCACCGACCGGTTCCGGCTGGCGGTGCGTGAGTTGACGTGGTCGACGGCCACGCCCGGCGTCGAGGCCGCGGTCCTCGTACCTGCGAAGACACTCGCCGAGGCAGCCAAGGCCGGTACCGACGGCAACGAGGTGCACCTGTCCCTCGGCTCCGGCCCCACCGTGGGCAAAGAAGGTCTGCTCGGTATTCGCAGCAAAGGCAAGCGCAGTACCACCCGCCTGCTCGACGCCGAGTTCCCGAAGTTCCGCCAACTGCTGCCGACCGAACACACCGCGGTGGCCACCATCGGAGTCGCCGAGCTGACGGAGGCGATCAAACGTGTCGCCCTGGTGGCCGACCGCGGCGCCCAGGTGCGGATGGAATTCGCCGACGACGTATTGCGTCTGTCGGCCGGCGCCGACGACGTGGGCAAGGCCGAGGAAGACCTGCCGGTCGACTTCTCCGGCGAGCCTCTGACCATCGCGTTCAACCCGACATATCTGACCGACGGCCTGGGTTCGCTGCACGCCGAGCGGGTCACGTTCGGATTCACCACCCCGAGCCGCCCTGCGGTGCTCCGCCCGGCGGGCCAGGATGATGTGAGTAGCGAGGGTGCGGGGCCCTACCCGGCGGCACAGACCGACTATGTCTATCTGCTGATGCCGGTCCGTCTCCCCGGCTGATCGCACGCACTGACGACGGAAGGGCGCTGACATGCAGCTCGGTCTCATCGGCCTGGGCAAGATGGGTTTCAACATGAGGTCCCGCCTGCGTGACGGCGGACACGAGGTCATCGGATACGACCCGCGACCCGAGGTGTCCGACGTGGCATCGCTGGCTGATCTCGCGGCCGCCCTCCAGGCCCCCCGGGTCGTTTGGGTGATGGTGCCCTCGGGGCCGATCACTGATCAGACCATCACCGAGCTCGCCGGTGTCCTCTCCGAGGGCGATCTGGTGATCGACGGCGGCAACTCCCGCTACACCGAGGACAAGCCGCACGCAGATCTGTTGTCCCAGAAGAGAATTGCGTTCATCGATGCCGGTGTCTCCGGCGGTATCTGGGGACTGACCGAAGGCTACGGGCTGATGGTGGGTGGAAGTGACGACGACGTCGCCCGGGCGATGCCGATCTTCGACACGCTGCGCCCGCCCGGACCCATCGAGGACGGCTTCGTGCACGTCGGTCCGGTGGGTGCCGGGCACTTCGCGAAGATGGTGCACAACGGCGTGGAATACGCGCTGATGACGGCGTACGCCGAGGGGTACGAGATGTTGGCCGCTGAGGACCTGGTCAAGGATCCTCAGGCGGTGTACCAGGCGTGGACCAACGGCACCGTGGTCCGGTCGTGGTTGCAGCAGCTGCTGGCCAAGGCGCTGAAAGAGGATCCGAACCTCAACGAGATCAGCGGCTACACAGAGGATTCCGGTGAGGGTCGGTGGACGGTCGAAGAGGCCATCCGGTTGCGGGTTCCGGTTCCGAGCATCGCGGCATCGTTGTTCGCGCGGTTCCTGTCCCGCCAGGACGATTCGCCGACGATGAAGGCTGTCGCGGCGCTGCGCAACCAGTTCGGCGGCCATGCGGTGAAGAGGGTGAGCGAGTCCGGGTGAGCGAGGCGAACCGGTGTACGTACGTCGCCTTGCGCTGACGGATTTCCGGTCGTGGCCCCGGGTGGAGGTCGACCTCGACCCGGGCCGCACCGTCTTCGTCGGATCCAACGGCTTCGGAAAGACGAATCTCATTGAGGCACTGTGGTATTCGTCGACGCTCGGATCGCACCGGGTGGCGACGGATGCTCCGCTCATCCGTGCGGGCGCCGATCGGGCGGTGATCTCGACGATCATCGTCAGTGAGGGACGCGAGCTCGCCGTCGACCTCGACATCACGTCCGGGCGCGCGAACAAGGCGCGACTGAACCGCTCCCCCGTCCGCTCGGCACGGGAGATTCTCGGTGTCCTGCGTGCCGTGCTGTTCGCGCCTGAGGATCTGGCGCTCGTCCGGGGAGATCCCGGCGAGCGGCGGCGCTATCTCGACGACCTGGCGACGATCCGCCGACCGCGCATCGCCGGCGTGCGCGCGGACTACGACAAGGTGGTGCGGCAGCGTACGGCATTGCTGAAGACGGCGTCGGGTGCTCGCTTCCGTGGTGACCGCGGGGCGTTGGAGACGCTCGACGTGTGGGACGGCCATCTCGCATCCCATGGTGCCCAGCTGATCGCCGCTCGGGTGGAACTGGTCAACGAGCTCGCCCCGGAAGTCGAGAAGGCCTACCAGCTGCTGGCGCCGGCGTCGCGGCCGGCAGCGGTCCGTTACCGCAGCGGTGTCGAGGTGGTGGAAGCCGAAGCCGCCGTGGGGAACACCGATGTCGAGGTGTTCGAGGCGGCTCTGCTCGACGCGCTGAGCCGGCGTCGGGATGCCGAGCTGGAACGTGGAGTCTGTCTTGTCGGACCACACCGGGATGATCTGGATCTGCGATTGGGTGACCAGCCGGCCAAAGGGTTCGCCAGTCACGGGGAGAGCTGGTCGATGGCCTTGGCGCTGCGGCTCGCGGCCTACGAACTGCTCCGTAGAGAGGGAGGGGACCCTGTGCTTCTACTCGACGACGTGTTCGCCGAGCTCGACACCGCCCGCCGCGACGCTCTCGCGCGGGTTGCGGCCACGGCCGAGCAGGTGTTGGTGACGGCTGCAGTGCCGGATGACATTCCGCGGGAGTGGGACGCGCGTCGCATCGAGATCACGATGCGCGACGGCGACGAGGGCCGGATATCGGAGGTGGTGTCGTGACCGACGCGGAGGATCCTCTCGAGCCGCCGGCACACCTGGCGCATCTGAAGGGAATGGACCTCGTCCGCAGGGCGCTGGAAGAGGCGCGCGGCGCCGCTCGGGAGCAGGGGAAGAACGTCGGTCGCGGCCGCACCTCCCCCGCGCCACGGCGTACCGGGGCGGCGAGCCGTCGCCGGTGGTCGGGACCGGGACCCGATGTGCGGGATCCCCAGCCGCTCGGCGCGGCGACCAGTGATGTCGCGCGCAGCCGCGGTTGGAGCGGCCGGGTCGCGGAGGGTGCGGTGTTCGGGCGGTGGCACGAGGTGGTGGGCGCTCAGATCGCCGACCACGCGGTTCCGGCGTCGCTGACCGACGGGGTGCTCACGGTGACTGCGGAGTCGACGGCCTGGGCGACACAGCTGCGCATGGTGCAGGCGCAACTGCTGGCCAAGATCGCGGCGGCGGTCGGCGACGGCGTCGTCACCTCGGTCAAGATCGTGGGCCCGGTAGGTCCGTCCTGGCGCAAGGGCCCCTACCGGGTGCAGGGTCGGGGACCGCGCGACACCTATGGCTGAGAGGCGCGAGAACGTGATCGGTGGCTGTGTGAAGCGTCTCGACCTATCTTTTGCCGCAAAAATCGGCGCACGGCGCGATTAGGTGTGTCAAAACGCGGTTCCAGCATCAGTCCCGACCGCAGGTTTCGGTAGACTGTCGGGGTGATCCACGAGGGGATCGTCAGATTCCCCGTGCAGGCTGCTGCCTGCCCAAGACCCAAGGAGACCCGCTCAACGTGGCTGCCCAGAAGAAGAATGCTCCCAGCGAGTACGGCGCCGACTCGATCAAGGTTCTCGAAGGTCTGGAAGCGGTTCGCAAGCGGCCCGGTATGTACATCGGTTCCACCGGTGAGCGTGGCCTCCACCACCTGATCTGGGAAGTCGTCGACAACGCGGTGGACGAGGCCATGGCCGGCTTCGCCACCAAGGTCGACGTGCGGATCCTCGAAGACGGCGGCGTGCAGGTCACCGACGACGGCCGCGGCATTCCCGTCGCCATGCACGCGACCGGTATCCCGACCATCGACGTCGTCATGACCGTGCTGCACGCCGGCGGCAAATTCGAAGAGGGCGCCTACCAGGTGTCCGGTGGTCTGCACGGCGTGGGCGTCTCCGTCGTCAACGCGCTGTCCACCCGCCTCGAGGCAGACATCCACAAGGACGGCTTCGAATGGCATCAGACCTACGACCGGTCGGTGCCGGGAACGTTGCGTAAAGGTGAGCCGTCCAAGAAGACCGGGTCCACAATCCGTTTCTGGGCGGACCCGGACATCTTCGAGACCACCACCTACGACTTCGAGACGATCGCGCGGCGCCTGCAGGAGATGGCGTTCCTCAACAAGGGACTGACCATCGAGCTGACGGACGAGCGGGTGGCCCCGGAGGAGGTCGTCGACGACGTCGTCAGTGATCATGCGGAGGCCCCGAAGTCGGCCGAGGAGAAGGCCGCCGAGCAGGCGGCTCCGCAGAAGGTCAAGCACCGGGTGTTCCACTACCCCGGCGGACTGGTGGATTTCGTCAAGCACATCAACCGAACCAAGACCGCGATCCAGCCCAGCGTCATCGATTTCGACGGCAAGGGGCCGGGTCACGAGGTCGAGATCGCGATGCAGTGGAACGCCGGCTATTCCGAGTCCGTGCACACGTTCGCCAACACGATCAACACCCACGAGGGCGGCACCCACGAAGAGGGCTTTCGCGCGGCGCTGACGTCGGTGGTCAACAAGTACGCCAAAGACAAGAAGCTGCTCAAGGACAAGGATCCGAACCTCACCGGTGACGACATCCGTGAGGGGTTGGCCGCGGTCATCTCGGTGAAGGTCTCGCAGCCGCAGTTCGAAGGCCAGACCAAGACCAAACTGGGCAACACCGAGGTCAAGTCGTTCGTGCAGAAGATCTGCAACGAGCAGCTCACGCACTGGTTCGAGGCGAACCCGGCCGAAGCGAAAACCGTTGTCAACAAAGCGGTGTCGTCGGCGCAAGCGCGCATGGCGGCGCGCAAGGCACGCGAGCTGGTGCGGCGGAAGAGTGCCACGGACATCGGCGGCCTGCCCGGCAAGCTCGCCGACTGCCGCTCGACGGATCCGAGCAAGTCGGAACTGTATGTGGTGGAGGGCGATTCAGCCGGCGGCTCGGCCAAGAGTGGTCGTGACTCGATGTTCCAGGCGATCCTGCCGCTGCGAGGCAAGATCATCAACGTCGAGAAGGCCCGCATCGATCGCGTGCTGAAGAACACCGAAGTCCAGGCGATCATCACCGCGCTGGGCACCGGCATCCACGACGAGTTCGACATCGCCAAGCTGCGCTATCACAAGATCGTGCTGATGGCCGACGCCGACGTCGACGGCCAGCACATCTCGACCCTGCTGCTGACGCTGCTGTTCCGGTTCATGAAGCCGCTGGTCGAGAACGGGCACATCTTCTTGGCGCAGCCGCCGCTGTACAAGCTGAAGTGGCAGCGCAGCGAACCCGAATTCGCCTACTCCGACCGTGAGCGCGACGGCCTGCTGGAGGCCGGCCGCGCCGCCGGTAAGCGGATCAACGTCGAGGACGGTATCCAGCGCTACAAGGGTCTGGGCGAGATGGACGCCAAAGAGCTGTGGGAGACCACGATGGATCCGTCGGTGCGGGTGCTGCGGCAGGTCACCCTCGACGACGCGGCCGCGGCCGACGAACTCTTCTCGATTCTGATGGGTGAGGACGTCGAGGCTCGGCGCAGCTTCATCACCCGAAATGCCAAAGACGTTCGCTTCCTTGACGTTTAACTCCAAAGGCTGAGGAAACTCCATGACTGACACCACCCTGCCGCCCGGCGACGAAGCCGGCGACCGGATCGAACCGGTCGACATCCAGCAGGAGATGCAGCGCAGCTACATCGACTACGCGATGAGCGTCATCGTCGGCCGCGCACTGCCCGAGGTCCGCGACGGTCTCAAGCCGGTGCACCGACGTGTGCTGTACGCGATGTTCGACTCCGGTTTCCGGCCGGACCGCGGTCACGCCAAGTCCGCGCGTTCCGTGGCCGAGACGATGGGTAACTATCACCCGCACGGTGATTCGTCGATCTACGACACCCTGGTCCGAATGGCGCAGCCGTGGTCGCTGCGCTATCCGCTGGTCGACGGGCAGGGGAACTTCGGTTCGCCGGGTAACGATCCGCCGGCCGCGATGCGCTACTGCGTTACCGCAGACGCCCAGGTGCGTCTTCCGTTCGGCCAGACCGTGCGGATCGGTGACGTAGTTCCCGGCGCGCGGCCGAATTCCGACAACGAGATCGAGATGAAGGTTCTCGACCGGCACGGCAATCCCGTGCTGGCCGACAGATTGTTCCACTCCGGCGAGCACCAGACCTTCACGGTGAGAACCGCTGAAGGTTATGAGGTCACCGGGACGGCGAACCACCCGCTGCTGTGTCTCGTCGACGTGGGTGGCGTGCCGACGCTGTTGTGGAAACTGATCGAGGAAATCAACCCGGGCGATGTCGCGGTGCTGCACCGCGAAAGCACGGATTATGACGAAATTTCCTCGAAATCCGTCATAAACCGTGCACTCGCGCGCTTGCACGAGCTACACGGCGACGATCCCGACGTGAAAAACATTGCCGCCGATCTCACCGACGGCCGGTTCTACTACGCGCGGGTGGCATCCGTCACAGATGCTGGGGTGAAGTCTGTCTACAGCCTGCGCGTCGATACCGACGACCACTCCTTCATCACCAACGGTTTCGTCAGCCACAACACAGAGGCCCGCCTCACTCCGCTGGCAATGGAGATGTTGCGTGAAATCGACGAGGAGACAGTCGATTTCATCCCGAACTACGACGGGCGGGTGCAGGAGCCGACGGTTCTGCCGAGCCGGTTCCCGAATCTGCTCGCCAACGGCTCGGGCGGTATCGCAGTCGGTATGGCGACCAACATGCCGCCGCACAACCTGCGTGAGCTCGCCGACGCCGTGTACTGGTGCCTGGACAATCACGAGGCCGACGAGGAAGCGACGCTCACTGCGGTGTGCGAGCGCGTCAAGGGACCCGATTTCCCGACCCACGGCTTGATCGTTGGCTCGCAAGGCATTTCGGATACCTACCACACCGGACGCGGGTCAATCCGGATGCGCGGGGTGGTCGAGGTCGAAGAGGATTCGCGTGGCCGCACCTCGCTGGTGATCACCGAGTTGCCGTACCAGGTCAACCACGACAACTTCATCACCTCGATCGCCGAGCAGGTGCGCGACGGCAGGCTCACCGGCATCTCCAA
Source organism: Actinomycetes bacterium (assembly GCA_023404955.1). Classification (GTDB taxonomy): domain Bacteria; phylum Actinomycetota; class Actinomycetes; order Mycobacteriales; family Mycobacteriaceae; genus Mycobacterium. The sequence continues at coordinate 32,205 of JAEXZY010000100.1, forward strand.
CATCGAAGATCAGTCCAGCGATCGCGTGGGGCTGCGGATCGTCGTCGAGGTCAAGCGCGACGCCGTGGCGAAGGTGGTGCTGAACAACCTCTACAAGCACACCCAGCTGCAGACCAGCTTCGGCGCCAACATGCTCGCGATCGTCGACGGGGTGCCGCGCACACTGCGCCTGGACCAGTTGATCCGCCACTACGTCAACCACCAGTTGGACGTCATCATCCGGCGCACGCGGTACCGGTTGCGCAAGGCGAACGAACGGGCTCACATCCTCCGTGGTCTGGTCAAAGCGCTCGACGCGCTCGACGAGGTGATCGCGTTGATCCGCGCATCGCAGACCGTCGAGATCGCCCGTACCGGCCTGATCGAGTTGCTCGACATCGACGAGATCCAGGCCCAGGCCATCCTGGACATGCAGCTGCGGCGCCTGGCCGCCCTCGAACGTCAGCGCATCATCGACGACCTCGCGAAGATCGAAGCCGAGATCGCCGACCTCGAGGACATCCTGGCCAAGCCCGAGCGACAGCGCGCCATCGTGCACGACGAACTCAAGGAGATCGTCGACAAGTACGGCGACGACCGGCGCACCCGGATCATCGCCGCCGACGGTGAGGTCGCCGACGAAGACCTGATCGCGCGCGAGGACGTCGTCGTCACGATCACCGAGACCGGCTACGCCAAGCGCACGAAGACCGACCTCTACCGCAGTCAGAAGCGCGGCGGCAAAGGCGTCCAGGGCGCAGGGCTCAAGCAGGACGACATCGTCAACCACTTCTTCGTCTGCTCCACCCATGACTGGATCCTGTTCTTCACCACCCAGGGCCGGGTGTACCGGGCGAAGGCGTACGACCTGCCCGAGGCATCCCGCACCGCGCGGGGTCAGCACGTGGCGAACCTGCTGGCGTTCCAGCCCGAGGAGCGCATCGCCCAGGTCATCCAGTTGAAGACCTATGAAGATGCGCCGTACCTGGTGCTCGCCACCCGCAACGGGCTGGTGAAGAAGTCGCGATTGGTCGACTTCGACTCCAACCGGTCCGGCGGCATCGTGGCGGTCAACCTGCGCGACGGCGACGAACTCGTCGGCGCGGTGCTGTGCTCCAACGATGACGACCTGCTGCTGGTCTCGGCCAACGGCCAGTCGATCCGATTCTCTGCGACAGACGAGGCGCTGCGGCCGATGGGCCGCGCCACCTCCGGCGTGCAGGGCATGCGATTCAACGCCGACGACGCGCTGCTCTCGCTCAACGTGGTCCGTCCGGACACGTACCTGCTGGTGGCGACGTCGGGCGGGTACGCCAAGCGCACCGCCATCGACGAGTACCCCGTCCAGGGCCGCGGCGGCAAGGGGGTGCTGACCATCATGTTCGACAAGCGTCGTGGCACTCTTGTGGGCGCGTTGATCGTCGACGACCAGACCGAGCTGTACGCCATCACCTCAGGTGGCGGCGTCATCCGGACCGCCGCGCGACAGGTTCGCAAGGCCGGCCGCCAAACCAAGGGCGTCCGCTTGATGAACCTCGGTGACGGCGACACCTTGATCGCCATCGCACGCAACGCCGAAGAGGGCGACGGTACCGACGAGGTCAACACCGACATCGGCGACGAGCCGACGACGGAGCAGTGAGGAGCGGTCAGTGAGCTCACCGAACGAGCCGGGGCATCCGCGTGCGGGTGAGACCTCCGGCGGGGCCGGCAACGGGTCGGCGCCGGGTACCCCGGCACCGACCCACAGCGGCCCGCCGCAGCAGGCACCGGCTCGCGGGGCCGAGCACAGCGACGTGCCGCCGTGGCAGCGGGGCCCGCAGGCACGGGCCCGTCAGCAGCAGGCGCCCGACGCCCAGGGCGGGCTCGATGCGCGCTTGAACCGCTTCATCGCGGGAGGCCCCGAGGCTGAGCAGGCGCCGCGCGCCGATCGGCCGGAGCCGCGTCCGGACAGCGACCGTCCGGATGCGCAGCGGCCGACCGCTCGCCCGGAAGGTCCTCGTGCCGAGGCGGCGCGTACCGACGTGCACCGTCCGGAACCGCCGACCCGCGGCGAGGGGCCGAACGGCGGTGCTGCCTACGCCAGCGAGCTGCCCGACCTGTCGGGTCCGCTCCCCCGCTCCGGGCAGCGCAAGCCCGCCGAGCGGCCCGCCGAGTCGACGACCAAGCTGCCCCAGAAGGCCCCCACGAATCGCGCTGTCCAGGTGGGGCCACGCCAGCACTCCGGCCCGGTGCGGGCGAGCATGCAGATCCGACGCGTGGATCCGTGGAGCGCGCTGAAGGTGTCGCTGGTGCTGTCGGTGGCGCTGTTCTTCGTGTGGATGATCGCGGTCGCGTTCCTGTATCTGGTGCTGGGCGGCATGGGCGTGTGGAGCAAGCTCAACAGCAACGTCGGTGACCTGCTCACCAGCGCGAGCGGCAGCTCCGGTGGCGAGCTGGTGTCGGCGAGCACGATCTTCGGCGGTGCGGCGTTGATCGGCCTGGTCAACATCGTGCTGTTGGCCGCGGCCGCGACGATCGGGGCGTTCATCTACAACCTGACCACCGACCTGGTGGGCGGTGTCGAGGTCACGCTGGCCGACCGCGACTGAGCTGGTTTGGGAGACGGCTTGTCGGTGAGGTAATCTCGCTGCTCGGCCGTGCGATTGACTGCGGCGCAACGGGGCTATAGCTCAGGCGGTTAGAGCGCTTCGCTGATAACGAAGAGGTCGGAGGTTCGAGTCCTCCTAGCCCCACGGAAAGGTGCACATCGATGAAGGTGCTGCTGTCTCTCGTGGCCGGCATCGCCACGGCCGCCGCCCTGGTGGTGTGGCGGACCCAGCACAGTCCCGAGATCTGGCACACCCTCGCCGATACACCTTCCTGACGAGGGGCCTTAGCTCAGTTGGTAGAGCGCTGCCTTTGCAAGGCAGATGTCAGGAGTTCGAATCTCCTAGGCTCCACAGGTGCAGTACTCCCCTACTGATGCCGGCGGCTGATCCAGCGCGCACGCTGCTGCTGTCGAGGGAGACATGCCATGACCGCAGCCGCCGTCACATACGGAAAGCACATTGGTTTCGCCGGGGCGCTCACGCTCGCTATCGGCATCGGGGTAGCCGTCGCTGACCCGTGGACAGCGGCCGCCGCTCCCGCGGATGCCGGTGTTTCGTCGGCAACGGAGACGGCCCACCCTGCAAACCACACCCACAAACGCGTCGCCGATGGCCAACCGGCCGCATGGCGACACACCGACCGCGCGGAGGCCCGCCCCGGACGCCGACTGCTGCGGAATCTGGAGACGGTGTCGAATGACACTGCGACGGAGTCACTTTCGCCGCGCAAGCGGACTCGACTCTCATCGAACAGCAGGTCGGGCGGCGATGAGCCGGCCCTTCCCGTGGACAGCCCGACCGCACTGACGCTCCTCGCCCTCTCCCGACGGGACACCGAAGAGTCGACATCGGCCAACCCGGTCGTGCGGCACTCGGCGCCACCGGTGGCTGGTGAGACCGTCGCCGCTGCAGCGCCCGCAGTGGAGGCCCCGGTGTTCACCGGAAGGCCCTCGCTGTTGTCGAAGGCCCTGTCCGCAACCTTCGGCGCGGTGGGAAAAATCGGCTCGTTGGTGCACACGGACCTGACTCTTCCGGTGACCGGACTGCTGACGAGCGATCGCCCGCCGCGGGGGTCGTTGCGGGGGCTGACGGCCAAGCAGACCGAGTACGAGGGCATGCAGGTGTGGACACTGCAGTCACGCCGGCTGACGTCAGACAAGGCCGTCGTGGCCGTGCACGGTGGCGCTCTGGTCCTGCAGCCGACGCTGTTCAACTGGCTCTTCTACAGCGCGATGGCGCGCAAGACCGGGGCGACGGTGATCGTGCCGATGTACCCATTGGTGCCGGAGGGGACGGCGCGGGAGGTCGTGCCCGCGGTGGCCGATCTCATCGCCTCCGAGATCGACCAGCGGGGTGTGGCGAACGTCAGCGTGTTCGGTGACTCTGCCGGCGGGAACATCACCCTGGCCGCGGTGCAGCTTCTCGTCAGGGACGGGCGGCCGGTTCCGTCGCACATGGTGCTCAGTGCTCCCGGGGTGGACAGCACACTGAGCAACCCGGCCATCGCCCTCGTCGACGACCCGGTCTTCACCCCGGAAGTCCTCGCGGATCTGCAGAAGTTCGTCGATCAGTGGGCCGACGGGCTGGAGCTGACCGATCCGCTGGTGAGTCCGCTGTACGGATCGCTGGAGGGCCTCCCACCGACCGCCGTGTACGTCGGCAGTCGCGACGTGGTGGCGCCCGACCTGCTGCTGCTCCGGGAGAAAGCCGCCGAGACGCCCGGCGCCGACTTCACGTTCGTCCTACGCGAAGGCGAGCCTCACGACTGGGCGATCTTCACGATCCTGCGTGAGACCAGGGCCGTCCTGCCGGACATCTACCGCCAGCTGGGGCTCACCGAAGCGGTGTGACGGCTAGACCTTCGGGGTCACGTCGACGCTCGGGGGTAGCGGCGAGGGTTCCGGCTGCGTCGAGCGTCGAGCGATCGAGAAGGCGACTGCTCCCCCGGCGAGCACGGCCGCCCCGACGGCGACCGCGATCAGCCGGGGCCGGCGGCGCCGCTTCGGAGCGCGCACCTTCTCGAGCGTCTCCGGCAGATTGGCCACGGCTTCCTGCGCCGCGGCGAGCTCGTTCTTGAGCTGCTCGGCCACCTGGCTGGTGCGGTACTTCTGACCGACCCAGGACGCCGACGAACGCACCGAGTTCACGCCGATGCCCACCGCGCCGCGGGTGACGTCCACGGGCCCGACCGTCGAGTACTTGAGGCCGCGGCTGAGGCGCTGGCTCGGGGTCAATCGGACTCGGGTCTTGGAGCTCATGGCCCACCTTTCTCGGCGCGGATGACAACGAGGTTCAGACTGCCATCTCTGCCAACCCCACGGTGCCGGGTTGGGCTTGTGAGCCGCGTGGCACACTGGCTTTCCGTGACGAGCCCCATTCAGACCGCGACCGCGACCCTGCACACCAACCGCGGCGACATCAAGATCGCCCTGTTCGGTAACCACGCCCCCAAGACAGTGGCCAACTTCGTCGGCCTGTCCCAGGGCACCAAGGACTACAGCACCGAGAATGCTTCGGGCGGCTCGTCGGGACCGTTCTACGACGGCGCCGTCTTCCACCGCGTCATCGACGGGTTCATGATCCAGGGCGGCGACCCGACCGGCACCGGCCGTGGCGGCCCGGGCTACCAGTTCGCCGACGAGTTCCACCCCGAGCTGCAGTTCGACAAGCCCTACCTGCTGGCGATGGCGAACGCGGGTCCGGGCACCAATGGCTCGCAGTTCTTCATCACCGTCGGCAAGACACCGCACCTGAACCGGCGCCACACGATCTTCGGTGAGGTCGTCGATCCGGAGTCGCAGAAGGTCGTCGACGCGATTGCGACGACCGCGACGGACCGCAGCGACCGCCCCACCGATCCGGTCGTCATCGAGTCGATCACCATCTCCTAGCGATCTCGGTGTCGTCGGTCACGCCAGACGCGACCGACGACACCGATATCACCGGCCGGCGCCGCGCGCGAAGCCCGCGTCGGTCAATGCATCGAGCACGCGCAGCGGATCCGTGCCCACATCCCACCGGCTCAGTACCAGCAGCCGGTCATCGATCGTGTCGATCTCCAGTAGCCGCACCGTGCGTCCGATCCGGCGGAACTCCGTGATGCGGATCAGGCTGATGTCGGGGCGCGTGAGCCGCCGTGTGGAGACCCAGCCGCGGTAGATCAGAGCGTCGCCGTCGATTGCCAGTTTTGGACGTGCGCGCCATGACAGTGTGGCAAACACGATCAGACCGACCGCGGCGATTCCGATCAAAATACGGCCCGGCACGTCTGTGACCAGCGTCACAACGGCGATGGCGAGCAGCACACCGACTCCGCCGGCTCCGATGACGCCCGCCGTCGGCGGGCCCCACGTTGTTTGCTGGGCGGACAACTCACACCCTCCTACCGGGACTTACCCTGTTATCCACAAGTGCTATCCCCAATGGGGATGAACTACATCGATGTGATCTGGTTACACGCAGGTTGCGTGCGGCCGAACAGGCGGCGACCCCGGGCACACCCTTCGGGCACCGCGAGCCGTCACCGCCAGCGCATGGTGAGCAGCAAACCGGTGATCATGAAGCCGAACGCAATGGCGTAGTTCCATACGTTGAGGTTGCTCATCCACTGCAGGAAGCTCGGCACGTCCGGCCCGCTGCCCGCGAGTTGGAACACGATCAGCCACGCCAGCCCGAACAGCATCAGGCCACAGAACAGCACGACGAACCACATGCTGGACGGACCGGCCTTGACCTTGACCGGCGTCCGGCTCACCGGATTGATGGTGAAGTCGTTTTTCTTGCGGACCTTGGACTTGGGCATGGGTACCTTCGGACGATTCGGTGCGACGATATACAGGACGCTATGTGAGACAGACGCTATGTGAGACAGAGCCTAACGCAGCCGCGATGAGCCACGACTCCTGGAGAGACGCAACCGATGGACGCCCGTGACCGAACCGTTCGTTCGCGTTCTGCCTGGCGCGTGGGTGTTCCGGCGGTCTGCGCCGCGGCGGGTCTGCTGCTCGGCGCCACCTACAGCGTCTCCGGCGGCGACGAGATCCGCCGCAGCGATGCGCCGCGGTTGGTCGACCTGGTCCGTGAGACGCAGCAGTCGGTGGACCGGCTGACCGCCGAGCGTGACGCGCTGTCCCCCGAGATCGAGAACCACCACGGCGGCTCCCCCAGTGCAGCGGCTGCGCTGACGGCCATCTCGCACCGCGCCGACGCACTGGCCCCCGACGGCGGCCTGACCCCGATGCGGGGCCCCGGCCTGGTCGTCACCCTCAACGACGCCCAGCGCGACGCCCAGGGTCGCTTCCCGCGCGACGCGTCGCCGGACGACCTCGTCGTGCACCAGCAGGACATCCAGGCCGTTCTGAACGCGCTGTGGAGTGCCGGCGCCGAGGGCATCCAGATGCAGGACCAGCGCTTGATCGCGACCTCGGCGCCCCGTTGCGTCGGCAACACCCTGCTTCTCAACGGCCGCACCTACAGCCCGCCCTATGTGGTCACCGCGATCGGCGATGCGACGGCGATGCAGCGCGCGCTGTCCGAGGCGCCGCTGGTGACGTTGTACAAGCAGTACGCCGTCCGGTTCGGCCTGGGCTACCAGGAGGAGGCCCGCGATGTGGAGCTGGTCGGCTACACCGCGCCGATCACGATGAAGTACGCCCAACCGATGGGACCACTGGGGTACTGACGCGCGGCCGTATCCTGGGCGCATGCAGGTTCTCGTCGTCGACAACTACGACAGCTTCGTGTTCAACCTCGTCCAGTATCTGGGCCAGCTCGGGGTGGACGCGCAGGTCTGGCGCAACGACGACGACCGCCTGTCCTCCGACGCGGCGGTCGCCGCGGTGGCCGATGAGTTCGACGGTGTGCTGCTGAGCCCCGGCCCAGGTACACCGGAGCGGGCCGGCGCGTCGATTCCGCTGGTCCATGCGTGCGCGGCAGCCGCCACTCCGCTGTTGGGCGTATGCCTCGGCCACCAGGCCATCGGGGTGGCGTTCGGCGGCACCGTGGACCGGGCACCGGAGCTGCTGCACGGCAAGACCAGCATGGTCTTCCACACCGACGGCGGGGTTCTTCGGGGTCTTCCGGATCCGTTCGTCGCGACCCGGTACCACTCGCTGACGATCCTGCCCGACACCATGCCTGCGGAGCTCGAGGTGATCGCGCGCACCGAGGGCGGTGTGGTGATGGGAGTGCGCCACACTGAACTGCCGATCCACGGCGTGCAGTTCCACCCGGAGTCGATCCTGACCCAGGGTGGGCACCGCATGCTCGCCAATTGGCTGGCCGACTGTGGCGCCGCCCCCGCGGAAGAGATGGTGGCGCGCCTCGAGGACGAGGTGGCGACCGCCGTGGCGGCAGCTACGACGCGAAGCCCAGCGTGATCCTGGAGCTGTAGTTCACCGCGGATCCCGGCGACGGGCTCTGCGTCACGACGGCATTGGTCCGCTGCCCGCTGTTCGGCACATCGGCGCCCTTGTCCAGCACGCCCGTCCAGCCCAGCGCCCGCAGCCGCGGCTCCGCGTCGGTCCAGAACTGGCCCGTCAGGTCCGGCATCACGAACTGGTTGCCGCGCGACACCTGGATCTGGATCACGGTGTCCTGCGGGACGGTCTGCCCGGTGGCCGGGTCGGTGCCCATCACCTGCCCCGCGGGCGCGGTGCTGTCCACCTGCACCGGAACGCTCTTGGTGAAGCCCGAGGCCGTCATGACCTGCTGGCACACCTCGACGGTCTGCCCGGTGCAGTCGGGCACCACCGCCGTCGCCGGGCCCTTGCCCAGCACGATGACGATTTCGTTGGTGATCGCCGACGTCTGATTGGCCGGCGGCACCGTCGAGAGGACCCGATCCTTCTGTTCGGGCAGCGATGCGGAGGTGGTCTGGCGGAACCGGCTGAACCCGGCGTCGGTGAGCTTGCGCACCGCGTCGGCGTAGCTCAGGCCGGAGACGTCGGGAACTTCACGCTGTTGCGGACCGGAGGAGATGTTGACCGTGACCTCGTCGCCGGCGCTGACGGACGTGTTCGCATCCGGTTCGGTGCTGATCACGTGGTCGGGCGGCACCTCGGAGTTCGGGTTCTGCTCGGTGTTGACCTTGAATCCGCGATTCTGCAATGCCGCGATCGCATCAGCGGACGCTTGTCCCTTCACGTCGGGCACCTGGACGTCGCGGGTCTCCCCACCGAACGAGTTGATCGCGATCGTGACGATGACGGTGAGGACGGCGAGCACCGCCACCGCCACCAGCCACCGGGCCACCGAACCCGACCGTTCCTTGGGCTGGTACCGCGGTTGGTGGGACACCGGGCCGGTGCGTGACGGCGTGGCCGACAGCAGCGAGGTACGTTCGGCGTCGGTGAAGATCTTCGGGGCGTCGGGCCGCTCGCCGCTGTGCACCTTGACCAGATCGGCCCGCATCTCGGCGGCCGTCTGATAGCGGTTGTCCGGATTCTTAGCCAGCGCCTTGAGGACGACGGCGTCGAGGTCGGGGGAGATGTCGGCATGCCGCGCCGACGGCGGCACCGGGTCCTCCCGGACATGCTGGTAGGCCACCGCGACCGGGGAGTCACCAACGAAAGGTGGCTCGCCGGTGAGCATTTCGTAGAGCACGCAGCCCAGCGAGTACACGTCCGAGCGGGCGTCGACCTTCACGCCGCGGGCCTGCTCGGGGGAGAGGTACTGCGCGGTGCCGATCACCGCGGCCGTCTGCGTGACGGGATTGCCGGCGTCGGCGATGGCCCGGGCGATGCCGAAGTCCATCACCTTCACCGCACCGGTCTTGCTGATCATGATGTTGGCCGGCTTGACGTCGCGGTGGATGATGCCGTGCTGGTGGCTGAAGTTCAGCGCCTGGCACGCGTCGGCGATCACCTCGATCGCGCGTTGCGCCGGCATCGGGCCTTCGCTGTGCACGATGTCGCGCAGTGTGACGCCGTCGACGTACTCCATCACGATGTACGGCAGCGGGCCGGTCGGCGTGTCCGCCTCACCGGTGTCGTAGACGGCCACGATCGCGGGGTGGTTCAGCGCCGCGGCGTTCTGGGCTTCGCGGCGGAAGCGCAGGTAGAAGCTCGGGTCACGGGCGAGGTCGGCGCGCAGCACCTTGATCGCGACGTCTCGGTGCAGACGCAGGTCGCGGGCCAGGTGGACTTCGGACATGCCGCCGAAGCCGAGAATCTCGCCGACTTCGTAGCGGTCGGACAGGTGCTGTGGCGTGGTCATCGCAGTTCTCGGTGGTGCGGCGCCGCCGACGGCAGCGCGGGTTGAACGGCACGGGCTACCCACATGCGGACGACACCGTCGTCGTCGAACGTCAGCGGCGGCGACGCAGCGGGCGTCTCAGTGGTCGCCGACGGGGTTTCGGTCACGGTGGCCGGTGCGGGGGCGCGGTCCTTGCGGTCCTGGGCGTTGAGCACGATCAGGATTGCGATGACGATCGCGAGTGCGCCGAGCACGCCGGCGGCCCACAGCAGTGCCCGCTGCCCGGACGAGAAGGTGCGGCGCGCGGGCGGAGCCGAGCGGTGGTGATTGCCGGTGGTGCGGGTGCGTGATGTGGCAGCGGGTGCCCGTCCGGTCGGCTGGGCGGGGGTGGGCGCGATGGTCGGCTTGACCGCGGCCGGGGCAGCGCGCCCGATCGACGGCGCCGCGTTGGGC
>JAEXZY010000103.1 GCA_023404955.1 Actinomycetes bacterium
AGCAACGTAATCCTCCGTCGCACGACCTCGCGGATCAATCGGGAGAATCCCTTGCTCACGACCCAACGAACACCCGACTACTCCGCACCCTGAGACAAGAAAAGATCCGTCTTGATTCTCTAGAAACGAGACAGGGCCGCGGTGATGTTGCTTGGCGTCGTCTTCTGTATCGCGTAAGGGCGTTCATAACATAATGCACTGCAAGTGCGTTATAGTGCACTGCATGGATGAGGTGGCGGCCAAGCTGGCTACGGCGATCGGTGCGCGAGTCAAGCAGGAGCGTCGCGCACGGAAGTTGACCCTTGACGGGCTCGCCGAGGCTGCGGGGGTGAGCCGTCGCATGGTGATCAGCGTGGAGCAGGGCACTGTCAATCCCAGTGTGGGAACCCTTCTTCGGCTCAGCAACGCTCTGGGTGTCGGCCTCCCGGCATTGGTGGAACCGCCCGAGACGCCTGCGGTGAAGGTCACCCGGAGCGGTGATGGTGCCGAGTTGTGGACGGGTCAGCGGGGCGGGCGCGGGGTGATGCTCACCGGAACGGCACCGCCCGATGTGCTGGAACTCTGGGACTGGACATTGGAATCCGGCGACCAGCACGTCAGTGAGGCCCACGCTGCTGGAACGCAGGAAGCTCTCGTCGTGTTGCAGGGCGCGATCAGTGTCGACGTGGCCGAGGAGACGATCGTCCTGCAGGTCGGGGACGCCATGACGTTTCCTGGCGATGCGGCTCACCGCTACCGCAATGACAGTTCGTCGCCGGCCCGGTTCTGCCTGGCAGTGTTCGAACCCAGTGTCGGGGTGCCCGCGGCGCGGCCGGAGAGTCACTCGTGACCTCGCAGAGCATCCCGGATGCCTTGGCGGCGGCCCATGTGGACGACGCGGTGTTCGTCCTGCGCCCCGACTACCGGGCCCTGCTCCTCACGGTGCACGGACTCGTCCCCGGTGACAGCAATGATCACAGTGACGCTTTGCTGCAGAAGGCGGAAACAGCTGCGCGCGAGGCGCTTCAAGACACCCCGGTCGAGCAGCTGCCGCATGTCGCGGCGTGGCGCGAGGCCTACCGCGCGTTCGGCGCCAAGCCCCAACGCACCCGCAACAGCGTCGAGGCGCTGCTGCGCCGTGCCACGGACGGGCTGCCACGGGTGAACCGGCTCACCGACATCTACAACGCCATTTCGGTGCTGCACCAGCTGCCCATCGGTGGTGAGGACCTCGATCGCTACACCGGTGCGCCGCGTTTGATTCGAGCCGCTGGTGAGGAGTCTTTCGAGACCACCGCGCAGGGCACCTCTGTGATCGAGCGACCCGATCCCGGAGAGGTGGTGTGGTGTGACGCGGCGGGGGTGACCTGTCGTCGCTGGAACTGGCGTCAAGCTCAGCGCACCCAACTTCGCTCCGACACCACCACCGCCCTGTTCATCCTCGACGCCCTGGAACCGGTCACCGACGCAGCACTGAACGCCGCGGCCGACGACCTCACCGTCCAGCTCCGGTTACTCGGGCCCGACATCGACATCAACGCCCGCATCATCGAACCCGATGCGCCTGAATCAGAGGGACACTGACGTGCTCATTCACCCGTGGGACGCCGCCCTTGACAGCGTCGAATGGCAGGACTGGCTCGCCGGCATTCAACGTTTCGGTGTCCTGGCCGTCAACAACCTCGACCCCGCTCAGGCACCCCTGATCATCCCCACCCACTTCACCCTCGCCGGTGAGGAACTGCTCACCCACCTCGCCCGCCCCAACCAGGTGTGGCCACACATCGACAACGCCACCGAGATCCGCCTTGCCGTCATCGGTGACTACGCCTACATCCCGAGCTATTGGCGCGCCAAGGCGGGCGGGCCCGACGAAGACGGTGTGCCCACCAGCTACTACTCGGCCGTTCAATTCGTCTGCCGCCCAACCATCGTCGATGATCCGCAAGGCAAGGTCGACATTCTGCGCGCCCAGCTCGGCGATCTTCAGCCCGAAGGCGGGCACGCCAAAGTCGCCGTGGATCACGACCCGTACGGTCGGATGCTGCCCGGAATCCGAGGCTTGCGCCTGGCGATCATTCGAGTGGAAGCGAAGTTCAAATACGACGACCACAACCCCGTCGAACATCGTGAACGCGTCATCGCGCGCCTCGAGCAGCGCGGCGTAGGGCTCGACACCGCAGCGGCGTCCCAACAGCGCCGCCGCCTCGCTGCCGTCGGGGACTGGAAGACCCACCGCAGCCGATCGTGACCGCCCGATCCATCGCTGCCGTGCCACCGTGGACCTGGGCGCTCGGCGCAGTCTTTTCCGTTCAACTGTCCGCAGCCCTGTCGGTGAGCCTGATCGACGCTGTCGGCGCGGCCGGAACCGCGTGGCTGAGACTCACCGCAGGCGCGGTGATCTTCCTGCTGATCGCTCGGCCGCCACTAAAGGAGATACGCCGAGCTGACGTGCCCGTACTGCTGGCGCTCGGCGTCGCCAGTGGTGTCATGGGTGTCGCGTTCCTCGCCGCGATCGAGCGCATCCCCCTGGGCACCACGGTGGCCATCGAGTTCCTCGGGCCTCTTACCGTTGCCGCCTTTCGCAGCCACAGCCGGCGCGCCCTGATGTGGCCGGCGGCCGCCTTCGCGGGAGTGGTACTCCTGACCGAACCGTGGCAGGCAGCGATCGACTGTGCTTCCCCCGAGATCGTGGAGGGTTTCTTAAGCCGCTTTCGGCTTCGGTTGTTGTTCCCTGATCTCGTAGTTTACGGGTGAGAGCCCGTCGGCGGCGCTGTGTCGGCGTTGGTGGTTGTAGAACGTGTAGCACCAATCTATGACCACGGCCCGCGCTTGGATGGTATCACTGAAAGTGTTGCGGGACAGCACTTCCCATTCTAGTGACGAGAAGAACGCCTCGGCGGCGGCGTTATCGAAACACGATCCCACTCGTCCCATCGACTGCCGGATCCCGAGGGTGGCGCACAGCCGTCGAAACGCCTTGGCGGTGTAGGTGGCGCCGCGATCGGTGTGGAAAATGACCCGCTGGGCCTCGTCGTCGCGCCAGATGGCCTGCGGGCCTCCCCGGGTGGCCACCGCCATCTGGATGGCCGCACACGCCAACCCCGCATCAGCACGGGTACTGGTGGCCGCCCCGAGCAGCCGCCAGCTGTACAGATCGATGACCGTGGCCAGGTACAGCTTCCCGGAAGCGGTCGGGATCTCGGTCATATCGCCCACCCACTTCTGGTCGAGCACCGCGGCCGTGAAGTTGCGTTTCAGCAGGTCAGGGAACTTCGGTGCGGTCTTGTCGGTCCGTGTACAGCCGCCGCGGCGGCGCCGCTTGCGCGCCACCAGGTGCTGGCGGCGCATCGAGTCGGCCACCGTCTTCTCCGACACCGTCCATCCCAGATCGCGCAGATCAGCCACCAGTCGCGGCGAACCGTGCAACCCTTTCGCCGCGATGAACGCTGTGTCGACCGCCTCATCGAGGGCGGCGCGGCGCCGATCAGAATCGGTGTGCACCCCGTCAGGGTCGCCGGCACGGGCCAGCCACTTGTAGAACCACGACACACTGATACCCAGCAGCGCACAGGTAAACGTATGAGGCACCCGGTATTTGGTCCTCTGGTCAGCGACAAAGCGTGCCACGCTCACTTCGTCGCCTCCTTCACCCACAGGACCACGGATCGCTTGAGGACATCGCGCTCCATCCGCAGCTCAGCGTTCTCGCTGCGCAGGCGTTTGAGTTCGTCCATGTCATCGCGGGTCAGCTCACCGCGACCCTCACGGGCTTCGCGGTCCCGGGTCACCCAGTTCCCGAGGGTGCCCTCGTTGACCCCGAGCTCACGCGCGATCGCCGCGATCGGCTTCCCTGTCTCGTGCACGATCCGCACCGCGCCCTCACGGAACGCCCGGTCGTACTTCTTCCGTTTCTCTGGCATCTCGACCCCTATTGTGGATACCTTCACGGTCTCGGGGGAATCTCAATCAAGTGGCAGGCGACAAATGAAGAGCCGTCCCGGGAAGACCAACTCGAGAACGCTTTTCGGAGTGGTCAATTCCCCCGATCAGCGGAAAAGAAACCCTGTTTTCCGCCGGTTGGTGAGCGATAAACACTCAGCAGCACTCCGGCGCGCCGAGACCCATTTTCCGTGAACTGTGGAAACTTTGGGTAACCACCCAGCAGAAGTTCGTGGCCAGCAGCGGAGAACGGAGCGGTCGGGTGGCGGAGAAGGATCGCGACCGAGCCTTCGACGATACCGGTGCGCTGGCGTCGGGTTTCAGACCGAAATATCTCCCCCAGCCGGACTTATCGGTGGAGACGTCGGGGGCGGGGCTACCTTCAGGGGCGGCTGTCCTCGTCGTTCGACGTGGCCCCACCGGCGGGTTTCGGATGGTTCTCGACAAGGCCGTAACCTCGGTGGGCCGCCACCCCGACAGTGACCTCGTCCTCGACGACACCACCGTCAGCCGCCGCCACGCCGAACTCCGGGTGCAGGGCGCCGACGTGCAGATCGTTGATGTGGGCAGCCTCACCGGCACCTGGGTCAACCGCGTGCCGGTGGACTACGCGACGTTGGCCGACGGCGACGAGGTACAGCTCGGCAAGTTCCGTCTGATTTTTCTGAGCCCCCAGCTAGACACCGGATGACTACGGCCGGGGAAGGCAGGACGGAGTCCACAGGGGTGAGGCGGTGAGTGAGGTGAACAGCACCGTGACGGTGGTGCTTGGGGTGATCGCTGCACCCGGGCCGGCCGCGCGACTGGGTCAGAGGGTGATCGCGCAGGGTTTGGCGGAGGTTCTCACGCAGCGGCTTCCGGGCGCGGTGTGGCAGGTCGAGATGGTGGAGAGCCGGCTGGTCGATGCGCCCGCCGGCGACGCCGACATTGTGGACGCGGCGCGGCAGGTGGTGCTGCGCCGGCAGTGGGATCTTGCGCTGTGTTTGACCGAGCTTCCCTTGCACCGCCGCCGACGCCCGGTGCTGGCCCACGCCAACCCGACCCATGGTGTGGCGGTGATCTCGGTTCCCGCGTTGGGGGCGCGTGGCCGGGGCCCCCGGGTCCGTGACCTGGCTGTGCAGCTGGTGGGACAACTGCTGGGCGAGACCCGGCCGCCCGGGCAGCGCGACGACGACAGTACCGCTCAGGTGTCGCAGCGGGTCCGTGAGCTGGGCACCGACATTGCTGATGAGGAGTCGTTGGCTTTCACTGCGCGGGTGCTTACCGGCAATCTGCGTCTGCTGACCGGGATGGTGCGCGCCAATCAGCCCTGGCGGCTCACCCTGCGCCTGTCGCGGGCGCTGGCCGCGGCCGCGGCCGCCGGGGTGTTCGCCCTGGTGACCTCCGATATCTGGCGGCTGGCTGACACCTTCGGTGCGGTCCGGCTCACCGGGGCCACCCTGGGGTCGATCGTCGCGATCGCGGCCACCCTGATCATCGGCGCCCAGTTGTGGGAACGGCCCACCGGGCGCGGCACCCGTGAGCAGGTGATGCTGTTCAATCTCGCCACCACCGCCACCGTGGTGATCGGGGTCGCCGCCTTCTACGCCGCGCTGTTCGCGCTGGCCGGTGTCGCTGCGGCCTGTCTGGTGGTGCCGCGCGGGTTCAGCGATGCGCTCGGGCACCCGGTCGCGGTGAGCGACTATGCCGAACTGGCCTGGCTGACCTGCTCGCTGGCCACGCTGGGCGGCGCGCTTGGTGCGGGCCTGGAAACCGACGAGGTGATCCGCGAAGCCGCCTACCTCCCGCACAGCGACACCGACATCGTCGCAGACCCGGACTGAGCTGCGGGCAGAACAGCTACACCGCCGGCCGACAGTGCTGCGCATTACCTCAGCGGTGCGGCGATGCCAGGTCACCCCGCCCGGCGGCGTCCTCCTGCCGGGACGACTACGACGACGGCCGGCTGCACCGGCCAATTGTGCCCTGCGTGTATATCCAGCCGGGCGGCGTGCCCGCCGGCGGTTCATTCGTCGTTGACGACAGTTTGGTCGTAGCGCTGTTGGGCGTGGAGTTGGGCGCTGACGACATCGGCGAAGCGTCCGAGATCTCTGGTCGGAGCAGACTCGCTGTGGGTCAGGGTCAGTGACCATCCGTCGATAACGTTGTCAGGATTGTGATGTGGCCGTATCTGGAAGCGTGTCCCGTGCTGTGTGAGCGCTTCTAGGTATTGGGGTGCTTCGTGGGGGTTTTCCTGTATCGGCATCCAGGTCAACGACGACATCTGGTGGGTCTCCTGGTGGGGTGAGAGGGGCGTGTGGCTTCGCGGCGGGGGGGCTGCCCAGGACGCCGCAGAACGTCGCGCGGGCGTCGTTCACGGTGCTGCGCGATCCTGGACCTGGCGGCGGATTCCGTCGAGGGCGTCGTCGGCGGTCTGCGCCTGCCAGGACAGCGTGGGGTGCGCATCGCACAGCCCGAGATGCATCCAGTACTCGGCGGACCACAGCACCCGGTAGGTCACGCCGTGGTCGTCGCTGATCACGCAGACTTCGGCCCAGTCGGCGTCGCGATAGGCCGCACGCTCGCATCGCCGCGGCGCGCGGCTCACCAGTTACCACACCCTGTGCGCACAGCTAATTATCGCTGATGGGCCGTCAGCAGTGCCGAGAGGGCGGCGGGCACCGACCGGGCTTGGTGAACAGCATTTTCGGGGAGGTCGGTCAGGTGCAGCGTTCGGGCCACGGCAGGGCTGGCTATCACCGCCCACGGGAGGGCGGCAGCGCCGCAGCGCTGACCGATGGCCAACAACGCGCGCAGACCTTGCCCGCTGATAAAAGACACCGCGCCCAGATCAATGACGAGGGCGCGGTAGCCGACGGGGGCGCGCCAGTGCACTTGCCGACAGAACTGCTCGGCATTGGACGCATCGATCTCCCCGCATGCCGCCACGATGGTCGCGCCGGCCACGACCCGGGTGGTGAACTGCACGAGATCACCGGCACCGCCGCGCGACCGCGCTTCCCCGGCGCGGACCCCCGCACCGCTGCGGGAAGGGGGGCAGTGTGCCGTCACAGATCGGCAGCTACGGACTGCCGCTGCTTTTTGACCTTTCTCACTTGCGCCTGCAGGTCTTTCACCGCGCCGCGGTGATCTGCGGCGTCTTTCTTGAGTTTCTTGAGTGCTTTGGTGTGCTGTTTGAGGGCTTGCCGGAGGGTCTGTTCGCGGCGTTCCACCGTCCGCAGCAACTTCTGGGCGGCGGCGACGCTGGCCGCCGGCGGCGCGGTCTTGGAGGGGTTCTTTCGGCTTCTCGACGCGCTGGTCGGGGCGGCGGTGGAGGTGTTGCGGCGCTGAGACTTATTGGCCTGCTGTCGGGTCGCCGCCGGTCGTTTCGTGCCGCGCTGGGCGGGGTTGTTCCGGGTGGGCTTCCGGCTGGTGGTGGATGCCATGGTGTCGCCTTAAAGGGTTGCCTTAAAGGGTTGGGGTGGATGGGGTGGCTGGCTCGACACGGCGGGATGGTGTAGAGGCCGTATCGATGACGTCGGTGTGGTCGCTGCGGCTGCTGCGGCGGCGGGTGTAGGTGGAGATGCCCAGCAGCGCCCGGGACGCGCGGGTGGGGGCGCCTCCGTTGCGGCGCTGCAGGTACAGGCCGAGTTTGGCGAGTAGGTAGCCGAGCAGCGGCAGCAGCAGCGTGGCCAGCAGCCAGCGCCGCAGCGGGGAGCTGAGCAGAGCCAACATCGGGTTCTCCTTTTGGCGGGTGGTTAGCGGGTTCGGGTGCCGCGGCGACCGGTGATGCCCAGGTAGCCCGCGATCAGCAGAATGGCGAAGATGATGCCGACCAGGAACGGGATGATCTTGAATCCGCCGTTCTGGTTGGAGTAGCCCAGTTTGTAGGACACCCAGGTGCCCAGGAACGCGCCGATGGCTCCGAGGATCACGGTCATGATGACGCCGATGTTCTGTTTGCCGGGCATGACGAGTCGGGCCAGGACGCCGACGATGAGTCCGACGACGATCGCGCCGATGATGGTTCCGAGCATGGGGATGTCTCTTTTCGCTGGGTGAGGGCCGCAGGGGTGTTGGTGCGCCGGGCCGTGCGCCCGGATCGTGGTTTGGGCTGCCCCACCCGCCGGGGTGGAGCAGCCCACGTGGTGAGGACTACTCGGCGGCTTTCTGGCGCGTTTCGTGGGTCTTGGCTTCGCCGCGGGCGGCTTCGGCTTCGGCTTCCTTCTGGGCGGCCTCGCGCTGGGCGTCGGCCTTGTCCTGTTGGGCCTTGCCCTCCTCGGTCAGGTCGTCGCGACCGGTAACGGTGCCGATGACCTCTTTGGCCTTGCCTTTGGCGCCTTCCACGACGCCCTTGATGCCTTCGGCGGGGCCGCTGTTGCTGTCAGCCATTGCGCTGAGTTTCCTTTCCTCTTCCGTGATGGGTGGGTGCTACTGCGTTCCGAAGCCCGGTCGGCTCGGAAACCTCGGGACGCTCAGGTGAGCCGTCGGGGGGTGGGTTTGCCGGTGTGGACGTGGAGGCGGGTCTGCACGGCGATGGCGTCGCCGAGCATGCCGGTGGCGGTGGCGGCGACCTGGTCGGCGGCCTGGGCGGCGTGGGCGAGGGTGTCGGTGCCGGCGGCGGTGACATCGAGGTGGATGCTGGGCCGGCCGCGGTCGATGACGGCTTTCCCGTGGGCCGACCGGACGGCCGGGTGCTCTTGGAGTTCGGCGGCGGCCGCGGTGGCCAGCGATCCGAGATCAGCCGACAGGCAGCCCTGGGCTAGGTCGCTGTCGGCCAGGGTGAGGTTCCCGGCGCGGCGGGCGGGGCGGTGGGCGAGCAGCCAGCGCAGACCGAGCACCACGAGCAGCAGTCCCGCCCCGGTGGTGGCCCACGGCCACCACGCCGTCCCGGCGGCGGTGAGCAGGCCGGGGGCGGTGAGGTAGGCCGGGGCGCCGTCGATCAGATGGGTGGTCCAGATGATCATGCCTGCGCCGAGGGCCAGCAGGACGAGGCCCAGCAGCAGGGCGGCGATCCGGTCGAGGGCGGTGGTGGCAGCGTGCACTGTATTAGGGCCTTTCCACGCGGGTGCGCACCGCGATGCGGGGGGTGGTGGCCAGCGGGGCCAGTGCGGTGCGCACGGCGCCGGTGATGGCCTCGCCGGTGACGTCGGGTCCGGTGGTGCGGGCGGTGATCGTGACGGTGCGGCGGGTGGCCCGCGCGGAGGCGTGGGTGACGCCGGGGACGACGCGGGCGGCGGCGGTGGCCAGTTTCGCGGTGTCGGCGACGTCGAGGTAGACGCTGGTGCGGGCCTGCACGGGGATCGCCGTGCGGCGGCGCGGCGTGAGCGCGGCGAGGACCAGACCGAGTCCGATCGCGGCGAGGACGGCGCCGATGGGCACCATCCAGCCGTGCGGGGATTGGCCGTCGAGCCAGTCGATGGCCGCCGGTGTCCAGGAGGGGCCGTGGATCCAGCCCGCGGCGGCGATGCCGTCGCGGATCCCGACCGCGCCCACCGCGATGAGCAGGATCGCGCACACCGCCCCGATCCACTGGGCGGGTGCTGAGGCCAGCGGTGGCGGCGCCTTGGCGGGTGCTTGCGGGGCCGCTGCAGGCGGCTGGGTGCCGTTGTGCAGCACCCCGGGCGCCGAGCGGGTGGGCGGCAGATGTTCCAGGTGTTCGGGGGTGCTCATTGCACCCGCCGTCCGGTCGCGGCGGCGGAGGTGATGGCGGCCACCGCGACGTCGACGCCGTCGACCTGCAGACCGGCCAGGTGCGCCAGGGCGAAGGTGACGTTGTCGCGCACCGCGGCGCTGACCGCGCTGAGCTGACTGCTCCAGGGCACTGCGATGTCCACGGTGGCACGGACCCGTCCAGCGGCGATGCTCACGTGGGTGTGGGGCAGGGAGCGTCCGGTCAGCTTGTCCAGGCCGCTGGCTTGGCGCTGTACGCCGGCGGTGTCGAGGGCGGCTTTGGCGGCGATCCGTTCGGCCACCCGGTCATGCACGATTAGCGCGCCGCGCTGGCCCGGATCACCGGTGGCGGGCAGCAAGTCAGCCACGACCGCGCCCCCGCAGCAGGGCGCCCAGATCGAATTCGCCATCGCGTTGCCCGCCGATCGCGTAACCGATCGCCCCCAAGATCAGCGCGATCACCAGGCCGGTGAAACCGCCGGCGGCCGCAGCCACACCCAACAGCAGTCCGGCGAGCAATCCCACAGTGGCAGTGGTCATTTCGTCAATCCTTCTTTACGCAGTGAAAGCCGATAACGGCTATTTCGAGTAGGGGTTACAGCGTGACGTAGCGGCGGGTGATGCGGTGGCGGCGCCATCGGTGTAGGCGGCGGGCGAGCCGGGCGCGTCGGGACCGGCGGATCGTCAGCAGCACCCCCGGGGTGTCGGCCACGGAATCGAACTCGGCCAACGCGGCGATGAACTCCGCGGCCGTTCCGCCGCGATCGGGGTGATGGCGCCACGCGGCGGCGCGTCGCGCCCGCCGCCACCGCACGTCATCGCTGCCGCTGAGCGGGACCCGCGCGCTCATCGGAGGTCACCGCTAGGGGCGGGCGCGACGTCCTCGACGGTGACGTTGACCGCCAGGCCGGGATGCAGCGCCCCGACCGCGGATCGCACGGCCGCCGCCGTCGCGCGCACCGCGGCGCCGAACACCACCACAAGGTGCACGTCGATGGCGTCATCGGTGATGCGGACCCCGGCCACACGCCGCCCGGGCAGATAGGTGCCCACCTCACCGAACAGGCCCGGATGCAGCGCGGCGACCCCGGGAACCCCTCGAACCACGGCGGCGACGCGCTCGGCCGGCTCGGGCTGCGGGGCCGCCGCACCCGCTGCGGACATTTACTGCACCCGCGCCGAGCGGGGGCCCTCGTCGCGCTGCTGATCGTCGGTGTCGTCCTCGACGTGCACGTCGTTGACGGTGATGTTGACCTCGGTGACCTCCAGGCCGGTCATCTTCTCGATCGCCGCGATCACGTTGCGGCGAATCCCGGCGGCCAGATCAGCGATCGCGACGCCGTACTCGGCGACAATGTCGATGTCGACGGCGGCCTGCTTCTCTCCCACCTCCACCGACACCCCTTGCGCATGGTTGGTCGTGGCACCCGGGATGCGCTCGCGCAACTGCCCCACCAGGCGCGACGCACCACCACCCAGGTCATAGACCCCATGGACCTCGCGGGCGGACAGGCCGGCGATCTTCGACACCACGGTGTCGGCGATCGTGGTCTTGCCCTGCGACGTCGCCAACGCGGTCTCGCTGGCCGCCACCGAGGGCTTGGTGCTGGCCGGGGGCTGAGTGCTCGTCATGACCACATTCCTTTCCACATTCACGTCTCGGTTTACTCACAGGCGTAGACGGGCGCTTGCCCGCTAACCGCACGCCGGGACCGCAATTGTGATGTAGAACACAAATACCCCGACACGTCGTAATCATGCGAAGGTCTATTCAGCCGCCGGGCGATGCACCCCACTGCGCCCGTTACTGGAACCAGGAAGGCGCCACCAAGGTTGACCGGCCCACCCCGTGACGCCACTGACGTGCCCCGCCTGGGTGACCGCACCCTGGCCGCCGCGGCTGGTCTCGGGGACCGGGCGGCGTTCGAGACCATCGTGCTCCGCTACGGACCGGCGCTGTATGGCTACGTGCGCCGCATGATCCGAGACCAGAACGCCGTCGACGACGTCGTGCAAGAGACGTTCGTGGCGGCGTGGCGCCAGATCGACGGCTACCGCGGCGAGGCCACCCTTAAGACCTGGTTGTTTCGTATCTGTGAGCGCAAGGTCAGCGATTCTCGGCGCCTGCGCTACGCCGAACCGATCGACGACCGGCTTCTTGACCCCGTCGATCCTGCGGCACGGGCCGATCCCAGCATCGTCGCGATGAACACCGAATTCCTCACCGCGCTCGAACGCGCCCTGACCGAGTTGCCGGTGCGGCAACGCGCCGTATGGATCCTGCGCGAAATCGACGACTTGACGTTCCCCCAAATCGGCATGACCCTGGCCATGAGTCCCGGCGCGGCCCGGGGACATCACCACCGGGCTCGAAGCACTCTCCAACACAGGATGCGGCGATGGCAGTGGTGAACGAGAACGACCCGCCCGGCGCGCTGCTGGCCCGCGCCGGTCAAGCCCTGCGCGACTTCGGCGAACCCGGCTGGGACCGCATTGCCGACACCGTCATCGCCGCGGTCCGCAACACCCCCCGCGCCGGCTGGCCGCTGACCGCCGAAGACCCCGACCCCCAACCCTCCGCGCCCGGATGCCTCGTCGTCAGCGACCTCGTAGTCCGCCAAGCATTGGCCGCCGCGCTACGCCTCGACGAAATCTGCGTCCCCACCGCCGTCGACATCCTCATCGACGGCACAGGCCTGCAACGCATCAAAGTAGAAATCGCCGGACGCTACGGCGACCGACTCACCGACGTCGCCGACCGCGTCCGCAGACTCACCCGAACCGTCCTCGACGACCTACTCGGCGCCGCCGCCCTCGGCCACCACATCGACGTCACCGTCATCGACATCGTGCGAGGAAACCCCGTCACCGAATAAGCCCAACCTCGTGTTTCGGCCAACCCCATCGTCCGTGTTGCCCCCGGCCATAGACGAGACAAGACTTGTTCTGTCGCGATTCTCTACATTTGCGACGTGGGAGCGGGAGCTGTGTACTTACTGACCGGAGTCAGGATGACTACGGGGATTTCTCGGTTAGTTCGCTGCTGGTAGTTGGTGGAGTATGGGTACATCGCCACCAACTGTTTCCACAACGTGGGCCGTTCTGCGGGCCTGGCGAGGGATGCCTGAACCTCGACGGTCCGCCCCAGCACGTGCACCGCTGCAGCAGGGTTGGCCTGGAGGTTGCGCCACCACGTCGGATCGGTGTTGCTGCCGGAGTAAGCCGCCGCAATGACGAACCGATCACCATCGGTGACGTACACGACCGGCACCGTGCGCTTTTTGCCGGTCTTACGTCCGGTGACCGTCAGCAGCATCGTCGGATACTTCTTGACCTGCGCCCGCCCCCCGGTGACGCGATAAAGCGCGGCGTGAGCGGAGCTGAACACACGCGTCACCGGTTTCATCGCAGGGCGGCTAAGCACCTTTCCAGCCAGCAGGAACAGTCGAGACCGCAGCGAGGGGTACACTCCTCATTCTGGCAGGTCATGCGCCCAGTGAGTGAGTGTGTGAGACAAGAGGCGAGCCGTCCACATTCTTTAGTAATGAGACGGCCGCCGGGTTCAGTCGGTTTACACCGAATGGGTCGACACTGCGGCGGCGATGCGAACGAGGGCTTCGAGGTTGACGCGATACTAACGAAATCATCGATTGACACCCGGTCCGTTGGAAGGGCAAGTCCGACGCTCCCGTATGTCACAAGCCGCACCAGAGGGCTCACAGAGACGCAGCGTCACCGGTCGCTGTCAGGACGTGTGCGGGGCGAGAAGTACGGGGGCCGCGTCGGTGAGGGCTGCCAGTCTGGCCGCCTTGCGGTCGGCGTGCTCAATGGTGATGCGCAACTGATTCACGTCGCCCAGCCACCGGTTCTTGTGGGCTTCGTCGACCTGGGCTCGAAGGTTGTCGCGAATCGCGTTGAGCCTTGCAGCCTGGGAGGCTTCAACCTCGCAGAAATCGCAGCGAAGGCAGGCGTGTCCATGAGTGCAGTCAGATCCGTAGGGACGATGGCAGTTGCCGAGCGCAATCCGGCGCTGGCCGAAGTGCTCGACGAATTCGTCCCACTCGGCTTGTGTGGGCTCACGGTATTCGGCGGAGGGTCGCGCCTGTCTGCGGTTGTCGATAAAGCGGTCGTACGCCTCGAAGACATCCTTCTGATACACCGCCGTATACCCGCGGGTGACGTCGATGTTGTTGTGGCCCGCGATCCTTGCTGCCAGATGAATGGGAAATCCGGCGTTGACGATGTCGGTGATAAAGATACGACGGAAGTCATGGGGCGTGAAATAGAGCGCAGCACCATCGGCGCCGGTTAAGACCATGCTGTTGGCCAAGTCCGACAGCCATTTTCGGACTGTGCATTGGTTGACTACCCGGGAGCGTCCGCCCTCACGGATCTGGATCAGATGTGGCAGCGGCGCAGACACCTGGCGCTCCTGCGTGTCGATACGGCAGCACAGCGGGACCCGGCCGTCGATGCTGACGAACTCGACCAGTCGCGCCAACGTGGTCGTCAACTCCGGGCTGCAGGGAAATATCCGCTCTTGATCGGTCTTGCTGGGCGCGATCTGCAGGAGCGGGATCACGGTGCCATCGGGCTTGCGGTACTGCTTAATGCTCAGATGGGTCAGTTCGAGCATCTCTTCGATCCGGATGCCGGTGTGGCGCAGGATCTCGATGATCGTCCACGTCATGAAGGCGCGGGTAACGTTGTACTGCAGGTCGACTCGTGTTTCTGCCCATCTCGCAGGGTTTTGATGCGCACCCGATCGGAGTGTTTGCGCGGGGCGTGCTTGATGTAGGTGCTTCCCTGCAGGGAGAAGGGTTCTTCGACCGGCGCGGTCTTGGCGACGTCTCGCAGCTCGACGGCTTGCAGGTAGGCGGCTCGGGCCGCGGCGACGAGTGCATCGATGTGCGGGGCGAGGGTACGCGTGCGTGCTTGCATGCGGTGTGCCCGCTGAGCCCGGCGCTTCTGCTGACCTCGAACGTCGCGGATGCTGACCGGACACGAGACAGCCCAATGCGCCCACGCCGAGGGATCCTCGTGGGCCCAGGCGGCCACATCGAGGTAGAAGCTGCGGACCGCTCCCAGGATGCTCTCCGCGTGGCGGCGCGGCGTTCCGTCCGGTTTGGTGCGCAACCACTCCTTCCATGCGGTCGCCTGGGCTTTGGTCAGGCTGATTGTGTCGATGCCGGGATTGGCGTCTTCGATCGGCTCCCAGAACAGCTTCACCAGGTTTCGGCTTGTTCCGTCGAGGCTGGCGTAGTCCTGCCCGACGGCGATCTCAGCAAGGTAGGCAATCAAGAGCCTGCGAACGCTTGGGGCTCGCACGTCGAAGCGGTCGACCAGTTCGGTGGAATTGAGGCGTTTGGCTATCAGGTAGCGCCGCAGATCGTCGGCTTCACCGGCGAACAGCCCACCGCGGCGCCCGTAGTGCCACATGGCGTGAAGATCGCCCGGCGTCCTGCCGGTTGAGGTCAGAAAATCTCGGTAGCCCAACACGTGGCTACTGTGCAACTCGCTGATTGGGAATCCGTTGACGATGCTGATGCGCACAAGGTGGGTGACGGTTCGCCACATCTTCAGTTCGGGTGCGCCCTCGTGCTCGGCAGCGGCGAAGAAGCGATCCCAGGCCGCGGGTTCGTGGGTGGTTGTCCAGTCGCGGTAGAAACGGGCCTGCTTGTTCTCGATCAGCCAGTCGTAGCCTGGGCGAATCGCTCCCAGGAGTATGAGCGCATTGATCGACAGCCGCGCTCCGAGCCGCGTGTGTGATCCCGTCGATAAGGCGGGACACCAAGCTTTGGGCTGGTTGTCGGAGCCGCTGGCAATCCAACGGTCTTGATAGCTGTCGCCGTCGTAGCCGTCCAACCAGTCCAACAGTCGGCTCAGCCAGAGCCGTGCGCCGCTGCGGGCTTCCACCTCACTGCGGTACTTCGCACTCATCCGCGCCATCACCAGCGGAATCCCCGCGGAAATGATGCGGTCGCGTTCGACGGCGGTGACGGTGTTGCCGAACCACGGGTGGTGCTCGGCCCTCGGCGACAACGGCGGCAACACTTCGACTGGATGGCTGACGAACGCAGACGAACTCACCAGTGACTGTGCACGCGTAAGAACCCGCGGCATCAGAAGGCCCTACCAAACAATACCTGGAGGTCTTCCGCCACGTAGCCCCTCGCCGCTACGGGTGCGGGCGAAGGGGGCTTGCTCCAGTGCTGGTCGAGTTTGTCGACAAGTTCGGCGACGCTGGGCCGCAGGTAACGGGTGGTGCTGGCGATCGACGCGTGGCGCATCAGCTCCTGCATCTCCGCGATCGTCATGTTCTCGTCTTGCGCGAGCCTCATGCAGAAAGTGTGTCGAAAGTCGTGCATGGTGACGTTGGAGCCCAGCAGCGCGTTGCTGCGCTCCAGGATCTGTCGCATAGCCCAGTAAGTCAGCGGGCGTGGGGTACCGCGCAACGTCATCCAGACCGGCTGGCTTGGCGGTCCCACAGGGCGTTCAGCAAGATAGCGGGCAATCCAGAGATACGCCGCTGGACTAATCCTCGATCCACCGATGTATCGGCTGGTCGCAGGGTGTCGGAATGAGGAAAGTGCCCTTTGAACTGGGAAGATTGGTGTTCTCTACGCACTAATCAGTCCAGGTCAGAAAGGCACTTCCGGTGAAA
>JAEXZY010000131.1 GCA_023404955.1 Actinomycetes bacterium
GGTTCAGACAGATGATAAAGGGCAAGACCATATACCAGATAATATCAGAAAGAAGAATAAAGAGTTATTTGACTATGTTGATATGGTTATAGGGACAATCACATCGCTTGGAAGACACGCGGCCGGAATTGTGTGTAGCCCTACCGATATTAGATATGATTTTGGGACTTTATCAATTACGGCAGATCCACGTCCAGTAAGTCAAATTGATATGCATGAAATAGACTCTTTAAATTATGTAAAATTAGATCTCCTTGGGTTAAATGCAGTTGGTCTAATTGATAAAGCTTGTAAACTTGCCGGTCTTGAGTTTTTAACACCAGATTTAATTGATTTTTCCGATGAAAATGTTATCAATTCAATTGCTGAAGATACCACATTGATTTTCCAGTTTGAAAGCGGCTCTGCCAGTGATGCACTTAGGCAGACACTCAGTAAACAAACGTTAGATAGTATTAGAAAACAGAATGACAATATATCATATTTGGATATTATGGCTATGGTTAGTGGGGCGATCAGACCAGCTGGAGAATCTTATAGAGAAGACCTGTTTAATGGTATATATAAAGACAATGGCAATGAGGCATTAAACAATTTCTTAAAACCAACGCTTGGATATTTAGTATACCAAGAGCAGATCATTGATTTTTTGCATGATTTTTGTGGATACACAATGGGGCAAGCAGATATCGTGCGCAGACATTTTGCAAAAAAAACTGGTACAGAAAATGACATACCCATTATCGAAAATGGCGGTTATATGCTTGATATATATGGAAACCGGGATGAAAGGTATATTAAAGGTTTCATAAAAGTAGCACAAGAAAAGTATGGAATGGTAGAAAACGATGCAAGGAGAGCAGTTAAATACTTTTTACGAGTCATTGAGGATGCAAGCGATTACTTATTTTCCAGAAATCATTCAGTTCCCTATTCCATGATTGGATTTTTTATTGGATGGCTGAGGTGTTATTACAAAATAGAACTTTTAACCGCTGCGTTAAACGTGTATGCCAGTAACAGTGCCAAAATGTTGAACATAAAAGATTATGTTAAAAAACAGGGGATAGAGATTAGAAGAATAAAATTTGGCAAGTCTAGGGCTGAATATTTTATGGATAAGGCCGAAAATGCAATATATCAAGGTATTGCTTCGATTAAGTACTGTAATAGAATAATTGCAGAAGAGTTATATGACTTATCAAGATCTAAGGTATATACGTCCTTTATCGATTTACTAAGCGATATTCAAACATGTTGTAGCATAGATGCAAAGCAATTAGAAATACTCATAAGGCTTGATTATTTTAGTGAATTTGGTGGTGTGCATTACCTCATTCAATGTACAGAATATTTTAATAAGCTATTTAATAAGAAGCAGATTAGTAAAAATAAAGACAAACTTACCGAACTCGGGATCTCTGAAGCGGATATAAGACCGTTTGCAGAAAAAGAATCTGATACAAGAATCGAGGAAATAGATTGTATAGCGTTTATTCATTCTATTAATAAAAGTGAAGTTGATTTACAAGATTGCATAAAGTACAGACGGGGTGATGGCGGAAAAGTACCTAACGGATACAGTACAAAATTGGTACAGCGAAAATATAAAATACCAGATTGGAAGATGCAACAATTTTCTACACATACAGTGTATGGTAAGTTCTCTGAATTAAAGAATATAGCTTTAATAAAGAATATTTGCTCTAAGTTAGAAAATAAGCCGACTGGTGATAGAGAAAAGATAGCTAATCAATTGGAGTATTTAGGGTATATTGACATTGTGAATCAGAAATTCAAAGGATTTTGCGTTGTTATCAATTTGAACATTGAAGGAACCCCCAAAGTAGATCTGTACGCCTTGACGAATGGTATAACAACAGCCGCGAAAATAAACAAAAAAACTTTCTTTGTAAACCAATTAAAACGAGGAGATATCGTTAGAGTTAAAAAGGCATATCAAAAAAATAAGGTAAAACCAGGTGAGAAAGACCCCAAAACAGGAAGAGTTAAGACATGGGTCGAACTGCCAGAAAAAGAATGGTGGATAACGGAATACAAGGTGGTATAAAAATACTAAACAGAAAGAAATATACAGACTCAGAAATTCAGAAGATTATCAATAATATGATTTTGCTTGTTGATAGCAGGGAAAAATCGAACGCTCATCTATTAGCATATTGGAATAAGCATAATATAAAATACGAGGTTATGGGGCTGCCAGCTGGGGACTATAGTTTTGCGCTGGTAGCAGTCCCATAATTGGATTTACCATATAAACAGTTTTTTTATAATGATATTATATTAGAACGCAAAAATTCGTTGGAAGAATTATCGGGTTGTTTTTCTCAGACAAGGGAAAGGTTTAACGATGAATGGAGCCGGTGTTATGCTAAGAGAAAATATCTCATGATTGAAAATGGCTCATATACAGACCTGGTGAACGGCAATTATGATACAAAATATAATTCGAAGAGCTTTTTGGGTTCATTACATAGTTTTAATGCAAAGTATGGTTTGGAAGTAGTATTTATGCCTGATAAAGCATACAGCGCTATTTTTATCTTGGCAACATTTCAATATTATCTAAGATATCTGATTAAGTAAATGGAGAATATATGAGAGTATGACGCCAGAAATAATTTGTGGATTGCTATTTTATACACCGTCTAGAAACATGGAGGATTATATAAACATTGGAGAGTTGTTAGATAATCTAACATCTATAGAAGACTCACACAATTTAGGTTCTATAGATGATTGTTGTATCAAACTTATGTGCAAAATACTAAATAAGATTCCGCTGGATATGGT
>JAEXZY010000030.1 GCA_023404955.1 Actinomycetes bacterium
TCCGATGCGTATGCACTGGGAAAGTATCATACAGGAACCAATCTCTGTATGTACCGCAGTTTTATGGCATTAGCAAGAATTGCGGAAGAAGTTTTCGGAGAGAAAAGTTATGCGGAAATGTTGAGAAGTGAAGCAGGAAAGACAAGAAAAGATATCGAACGGTATATGACTGCGAAGGGGCTCTTTGGAACACAGTATCTGGAAGGAATCAGTGGAATCGCAGAGGAAAAGAAGGAATGTGATTCTGCAGAAAAGTATCAGAAAGAGATGTTGGACCAGGGGCTTCAGTTTATAACAGATGTGAACCATGACGGAGAAATTTGTCTCAGAATGCATGATGGGGAAGAATCGGATACAACCCTGATGAAATACTACAAATATCAAAGTGAAGAGCAGGATACTTTGAAGCAGTATGGTCAGTTTACAGGAAGCAGAGAAAATCCTACTTACAGTGAACTGAGCAGAGGAATCAAGTGGGGAAATCAGTCCGGGGCAACATTTCCGGGATATATTTCGATTTTAAACGGTGCGGCTGAGAAAGAAAGCTGGTCAGGAGACGAAGGTAGATTTCGTGAGTTAGAAAGACTGACAGACCTGGATGGTTCCTGGTGGTGGTGGCCGTATAAGATCGGAGCGCAGACCGGTGATGTTGTGAGAATGAACAGCTGCGGAAAATGTGGATGGGGTGCAGGAATCTTTTTTATCCTTTTTATCACGGAATTTCTCGGAATCGAATACGACGCGCCGAAGGCGGTGTTCAGAATCCATCCTAAGCGGTTTATCGGCGGATTCTGCTGGAAAAATATGCGGATAGGAAATGCCCGATTTGATATTTCGGTTCGGTATGAGCATCATATGGCAGAGTTTTCTATGAAAAATAGAAGTACATTTCCGGTTTATGTAGAAATGAAAAAAAATCAGAAGAAATTAATTCCCCCAAACAACGAAGAGAAATGGAGTCAGGATTATGAATTTATTAAATAATATCACAACCTTTAAGGGCGAGCGGTCAAGAGCAGTATCTCCGGAAAATCCGACGGGAGAAAAGGGAAGAGCATGCATGGAAGACAGTGCACTCGGACCGCAGAGAAAAGGAAGAGGAAGTATCCGTCTTCCAATGGGAGAAGAGACGGTCATTGCAGATATAAAAGGACCGGGAATCATTCGTCATATCTGGATGACGATTCGTGAAAATACAGAAAAGGGAAGTTTTGTTATGCGTGATGTTGTACTCAGAATCTATTGGGACAACAGCAGCACTCCGGCGGTAGAAGCTCCACTGGGAGATTTCTTCTGCAACGGATTCGGTGAACGATGTGACATTGCGTCTCTGCCGATCGTAGTAAATCCAACGGGCGGTATGAACAGCTATTTTGAAATGCCGTTTCGTGAGAGAGCAAGAATTACCATTACAAATGAACATCCGAAAGACATTACTTCATTTTTCTATACAGTAAATTATGCGGAGACAGACAGTCTGCCGGAAAACACTCTGTATTTCCACGCATACTGGAAACGGGAAAGACAAACAGAACTGGCAAAAGATTACGTGATACTGGATAAGATTAAAGGAAAAGGCTATTATGTAGGAACATTTCTTGCGCTGACTGCACTGGAAAGATATTGGTGGGGAGAGGGTGAATTTAAGTTCTATCTGGATGGAGATGAAGAATTCCCGACAGTATCCTCCACAGGTTCTGAAGACTATTTCGGAGGTGCGTGGGCATTTCATCAGAAAGATGAGCTGGGAAGACCTTCCGTTAAGAACTATTCCACACTGTTTCTAGGTTATCCGTTTTATGAGACAAAGGACAAGACACGTGTACGGTTTGAAACAGGAAAATTAAATGCAGTACATGCATTTGGTGATGACAGTCTGCCGCGCCATGGTCTGTACCGCTGGCATATTCTGGATCCAATCGCATTTTCAGAAGATATCAAAGTAACTTTGCAGCAGATTGGAAATGATGATCTGTCATTGTTTGAACGTTCGGACGATGTGGCAACAGTGGCTTATTGGTATCAGGATTCTGCAGAAGGATTTGACCGGGCATTTCCGGACAGAAGAGCACGTCTGCCGAGGTAAGAATGCCGGGAGTTACTGCTCACAGGTTAACATGTGAACAGTAATCCCCGGGACAAAAAGCCATGAGATGGAAAAGAAAAGTGTTGTAGAGAAATTCAAAATTCATTATAATAGGGGTACGAAAAAGCAGAAAACCCGGGAGGTACTTTTTATGGAAGCAAAAGACAGGGTATATCAGGCACTGTGCAGGATGGCGAAGAGTGATTGTCAGATTACGGCGGCAGCACTTGCAGAAGAACTGAATTTAAGCCGACAGGTAGTCAGCCATTATCTGAACCGTCTTTTGGAAGAAGGCTGTGTGGAAAAGACACTTACCCGGCCGGTATGCTGGAATATCAGGAAACAACAGAGAGAGAACGTGCAGGGTTCTGTCAGTGAAGAAAGAAAAGAAATAGAAGAAGTGCTGCCGGAAGTACGCCGGGAAGATGTCTTTGATGCAATGATCGGTGCTGACGGCAGCCAGAAAAATGTAATTGAAAGATGCAAAGCGGCGGTGTCATATCCGCCGGACGGACTGCCGATATTGATTACAGGAGAAAGTGGAGTCGGAAAAAGCTTTCTGGCAAGACTGATCCATCAATATGCAATTTCCAGAGCCGTTATCAGGGAAAGTGCTCCGTTGGTAGTGCTGAATTGTGCAGATTATGCGAACAATCCAGAACTATTGTCGGCAGCACTTTTAGGGTACAAAAAGGGAAGCTTTACAGGAGCGGATACAGATAAAGAGGGGCTTTTGCAGGAAGCGGACGGCGGTTATCTCTTTCTGGACGAGGTTCACCGGTTGTCTTATGAAAACCAGGAAAAGCTTTTTGTTTTCATGGACACAGGAAGATATCGGCCACTTGGTGACAAAAACTGGAAAGCAGCGAAGGTAAGGTTTATTTTTGCGACGACGGAGGTAC
>JAEXZY010000044.1 GCA_023404955.1 Actinomycetes bacterium
AGCGTTGACATTATTATGGAGAAGATTTTTTTGAAGAAAGAATAAAAACTGACTGAAATGAGTTTTAAAAGACAAACCATCACTGGGAAGAAATTTAAAATATTTGCTATTAAATAACAAAATGCAAAAGTTGTAATAGAAAAATGCACACCAATTAAAAAAGCACTTACTTGTAAAAAAGTACCTATAATACCTAAACGCATTAAAGTGTCAGTCCGCCCCTTAGCCATAAAGACTGAACCAGTAGTACTTAAAATAGATTGAATTATTGCAGTAGGCGCCAACCACTGAAGCACATCAGCAGTAATATGCCATTGTGGCCCAAAAATCAAAAATACAAAAGGTTTACTATATATAGCAAGTCCGCTCATTAAAGGGGCCGTTAACAAAAGGATTACAAACACACAATTTAGGTATGTATTTCTTACTTTCAATATGTCATCTTGATAATGGCTTAATACTGGATATAAAGAACGAGAGGCTACGAATGTTAAACTTTGTAATGGGAAAAGCATTATTCTATAAGCAAGATTATAACTACCAAGTATAGTGGCAGACATAAACTTGCCAATAATAAAGCCATCAGCATTACGTGAGAAATAGTTAATTAAATTAAATAAAGAAAGATTAGCACTAAAACCAAAAATTTCCTTTAAATCATGTTTGTTGATAAACAATTTGAATGAAGGTCGCCAGGTAGAGACAATCCAAAATTGTAAGGCCGACATTAGGCTTAATACAATAGCTTGCATTACAAGGCTATAAACACCATACCCTAAATTGGCCATGATTATGGCAACCAGCACAGAAACTAACGAAGAGGTGATCTCAATTTTTGATATTGTCTTAAACTTAGATTCCCTTTCTAGTAACGCCAGATGGGTAGCGGCACTACTTGAAAGAGGAAAACTAATACTTAATAGCATTAAGACATAAATCAACTCATGTTGATTATAAATTGTGGCTATCAAGGGAGACGATAGAATAATTAAAATTGCGAGCGAACAACCTAAAATGATGTTAAGCCAAAAAACGGTATTTTTTACACCTTCCGTTAAATTTCGCCGTTGAATAATAGCAGCGGAAGTCCCCAAATCTCTAAGCAACACTCCTAAATTAGTAACAACGACGGCCATTGCCATTATACCGTATTCAGAAGGAGGTATAATTTTGGCAAGATAAACAAGATTAGCAACTTGAATACCAATTTTAAAAAATTGTGAAATAGCATTCCATTTCGCATTAGAAACAACGTTCATAAATTTAGTACCTTAAAGGACTAATATAAATTAAATACGTAAAAAGAAAACGCAGTAAAGGGGACTATTTAAGTAATAAAATCAATTTGATAAAATCAAATTAAAGACTTTTAACCCATCCATCACTAGTGAAAATGTAACCAATGCCTGTATAAGGATCAGTAGTTAATACTCGGCCATGGGGAATATTAGTGTTTGCTATGGTATTTGCATGGTTTGAACTACCGGAAACGATAACTTTAGAATAAATCCACGATCCATCGACAGCACTATTAAATATATCACCACACATTAAATCATCCAGAATCAAGTTAAGTTTAACATTATTTATAATAATATTCCCATCAACTTCGGAAGAAGCAACTTTAATAGGGCTTATGGAATCCACTATTAAATCACTTTTTACATGAAGCTCTTTAAGTATTATTGCACTAGCAGTTCCTTTATTCGATTTTAGAGTTAAAAGGCCATTAACAAAACATTTAGATAAGTAGACGCCATTATATAATGTTACATCCCCAAAAAATTTGCAATCGAAAAAATGATTGTCATCTATACCCGCGATAATAATCTCCTTCTTAAAATCACCACGTTCAATATAATTCCTGCTACCGTTAATGGCAATTTTTTCGCAAGAAATATTCCCAATATGATTATTATTGGAAAGTAGAACTTTGCCTTTAACATGGCACCCTAGAATATTGCATTCATCAAAATGAACATCGCCGTTTACAGAAAGAAAATCAAAAGTAGCATTTTTAGCATATAAATGACATTTATCTCCATACATAAAAATAGAGCCTGAAGTTACTCTCAACGCATTGGAATCGAAGTTCCCCTCAGTTATCTCAACTGTTGATAATGATGCAATAACATTTTCAGATATCCATAAATTATATTGTATCGACAATGAATTTATCGCTAAAGCTCTTGGATTCTCAGTGTACGAACTATGAATTGATACATTGCCACTTGTATCGAGTGTATCAATCGCTACTCTGTTACTAACAATTGTACAAACATGCTGCTTAGAACAATTATTACGAGGGTAAATAGAAATAGTGCCAAAGCTAGAAAAGTCACCACCAATAATTGTGTTACTGTAACCCCAATTATTAGTGATCACAGTTGCACTTTTTTTCCAAGGTGTCGTTGAAGTAACAATTGTTTGCTCCTCGTGTATACGCTCAATCCTATTCTTGCCTGCTCCAGTAATATGAATACTTCTATCATAGCAGTCATGAGCCATAACC
>JAEXZY010000111.1 GCA_023404955.1 Actinomycetes bacterium
CGCCCCCCCCCCCCCCCCCACCCCCCGGGGGGGCCCCGGCCCCCCCGCCAGCCCCGGAGCCACCATTCCCGCCGGCACCGCCGGACCCGCCGTTCTCCCCGGCGGCAGTAGTCCAGCCGCCTCTGCCGCCCTGGCCGCCGGCTCCGCCCTGGCCGCCGGCGCCGCTGGCGCCGACCTGTCCGTCGGTGCGGATGACGAAGAACATCCCACCGGTCCCGGCTGCGCCGCCGAGGGAGCCTCCTGCGCCGCCAGAACCGCCGTTGCCACCGTTGCCGCCGTCAGTGCCGGGGCCGGTGCTGGTGTCCGGACCCCTGCGGCCCTGGCCGCCTTGGCCGCCGGTGCCGCCGGTGCCGCCGGCCCCGCCGTTGCCGCCGACACCCATGAGCATGCTGCCGTTGCCGCCGTTGCCACCGGCGCCGCCCTGGCCACCTGCCTGGCCGTTCCCGCCGTCGAGCTGGGACGCCGAGCCGTTGGTGCCGACGATGCCTGTCTGTCCGATACCGCCGTCGCCGCCGTCGCCGCCACGTCCGAGAAAGGACATCGTGCCTGCGTTGCCGCCGTTGCCGCCGTCGCCGCCACCTTCGCCTCCGGCGCCGCCGTCGCCGCCGTTTCCGCTCATCCTGCCGCCGCGGCCACCGTTGCCGCCGTCGCCGCCGTGATCGGATCCGAAACCTTCGTCGGGGCTGTCGCCGCCTCGGCCGCCGGCGCCGCCCATGGCGAACAGGGCGAGCAGGCCGGCGTCTCCGCCGTCGCCGCCCCGGCCGCCGTAGGTGGCCTTGCCGCCGGTGCCACCCGCGCCGGCGTAGCCGCTCATCGAGAAGGTGCCGGTGTCGCCGCCTCGGCCACCTTCACCTGCGGTCTGGCCGTTGAGGATTGCGTTGCCGCCGACACCGCCGGCTCCGCCGTCACCGCGGAGGAGGCCGCCCGTGCCTCCAGCGCCGCCCGCGCCGCCGGTCGAGGCCCCAGTCGACGTGCCGCCCGCACCGCCGTTGCCACCATCACCGTTCGCGCCTGCGGATCCGCCGCGCCCACCGCGCGATCCGTTGACCGTGACGGCGCCATCTCCGCCCTCGCCGCCGTTGCCACGGATCCTGCCGCCGGCGCCCCCGTCGCCGCCGTCGCCGTCGTTGACACCCGCGACCCCGTTGCCGCCTGCTCCGCCGTCCCCGTAGGCACCGGCGGACCCGCCCTTGCCGCCGTTGTATCCAGCGCCGCCGTCGCCGAAGAAGCCGCCTCGGCCACCATCACATGCGGAGACACCGGTGCAGGTCTCGGATGTCCACGAGTAGCCGTCGCCGACGATGAGGCCGCCGTTGGGACGCTCGGCTGTGCCGTCACCGAAGAGCACGACCTTGGGCTGACGCGGTGTCGGTGCGGTCGCTGTGGATCGCCAGAATGGAGCGGGGTCAGCCGCGCTGTCGTCTGGGGTCGAGTTCAGTGTGTTGCGTCGTTCCGCGCGGCGCTCAGCCGCATCGGAAATGCGTTCTGCACGTTGCTGCTTCGCGGCAGCGCGTCGTTCGGCCGCGGCGGTCGACGCGCGGTCACGGGTCGTTGCCGAAGCGCCTGAGGTCGCAGACGACGCGTGGCTGTCCGACGATGCCGAGGTGCCCTCGTCGGCGTGGGCAGCCGCCTGGGGCACGGTCAGGAACAACGCAGTGCCCATGCCCGCGGACGCGACGCCGGCGAGTAGCCACCTCCGAACGGCGAAGCTCTCTGACCGTCGGTGCGCCCCCGTGGTCCGCCGCGAAAGAGAAGAAAAATCGTCGTGGTCAGCCGTATTCGGCGCAGCATCAACGGACATAGAGACCCCCGAAATCATCAGTGAGTGGACGCCTTTACGCGTGACCGGTACCGGTCGACGACGATCGCGCGTCCCGAACGCGGTCGACTTTACGGTGGTGAAAATTACTTGTCAGCAAATTGGCAAAGATTTGGTGTGGGACATGCCGATCTGTAACGCTTATACCCTGCCGCCCATTTGACAGTGTGCATCGATCCGCTGCATCCTGCGGCAAAGCCGTTTACCACTAGTTCCATCGCCCTGCACCAGCGCTACGAGGACGACCTTGGGCTGACGCGGTGAGGGGGTGGGGCGCTTGTGGATCGCCATAAGGAGCGGAGTCGGCGCGCTATCTGATACGCCCGGTTTCTCGGTGTGCTTCGTTCCGCGTGGCGATCAGCCGCATCAGAAACGATCACATTTCGGCGATGGCTGCTCGCAGGCGTCGCGGTCTGCGGGCGTGGGCACTGCCCACGACCAAGAAGTGGAGCCCACCGACCCTGCGACGGGGGCTCGTTATTCTGTCTGCACCGCACTGTGCCGATGCCAGAACCGATCGGCTGACCGTCGAACTGGGGCGAGATCATGAATGAGCCGGGCATCGGATCGGATCGCTACGACTTCGCCGTAGGCGTCATCGGCGGTCCGACGGCGGTCATCGACTACGCAGGTCTGCGCATCGTCACCGACCCCACCTTCGACCCGCCCGGGGACTACGGCGCCTACCGCAAGCTCAGCGCGCCGGCCGTGGATGCCGCCGACCTAGGGGCCGTTGATGTCGTGCTGCTCAGCCATGACGATCACGCTGACAACCTCGACGCCGCAGGCCGGCAATTCGCCACAGCCGCCCCGGTGCTGCTGACTGGCCCGCGTGCTGCGGGGCGACTCGGCGGCAACGCCCACGGACTTGCGACATTCGAGACGTTCTCATTTGCCGATCGAGGTTCCGACCTCATCGTGCACGCGGTGCCCGCCCAACATGGACCCAGCGACGGAGTCCGCGACAACAACGGCGACATAAACGCCGAAGTCACCGGCTTCGTCCTGCAGGCGCCCAGTTGGCCCACCGTCTACGTCAGCGGCGACAACGCTTCCATCGCGCCGGTCGTCCAGATCTCGAACGTGTTCAGTTCTGTCGACGTGGCCGTCCTACATGCCGGTGCGGGGCGGGTGCCGGCCAAGTTCGACGGTCGGGCGTTGACCCTGACCGCCGAGCGGGCCGCTGATGTCGCTCAACTCCTCGGCGCTAGCCACGTCGTTCCCGTCCATTGCGAGGGCTGGTCCCTCTACAGTCAGAGTCCCGACGATGTGCGAAACGCGTTCGAGGACACCGGAATCGTCGACCGGCTGCGGTACGCGCCGCCTGGTGCCTGGGCGATCCGCGGTCTCGCGACGGTCAGTCGTTCCGCAGAAAACTGAATCTGCGTAGACAACTGTCTCGCACCGACCCGCTCGGGCCAGTTCGGCCGAAGATCCCGTCGATGACCAGATAGATATGGTCGCTGTCTGCGCCGGACCACAGCGCGACATGCGGACGACCGGGAGACGTCCGTCCTCTTTGTCGTCCGTTCCCGGTCAGGTTGGCGTTTGCCGCAGGGAATCGCCAGATCCAACGAGACGCGATTGGCCGGGTCCATCTCATCGAAGTTGGCGGATTCGATCTGCGTTCATGAATGCCCGTCGGTCTGCCTGCGGGCGACTCGCGGCGGGGAGCAATTCGAGACAGGAATGAGACCAGCTGGCCCTGTGTTTTAAGGCGGGGGAGCGGCGTCTACGCGGCGTCTCATTTCTCTAGATGTAAGACAGCGACACCTCTGAAGTACCCCCGGCACGGACCAGCGCCGGTCGCTCATCAGTGAGCTTCGACTGTGCTAGCGGAAGATGCGAGACAGGAAATGATCCGTCGCGTTTCTCTGTGTACGAGACGGCCGGTCGTCTTGAAGGTATCGCACGCTAGATGACCGCCGATGAATTTCTTCTCCCGGAGGTGTCAACATGAGAATGACTAACCACAACTTCACCGCTATTCAGTGCATTGCGATACCCGTCACCGATCAGGACCGCACGAGAGCTCTCTTCGAGGAGTTCGGTCTCGCCACGAGAATGGACGCCGAGCTACAGCCAGGCTTTCGCTGGATCGAGCTGTCTCCGCCAGCCGGTGGTGCGTCGATCGCCTTGGTAACGGCTGGGGAAAAACTGCCGACCGGCATTGACACAGGTATCCGGTTGACGACGCTCGACGCGCGCGCCGCCCATGCGGCGCTTAAAGCGAAGGGGCTGGAGGTAGGAGAACTTCTCGACTGGGAGTCGGCGCCACTCATGTTCAGCTTCCGTGACTTCGATGGCAATCGTGTGTACGTCGGTCAATCGCGCTAACGCGTCTGCATGCCGCTTCCGCGTTTACATCCGGTTCCCGCCAGAAAATTACCTGGCCTGACCTACAGCCGACGTCAGGGCGCCTCGCCGCAGAGACCAGATTTCAGTGGTTTCATTTCCCTATTCGAGACAGCAGTTCAGCATTCTGGGTCGAGGATGGCGTCTACGAGCTGTTGAGGATGCGACAGCATGGCCATGTGGCCGCCTGGCGCGGTTTCGGGAACGGTACCGCTGAGTCGTTTGGCTACTACGCCGCACATGAATTCCCTCGGGAAGAACCTGTCGTCGCGGAGAATGATGAATCGTGTTCTGACCGGCGGCAAAGCCGTTCCCGGCCAGACATTTTCGGACGGGGCATCAGATTGCCGGCGCGGAATTCATCGGCGACAATATGCGGGTCCACATCGTTGTAGAACAACGCTGTCATGTCGTTGATGTTATATCCGCCGGCGTTCGCTGCTGCGATTTGGGCTTGTACACATCCAGTGTGATCCCACCATTGGCCGGGTCGTTCGCCGACCTGCGGCACCATTCCGGAGACATAGATCAGCTCGCGTGTGTCGAGGCGCAGACTCGTCGATGCGCCGGTGAATCCTCCGAAGGAGTGCGCCACGACGACGGGCCGGCCGGAATCCGCTGGGCATTGCTCGAGCACACAATCGACGTATTGCTGAAGGCCGGCCGAGTCGTCCTGACGTCGCTCAGATCGGCTGAGCAGGGTGAACACGGCGAACACGAGTTGACATAATGTGGCTTATCGGCAAAAGCATCACCTGCGACGAGCCGAATCGTTGGGCGCCGACACATCCCGCTGCCCAATCCGGAGCCGGCCCGCCGAGTCTTTGCACATGCAGCACCCCGGCATGGCTCGGCCGGAGCCACTATCGCTCTGAGCCCGAATCGCGGCTATCTAACAACGGCAGGCGGCATGGCCCACGATCCAGAACTACCTGAAAGCGGTGGGCGCTCCGACACCCCCGACCGCGCGCCATATCGCCCGATTCGTCACAGTGACGTTATTGCGATAATGCGGTACGTGTCGAGCTCCCGCCGCCACCCGATGGCGCGTACTCACAACAGGCGGTAGCGGACCGTGGCGCAGAACCGGGCCGAAAGTCAGGTAGTCGACTACGCAATCCCTCCCGCGCTGTGCAGCGAAAGATTTCTTTCAGCTGACCGGCAGGCCGGCCGTTCCCGAGTCCAACACGGGAACCCACACACAAGCGGAAGAAGAACATCGTCATGGCTACGAAACATGCACTCGCACAAAAGGCCACCGTCCTCGGCATCATCGCCGCGGGGTTCGCTGTCGGCGCGCCGGCGCTGGCCACCGCTGATCCGGCGCTGCCGTACGGACCCGATACGTGTATCCAGGGCCTCGTGTGGCGAGAAGCACGGCCCGGCGACACCGTGTGCGTGACGCCGGGATTCCGGGCGCGCACAGCGACGGAGAACTCGGCCCCGTACGCCAACAAGGTTCCGGCGAGCATCAACTGCGTCTCCGGCTTCGTCTGGCGGGAGGCCTTCGATGGAGACATCATTTGCGTGACGCCTGATATCCGCCAGCAGAACTGGAACGCCAACGCCTCGGCGCAGAGCAACTTCCAACGCAACCAGGGGAATTAGGAGTCAGGACTCTGCAGACTCATCGACAGCATCGGCGCGCTCGAGCCAGCACTCCCGGGGGTCGTTCGCCACTGGCCGCGACACAGAGGTCACGAATCACCGCGGATTCGTGACCTCTGTGATCCCGTTCGAAGTGCTGAATCATTCGACGAGTCAAAATGACGCCGCTACCTCCGTGAGGGCACTCACTGTTGCGGCGTCGGATCGTCCGACCTGGGTGAGCACCACATCGGTGGCGCCGGCGTCGATGTAGCGTCGCAACTGCCGCGCTATCACCTCGGCGGGACCGATTGCCGCCAAGTCGACAGCGCCCGAGACGTTTTCGCGCGCAATGATCTTTTGGTACGACGGGATCGTCTCGTAAAAGGCCAACTCGGCGGCCGCCTCGTCGCGCGCGGCGTCCACGTCGTCGGTGACCAGCACAGGCACCACGGCGATGATTCGTGGTGTCGGTCGGCCGGCCTCAGAGGCGGCCTCGGCGATGGTGGGTTCGATGAACTCGGCGATCGTGCGCGGGCCCGCCAGATACGGCATCGTCCCGTCGGCGAGTGCGCCGGTTACCCGAAGCGCCTTGGGGCCCATGGCCGCGACGTAAACCGGAACTGGGGTACCGCCGGCCACGGTGACCGGCCACTCAGGGGCGGCTGCCATGTACTTGCCGTGGTAATTCACCGTCGCGGTGTCGAACACCGAGCGCAGCACCGTCAGGTGTTCCCTCAGTCGGCCCACCGGGTCACCCCACGATGCCCCGAACGCCACCCGCTCGGGCTCGTGGGCGCCCAAACCCAGGCCCAGGCTGAAGTTGCCGTGTGCGGCTGCCTGCGCGGTCTGGGCCGCCGAGGCCACCAAGAGGGGGTGACGGGGGTTGATCGGGACGACGGAGGTTCCGACGCCCAGACCTGGCACGGCGGCACCGATGAGCCCGGCCAGCGCGATCGCATCGTGATCCACTCGCTGCGCAAGCCAGATCTGCCGGACGCCTATGTCGTGCGCGGCCTCCGCCTGCGCGATCGCATCATCGACTGCGTTGGTGGCGTCCAGGCGGGGGTGGATGACAAGACCTGTGGGCATGCCGTGATCAACCCGCCCCGCCCGCGCGCTGTTCCCTGTGCGGCGCCCAGGTCCGAGGTCGGCGCCGACTATCAGACGGACTGCGGCTACGACCCACGTGGGATGAACGCGGCGAGGTAAGGCGCGGTCCGGCTCGCCGAATCTGCGGCGACCACCGCCGGTGCACCGGCCACCACGACGCGTCCTCCGTCCTCACCGCCACCCGGTCCCAGGTCGATGACGTGGTCCGCGCCTGCGACGACGGACATGTCGTGCTCGGCCACCACCACGGTGTTGCCCGCGTCGACGAGGCCGTGCAGCTGGCGTTCCAACAACTCGACGTCTGAAGGATGCAGCCCCGTGGTGGGCTCGTCGAGCACGTAGAGCGTGTGACCCCTCTTGGCACGTTGCAACTCCGATGCCAGCTTGATGCGCTGCGCCTCACCACCGGAGAGTTCGGTCGCCGGTTGTCCGAGTCGCAGGTATCCCAGACCCACGTCGCGCAACGCCGCCAAACTCCGTGAGGCAGAGGGCAAATCAGCCAGGAAATCGGCGGCCTCGTCGACGGTCTGGGCCAGGACGTCGGCAATGGTGTTGCCCCGGTAGGTGATCTCAAGCGTCTCGTCAGAGTAGCGCGCTCCCCCACACGCCGGACATTTCGCGTAGGTGCCGGGCAAGAACAACAGTTCCACGGCGACGAACCCTTCGCCGCGACAGGTGGCGCAGCGGCCCTCGGCGACGTTGAACGAGAACCGGCCCGCGCTCCAGCCGCGCCGCCGCGCTTCGGGAGTATCGGCAAAAGCCTTGCGGACCGCATCGAAGAGTCCGGTATAGGTCGCGAGGTTCGAACGCGGTGTGCGGCCGATAGGTCGCTGATCCACCGTGACGAGGCGGCCGAGCACCTCGGCACCCTCGACGGACACCCCCACACTCGAATCGGTGTCGATATCGAGAAATTCGGTATCGGTGTCGTCAGTCTCCTCGACGGATTCGATGTGCGTACCCAGCTGCCTGGCCATCACGTCGCCCAGTACCTTGCACACCAGTGTTGACTTGCCAGATCCTGACACACCGGTGACCGCGACGAAGGCGCCCAACGGAATGTCCACGTCGATGCCGCGCAAATTGTGAAACGCGATGTTGCGCAACCGCATCAGCCCGACTGGTGTACGTACGTCGCGTCGTGCAGCCGGCCCATCGCGGAACAGGAATCGCCGGGTGACCGAGGTGTCGACGTCGGCGAGGCCGGCCACCGGTCCGCTGTAGAGCACGTCGCCGCCCAGCTCGCCGGCGCCAGGACCGACATCGACGATCCAGTCGGCGCGGCGCACCACATCCATATCGTGCTCGACCACGAACAACGAATTGCCCGCGCGGCGAAGCTGGTCCAGCACCTCGAGCAGCGGCTCGGCGTCGGCGGGATGCAGCCCTGCCGACGGCTCGTCGAGCACGTACAAGACACCGAACAGCCCGGCCCGCAGCTGGGTGGCCAGCCGCAAGCGTTGCAGTTCGCCGGGTGACACGGTAGGTGTGCGACGGTTGAGGCTCAGGTAGCCGAGCCCCAGGTCGACGAGCACGGCGATCCGTGCCACCAGATCGGCCGCGATCATCGTCGCCACTTCCGTGAATTCACCCGACTCGGTGGATTCGTACGCCGCGGCGAACTCGGTCCGCATCGCCGCCGGCGAGAGAACGTCGGTGAGCGCAGTGAGCGGCAGGGCCGCCAGCTCGGCGATGGTGCGGCCGGCGAACGTCACCGCGAGCGCTTCGGGTCGCAGCCCGGAGCCGCCACAGACGGGGCAATCAGTACTGTGCACGAACTGCAGAACCCGCCGCCGCATCGCCGCGCTCTGCGAATTGGCCAAGGTATGCCGAACATGGCGCTCCGCGCTCGAGAATGTGCCGTTGTAGTAGTAATCCGCGGTGACAGGATGCTGGCTCGGATCGATTTCGACGGTGGGCTGATCCTCGGTGAACAGAATCCACTCCCGCTGGCGCTTGGGCAGTTTGCACCACGGCTTGTCGATGTCGTACCCGAGCGTGATGAGGATGTCGCGCAGGTTCTGTCCCTGCCACGCCCCAGGCCATGCCGCCACCGCTCCTTCCCGGATGG
The DNA here is from genome assembly GCA_023404955.1 of Actinomycetes bacterium. Lineage (GTDB taxonomy): Bacteria > Actinomycetota > Actinomycetes > Mycobacteriales > Mycobacteriaceae > Mycobacterium. Next base: position 8,946 of record JAEXZY010000111.1, read on the forward strand.
TCAGCGACGGATCGGGCACCAGTGTCTGTTCGGTGACCTCGTGGATGCGGCCGAGACCGTGGCACGCCGGGCACGCGCCGATCGTGGTGTTGGGCGAGAACGCATCGGAGTCCAGCCGCTCGGTGGCCCCCGCCGGGTAGGTGCCGGCGCGGGAGTACAACATGCGCAGCAGATTCGACAGCGTGGTGACGGTGCCGACAGTCGACCGGGACGTCGCCGAACCGCGCCGCTGCTGCAGGGCGACCGCCGGCGGCAGTCCGGTGATGTCATCGACTTTCGGTGCGTCCTGAGGCAGGAGAAGTCGACGGGCATAGGGTGCCACCGACTCGAAGTAGCGGCGCTGGGCCTCGGCATAGATGGTGCCGAATGCCAACGACGATTTGCCCGATCCGGACACCCCGGTGAACGCGACGAAGGAGTCCCGCGGGGCCGCGACGTCTACGGTTTTCAGGTTGTGTACGCGGGATGCGTAGACACGGATGCACGGGTCCGGTCCGTCTGAGCCGATCTCCTGACCGCCGTCCACGTCATCCATACCGTACGACTGCCCAACATCTCCGTCTTTATGTCACGCGAGGCGCGTCCGCGGGCAACCCCGCCTCCCGCGCTGCGCTCCTAGTCGATCTCGCCACTCAGTCCAACGTGGCGCTGCTCCAGATCCGCGAGCACAGCGGTGTAGAGATCGTGCGTGTCGATGTCCGTGCCGGTCACCCGGACGACGCACGTGTTCTGTTTCGACTCGAGATGGACCCGCCCGTGGGGACGCAGTGGGGTGTACTCCCCGGCCGCCGTCGCATCGCTCGTGGCGACGGCTTCGTAGTTGTAGCGCTCGAGTTCCTGGTAGACGGTCGACAAGATGTCCGTCTCGAGTTCCTCTGCGGCGGTCTGATCCGGCAGGATCACTTTCAGTGACGACATCTTTTCACGCTAACCCCCGTGATGTGCCACAGGAAGAACTGCCGAAAAGTCGGTGCCATAGACCGGTCACGACCGAGCGATACGCACCAGTCCTTCGTGACTAGCTGGGCGAACCGATGAATTCCATCCCGGCGTTGATCGCCGGACGGTGGCGCAGGATGCGGTAGTGGGCCAGCCGACCAAGCCCTCGGGTGGTCATCAGCTGAGCGCCCGCCCACTGGGCGGCCAGCCGCGCCGTCGCGGCATAAGGGCTGTCCGGGTCGTCGGGGTCGTGGATGAGCAGGAGCGGCGGATAGTCGGCGCGGCGGCCCATGTGCGACATGTTGGTTTCTTCCAGCCGCATGCCGATCCGCTTCTCCAGGCGGCGATGCAGACCGGCACGAATCCGGCGGCCGAAGTCATGACGCGCGGCGAAAAGGTCCAAGTACAAGGGAAAGTCACCCATCGGCGCCAGCAACACGAGCCGCCCGACGGGCGCACCGTTCGCCGCAGCCAGCACAGTCGCATTCGCCCCTAGAGAATGCGCCACCACCGCGTGCGCAGCACCGTGTGTTCGGATCATCGCAGCAATGGCGTGAGCGCATTCGATTGCGGTGGTGCGCCCGGGCGCCAACTCCCCCGGCTCCGATGCATTGTGGCTGGGCAGATCAAAAGCGATGGCCCGGAAACCCTTTTCCACCAACGGTTTGACGAATACCGCGAGGTGGGCGCGCTGTCCACCCCAGCCGTGCACCAGGTAGACCGGCGGCCCGTCGCCCCACTGCTCCCCCACCACCCGGTGTCCGTTCCCCCAGTGGGCCTCGACGGGTTCACCGGAACCGACGCCGGGTGGCATGCGCAGAGCTGATTCCAGCACCGGCGGTGTGCACCACAGCTCGACCGCCCAGCGGGAACCCACCCACGGCGCCAGCCGTTCGAGCCAGCGAAACCCCTGGCGCACCCGAGGCTCGACCGGCGGCAACACCCCTGACCCGGCGACATCGAGCGGTCCGATGCCGCCCGGCGCAGTTCCAGCAGACTCGTCGCTCATGGCTCCTCGACTATGTCACGCCGATAGCGATGCGCGGCAAGGGCGTAGCAGCCGACAGCCACCAACTGCATGCTCGGCACCAGAATCAGCAACGCGCGGCCCAGCGCCTGCGGGCCCAGGTCTGCGGTCAGCGCATCGCTGATCACGCCCGTGAGGAACGGTCCCACCGCGCCCAGCGTGGCGTTGAAGAACAAGAAGATCGCCGACGCGGTGGCTCGTTGCTCGGGCAGGACCAGACGTTGGATGGCCGCTATGGACGGCGCAAGGTACGCAGTACCGATGACGTAGGCCAGTGCCAGCAGCCACACGCACACCGTGCGGTCGACGACGACGAACGCCAACACAGAGGCCGGCAACAGAATCGCGATCAGGATGACCACGATCCAGAGCAACCAGCGCGGGTCCCGGTTGGCCAACCGGTCAGCGATCCGTCCGACGATGATCAGTCCGAGCACGCCCAGCAATCCCGTGGCCAGCCCGTACTCCACACCGACCTCACCGATCGACATACCGCGGGTGCGCATCAGGAATGCAGGCGCGAACGTGGTCAGCGAGTAACCGGCCGCCGACACGAGCGCCGTACCACCCACCATGGCCAGAAAGCTGGTTTTGCGCAACAGATCCCACCAGTTCGGCATCGCAGAGCGCTCCTGCGGTGTTGCGGCCGGCAGCTTCTGGCGGACGCCGACCACCCACAGCACCAGCGGCGCCAACAGCACGCTGATCCCGCCCATCACGACGAAAGCGACTCGCCAGCCGAGGCTTTCGGCGAGCAGACCGCCGCCGAGCAGGCTGGCGGCGCTGGCCAGCGGGATCGACATCGTGATGACCGCGAGCGGCGCCGACCGCTTCTCCGGGATGAAGTTGCGAGCCACATAGGCGTGCGCCGCCGGCGTGCTACCCGCTTCGCCCACGGCGACGCCGACCCGGGTGAGGGCGAGCTGGAAGCCGGACTGCACTGCGCCTCCCAGCATGGTCATCGACCCCCACAGCGTCAGGCATCCCGCGATGACGGCGCCGAACATGCCCCGATCGGCGAACCGGGCGATCGCGATGCCCACCGCGGCGTAGACGATCAGGAACCCGAATCCGTTGATGACACCGATTGCGGTGTCGGACAACGCGAGGTCCTTCTTGATGGGCTCGGCCAACACACCGGGCAGGAAGCGGTCGACATAGTTGAGGGTGCCGACGAGCGCGAGAACCGCGACGGCAGCCCACGCGCGAGTCGGTCCGTGCGTGGCGGTCTGTTCGAGCGCAGCCGAGGCTCGCGGTGACGACATCGTTCTCCTTGGTCGTTGAGCGCCGAGGCAGCGCACCCCGGAAGGGCGATTACTCCTTGGCTCCTATCAGCGCCTCGGAGATCACGCCGGTTGCATTCTTCAACGCCGGTACCGCACGGGCAATCACGTCTCTACTCATGTGGGCCAGGGGGCCGGAGATACCGATGGCCATCGGAGTCGGCGCACCGGGCACCGCCATCGCGACCGAACGGACACCGATCTCGAACTCTTCGTCGTCGATCGCATAGCCGTCGGTCCGAACGCGTTCGACGTTTGCGAACACGGCGGAAAGAGTCGACGCACTGTTCTTGGTGGGTGCCGGAAGCCCAGACTGCTTGACGAGTCGCAGAATGCGTGCGTCATCGAGTTCGCCCAGAACGGCCTTTCCCACGCCGGTCGTGTGCAGTCCGACGCGCCGGCCGACCTCGCTGGTGGTCTGCGTCGACGTCGACGACCGCACCTGTCCGGTGTAGATCACCATGTCCCCGTCCAGCACCGCGAGGCTCGCCGTCTCCGACAGTTCGTCCACTAATGACTGCAACACCGGACCGGCGACCGCGCCCAATTGACGGTTCGCCACCTCACCGAGCCGAATCAGTCTGGGCCCGAGGGCGTACCGCCGATTCGACAACTGGCGTACGTAGCCCAGTCGCACCAACGTGCGCAGGAGCCGATGAATCGTCGGCGGCGGCAACGGGGACTCCGCGGACAATTCCGTCAGGGAGCACTCCCCTCCCGCACGTCCGATCAGCTCCATCAACTCGAACGCGCGCTCCACAGATTGCACGCCGCCCGACTTCTCCTCCGCCATACGCTCCACTCCCGGCCGGCCACACTGCTTTCATCTAACGTTGCACGAATCGATTCCGCAATACGGAATTAGAGCGGACGTTCCGTAGACCCCGACATCGACGCCCACCGGGTCTCGCGCTAATCTCCACATTGTGGAATTCTGTCTGGACGGAGGAATTCCGGACAGAAGAGAGACCCTGTGACACGACGCCTCGACGACGCAGTACTGGCCGACGTCGAACGCCGCCTGTCGGGGGCCGACGCTCGCCTGGAGAGCCGGTATCCGGGCGACGACGGCAGGCGGCAGCCAGTCCACACCGTCTACGTCCCCGGCAATCGGTACTCGGCGGCCCTGCCCACCGAGTGGGGAGCCGCCGCTCTGAGCATGGCCGAAGATGCCGGCGGTTTGGACACGGTGGCTGCACTGGTGGGCGCGAGCAACGGGAGTGATTGCGATCCAGCCACTCTCGCCGGTCTCACCGAGCAGAAGCTGGGCACCGAGCCGATCGAGGATCTTCGCATCGACTTCGAGGACGGCTACGGCACATTCGACGACGAGACCGAGGATGCCGACGTCGCCCATGCGCTTGCGGCGTTGCGCAGCGCGCTCGACGCGGGCGCGTCCACGCCGTTCGTCGGTATCCGCTTCAAATGTCTCGAGGCGAACACCCGCGCGCGTGGACTCCGCACGCTCGACATGTTCGTCAGCGGATTGGCCGAGGCGGGTCTCCCCCACGGACTCAACCTCACCCTCCCCAAAGTGACGTCGGTCGACCAGGTCGAGGCGATGGTCGTGGTCGCGGGCGCGCTCGAGGCCGCCAACGGGCTCGAGGCCGGTCGCATCCGCTTCGAAGTACAGGTCGAGACACCGCAGGCGATCCTCGATGCCGACGGCCGCGCACCCGTCGCGCAGTTCATCAGCGCCGGCCAGGGCCGTATCAGCTCGCTGCACTACGGAACCTACGATTATTCGGCGTCCCTGGGCATCGCAGCCGCGTATCAATCGATGGAGCACCCGGCGGCCGACCACGCCAAGAACATCATGCAACTTGCCGTCGCCGGAACCGGCGTCCACATGTCCGACGGCTCGACCAACATCCTCCCCGTCGGCGACCGCGATGACGTCGCGACGGCATGGACGCTGCACGCACGTCTCGTCCGGCGCCACCTGGAACGCGGCATCTATCAGGGCTGGGACATGCACCCCGGCCAGCTCGTCACCCGGTTCCTGGCGACGTACGCCTTCTACCGCAGCGCCTTCGCGCCGGCCGCAGCGCGACTACGGAACTACGTTCATCGACGCGACTCGGCCGTCATGGACGAGCCGGCGACCGCCCGTGCACTCGCCGGCGTGATTCGGCGCGGAAGCGCATGTGGCGCCCTGACCGCCGATGAGATCGAAACCGCCGTCGAACTCCCTCTGTCCACCGTGCGCGACATCGCGCTCGGCCGCACCCCCAGGAGCCCTCAGTGACACCTCCGCCGACCACTGCGTCGTACTACACACCTCGCGGCGGCCTGCCCCCGCAGACCGATCTGCTGACCGATCGCGCCATCGTCACCGAGGCCTACACGGTCATTCCCCGCGGCGTCCTCTCCGACATCGTCACGTCGGTGTTCCCGGAGTGGACCGATACCCGAGCCTGGATCATCAACCGACCCGTCGCCGGCGGCGCGACGACGTACTTCCAGGCCATCGTCGAGGTCAAGCCCGGTGGCGGGGCGCAACGGCCAGAACCGCAACCCGAGGTTCAGAGCTTCCTGTTCGTCACCTCCGGTGCGCTCACCGTGACGGCGGCCGGACAGACGGAGACGCTGTCTGAGGGCGGCTTCGCCTACCTACCGGCGGGGACCGAGTGGTCGGCGCAGAACAACGGCGACGTCGACGCGACGTTCGTGTGGATTCGTAAGCGCTATGAGCCCGTCGAGGGCCACGTGCCCTCGGTGAAGTTCGGTGACGAGCAGGCCATCGAACCGTCGGCGATGCCGGGCACCGACGGGAAGTGGCGCACCACAAGGATGCTCGACCCGCAGGACCTCGCCTACGACATGCACGTCAACATCGTGACGTTCGAGCCGGGCGCCAGCATTCCGTTCGCCGAGACACACGTCATGGAGCACGGCTTGTTGATGCTCGAAGGCAAGGCGGTCTACCACCTCAACGGAGATTGGGTGGAGGTCCAGGAGGGCGACTTCCTGTCGCTGCGCGCCTTCTGCCCGCAAGCGTGCTACGCGGGCGGGCCGTCGAACTTCCGGTACCTGCTCTACAAGGACGTCAACCGTCAGATCATGCTGTGACGGTGCGAAATTCGCCGACTCAGACCTGAAACGGCCAACCGACGACTTTCTTCGCGCGTGGTGCGGCATAGGTACGCACCTTCGACGTGGACAGTCCCATTCGGACCAGACCTTCGGCGATGGTGACCGCCGCGCGGACACCATCGACGATCGGCACACCCGTCGCCTCGGTGACTTTCGCCTCGAGTTCGGCCATACCCCCGCAGCCGAGACAGATCACCTCGGCATGATCGTTCTCCACCGCCTCCCGCGCTTGAGCAACGATCGCTTCGACGGCCCGATCCGCGTCGGACTCCAGTTCGAGCACGCTGAGGCCCGACGCCCGTACTGACGCGCATCGTGCGTCGAGTCCCGCGAGCTTCAAGCGGTCTTCGATCAGCGGGACGGTGCGGTCGAGCGTGGTGACGACCGAGTACCTGTGTCCGAGGTACATCGCCGTGGACGCGGCCGCCTCGGTGATGTCGACCACGGGGACATCGAGCAGCTCTTGCAGCCCCTCTCGACCGTGCTCGCCGTAACCGGCCTGGATCACCGCGTCGAACGGCTCGCGATATGACGTGATCGCGTCCATGACGGCGATGGCGGCGAGGTAGCTCTCGAAATTACCCTCGCAGGAGTCTGCTCCGAAACGCGGTGTGATGCCGACGATCTCGGTATCCGGTGACGCGACGGTGCGCGCCGACTCGGCGATCGCGTCGGTCATCGACGCCGTGGTGTTGACGTTGGCGACGAGGATTCTCATGGGCGGGTCCTAGTGGTGGGTGCTTGCCACGGCGATGGGTTCGCCGGAGACATCATTGAACGGGCCGCGGCGGTCTGCAACCAGGAGGTACACGACCGCGCCGAGCCCGGCACCGATGAACCAGGAGAACTCCGAGACGACCTCGAACGCCGGCACGAACGCCATCAGCAGTGCTGCCACCGCGGTGACGACGAGGGCGACCACTGCACGCGTGTTGACGCCCTTCGCGTAGTGATAGTCGCCCGCCGGGTCCGTGGTGAACAGGGCGAGGACGTTGATCTTGGAGCGGCGCACGAGCCAGTAGTCGGCCATGATGATCCCGAACAGCGGCCCGAGGATGGCGCCGAGACCACCGAGGAAGTAGTTGATGACGGCGGGTGAGTTGTACAGATTCCACGGCAGGATCACCAGGCCGATGACGGCCGAGATGAGCGCTGCGCGACGGAAATTCAAGTGCTTCGGGAACAGGTTGTTCAGCGCATAGATCGGGGCGACGAAGTTCGCCATCAGGTTCACTGCGACGGTCAGGATCAGCAGGGCGAGTCCTGCGAGCACCAGCAGCAGGGTGTTCGGCACTTCCTTGACGATGTCAGCGGGTGATTCGATGATGCGTCCGTCGATGCGGAACTGGGCACCGGCGAGGGTGATGACGATGCCGCCGAACACCAGCATGTTCAGCGGGATGCCCCAGAAGTTGCCACCCACGATGGCCCGTTTCGACGTCGCGTTGCGGGTGAAGTCGCAGAAGTTGAGCACGAAGGTGCCGTAGATCGCGACCCACAGGCTGGCGCCGCCGATGATCTGCAGCCACATGTCGACGCCGGTCAGCGAATCGGGCGTGGACCAGGCGATCGTCCAGTCGGCGTTACTCAGCATCCAGACCGCGAGAGCGATCATCGTGATCAGGATGACCGGACCGGCGAAGGCCTCGTACTTGCGGATCATCTCCATGCCGTAGCTGACGATGATCACCTGGATCACCCACAGCGCCACGAACGAGATCCACCCGAGCGTCGACAACCCGAGGAATCGGTTCGAGTCGAGCGTCTCCGCGGACGGAACCAGCGCGATGATCAGGATGCGCAGCACCACCGAGGCCAGATACGTCTGGATACCGAACCACGCGATCGCGATGCCGCCGCGGATGAGGGCCGGTATCTGCGCGCCTCGGATACCGAACGCGATGCGGCTCATCACCGGGAACGGGACTCCGGTCTTCTCCCCCATGAAGCCGGACAGGTTCAGCAGCAGGAACAGGAAGGCGCCGCCCAGGCCGAGCGCCAGCAGGATTTGCCATCCACCCAGGCCGAGGGCGAACAGCCCAATCGCAAACGAGTAGTTGCCAAGGCTGTGAACGTCATTCGCCCACAGTGTGAAGATGTTGTAGGCACTCCACCGCCGGCCTTCGCGCTTCGTCGGCGCGAGGTCGGTGTTGTACAACAGCGGGCTCGCGTCGGGACGGTTCCCGTGTCGGTCGGCGGGGTCGCGGCTGGAGTCGCCGATCAGTCCGGTGGACTCTGTGCTCATGGGGTGCGCCTGTCACGGTCGAGCTCCGACGCCCAGCGCCGTCGCGAATTTCCACAGTGCGGAAGTAATGTTCCGCATACTTCGCTAGTAACTCGCATCGGCACATTGCCTGTCAAGGCTTTGGCGTCATTGACTGTGTCTGCGGTCACCTCTAGAGTCGGTCCGTACGTGGAGTTTGACTTCCACGATGAGGAATCGATCTTGTGATGACGGAGAGCTGCTTATGACCGCCGGCCCCCATGAGTCGAGCACACCCGAGTTCGACCTGGTGGTGCGCGGTGAACGCACGCTCACCACCGCGGGTATCGTGGCCCGCGAGATCGGCGTCCGCGACGGCCGCATCGTCGCGATCGAGCCGCTGGGCAGCGGTCTCGACGGTGCCGAGATCATCGAGCTCACCGCTGAACAAGTCATGATCCCCGGCTTGGTCGACACGCACGTGCACGTCAACGAGCCCGGCCGCACGGAGTGGGAGGGGTTCGACTCCGCCACCCGTGCCGCTGCAGCGGGCGGCGTCACCACGCTGATCGACATGCCACTCAATTCGATCCCACCGACGGTCAACATCGATGCCCTCAACGCCAAGCGTGCAGCGGCATCGGGCAAGACGCACATCGACGTCGGCTTCTGGGGCGGTGCGATCCCCGGCAACACCGGTGACCTACGAGGTCTGCACGACGACGGCGTGTTCGGTTTCAAGTGCTTCCTGCTGCACTCCGGCGTCGACGAGTTCCCCCACCTCGACGCCGACGAGATGGAGAAGGACATGGCCGTGCTGGCCGGGTTCGATTCCATGATGATCGTGCACGCCGAGGATTCCCGTGCGATCGACCGCGCGCCGTCGGCCGAGGGCAACAAGTACGAGCGCTTCCTCAAATCACGGCCGCGGGGCGCCGAGAACGTCGCGATCGCCGAGGTCATCGAGCGCGCCCGGTGGACCGGTGTGCGCGCACACATCCTGCACCTGTCTTCGTCGGACGCGCTGCCCATGCTCGCGACGGCGAAGCGTGACGGCGTCAAGATCACCGTCGAGACGTGCCCGCATTACCTGACTCTTCTGGCTGAGGAGATCCCCAACGGCGCCACCGCATTCAAGTGCTGTCCGCCGATCCGCGAGGCGTCCAATCGGGAACTGTTGTGGCAGGGACTGCTCGACGGCACGATCGACTGCATCGTCTCCGACCATTCACCCTCGACGATCGATCTGAAAGACGTGGAGAACGGCGACTTCGGTATCGCGTGGGGCGGCGTCGCATCCCTGCAACTCGGTTTGTCGCTGATCTGGACGGAAGCCAAACGCCGGGGCATCGACCTCACCCAGGTGATCGACTGGATGGCCGCCAAGCCTGCGGCTCTGGCCGGGCTGAACACGAAGGGCAAGATCGCGCTCGGCTACGACGCCGACTTCGCGATCTTCGAGCCCGAGTCCGCACAGGTCGTCGATGTGCGCAAGCTCCACCACAAGAACCCGATCAGTCCCTACGACGGGCGTGCACTCGCCGGCGTCGTGACGAGTACGTGGTTACGGGGCAAGAAGATCGACTACCAGACCCCGATGGGTCGAATGCTGCGTCGCGGCGGCCTGTAGAGAGGTTCGCTTTTTCGGGTAGTCCGGGGAGGTGACCGTTGTACTCGCACTCCGTTGTGCCGACGGGTTGGTGCTTGCCGCCGATTCGCAGATCACCGAGCCCGATCGCGGGCTTACCTATCCCGCACAGAAGCTGCACGGTCTGGGCAGGCGTGCCGCCTGGGCGGGAAGCGGATCCCGCGCCGTGCTCTACGACCTCGAGCAGATGTTCGACGCCCAGCCCGAAACGATCGTCGAAGCGGGCGATGTCGGACGCGCGCTGCAAGCTCGGGTGGTACCGGTTCTGCAGCATCACTACGACAACTTCATCGAAGAAGTACCGGGGCAGAAGACCAGCGGAGCCACGCCGGCCACCTACGTGCTTGCCGCCGGTTACTCGGACGGCGAACCGTTCATCGTCGACATCGATCCGCACGGGCTCATCGGACACTACGAAGACATCGGCTTCCAGGCCATCGGCAGCGGGGCGCCGATGGCCCAGCAGGCGCGGGCCCTGCTGTCGAACTTCCGGATGAACGAGCGCCCGGTCGCCTATGGCGTGCTGGCGGCACTGCGCGTTCTCCACGCACTCGACGAGACCTCACCAACCGTCGGCGGCCCGATGGACATCTGCCGGATCACTCCTGACGGCGCCGACCACCTCTCACCCGGTGATGTCGACGAGGTCGCATCGGAGGTTTGCCGGTGGCGCGAACTGGAACGCGAAACGCTCGATCGACTTTTCGACCGCTGACAACGCACTCCCCCGGCCGTGCACCACTGCGTGACAACGCTTCTCAGCTCTGATTGGCCGGAGTGTGACCGGGTGCGGAGCTAACAGCTATACACTTCTCCAGGTGGGGATACTCGTTGGCTTTGCACCGTGGATCGTCTATTGGATTCTGGTCGGCAATGTGCCGTTCGCCGCGGCGGTGCTCATCGCTCTCGCCGTCGCCGCGGCCACTGCGCTCGTGTCCCGCCTCTCCCATAAGCCGGTCCGCACACTCGAATTCGGCGCGTTGGCCACCTTCGCCGTCCTGACCGTTCTCACGTTCACCACCGGTGACGCCTTCATGGAGCGGTGGCTTCAACCGTTGAGCAATCTCGGTATCTTCATGGCTGCGTTGATCAGTGCCCTCATCGGAAGGCCCTTCGTTCGCGAGTTCGCCGAAGAGGGCCGGCCCAAAGAGATCACGACGAGTGCTTACTTCACCCGCATCACCACGACACTGACCTGGATTTGGGTCGCGGCGTTCGCCGGGATGACAGTGAGCTCGGCGATCCCGCCAATTGTTCAGGGAGAAGCGACGATCCTCGAGACTCGGGCTCCACTCTCAATCGCCTGCTACTGGTTGGTGCCATTCTCGCTGCTGGCTGTAGCGGCGCTGCTGAGCCGGGTCCTCCCCGACCGTATGACGCCCCCAGCCGAGGAGATCGTTCGCAAGACGACGTTTGTGGCGTTCTCCGAGGCGGAAATCGATCAACTCATCTACTTGGCCACTGAACACGCCAACCGCGAGGTCGGCGCGGGACAGGAGGCCTACGACGTCCGTATCGGCGGCAAGGGCGTGCCGCTGGTCGGGGACGAGACACGCGTGTCCTGGCCGTCGACGTACAAGGTGCGCGAGCGCAAACGGTGACGCGTCACCCTCGAGAACGAACGAGAACGAATCAATCGCTGGCGGGCAACGGTTTTGCTTCCTTGAGACTCAGCGGTGTCGCACCGACGGTGAGCGTTCCGGCACCCGCCTTCGTGACCAGGACTTCGGCACCGTTGTCATCGACATAACGCTTACCCATCAGCGCTCCATCGGCCAGCGACTCATCCAGTGTGAGCGCCGAGTCGATGGTGTCGCCGAGCGGAACCATTGGAGCCCCACCAGCGCGCAGGTCGTCCAGGCTGTCTGAACTCCGGACGACGATGACCTGGGTGTCACACACCTGACTCTGCATACGTGTGCCGTTCTTGATCATGCGGGCTCCTTCGCCGTCGCGTTCACTTCGTCGACCAATTCTCGACGCAGCACTTTGCCGGTCGCATTGGTGGGCAGTTCAGTGCGGAAAACCACACGGTCCGGGGTGCGGGAACCGCGCAATTGCACGCGCACGTAATCGCGTAGCTCCTCGGGGTCGGGATCGGTGTCGAGGTGGGGAACGACGACCGCGACGATGATCTGGCCCCACTGCGGGTCGTCGGCGCCGACCACGGCGCACTCACGCACCTGAGGGTGTTCGACCAGAACGTCTTCGATCTCTGCGGGCGCGATGTTCTCTCCACCGCGGATGATGGTGTCGTCCGAGCGTCCTCCGATGAACAGGTATCCCTCGTCATCGAGGAACGCGACATCCTTGGTGGGAAACCAGCCCGCCTCGTCGAGCACGGAGCCGATGTCGGTGTACTTGCCCGACACCTGCTCGCCGCGGACGAAGAGCTCACCGACTTGTCCGGGGCCGAGCACCGTGCCGTCCTCGGAGCGAATCTGCACTTCGATACCGGGAACCGGCTGGCCGACCGATCCTAGCCGCCGGGCGGCTGCTTCGTCCGGGGCTGTCAGCGCCGCGCGATGGTCGTCCGGGGTGAGCACGGCGATGGTCGAGCTGGTCTCGGTGAGCCCGTAGGCATTGACGAACCCTACGCTGGGAAGCAGTGACAGCGCTCGACGCACCAGGGGCAGCGGAACTTTGGAGCCCCCGTACGCCAATGTCCTGAGCGTGGGCAGCCGGGTACCGGTGGCTTCGAGCGCTGTGACGATGCGGTCGAGCATGGTGGGCACCACCGTCGCCGAGCTGACACCTTCAGCTACAACCAGTCGAACCCATTCGTCGGCGTCGAAGTGGGTGAGGTAGACCATCTTTCGACCGGCGTAGAGATTGGACAGGGCGGCGCTGACACCGGCGATGTGGTACGGCGGCACGCAGATCAGCGCGGCATCGTCAGGTTGCGCGGCACCGAACTCGACGGTGCCCATGATGTAGCTGGTCAGGTTGGCGTGCGTGAGCTCGACGGCCTTGGGCTTGGACGTGGTGCCGGAGGTGAACAGCACAACCCCGACGGCGTCGGGATCGGCGAACTCGGCAGTGGGTTCGGCGACGCGTGCGCTCACGAGAAAATCAGCGGAATCCATGGTCCGGTAGCTGTCGCCGACCGCCGCTCGGTACTCGGCATCGACAATTACCAGCGGATCCGGAAGCCGGTCGATGAGTGCCCTCAAGCCGTCGGCAGCGAGCCGGTAGTTCAGCGGCGTGACCGGCACCGCGGCTCGCGCCCCGGCGAAGAGCAGCAGCGGCAGCATGGCCCCGCCGGTGCCGACGTAGACAACGTGGCGGGCGCCCGAGGTCGCGATGATGCCGGCGCCGCCGTCTGCCAACGAACTCAGTTCAGCGGTGGTCAACCGTAGGTCGTCGGCAACCAGAGCGGTCCGGTCCGGATCGGTGTCGGACGCCATCTCCAGAAGCAGAGAAAGGCTCACGACAGCTGCCCTCCGCGAGCCATCGGGTAGCAGCGTCGGTATCGCAGTGCAGCCACTCTCAACGCGCCTCCTTGTCGACCGGCCCCAATGTAGAGAAGTCTTTAAATGAGCGCAATCGTATAACGGATTCAGGTGGAGCATACGCAGTGGTGGCCATCGGTCACGACGCCGTCCGCAGCAACAACACCCCGCTCGGGGTCAACCCGCCACTACTGACCACGGCCACTCGTGCACCGGCGACTTGGCGTTCACCTGCGTCGCCGCGCAGTTGGCTGATGGCTTCGTGTACAAGCCCCATGCCGTGCGTACGTCCGTGCGACAGCTGGCCGCCATGGGTATTGAGCGGTATCACCCCGTCCCGTGCGATCGCGTCACCCCCATCGAGGAAATCTCTGGCTTCGCCGATGCCGCAGAAGCCGAGCGCTTCCAGCCACGACAGACAGTTGAAGGTGAACCCGTCGTACAGTTCGGCGACGTGGACATCTCCGGGCCGCAGGGACGTCCGTGTCCACAGGTGCGCCGACTGCCCGAGCACCTGCGGCTCATGGGTCAACGTGCTCTGATCCCAGTCGGTGCGCTCGACGATCTGCGTACCGACCGCCTCCACCAGAACCGCGGGTTTGGGTCGGTCCGCTGCAGTCTCGACGGCCGAGACGACGACGGCGACGGCGCCGTCGCAGGGAACGTCGCAGTCATACAGGCCAAAAGGCGTGGTGATCGCCCGGGCATTCAGGTAGTCGTCCATCGTCATCGGGTCGCGGTAGATCGCCGTGGGATTGAGCGCGGCATTGGCACGTTGGTTCAGCGCGATCCAGCCGAGGGTCTCTCTGGTGGTGCCGTAGCGATGAAAGTGCCGCTGCGCGTTGAGCGCCAGAGTGTGTGCCGCCGAGACGGCACCGAAAGGAGCCTGCCAGCTGTCGGTGCGCGTCCCACCCGGCATTCTGAGCCTGCCGGTCTTGACCAGCTCGCCGAACGTCGACTCCCAGACTGTTCGAAAGCACAGCACATGACGCGCCATTCCGGCAGCCACCGCCGTCATCGCAGCGATGACCGACCCACCGGGCCCGAAGGTGTCCATGCCGCCGTTGATCCAGGCGGGGCGGAGACCCAGCGCGCCTTCCACTCTCGTCACCCCGCCCTCCCCCATCCCGGCGACGTCCAGACCCGGGTAGGTCGACAATCCGTCGATGTCATCGAAGTCGAGGCCGGCGTCTGCGACGGCAGCTCGGCACGCCTCGATGGTCAATTCGAGTGGATTGACCATCAGGCGCCGGCCGAGTCGAGATGCACCGATACCGGTAATCGCCGACCGCTCCTCGAACTTGTGCGTGGTCAGCATGGGTGATACGTGCCGAGCGAAGTCTTCGGGCGCGATCTCGTCTGCCGGGAGGTCGCCGATCGCTCGGGGGGTGACGGGGCGGAACAGCGGCAGGTACACATCGTCGTTCTTCTCGAAGACCACCTCGAGGAGCTGCCCGATCTCCAGAGTGTCGGGTTCAGCGTCGACGATGTTGGTGGTCATTCGCACCCTCGGGTCCTCCACGAGGGAGACCTGCGCCACCACGTACGGCGCCGGCAGGCCGGGGATGCTGAAACGCTGGTTGACCGTGTATGCCGACAGTACGGCTCGGCCGGAGACCTCCCTGATGCCCACGTCGGTGCCGCGACAATGACGACACACCGGCGCGGGCGGATGAATGAGCGCCCAGCAGCCGTGACACTCCTGGATGCGCAGAATTCCGTCCTGCCCTGAGGTCCAGAAGATTTCGTTCTCGAACGTCAACTGCGGTAATGGTATTCGCGTGTCCGACGGCTGCGGGTCGTCGCGCATGACGCCTCCATCTCGACGGGGCAGACGGCGCCCGACTCAACGGACACACATCATGTGCAGTGTGCCCGCAGTGTAGCTGAGCCTGACAGACCCGCTCCGAACGCGGTAGAAGCCACCTTGCCAAATTTTGAGAATTCTCATTTCTTACATGGGACACTGTGCAGATGCGTTCCGTGATCGCCACGTCGATGGCCGCTGTCACGGTGCTGGCTGTCACGATCACTGCTGCGCCGGCCGAGGCGCAACCCCCGCCACGGCCGGGCGACTGCGACTACCCCAACTGCACGCCGGGCATCACCCCGCACATCGTGCTGGGGTCGTACTGCAACAACTTCACGTACTACGCGTTCGGGGTGACAGACTGGGGTCGGCTGGTGTTCTGCGGTTCCCCTCGCCGCTACGAACCCCGTTGGTTTCGTTCACCGGAGATGCGTGGCGTCAAGAACCTGGGCGAACTGTGCCCAACCCAGGAGGGCCAGGTGGCTCAGGCGCCGGACGGCCTATTCCTGACGTGCATCGCCCGCGACGGACGAGCGTACTGGGACCGGGGCGATCTCTAGATGTGCCGGGTTCGGCCTACCAGTTGCGGATCGAGCAGAGCGCGCCCTTGAGCCCTTTGGCGGTCTTGACCACGACGTCATCGACTCGCAGCTCGCATACGAACCCCGGCTCGGCCAGCGCCGCGTCGGTCAGGGTGGGCAGGCTGACCACGGCCATCGCCCACTTGTCCGGGTCGGCGAGCATCACCTCGCGAACCCAGGCTTTTCCCGGGCCCAGACCCACCTCGACGTTGGGGCTGAACTCGTACGGGTTGTGGCTGTAATCGGCCCAATTCGGCGGGTCGGTCTCACGGTAGTAGATCTCGGCGTTCACGACGTCCTGGCTCGCACCGATCGTGTAGCGCACGCGATGCAGCGGCGGCTGCGCGTCTGCGTCTGGCGCCATGACGCAGGCCTGAGTTGACATCACAGCCACTAGAACCGCCGAACATGCTGCCGCAGAACGCATTTTCACAGTGTATGAGCCGATCACACATTGTGGATGGCTTTCGGTCGGTCGAAGCAGCCCGGAACGGGCCGCCTTCGATCCAGGTGATGTGCGTGCCCTCGCCCGACCGCGTGGGTATCGTCGGCGGATACTCTCACGAACCGAGAACGAATTCTCCGCAGGCGGGAGAAGGTCCGACGAGGAGGTTGCGATGCCGTCTTTCAGACGCCGTACAACGGTGTCCGGTGACGGTCGAAGCCGTGACACTGCTCCGGACTCACCGGTAGATGCCGATTTGGCCCGCACACTGGCCGAAGAGGCCGAAGCGGAGGCTATCGAAGCCGAGGCGCGAGCCGCCGCGGCCACAGCACGGGCGCGCGCGGCGCGGCTGCGACGCGAGGCCGAGCAAGCGCAACGGACGGCGAACGTCGCGGATGAAGATCCCGACGGCGGCGAGCAGCACCAGTTCGAAGGCGACTCGGAAGCCGCGGACGCAGACACACGCGATTCGAACACCGATGACCAGATTGCCGAGCAGTCGGTGGATTCCGATGCCGTCGCAGGACCGCCACGGCGGCGTGGTCCTCGGTTGCGATGGCCCGTCGTGGCCATATCGCTCGTCGTGGTCGCCACGCTGGCACTGCTCGGCCTCAGCGGCTTCTTCCTTTATCACCACCGGCAGGCGGACGAAGTACGTCAGCAAGCTGCCGAGTACTCCGCGGCGGGCCGGCAGAGTGTGGTCACGCTCATGTCGCTCGACTTCTCCAAAGCCCAGGACGATGTACAGCGAATCATCGACAACTCGACGGGCTCGTTCAAGGACGACTTCGAGGCGCAGGCGAAGGATTTCGTGAAGGTGGCGCAGGAGTCGAAGGTGGTCACTGAAGTGACGGTCAGTTCCTCAGCCGTCCAACAGATGGACGATGACTCCGCGGTCGTCCTGGTCGCCGCCTCGTCACGGGTCACGAACGCCGCCGGCGCCAAACAGGAGCCGCGCAGCTGGAGACTCAGCGTTGATCTGAAGCGGGAAGGCGACCAGATCAAGATGTCGAAAGTCGAGTTCGTCCCATGAGTGCAGACCGCGACGGCGAAGAGCCTGACGATGTCGAGTCGACCGGGACCGAGGTCGACTCGAGCGGCGGCGAAGACGTCGATTCCGATGTCGGTGCAGCAGAGGGTGAGACGACGGAACCGCGACGCACCCGGCGTACGGCCCTCGTGGCGGGATCACTCGCCCTGCTGCTGGTTGCCTCGGCGGGACTGGCCGGATGGCTGTATCTGAACCAGTACCGCCCAGACCAACAGACCGATCCGGCGGCACAGCAGGTGGTGATCGACGCCGCAACCACCGGCACCGTGGCCCTGCTGTCCTACTCCCCCGAATCGCTCGACCAGGACTTCGCCGCCGCGAAGGCCCGTCTGACCGGTTCCTTTCTCTCGTACTACACGCAGTTCACCGACGAAATCGTCACCCCGGCGGCCAAGCAGAAGGCGGTCAAGACGACCGCCTCGGTGGTCCGCGCGGCCGTCTCGCAGATGCACCCTGACGACGCCGAGGTGCTGGTGTTCATCAACCAGAGCACCACCAGCACCGAAAACCCCGACGGGGCGTTCGCCGCCAGCAGCGTGCGGGTGGGACTGACGAAGGTCGACGGGGCCTGGCTGATCGACACTTTCGACCCCGTGTGATCGACCTCGACGCCCACTCGCTGGACATTCGTCGGTAATCGTGTAGATGATAGACAGGATTGAGCTACACGATCCTGGGAGCACACATGCGTCAACCGGTCGTCATGTCCGCCGTGAGAACGGCGATTGGCACCTCGTTCAAGGGCACCCTCTCCAACACCCCGGCGGAGGATCTGGCAGCCCCCATCCTCGAGGAGTCGATCCGTCGCGCCGGGATCGATGCCGCGCTGGTCGACGACGTCATATTCGGCGAAAGCAACTACGGCGGGGGGTCTCTCGCCCGCTACGCCGCCACGGCCGCGGGGCTTCACCACATCCCGGGCGTCGCCGTCAACAGGCATTGCGCAGCGAGCCTGGCAGCGGTCAGCTTCGCTGCCGCACAGGTCACCGCGGGAATGTCCTCCATGATCGTGGCCGGTGGCGTCCAGTCGATCTCCTTCGCTCCTCAGATGACCTGGCGCGAACCCGGTCCCGATGGCGGCGTGCGGGAGCGGTGGTTACCGCCGACCCACGTCGAAACACCCGACGCACCCGCCGCGGACATGTCGATCACGGTCGGCTGGAACACCGCACAAGCTCTGGGTATCAGCCGTCAGCAGATGGACGCTTGGGCATTGCGATCGCACCAACGCGCCATCTCCGCCATCGACGCAGGCCATTTCGTCGAGGAGATTCTGCCACTGAAGGTCACGACCTCGGACGGGTCAACGGTCGAGTTCGCCGTGGACGAGCACCCCCGCAGAGATACCACTCTCGAGAAGTTGGCGTCGCTGAGAGTGCTGCATCCCGAAATCGAGGGCTTCTCGATCACGGCAGGGAACTCCAGCGGAATCAACGATGCCGCAGCGGCATTGGTTATTGCTGACCGGGATATCGTTGAAGCCGAAGGTGAGGTCATGGCTACGATTCGTAGCTGGGGTGCGATCGGTGTACCACCGCGCGACACCGGACTGGCAGCCTTCAAGGTCATCCCTTCGGTCCTCGAGCGCGCAGGGGTGAACGTCGGCGACGTCGCCCGATGGGAGATCAACGAGGCGTTCGCCTCGACGCCGATCGCGGCATGCCAAGAACTCGGGATCGACGAAGAACGCGTCAACACGAGCGGCAGCGGATGCAGTCTGGGTCACCCCATCGCGGCCTCCGGCGCTCGCATGCTCACCACACTGATCCACGAATTGCGAAGGACCGGAGGTGGCATCGGCGTCGCGGCGATGTGCGCGGGCGGTGGTCAGGGCGGAGCCGTTGTCGTCGAGGTGTGACCTTTGCTTCACTGCAGGAGGTCGACGACCGATTTGGCAGGTATCCACGAGTACAGGTACCGACTGTTGGCGGCCAGATAGTTCCGCCAGAACTTTTCCGCCCGGTCCGGCTCGCCCGACTCGATCAGGTCGATGACTTTCCGGTGCGAATCGACATAGCGGAGAAGCCGCGTCCGTTGCTCCTCGGAGCTCGGTGCAGCATCCACGGCGGATGTGTAGGCGCTCTCGACGATCTCGTGCAGCATCCCGGCGAGAACAGCAAGGGTGGTGTTGCCGGCCAACTCCATGATCGTCTCGTGGAAGCGCACCGAGGCCAGCGCGTTCTCCATCGGTCGACCCGCTTCGGCCTCTTCGGCCGCCACCGCCGCGCGCAACGCCGAGACTGCCTTCTTGGTCGGCTTCTCGGCGAGCATCCGGACCGCCGCGGGCTCGAGCACCATGCGCGCCTGCTGGACGTCTTCGAGAGTGGTTCCCCTCATCTGCAGGAGCAGCGCGGTGAACCGCGCTCCCACCGCGGGTTCGGGACGCTGCACCCGCGCACCACCGTTGGAACCGCGCAGCACCCTGATCAGACCCTCTGACTCCAGGACACGAAACGCTTCCCGCAGTGTGGGCCGCGAAACGGCGAAGTGCTCCATAAGTTCGTTCTCGTTGGGCAGGACCGCGCCTTCGGCGAGCTCACCGCGGACGATCTGGCGGCGCAGATTCGAGGCCACCAGATCGGCGACCTTCGGCGCGCGGATGGGCGCCGCTCCTGCGATCGGGGTCCGGATGACGGGTTCCATCACTGATCTCCTCGACGTGGGGGACGGCAGGCTCACAGCATACCGACCATGCGGCAGACAAAACTGCCCTCGCAGCACCATCGGCAGGACGCATTTCGCCAATCCGGTAGATGATTTAATCTATCCGGTGATATGACTGTTGGGCGGTGACCAGCTGCGCGCCCCTCCGGTCCGCGCCGACCGCGATGAGAGTGGCGTTCAGAGCGCCTGTTTGAGAGGAATGGGATGCAGGTCGCAGGCAAGAACGCCGTCGTCGTGGGGGGAGCTTCAGGATTTGGACGTGCCACCGCGGAATCGCTGATCTCTTCCGGCGCCGCTGTCGCCGTACTCGACCGGCCGCAGTCCTCCGGCGCCGAGGTCGCCGCGCAGATCGGCGCGACGTTCTACCCCGTCGACGTGTTGGACTTCGAGGCTACCGAGAAGGTCCTGCAACAGGCTGTGAACGATTTCGGAGCCCTGCACGTCGCGGTGACGACCGCGGGTGGTGGAGCGGGCCAGCGGACGGTGACCAAGACCGGCCCGCACAAGCTCGACGACTTCCGGGCGTGCATCGATCTCAACTTGATCGGGACCTTCAACGTCAACCGGTTGGCAGCATGGCACATGAGTACGAATCAACCTGAGGAAGAAGAGCGCGGGGTCATCATCAACACTGCGTCCATCGCGGCCTTCGAAGGCCAGATCGGACAGGTCGCCTATTCAGCGTCCAAAGCCGCCGTGGCGGGGATGTCCCTGACGATGGCCCGCGACCTCGGCAGCCTGGGTATCAGGGTGCTCGCCATCGCCCCCAGCCTCTTCGCCACCGGACTCACCGAGGGGATTCCCGACGAGGCGGCACGGCAACTCACGAAAGACGCAGCCTTTCCGCGCCGTCTCGGGCGCCCCGAGGAATACGCCCGACTGGCGTTGGCGATCGTGGAGAACCAGATGTTGAACGGACAGTGCATCAGGCTTGACGGCGGGCAGCGCTTCGCGCCCAAGTGAGCAGTGCTGCGATAGCGACAGGGAGGAGAAGTCGTGCGAATAGGTGTGGAAAGAGATCTGTGCGAGGGCAACGCGGTCTGTGTGGGGATAGCGCCGGATGTCTTCGACCTCGACGACGCCGACCAGGTCATCATTCTCTCGGAAGACGTTCCTCCAGAACACCAGAGCGACGTCGAGCAGGCCGTGGCGCAGTGTCCTCGCGCGGCCTTGTTGCGCCTCGACGATTGATTCTCCGTTTGCCGCTTCACTTCACTGCCTGAGAGGGTTTCCATCATGACCGCTTACGATGTCGGACTGCTGATTCTCCGGGTGGCGCTCGGTGTCACGATGGCCGCTCACGGTTACAACAAGTTCTTCGGCGGTGGTCGGATCAAGGGCACTGCCGGCTGGTTCGAGAGCATCGGCATGAAGCCGGGCACGTTCCACGCACGTGTCGCGGCGAGCACCGAGATGGCCGCCGGCATCGGGTTGGCGGTGGGGTTGCTGACGCCGATCCCGGCCGCCGGTTTCGTGGCCTTGATGTTGGTTGCTGCGTGGACTGTGCACCGGCACAACGGCTTCTTCATCGTCAAGGAGGGCTGGGAGTACAACCTCGTTCTGGCAGTCGCGGCCGTGGCGGTGGCCGCGACCGGCGCGGGCCGGTTCAGCCTGGACCATCTGCTGTTCAACGGTACGAGCTTTTCGTCATGGGTGAGCGGATGGGGTGGCCTGCTCGTCGCAGTGGTGTTGGGTCTCGCGGGCGGCATCGGGCAGCTCGCGATCTTCTACCGGCCACCCGCCAAGACCGGATAGTCCCCGCCAGCTCCGCCCGTGTCATGACCGGCCGTCGCCGAAACCCACGTGGCTTCTGATCAGCGGGAGGTCTGCCATGGTGGCGAAACCCGTCGGGGCGGCACAGACGGCCGGAATCGCGTTGACCACCTGCATGGCGACGGCGACGAGGCCGGCCCTGACGTGCTCGGCGACCGAGGCCGGTCGCGAGAAGCTGGCCAGGCAGAAGAAGTGCGTCCGCATCGAGGGGTCGCCCTCGATGGTGAGCGTCCATCCGTCCAGCGGTGCAGGCCAGTGTTCGGGATAGTGCCCACCGACCGTCCACAACGTCTCGAATTCGATCAGCGTCTCACCCCGCCGGGTGCCGCAGAATCTCCAGCGCTGTCCCGCAGTGGTTCCCGCGCGCACGGTACGGTCCGCGACGGGCAGATCCGCTGCTGCTGCGACCGCGTCCAGGTGGACGGACACGTCATCGATGTCGGCGTTGAGCGTGTCCGCGATGAACCAGGTCTGTTCGGTGAACAGGCGCGTGTTGAACGCCAAGAACTCGTTCGCGGTCGGCGTGATCGCTTCGGGCGGCTTACCGAACCACATCCCGTCAAAGGTGATGTCGGTGCTGTCCCACAGAGTCCAGTCGGCTCTCTCCTGCAGCGTGAACTTGTCGATGCGACGGCTCATCCCCGACAACGCCAGCGGTAGCACACCCGAGAGGTTCCCGGGATTCAGCCCATTTCCGTGGACCGTGGTGCGCCCCGCCGCACATGCCTGCTCGAGGCGGATGCGCTCGCGCTCACGGACGCGGCTGGGATGAAAGAGGAACGACACGGTAGCGACGTTCTTGCCGCTCTCCAACAACGCACAGACGTCGTCGATATCGGTGAACGAGGGCGCGTACAGGACGATGTCGGCGTCGAGCGCGAGGATCGCGGCGGTATCCGCTGTGGCAGCAACCCCGATAGGTGCGCGACCGACAAGTGTTCCGACATCGACCCCGTGCTTGGAGTCGCTGTACACCCGGCAGCCAACCAACTCGAGGTCACTTCGGTCCAGCACGGCGGTGAGCATCTCCGTGCCAACCGCACCGGTCGCCCATTGGATCACCCGAAGCGCTCGACCACCGTCCATGTGTGACACCTCCTGCCGCCACCCTAGCGGCTTCCCGATATCCATCCTTCTCTATTCAGTTGAATGGTTATTCTCATCGAGTGGCCGTCGTCGCTGAGTCTCGCTGGCGAGTGCAAACGGGATGGACGTTGTTCGGCTTGGCGTATCTCGCGTTCGCGGTGATGACGGTGACGCACCTGCAGACCGGCCTGCACGGTGATCCGCTGCGCACCAATCCTGATCCTGGACCTGCGCCCTATCCGCCTCTCTTCGGATTCGATCACTGGCCGCTGGCGGTGTCGCTGAGTTCGATTCCGATGGCCGTCATCCTGCTGTCGGCGCTTGTCTGGATCTCTCGCAAACAGCGACGGCTTCACTGGACCGCGGTGATCGCGTTCGCGGGGCTCTTGACCGGCGCGCTTGACCCGCTGGCCAACTGGGCCACGTTCGCGATCTTCGACCCCCGGATGCTTCACTTCCCGTTTTCGTGGCCCTACGTCAACATCTCACCGAATCTCGAACCGGCGCTCGCGTTTCTGGGCGGATACGCGGCTTACTACGTGCTCAATGGGATGGGCTTCCTGGCGATGCATCGCAAGGTGACCGAACCCCTGCTGCTGCGTTCCGATTTCTTCGCCCGCCGTCGTCTCGTCGCAGTGTTCGTCGGCGCGGCGGCTCTTGCCCTGCCGATCAACGCCGCGATCCAGATGACCTGGATGGCAGCGGGGATCTTCTTCTACACGGAAGCGGTGGGGCCCGTACTCATCATCGGCACGGTGCATTTCCCTCTGGTGATGGCCGTGTACGACTCGTTCATCTTCGCGATGGTCGCGGTGATGTGCGTGCGCGACGACCGAGGCGAGCTGATCCTGATCACAGCGGTGGCACGCCGGCTGACAGCTGGTCAGGTTGCCCGGTCCCCCAGCCTGACCTACCAGCTGCTGTCCTCGGCGACGATCGGGCTGGTGGTGTTCAGCGCCCCGCTCGTCGTGCTAGCCGGCTTACGCGTCGCCGGATTGTCCGAGCCGGCCTACGATCGAAACCCCTACCCGACCATGAAGGTCTACGACCCGTATGGTCACCTGCGCGACGCCGGCAAGCCGGGACCGTTCTATCCCTGACAGTCGCGATCGTTTCGACCCGCTCTCAGTACGAGGTGGACCCCTGGTCGATCGCTATCTGCATCGCGGTCACCAGCCGGGATTCGTCGCTGGCCAACCAGAGCACCGCGTCGGCGACGTCGTCGGGTTCGGCCATCCAGACCGGCAGGAACGGGGTCATCATGTGCGTCAACTGCGGGTTGCTTTCCAGGGTTTCGGCGATGACCTTCCCCATGTCGCCGGAGCCCATGTCGGTGTTGACCGGTCCAGGGTGGACGCTGTTGACCCGGATCGAGTGCTTTCCCAACTCAGCGGCGAACGCCTTACCCAGACCGGTGACCGCGTGCTTGCTCGCGGTGTAGTGCACCATGAACGGCTGCAACTTCAGACCAGCGGCTGAGCTGATGAGGATGATCGAGCCACCGCGGTCACCGGCGACGATGTGTGGAGCGCCGGCCATCACCGTGTTCCAGGTGCCGGTTGTGTTGATGTCCAACACCTCCCGGAACTCGTCCAGCGAGATCTGGTCCCATACCCGGGGTACCGAGATGCCGGCGTTCGCGACGATGATGTCGAGTCGACCGAGTTCCTTCACGCCGTCGTCGACTGCTGCCCGCAGACCGTCGAGATCGCGGGTGTCGACCACCGAGGCGCAGATGCGGCGGCCGGTCTGCTCGACGAGATCGACTGTCTCGTCGAGTTGTTCGGGTCGTGCAGAATCATAGGGAACGCAGTCGGGCAACTTCCCTGCGATGTCGACCGCGATGACATCTGCGCCTTCCCTGGCCATCCTCACCGCATGCGCCCGGCCCTGCCCCCGTGCCGCACCGGTGATGAACGCCACCTTGCCCTCTAGTCGACCGCCCATTGTGTCCTTTCCCGTAGGTGTTCTGCCTGGATGGTCACGGCCTTGCCTCATCGGTGAGCACCGCAGCAACGAGTTCGCGGAGCCCCTCGATGAGCCCACCCTCGTCGGCGAGCGGCGCGACGATACAGGCCCCCGCGGCCGCCATTTCCGAGGCACCAGCCGAAATCAATTGCGCCGCAGCGACCAGCACGCGTGTCGACGGCGGCTCGAAGTGGAACGCTTCGTCCGCGGTGCGAATCGATGTGGCGCAGCGGACCAATCGTGCTGCGGTACCGGCCGAGACACCGGATTCGGCAACCACCACCTCGGCCTCTCGCTCAGGTGTCAGGTAGGCCATGGGCACCGTGACGAAGCGCTGCCGGAAAGAGGGTTTGAGTTCTTTCAGCGAGCTCCGGTACGCCGGGTTGTAGGAACACACGAGCATGAAGTCGTGGGGCGCGTGCACCACCTCACCCGGACGGTCCAGGAACAGGGTCCGCCGGTGATCAGTCAGCGAGTGCAACACGGCCAGGGAATCGTGGCGCGCCTCGACCACTTCGTCGAGATAACAGATCGCCCCTGCTTTGACCGCCCGGGTGAGTGGTCCATCGGTCCACGTCACATCGCCACCGGTGATCATGAACCGGCCGACGAGGTCGGAGCTGGTGAGATCATCGTGGCAGCTGATGGTCACAACGGGCCGGCCGAGCAGCGTGCCCATGTGCTCGACCAGCCGTGTCTTCCCGCATCCGGTCGGCCCGGTGAGCATGACCGGAAGATGTCGTCGAAACGCCAACTCGAACAGGGCGACCTCGTCGCCGGACGGAATGTACTGACTGTCGATCATGATTGCACCAGCTGTCTGTGAACATGGGCGAGCACGCGCGGAAGATCATCGGCTCGGCGGATGCGTTGGGACCGCCTGGACCCGAACACTTCCGGCAGGGGATCCACTCGAGCCGCGCCGATGCCGATGTAGTACATCGAGACGCCGGCATGTTCGGCCTCGGACACCGCGTGGGCGGCGTCTGCCCACGCGTACCGGCCCTCGTAACCCTCATCGGAGATCATCCCGTCGCCGAGGATGATGAGCAGCCGCCGCTCAGAGCCCTGCGCCAGCAGCCGGCTCGTCATGTGCCTCAGCGGTGCGCCCAACCGGGTGTAACCGCCGGTGGACAGCCCGAGTGCGCTCGGCGCCGCGAAGCGGCGATCGGCGAAGTCCTTGAGGCAGGTCACTCGGACGTGGTGCCGGGTGTTTCCCGTGAAGACGAAGATGCCGTGCCGCTCGCGGGCCGACGTCATGGCCCGGGACAAGGCGTCGGCGCAGGCAAGCTCGAGCCGGAAGGCAGCGCCCCCTTCCGCGCTGAGAGACGAGCTACCGTCGAGGAGAAGCGCGGTTGTCACGTCGCGGCCGGCAGGCGCGAGTTCGCGAAAAACGCGGGCCTCACGCGCGTCACCGGCGGCGACGGCGATGTGGTGGGCCACGTAGGCGTCGACGTCGAGGTCAGCACCGTCATCGAGTCCGCTCCTCATCGCACGAGCGGTGTTTCTCTCGAACCACTTTCGAACGTCGACTGTGATGGGCGCGGGCTGCTGGTGGAGCCGTCCGTAGGGCTGTTCGACGACCGCGACATGGTCGGGTTGCAGACGCCCCGTCCATGCGTTCCATTCGGGATAGGGAATGCCGGGGCGATGCTCAGGCGTGATGTCGTCATCGTCCTGGGGCCGTGCCGTAGGTGGCAGGTTGACGCTGTGCAGCCCTCCCTCGCCGCCGATGGGCACCGAATGGGCTCTCGGCGTGCGCTTCTGCTTACTCGTCCAGGGCAGCCGCCCGAAGGTCCGGCGCAAGCCGTCGATGGGTCCTCGAGAAGCGACGAGAGAGCGGGGCAGGTTGCCGATCAGAGGGTGCATCTCCAGGGACTGACCGCTGTCCGCCAAGTGGATGGCGGCGGAGAACATGTCATCGGCGCTCATGTCGGCGTCGGACGGCTCCACGTCGGGCAGGAACCGCCGGAATTCTGCTGCCAATCCTGGCCACTCATCGACCAGCCACCCGAACGCGACACCCGCTTCGATGAGGGTGAGCGCCGCGAGCTCACGGCTGGTCATCTGATTCAACCGGAACCCGGCGAGCCGATCCTTCGACGGCGCACACTGCAGCGCGATGGCGCAGGTCATTGTTCGCCGGGTCCAGCTACTGTCCGGCGGCGGATAGGGCACGTACACGATGCTCAGTGACCCGTTCAGCCCGAAGCCGCGGTCGCGTCCGCCGACGAGGTGCGCTCCGAGGCGACGATGGCCGCTGAGCGCGTACGCCGTGAGAGCACAGCTGCGCTCCATCGTCGCTGCGTGCGCCAGATCGTCTACTGCTGTGACCGGGGCCGTCGGCGGCGTCGTCACGAGATCGCCGCCAATTCGGCCAGAGCGTGGGGGAACTCATCGACAAGCTGCCAGAGGTCGACGCCGAGGTCGGGACTGGAGACGAGCCCGACCTGAAGTCGGCCGTTGTAGGACATCACCGTGACGTTCAAGCCGGCGTTGATCAGAATCGGACCGAGCGGCGTCACTGAGAGGATCTCGAGACCAGCCAGGTACAGCGGCTGCTGCGGACCTGGCACGTTGGACAGGATCAGATTGAACGGCGGGTTCGCCGGCGCTGGAATGGCACCGACGAGTTGTCTGATCGCCGACATGGCGCTCTGCCCGAGCAGATCACTCCAGTCGTGCAGCAGTGTCGGACCCACCGCGCTGGTGTGGTCCTTCGCCGCAGCGACAGTTTCCACCACCGCAGCAAGCCGGTCGACCGGATCGGTGACGGGTGTCGGTAACCGGCAGAACATGTAGCTGGTCTGGTTCCGGCCAGGTCGGTCGGACATCCCCTGGATCGACACCGGAATCGCTGCTACCAACGGACTTTCGGGCAGTTCGCGCCGGTCGGCGAGAAAGGTGCGCAGCGCGCCGGCGCACACCGCCATGACCACGTCGTTCACCGTGACCTCGTGCTGACGCTTCACGGCTTTGATGACATCCAAGTCCATCGACGCGAACGCCACCGATCGCCGCTGCGAATACGGGCGATTGAACACCGTCGGCGGCGCGGCGAATGGCGGCGCCATGACCTTGCCCTGGCGCGCACGCGCAGCGGTTCCGAGCGCTGTCAGTAGGGTCGCAGGCAGGATTCTCGACAATTGGATCGGCCGGCGGGCGGCGCCGAGGAAACCCGAAGCCACGATTTCGAGGGAACTCGGTGGACGTGCCGCAGCACCCCCCTGCGGGATAGCGGTGTCCGGCTCGGTCGTGCACAGCTGCGCCATGATGTTGACCCCGCCCACACCGTCGACGACGGCATGATGAGCCTTGAAAACGAGGTCGAGGACATCTGGGGTTGCCGGGTTCTCCAAAATCCACACCTCCCACAGGGGGTGGCGGCGGTCGAGCGGTAGAGACGCGATGTGGGCCAGTAGGCGGGCGCAGTCCTCGCGTCCACCAGGACTGGGGACACCTACCCGGTGAAGGTGTCGGCCCGCATCGAAGTCGTCGTCTTCCACCCAGACCGGATGACCGAGATTCAGCCGGCCGTCTGCGACTCGTTGCCGCAGCTCCGGCACGCGCTGCACCCGCTCGATCACGTCGGCCCGAAACTCGGCGAAGAAGTCCGTGTCCCGGCGGGATCCGATGTCGAGTCGGATGACGCAACAGATGTTCAACGGTTGTGATGGGGACTCCAGGTAGAGGTACATGGCGTCCAGGCCGCGGAGACGTTCGACCATCAGTGGTTCTCCCCTACGTGCGACACGTCCTGGCCGTAACGGTCGATGAGACGGTTCTTGTACAGCTTGCCCGCCTCGGTTCGTGGCAGATGCTGGTCGAACACTATCTCGCGGGGACACTTGTGCCGACCCAGTCGAGAACGGGTCCACTCCATCAACTTCTTCGCCAAATTCTCTCCGGCAGAGGATGAATCGGTGAGTTCCACGACGGCGACGGATCGCTGACCGAGATCGGGATCGGGCAGACCGATGACGGCGACGTCGGCGACGGCGGGATGCTCGAGCAACACATTCTCGGCCTCGCGGGGGTAGATGTTGACCCCTCCCGAGATGATCATGTGGTGTCGTCGGTCGGTCAGGTACAAGTAGCCGTCACGGTCGAGGTGACCGACATCGCCGACCGATACCCAACCCTCCGGTGACCGGGACGCCGATGTGGCGCCGGGGTCGTTGAGGTACTCGAACTCGTATCCGCCGTCGAAGTACACTTGTCCTGTCGCGCCCGGCGGCAACTCCACGCCGTTCTCATCCACGATGTGCGGGCGTCCCAGTATCGGCCGTCCGACCGAGCCGGGACGGGTCAGCCAATCCTCGGCACGGATGAACGTGATACCGGCGCCCTCAGAGGACCCGTAGTACTCGTCGATGATCGGACCCCACCAGTCGATCATCGCCTGCTTGATGTGCGGCGGACAGGGCGCCGCGGCGTGCACGACACGTCGCAGGCTCGAGATGTCGTAGGCGGTTCGAACATCGGCGGGAAGTCGCAGCATTCGAACGAACATGGTCGGGACGAACTGCGCGTGCGTGACGGCGTGCCGGTCGATCAGCGCCAGTGTGCGCTCCGCGTCGAAGCCCTGCATCAGGACGGTGGTCGCACCCACCGACTGTGCGGCCATGGTCCACATGGCGGGCGCGGTGTGATAGATCGGCGCTGGACTCAGATACACCGAATCCTGCGTGATTCCCAGGGCATCGAACACCGGCGTGCACAGTGACGAACGGCCTGGCAGCGGGGTCCGCAGCGGTCGGCGAATTCCTTTCGGTCGGCCCGTGGTTCCCGCCGAGTACTGCAGGAGCTGGCCCTCCCGCTCTGAGGACACGGGGGCGTCGGGCTCGCCCCAACAACAGCTCGGATACTCCGCCCAATCCTGCATCTCGCTGTCGGCGATGAGGCGCACCGGCGGCAACGCATCATGATGGCTCCGCGTCAGCACCTCACAGAGGGCCCGCATCGAGGCCGACGCAACGATTGCCGTGGCAGCCGAATCGCGAAGAACATACGCGATCTCAGACGCTGTCAGATCGGTGTTGATCATCGTGAAGTAGAAGCCGGCCCGTCGCGCCGCCCACATGACGACGTGTACGTGCTCGCAGTTGTCCATCAGCACTGCAACGGTGTCGCCCACCCTGAGACCCCGCGTCCGAAGAAAGCGAGCCAGCCGGTTGGCGTCGGAATCCAAGCGATCGAAGGACACCTCGATACCTGATCGATCGAGGATGACTGCGGGCTTCGGCGCCTCCCTGTGGTCCTTCAGATCCATTGCAGCGCTCGTCTTCTCACGGTGGGACACAGCGGGGCGAGGCAGACGTTCATGTGAGAACATCAATTCTCGCACCCGGCGTCATCCTGAAAGGACCCCCATGCCCGACACCACGGTTCGCGCTGCGGTACCCCGCCCATCCGTGTCGGAATCCTGGGTGCGCCGCCGGCACCGCATCGTAGCTGCGGCCGGCGTCGTGGCATGCGCTGTCGGTTACGACGGCATGACGATGAGAAAGGTGGCCGAGCAGGCAGGTATGAGTACGGCGACGGTGTACCGCTATTTCACGTCCAAAGCGCACGTGCTGGTAGCAGTGTGGAGTGAGTGGCTCGAGGAGTGTGACCGAAATCGACATGAGCATGCGGGTTCCATGCCGGTGACACGTTTGCAACAGGTTGCCGTGACGATCTTCGACTCGCTGCGTCGTTCTCCCGATCTTGCCGACGCCGTGATTCGTGCCTACACGTTCGCCGACGCAGACGCGGCGGGTGACGTCGAGAGCATTCGCCTGCACCTCAGTGAGATCTTCGCCGAGGCGATCGGGGGCGGGTCGTTCACCGAACACCACGTGGCGATCGGTGGCCTGGTGTCCGATGTGTGGATCGCCAATGCCCTTGCGGTTTCCCAAGGTCGTTCCACAGCGACAGAGTTCCGTCATCGCCTGAACATCACCACGCGTGCGATCATCGGATCTCTGCCGTCGGCAAACACAGGAACGGCGTGTGCCAGTCGTTGCGAGCCGCCACTTGCGACAACGGCTTTCGCCGAACGGCTCGGTGCGATCCCTGCGGCCACCCTGCCGTGACCAGCGCGGCGATCCGCCATTCAGGGGGAATCCCCACTGCGTCCCGCAGCTCGGCCTCACAGGACTGATGCCACAGAGTGATGGCAGCACCGAGGCCTTCCGCGCGGGCGGCGAGGAGAAAATTCTGCATCGCGGGAAATATCGAGCCGCCCTGTTGGAGGTCGGTGGCGCCGGCCTGCGGCCGTATACAGAACATCACGATCACGGGCACCTGGCCGCCGATTCGCGTGTGTTCGGCCATGGCTCGCAACACCCGGGACTTGGGATCATCTGCGTTCGCAGGTGGCTCTTCGATGCCATAGAAGCCACGCATCGTTTCCCACGTGCGCCGCGCACCTTCAGTGATCACGCGCCGAACAGCCGGCGAATCGACCACGACGAACCGCCAGGGTTGTTGATTACCTCCGGACGGAGCCCACGTGGCCGCGGTCAGACAGCGGTGCAGGATGGAATCGTCGACCGGATCGGCACGGTAGCGGCGGACCGCAGACGCTGTGTGCATCACCGACCACACACTCGGCGCAGGTGTAGCGGGTGCGCTCATGCCCGGCCTGTCCGCTGCATGGTGCCCGTCCACGTGCCGCCTCGCATGTAGCCCGTCACCACCGGGAGATCCAGGGTCGAGAGGAGCCCGGGAGGTGCCGCGATCACTGCGGGAATGGCGTTGAGCTCCCGCATGACCGTGGCATAGGTCAGGCCGCGGAGATTGTCTCCTCGGCCGTGCATCTCGATGTCGACGGTGTAGGTGGGCATCCCGTCCACGATCACCCGGTAGCCGCCGTGCGGTGACGGATGCCGGGGCCAGTCCGGCGCGGACTGCTCCCCCATCCGGGTGAAATGTTCGAGGATCACCCTCTCGGCTCCGTCGACGACACCTGCGAGCCGGAATCGCATCGCTCCCATCGTTCCCGGCTCGATCCAGCCCGAGGCGACCCGGTATCGCTGCGTCGCGATCCACGGCTCGATCTCGGTGTCGACACGGTCCAGCGGCAGACCCAGACCGTCCGCGACCAGATGCACGACCGGCGCCCACAGGTCTGCCAATCGGGTGCGATCGAGCAGCGGGGCGGGGAAATCGGGTGGATGGCCGAACCCCATGAAGTCGAACATGATCTCGGGCTGATCGATACCTCCGTAATCGAGGATCTCCTGCGTCGTGACCGTGTCCACCCAGGAGCTGAATCCGGACATGACGAGCGGGATCACGTCGTTGGCCCAGCCGGGGTCGACTCCACTGTTGAACAAGCTCACCCCGCCGTCTCGACAGGCGGCTTCCAGTAAGGCCACCGTTTTCTCGTCTGCTGCGGGCGGGTAGCACAGGGGCACCAGCGACGTACAGACGACGTTCTTACCCGCGCGCAGACATCGGGCCACGTCCTCGGCGGCCTCGGCGTAGCGGTAGTCACCCGAGGCGAAGAACGCGACCACGTCGGCATCGACAGCGAGCGCCGCGTCGATGTCGCGGGTCGCGATGACTCCGGTGGGTGGCAACCCGCACAGCTCGCCCGCATCGCGGCCGTCTTTGGCTTCGCTGTGGACGACCACGCCGACCAGTTCCAGTCCGGGATGCGCGATCACAGCGCGCAGTGCCCCCACACCCACCTGTCCCGGCCCCCACAGGATCACCCGAGGCTTGGAATCGTCTACCGTCATTGTGAGAACATAGCTTCTCATAGGACAGAACCGGTATTACCGCGACAGAATCGACCGAACGGAGTCCTCGTGCCCGACTACCAGTTCTTGAAGTGGGAGGCCTTCGACGAGGGCCAGATCGTGCGTATCTCACTCAACCGACCCGATCAGCGCAACGCCCAGAACCGCGGCATGCTCGTCGAACTCGACGAGGCGTTCGGCCGGGCCGAAGCCGACGACACCGTCCGCGTGGTGATCCTGGCCGGCGAGGGAAAGATGTTCTCCTCTGGACACGACATCGGCTCCAAGCAGGCGATGAAGGAGTATCTGCCGGGACCCGACCAGCATCCGACGGCGGCCATCAACGGCGGCACACGGGAAGCAGCCGAGAAGTGCATGCTCCAGGAGTGGCACTACTTCTTCCAGAACACGCTGCGCTGGCGCAACCTTCGCAAGATCACCATCGCACAGGTGCACGGTGACGTCTTCTCGGCCGGTCTGATGTTGATGTGGGCCTGCGATCTGATCGTCGGCAGCGACGATGTCCGCTTCGCCGACGTGGTGGGGACCCGCCTCGGGATGTGTGGCATGGAGTACTTCGGTCATCCGTGGGAGTTCGGACCCCGCAAGGCCAAGGAGTTGATGCTGACCGGGGACGCCATCGACATCCATGAGGCGCACCGACTCGGCATGGTCAGCAAGGTGTTCGGCCGCGAGGAACTGCCGGAGCGCACTCTCGAGATGGCTCGCCGAATCGCCGGGGTCCCGACCATGGCCGCGCTGCTGATCAAGGAATCGGTCAACCAGACCATGGACAACATGGGCTTCTACAACTCGTTGCAGGCGTGTTTCACCCTTCACCAGCTCAACCATTCCCACTGGTCCATCGTCCGCGACGACAAACTCGCGACCGCCGGACCCGAGCAGGGAGTCCCGGACTGGCGCAGTGCTCCGCCTGTCGTCCTCGCGACCAAGGACCAGGTGCGAGCCGAGTGACGACGCCGATGGAGGTGACGATCCCTGGCCACTTGTTCGCCTCCATGCCGTTCTACGACGTCGCCGACGAGCCCGACACCGTGATCGTCGATCTGCACAACAGGCCTGACCTGGTCAACATCCGTGGCGCCATGCAGGGCGGACTGGTGGCCACGCTGATCGACATCGCCGGCGGCCGGCTGGCCCAGCGCGCGGCTGACGGGGCAGGGGTCAGCACGGCCGATCTCACGGTGCACTACCTGGCCCCGATCATGGCAGGGCCCGCGCGCGCAATCGCGACCCTCGTGCGTGCGGGCCGCCGATTGATCGTCGTAGCAGTGGACGTCTACGACGTCGGCGCGGACAGGCATGCGGCGCGAGCCACCCTGAGTTTTGCGATCCTGGGCACCGGCTGAGCGGAGCGGGGCATCTCTACGCTAGGGTGGAAACGGTCATTCTCGCCAACGGTGAGGCAGCGATTCCATCATGCCGCCGCGGGCCCGTCCTCGAAGGAGCGTCAGTTGACTGTAGACATCCCCATCGTCTCGCCGGACGACCATCTCGTGGAGCCTGCCGATCTGTGGACAAGCCGGCTGCCTGCGCGCTATCGCGACACGGGACCGCGCATCATTCGCCATCGCGGTCGGATGGATCCGTCGGTCACCTCCGATGTCGCGTTCATCGACGATGACAGCGGCCGAGACGCCGACATCTGGCACTACGAGGACTGGATCATTCCGATCCCGTTGATCAGCGCCGCCGCCGGCTATGAGATCGACGAGCTGACCACCGATCCGATCACCTACGACGAGATGCGACCGGGTTGTTTCCGCCCCGCCGATCGCATCGCCGATATGGACATCGCCGGCATCGAGGCCTCGGCCTGCTTCCCGAATACTCTCGTGCGGTTCTGCGGGCAACGCTTCCTCCACGCGAAGGACAAAGACCTCGCCCTCCTCTGCGTGCAGGCCTACAACGACTTCCAGATCGACGAGTGGGGCGGCGGGTCCAACGGCCGGCTGATCCCGCTCGGCATCATTCCGCTGTGGAGCGTGGAGCTCGCTGTCGCTGAAGTCGAACGGGTCGCGGCCAAGGGCATGCCGGCCGTGTGCTTCTCCGAGCTCCCGGCCCGTCTGGATCTGCCGTCGATCCACAGCGGCTACTGGGATCCGTTCTTCGCCGCCTGCGAGCGCAACGGTGTGGGGATCATGCTGCACATCGGCTCGAGCTCGTCTCTGACCAAGTCCTCGCCGGACGCTCCGCACGTCGTCACGAGTGCACTGATGGCCGTGAACTGCACGATCGCTCTCGTCGACTGGCTGTTCTCGGCCAAACTCAAGCAGTTCCCGAACTTGAAGATCGCCTTCGCCGAAGCCCAGGCCGGCTGGATTCCCTACTACCTGCAGCGAGTCGATGAGGTCTGGGAGGATCGCCGCGCCTGGGGTGGTATTCACCCCCTGCTCACCGAGCCGCCGAGCACCCAGGTCCCGGGACGCGTGTGGTTCTCGACCTTCGGCGATCCAGTGGCGTTCCGCATCCTCGATCTCGTCGGACCCGACCAGCTCATGTTCGAGACCGACTATCCGCACAACGACACGAATTGGCCGCACAGCACTGACGTCGCCAACAAGGCCACGGCGGATCTCGACGAAGAGACCAAGCGAAAGGTGTTGTCCACCAACGCGAAAAACTTCTTCGGGATCGCCTGAGGCATGGCGGGACCCCGCCGCCGCGCGGCGGGGTCAGCCGGCTTGGCGTTGCCCGTAGCGCGCGTCGGCCGCCCGGTCCAGTCCGGCGGCGGCGTCGCCGAACACCAGCGCCCACCCCCGCACTCGGCGGTAGTACAACTGGATGTCGCCCTCGAGCCCGAATCCGTAGCCGCCGTGGATGTGCAGGCTGCGATGCGTTGCATCGCGGGCCGCTTCATAAGCGAAGGCGAACGCCATCGCCGCGAGTTCGGATGCACGTTCGGGCTCTTCATCGTCCGCGCACGCGGCGCGCAGGGCGAGTAATCGCGCACCGTCGACGGCGGTCGCGCAATCGGCGAGGGTGTGGGAGACAGCCTGGAACGCGCCGATCGGCTGTCCGAACGCCTGCCGCTGCGTGGCATAGTCCACGCCCATCTCGACAGCGCGCCGCGCCGCTCCAGAGAGCGCCGCGGCGGTCAGCGTCAGCCAGAGGTCCACTGCCCGCGAATGCTGCTGCGCTGCAGCCTCTCCGATTGCAAGCACCACGTGGTCGTCTGCGACCATGACGTCCGCCAGAGGAAGCGACGCCAGGTTCGGTACGTGGCCGGCGCCGCCGGTCGGCGCAGCGATCAGCGCTCCATCGACCAAGGCGATGACAGCATCCGAGATCGCCCCGGCAGGAGTCAGGGGCAGGCTCCCTCCTCGACCCGGCCGAGGCGCGAAGGTGACGAGCTGATCACCCGCCAACACGGCATCGAGGAGCGCAGCGCCAGCCGTTCCACACCCCGCGAGCACGGCGGCCGCAACCTGGGCATCGATCACCGGGGCGGAGCCGAGCGCACGACCGTGCTGTTCGGCGGTCAGTGCCAGATCCGCGACGGTGGCTCCCCAGCCACCAGCCTCCTCCGGTACGGCCATGTCGAGAATGCCCGTGTCGCGCAGGCCCTGCCACAAGGCCGCATCAAAGCCCACGGGCTCGGCCGCTCGCACTCGCTCGGGTGTCGAGGCTCGGGCATACAGTGCGCCGAAAGAAGCCACCAGTTGCTTCTGTTCGTCAGACAGGGCCAGGTCCACGTCGTCCATCCCGTCCTGGTTGAATATGTGTGTTCTTATAAATGAGATTAACATTGACCGTGAGACGTTCCCCCGAGGGCGCAGGAACAGACGGGACGACGCATGCACTTTCTCCTGGACCCGCAGACGCGCGAGTACGGCGACGAGGTGCGTGCCCACCTCGAAGAGGTCATCACCGAGGAATTCGAGGCCCGGGTATACCGCAGCGGCGTCGCCCACGATGAGGACTTCAGCCGCGGACTGATCGATCGCGGCTACTTCGCGCCGGAGTGGCCGACGGAATCCGGCGGCCAGAGCCGCAGCATCTGGGACGGTCAGGTGCTCGGCGAGTACATGATGCGATACGACGCCCCGGTGTACCTGTCTGCGACCACGCGGATGGTGGCGTCGGTGATCCGCTCCGTGGGCAGCCCGCAGATGCAGGAGGCCGTGCTCGCCGGCGCAATCAAGGGCGACATCACCATCGCACTCGGCTTCACCGAACCGGAATGCGGCTCCGACGTCGCCGCTGCGGCGACCAGGGCGGTGCGAGACGGCGACGACTGGATCATCAACGGCTCCAAGATGTTCACCACGAACGGACATGTCGCCGACTACGTGTTCCTGCTCGCTCGCACGAGCCCGGACAAGCCGAAGCACAAGGGCTTGACGATGTTCCTCGTCCCCTGCGCCAGCGAGGGTTTCGACGCCCAGGCAGTGCTGACGCTGTCCGGCGAGCGCACCAACATCACCTTCTACAGTGACGTCCGGATCGGCGACGAGTGGCGCATCGGCGATATCGACGGCGGGTGGCGAGTGCTCAGCGCATGCCTCGCCGACGAGCACGCATCCGGCTGGGGGCCGCATCTCGCGAGACTGCTCCACCACGCCGAGCACTGGGCCGCCGAAGAATCATCGGACGGGACCCCCCGAATGAACGACCCCGACGTGCGCCGCCGGCTCGCTCGCATCGCGATGGAGGTCGAGGTCTCGACACTTCTGGAGCGCCGCTGCGTCTGGATGGCCGAGACGGGTGAATCCCCGGTAGCCGAGGGCCCGATGTCGAAGCTGTTCAGCACCGAGGCGCTCGAACGGGCCAGCCAAGACATCGTGGAGATGGCGGGGCCAGACGGGCTACGCAGCTATCTCGAGCCGTCAGCGCCTCAGGGCGGTCGATTCGAGCAGATCATGCGCTTCTCACTGGGCACCACGATCTACGCCGGGACCAGCGAAGTGCAGCGCACCATCATCGCCCAGCGGGGGCTGGGACTACCCCGCTGACTCCGGCCGCGGAACCGACGACACAGCGCGTACGCGTTTCGCCCGGCGGCGCAGTGCGAAGAACTCGGTCGCGGATCGCCGGACCGACGCCAACTCCAATGACAGCAAGAGCGTGTCGACCATCGCAAACGGCAGGGTGGTGAGCACCGCACCTCGTCCGTACTCGAGATGCCAAGACCCCGGGCTGATGGTCATACCTCGGAGGTGCCCCTTCTCGAGAACGGCAAGAGTCCCGGGCAGCATTGTCGACACGTCGGTGTCGTCTGTTTCCAAGTCGTAGGAATCGATTCGACCGGCAAGCAGGTACTTGTGAATGCGGACGCGTGGATACCGGCCGGAGAGGCCCTGTGTGCCCGAGGGACATCCGAAGATCACCAGGTACTCGCGCGGGGAGAAGAACAAGAACTGGACCTTGCCGAGGATTCCGCCCGCCTTGCTGGCAACCCAGCGACCCGAGGCAGGACTGACGGCAGTGGGATAGCGCTCTGCCAACGCCGCATGCAGCCGCGGCACCACCTCATGAACAGGAGGATGAAGAGCGACGAGTGCTCCACAGATCTCGCCGAGTTCGTCGGGGTCGAACACGAAGTTCCGCTCGCTCACGCCGTCTCCTCACCCATCGGCTGAGCGCTGCTCACCGACTGCTCCCTCGGGCTCACAGATCGGGCAGTGGCAGTTCGGAATTCGGTCCCTGAAGACCGCCGTCGACGGTGAACACCGAACTCGTGGCATAGCAGTCTCGTGCGCTCAGATACAACGTCAAGCGGCCGAGGTCCTCGACATCGCCGACGCGGTGAAGCGGCGTCCGGTCCTTCAGCGTTTGCTCCGAGCCCGGCATCATGTCGAACCCGGCGCGCAGACCCGAGGTCATGAAGGCGCCCAACGCGATGGCATTGACCCTGATCTTCGGCGCGAGTTCCTGGGCCATCGCCCGAGTGAGCGCCTCCATCCCTCCCTTGGCCACGCAATACGGCAGCATGCCGCGGATGCCGAAACGGCCCGCCCCCGAGGAGATGTTGATGATCGAACCGCGCCCGACATCGAGCATGTGCGGCACGGCGACCTGACTCATGATGAATGCCGACGTGACGCACGCGTCGAACGTCTTCCGCAGATCGTCGTCGGTGAGCTTCAGGAAGGGGCCGAAATTCGCGAATCCGACGTTGTTGACCAAGATATCGACGCGCCCGAATTCCGCGACCGCCGTGCGCACCACGCGCTCGCTGTCGGCACGGTCCAGCGCGTCTGCGGTGATCGCAAGACCTTCCCCGCCCGCGTCCTTGATGTGCTCGATGGTGCCTTCGACCTCCGAGGTCGTGCGAGCAGTGCCCACGACTGTCGCACCGGCTTCAGCCAGGACCTTGGCAATGCCTTCACCCACGCCACGCCCGGCGCCGGTCACTACGGCAACCTGCCCGTTGAGCCGAAACTGTTCCAATGCCATGACATTCCTCCCGTAGGGAACCAGCCACAAGAAACCTACAGGGGTGAGAACAGTAATTACCGCAAAACGACAACAGCGTTGCCGGGTGACCGTACCGTCGGTGGCATGACTCAGGTGCTACCCATGTTGCATCATGTGGTGTTCGCGGTCGCGCCCGAGCGGCTGGACTCCGCGGCCGCCTATCTGACCGATCTCGGGTTCCGCTTCACGGCATTCGACCACGCCGAATTGCATCTTCACATCCGACTCGACTGGGATCGCGGCTTCGAGCTCATCTCACCGGCGCCAGGCGCACCGACGCACGCCGGGACCGCCGCCTACTTCCTGTCCCGCCACGGCGACGGCTTGTTCTCCGTTGTCGTGCGTGTTCCTGATTCTCAGTCCTCCGAGCGGACCGCGGAGCGGCACGGCACTGCTGCCGACTTCCGTCAGACCGTCACCGGCGACGACACCACCCTCACCGAGGTGAAGTTCGAACCCCTCTTCGGAATTCCCATCACGGTGCTGGAAACGAACCTGCCCTGACCGACTATCCCGCGGACTTCTTGACCCGACGCGTGCTCGTCGCCTTGGCCGCCGGTTTGGTCCGCGGTGCACTGGCTTTCGATGTCTCCGGCGCCATCAGCGCTTGACGGCACCACGCCCATAGCTGATCTTCGTTCAGCGCAGCGGTGCCCTTGGCACCGAGGTGGAACACACCGATCTGCGCCAGCGATGTCAGCGTCGCGTTGAGCAACGTCGACAGTTGAGCGGGCGTCAGGTCCTTGCGGACGAGACCCGCCCGGGAGCAGGCCGTGAGGATCTTCGTCAGCAATCTCTGGTGCGGCTCCCAGATCTTGGTGAAGTCCGCGGGCCGCTCGATCTCGAGGCTGAGGTTGTAGATCGTCATCACGCGACCGCCTACCCTCTCCGAGGATTCGGCCCGCGACAGGAAGCCACGGCAGAATGCTTCGAGCTGTTCCATCGGTCCGTCGGCGGCAGCGACCTCTTGCCGGATGCTCTCGGTGAACTGACTGGTGACGTTCTCGTACAGCGCCAGCATCAGCTCTTCCTTACCGGCGAAGTGTTGATAGAACGCGCGCAGGCTGAGGTTCGACCGGTCGATCAAGGTCTGGATCGTGAAGTCGGCGCTGCCCTGTTCCTCCACCAGCTCGAGCGCAGCGGCAAGAAAGCGTGAGCTGCGAGCCAATGCCCGCGCGCGAGCCGTGCTCAGACGTCGCTCGATCGATCGTTGCTGCCACGACGTCGGCATCTCGACCTCGGCTTCGACGAGCTCGAGTTCGGCGACGTCCTGATCATCTCTGGCGGGCATGGTCATGAATGTTACGCCCAGTAGCCGAGAACGTGTGATCTACCTACACGGGTATGTCGCTTCCGCGACGTGAGATCGTCGATTCACGTGCTCACCGTCCTGGCGTCAGCGCGCTTCCCATTGCGGCGGGCGTTTGTCGAGGAATGCCCGGGGTCCTTCGATCGCGTCCTTGGTGAGTGCGACCTTCATGCGGTAATTCTCCGCCAGCAGCTCCGCCTCGTAGATCGGCAGCGTCAACCCCTTGCGAATCGCCATCCGCGACCCGCGGACAGCCAAGGGCGCATTCGAGTTGATCGTGTCGGCGATCTGCCAGGCACGCTCCATCAGCAGCTCGTGCGCCACCACCTCGGTGAAGATTCCGAGGTCATACCCACGTTGGGCGTCCAGGCGTTCGTGTTTGCCCATGAGGACCAGCCGCATGGCCACCGGTAACGGCAGAACCCGTGCCAACCGCACTGCTTCTCGTCCGGAGGTGACGCCGATACTGACGTGCGGATCCATCAGCGACGCACGATCCGAGGCGATCGTGACGTCGGCGGTGGTGATGAGATCCAAGCCTGCCCCACAGGCGATTCCGTTCACCGCACAGATGATCGGCTTGGTCATCTGCAACCACGGAGGGGTCGCCTCCTGAGGGGCGTCCCACTGCCGCAACGAGCTGAGCACCGGTTCGCCCTGTGTGTCGATCCCGGCGGCGTTCTCGGTGTCGTGGTCGGCGGCCTTGTTGACATCTGC
The DNA here is from genome assembly GCA_023404955.1 of Actinomycetes bacterium. Taxonomy (GTDB): domain Bacteria; phylum Actinomycetota; class Actinomycetes; order Mycobacteriales; family Mycobacteriaceae; genus Mycobacterium. The sequence continues at coordinate 50,169 of JAEXZY010000111.1, forward strand.
GCCGACGCACAGAGCGCGCCCGGCGCCGGTGACGATCACCGTCCAGATGTTGTGTGAGCGCTCGACCTCCTCGTAGATCTCGGTGAGCTCGGCGATCATCTCGTCGTTGATCGCGTTGAGCACCTGTGGACGGTTCAACGTCACACACGCCGTGTGTCCCCGGACCTCGAACTCCAGCGTCTCCAGGATGTTGGAGCCGGCCGCACCGCTCGGCTGTGCGATCGCCATCAGGAAACCACCGCCGCAACCGATTCGGGAGCCACGCCCAGGATGTCGCGGAAGCGATCACGATAGCGCGGCCACACCTCGGGGTTGAGCAGCCGCGGTGGCCGCCCGCCCTCGAAGATGGTTTCCCACTGGGTGGCTGTCGCCACCGCGATGTCGCGTGCCGCCTCCACCGTGATACCTGCGGTGTGCGGGGTGGCGACGACAGTGTCGAGTGCCAGCAGCGGATTGTCGTGGCGCGGCGGCTCCTCGTGGAACACGTCGAGGCCTGCGCCGGCGATCGATCCGCTGAGAAGTGCCGCGTGCAGCGCCTCTTCGTCGTGGACCGGCCCGCGCGCGGTGGTGATGAAGAACGCCGTCGGCTTCATCGCCGCGAACTGTCGCGCATCGAAGAGCCCTCGCGTCTCGGCGGTGAGCGGACAGGTCACCTGTACGAAGTCCGATCGTTCGACGAGCTCGTCGAGTCCCACTGCGGTGACCCCGCGGGCCCGCGCCGCAGCGTCGTCCACGTACGGATCGAAGACGAGGACTTCCATCCCGAACGGAGCGCACAACTCCACCAACCGACCACCGATGGCTCCGAGGCCCACGATTCCCAACGTCTTACCCGCGAGTTGCGTGCCCTGGAGGGCCATCCGGTCACCAAGCGGGCCGCGACGCAATGCTCTGTCTGACACGGTGATCTTCTTGGCCAGATCGAGCATGAAGCCCAATGCATGTTCGGCCACCGCCTCGGCGCCCGGACCCGAGTTGTTGCACACAGCGATGCCTGCGCGGGTGCACGCCTCCACGTCGATGACGTCGTACCCGGCACCCGCCGAACAGACAGCCAACAGGTTGGGGCACCGCGCCACCAGGGCCGGACCCGCCAGCCACTGGTCACCGCCGTCCACGCGTGCGACGTCGGTGCGGGTCGCCACCTGGTATCCGTGCGCGGATTCCAGTGCCGCCCAGCCGTCCTCGTCACCGGCGTGGAGATCCAACCTGACCACGTCGATGTCTGCGCGTCCCAGGATCTCCCCCGCCACCGGATCGGTCCATCGCTCATAGATGAGTTTCGGCCGTGCAGCTCCGGTCATCGATCTATCTTGGGTTTCGCCTGGGCAGCCTTGAACATGTCGGCCAGCGCCGGGTCGACGTTCTTGTAGTCGTTGCGGGCGATCGAACCGTCGCGACCCTCCACGACGTCATAACCGAGGCGGAGGTCCTTGTTCTCCATGTGGAAGTACTCGCGGCCCAGCGGCAGTCGACGATCCGAGCGCGGCACCTCCATCCACGCCCGCAAGAAGCAGCGCGCCTTCTTCGGATCGTTGCTGCTCACGAAATCTGAACGTGAGTGGCACATCGCGAAGTTGTTGGCAACGGCCGCTTCTCCGGATTCCAGACGAAACTCGACCTGCTGCTCGACCAGTACGCGTCGCAGGTATTCGATGGCCTCTTCCTGCTTCGGGGTGAATTCGCGGCCCAATGTCTTCATGGCCGGCAGGATGCTGCTGTACGTGAAGTTGATACAGATCCTGCCGTCGATCTGCGAGAACACCGGAACGTCGTAGGGCGTGACGTCAGGCTGGTCGTCGGGTTGCTCGCTGCGGCGATGATGCGGGAAGCCCTGGTAGAGCACATCGAGCAGATCTGGCCGCTCGGCGAGGATGCGGTTGTGCGCGGCGGGCCCACTGGCGAACTGGCTCTCCCCGCCCTCTGCCGCCGGGTACACGCAGAGCAGGGACAAGATGTCAGCCGCATCGTTGTGCATCGCCAGTTCCGCGCGAGATTTGGTGCCGCGGGCCGGCTGCACACCGTTCGGGAGCACCTCCTCCTGCACCCGCACCATCCGGTGACCGAAGGAGTTGTTGGAGACGAGGTAGCCGAGGTGGGTACAGAACGCCCAGTAGATGCGCTCGAGATCCTCGACGGAATGCTGCTCGACCGGAAAGCCGCGGACGCAAGCCAGCCCCTTCCCGAACATGAGGTCCTGGTAGAGCCGCGCGAGATCGTCGTCGAGATCGGGATGTCTGGCGTCCTCGGGTGTGATCTCGTCACGGTCCTTGTTGGCCGTCTTGGCCAGGATCGACTCCAGCGCAGCGATGTTGCGAGAGGACAGGTCGAAGCAGAAGTCCTCCTTGCTGCTGAAGTCGGCGCCCGTCCACGCCATCGTGTCGTTGGCCTGCTTCGTGTAAATCGCGGTGGGCATCCGTCCTCCTGTTATCCGGCACTCGGGGTTGTCGGTGCTATCGGGGTGGTCGATCTTCGAGACCGCGCAGCGCCTGAGCCCGCTGTGTGGCCGCCTCGGTCATCATTCCGACGTCTGTGCCTGCGGAGACGAATCGCAGACCGAGGTCCACGAAGCGTCTGAGCAGATCCAGCGAGGCGATGCCAGCCACTCCGAGCGCCACGCCGTGCTCACGACATGCCGCCGCGACACACTCTACTGCACGATGGAAACGTTCATTCTCATACTGTCCGTGGATACCCATCTCGGCGGTCAGGTCGCTCGGACCGATGAGAATCATGTCAAGGCCGTCGACCGACGCGATCTCATCGACGGCATCGATCGCCGTCGGCGTCTCCACCATCACCGCGACCATCGTCTGACGCTCCAGCAGAGCCGCGAGCTCAGGGGCGGATCTGCGCTCGTATCCGCTCACCGCGTTGGGACCCGAAATCGACCGATGACCGACCGGGGGAAACCGTGCCGCATCCACGACAGCCTGCGCCTCTTCCGGCGAATCCACCTGCGGAACAATGACTCCCGTCGCTCCGATGTCGAGCACCCGGGCGATCATGCTCGAATCGTGCGACGGCACACGGACGAGTCCGGCGATACCGGCACCTCGCGCCGCAACGCAGAGCAGGCCGGCCGTTTCCAGCGATGTCGCGGTGTGCTCGAGGTCGACGTATACCGCGTCGTACCCGGCTGCGGCGGCGATCGCAGGGACATCGGGCGTCCGCGAGTTCAGCAGCGCGAGGCACAGCACCAACCCCTCGTCGGCCCGGAGGGCATCCCGAATCGACGCGTGCACGCATGTCACCGTAACGCACCGAGAACGGCAGTTACACTTTTTGGTGACGTGCGTTCTCTGTGTGATAACCATGACGCATGCCAAATCCTCGGGTCGCGATCGTGGGCGCGGCACTGTCGGATTGCGGGCGAGTGCCCGACAAGACCGCGATGGGTCTGATGGCGCAGGCTTCGCGCCGCGCGCTCGCCGATGCCGGCCTCACCAAGGACGATGTGGACGGTTTCGGCGGCCACGGGTCACTCCTTCCCCCTGTAGACGTGTGCGAGTACCTCGGGCTACGGCCTCGGTGGGTGGACGCCACCAACGTCGGCGGCTCGTCATGGGAGGTGCTGGCAGGCCACGCCGCAGCCGCCATCGCGGCCGGTGACATCGACGTCGCGCTGCTGACCTACGGGTCGACCGCGCGGTCCGATGTCAAACGGCGAGTGCGTGCGTCGGCGGCCGCGATGAGCACCGGCGGCGCACTGCAGTACGAGGCGCCGTACGGGGCGACGCTGATCGCGAAGTACGCGATGGCCGCCCGGCGGCACATGATCGAGTACGGGACGACGGTCGACCAGCTCGCCGAGGTGGCGGTCGCTGCCCACGAATGGGCCGCGATGAACCCGACAGCGTTCGAGCCGCACCGCATCACCGCTGACGACGTAGCGGCAGCGCCCATGCTGGCCGACCCGTTCACCGCCAAACACGTCTGCCTGCGCACCGATGGTGGCGGCGCCGTCGTGCTCGCCGCCGAGCATGTGGCGCGCGACTGCGCGAAGGCTCCGGTCTGGATCCTGGGCGGCGCGGACAGCACGTCACACGTCAGCATGAGCCACTGGGCCGATTTCACGACGTCGGCCGCTGCGGTGTCCGGCCCCCGCGCGTTCGCTCGGGCGGGCGTGACACCCGCCGACATCGACGTGTGCCAGCTCTACGACTCGTTCACCTCGACCGTCCTGCTCACGGTCGAAGATCTGGGTTTCTGCGCCAAAGGCGAGGGCGGGGCGTTCCTCGAATCCGGAGCGCTGCGCCCCGGCGGCGCACTGCCCACCAACACCGACGGGGGCGGGCTCGCGTCCTGTCACCCCGGAATGCGAGGAATGTTCCTGATGGTCGAGGCGGTGGCACAGCTGCGCGGGGAGTGCGGTCAGCGGCAGGTCGAGGGAGCCGAGCTGGCGTGCGTGCACGCGATGGGCGGATTCTTCAGCCACAGCGCAACGATGATCTTGGGGAATCGATGACGGACATCCGCCTCGGACCCGACCGCCCGACACCAGACGTCGATAGTGAGGCGTGGTGGCAGGCAGTGCAGGACGGCCGCCTGATGGTCAGCGCGTGCCGATCGTGCGCGCGCCGATTCCTGTACGCCCGCCCCTTCTGCCCGTTCTGCTGGAGTGAGGACGTCGAGTCTCTGCCGTCGTCGGGACGCGGCACCCTCTACACCTGGAGCACGATCCACCAGAACTCTGCACCATTCGATGCCCGGACGCCCTATGTCGTCGGCATGGTCGACCTCGACGACGGGCCCAGGTTGATGTCGGCGATCGAGGTGCCCGTCGCCGAACTGGCAGCTGGGATGGCGCTGGTTCTCGCCTTCCGGCACGACGACGACGGCTTCGTCGTGCCTGTCTTCCGGGCTGCCTAACCCTGCAGCGGCGCGATCCTGGCGGACACCGAGCGCGGCAAACCCACGGACAGGTCCTTGAGGGTGTTGCGTTGCACCTTGCCATTGGCGTTCAACGGCAAGGGGCGGTCCCAGTACACGATCTCCTCGGGCAGCTTGTACTTCGGCAAGCCGGCCGCGGTCAGCGCATCGACGATGTCAGACAACGAAAGCTGGGTGTCTGCGTCGAGGACTAGCGCTACAGCCAGGCGTTCCCCCGTCGTCGCGTCGGCCATCGGGAACGCCGCGCATTCGCGCACACCCTGCACCCGCGAGACAGCCTCGTCGATCTCCGCCGCAGGGATCTTGAGACCGTTGCGGATCACGATGTCCTTCAAGCGACCGACGATGCGGACCCGGCCGTCCACCACGTCGGCGACGTCCCCGGTGCGAAACCAGTCGCCGTCGAATGCCACAGCGTCGTCGTCGGCATCGGTGTAGCCCAGAAAGGCGTGCGGTCCGGTGATGCAACATTCGGTCGAGTCCGCCGACGACCCGACCCGCACGTCGACGTCGGCGAGTGGCGCACCGTCGTCGGCGTGCCGCAGCTCCGCCGGTTCCTCACGCCTACCCGAGGTACTGATCGGTACTTCCGATGATCCGTAGGCGCGCATGACCACGATGCCGAAGTCGTTCTCCACCCGTTCGACGATGCGTCGGTCCAGTGCTGTGCCGCCGAGGTACACCGCGCGTAGTGGAACGCTGCGCTGCCGACGGCTGACTTCGTCGAGAAGGCGGTCGAGAAGGCGGTCCGGTCCGCCGTACCAGGTGGCGCCGGTGGCGAGGAGCAGATCTGCGGTGCCGACGGGACTCCACGCATCTTCGAGCACTACCGGGATGTCCAACAGCGGCGCGATGTAGGCGGCCTGCAGCACGCCGGTCACCGAGGCCAGCGGGCTGATCAGGAAGATGCGATCGGAGAGGCCCAACCCCGATGCGTCGATGTAATTGCGGGACGCCTTGATCAACGTGCTGTGCGAATGGATCACACCTTTTGGCCGCGACGTCGTGCCCGAGGTGTAGAGGACCAGCGACGGCTGGTCAGCCGCGCGAACGGGCGGCGCGACGTCATGCCCACCGGCAGTGGGCGTGGTAAACCAACGGCACGCGTCGGTCAGGTCTGACTCAGGCGCCGACCAGCCTGGTGCAATGCCATGCAAAGCACCGGTTCTCGCCACGATGTCGGCGATGCCCGCTGCACCTGTATTGCGCGCCACGAGCAACGTGACGGCCTCAACGCGGGCGGCCGCATACACAGCGATCACCGAGTCGACGTCGTTGCCCGCCACCACGATGAGGGGTTCACCACTGCTGACGCCTGCAGCCGTGATCGCGCGCGCCCACCGATCGACCTCGGCGTCCAGCTCGCCGTAGGTCAGCGACCTGTCGCGCTGCACCAGCGCCATCGAATCCGGCCGCCGACGAGCAGCGTCGCGAAGCAGGTCGACCGGCTCGGCCGACCAGAAACCCGCCGCCCGGTACCTGTCACGCGACGACTCGGCTCGGCGCTGCGCGTGGTCGAGCAGTCCCCTCGTGCTCGTCATCGTGACCTCACATGCAAATGCATCTTCTCTTCGGCGTAAATGTAACCTCTCATCCATGTCATACATGACCTTCGACGATCAGGTGGCCATCGTGACCGGGGCCGGTAACGGGCTCGGACGCTGCCATGCCCTTGAACTCGCTCGCCGCGGAGCCCGTGTCGTCGTCAACGACCTGGGCAGCGCCGTCGACGGGAGCGGAGCCTCCACCTCCGCAGCCCAGGCCGTCGTCGACGAGATCACCGCAACCGGGGGTACCGCGATCGCCAACGGAGACTCCGTTGCAACGCCTGAAGGCGGGGCCGCCATCGCGGCGGCAGCATGTGAGGCCTTCGGCCGGATCGACATCCTGGTCAACAACGCGGGTATCCTCCGCGACGCCGCGTTCAAGAACATGACGCCCGAGCAGGTGGACGCGGTCATCGCCGTGCACCTCAGCGGCGCCTTCAACGTCACACGGGCCGTATGGCCGGTGATGCGAGAACAGAACTACGGGCGCATCATCCAGACGACCTCCGGGACAGGCCTTTTCGGAAACTTCGGACAAGCCAACTACGGCGCGGCCAAAATGGGACTGGTCGGCATGATGCACGTGCTGTCGATCGAGGGCGCCCGAAACGGCATCGCGGTGAATGCGATCGCACCGATCGCGCGTACGCGGATGACCGAGGACATCATGGGCGATGCAGGAGCCGCCATGGACCCTGAGCTGGTCACCCCGGTCGTCGTGTATCTCGCCCACCGCGATTGCGACCGCACCGCGCACATCTACTCCGTCGGCGCGGGCAAGGTGTCGCGGGTGTTCATCGGGGTCAGTCGCGGCATCGAGGACACACAGCTGAGCGCGGAATCCATTGCGGCGGCGATAGACGACATCGACGACACCTCGTCGTTCACCATCCGCGGCGGCCCCGCCAACCCGGCCAGCGCCTGAACGTCGCCGTCAGCGCCCGTGGAATCGTGCCGGCCGGCGTTCGGCGAATGCGCGCAGACCCTCGGCGAGGTCGGCGGTGTTCGAGACGACCTCGGCTGCCCAGGCTTCCTGTTCGAAGGCCCGTGCGCGATCGGACTCCGAGGACACCGATAGCAGCCGTTTGGTGAGGGCGAGCATCACCGACGGGCCAGACGCCAAGCGGCGCGCGAAGTCCGCGGCCACAGCGTCGACTTCGTCCGCCGTCGTCACCCTGTTGACCAGTCCCCATTCCAGGCAGCGAGCCGCATCCACCGCCTCGCCCATCATGAGAATCTCAGTCGCGCGCCGCAACCCGACGATGCGCGTCAACAGGTGGATGGCTCCCGAGTCGGGCAGGATGCCGCGATCGACGAAGGCTTCCTTGATCGTCGATCCTTCGGACATCACCACGAGATCGCAGGCCAGCACCAGGCTCGCACCTGCACCGACCGCGGTTCCTTTCACGGCTGCCACCACCGGCTTGTCACAATCCAGCACGGCGGCGGTCAGCCGCTGCCACCCCCGCTGCAGCAGCCGCGCGACGTCACCGGGTCGCTTCTGAGCCACCGTCGGCGTCGATTCCGGCCGTGCAGCGAGCCCGGCCCCGGCGCAGAAGTGCCTCTCCCCCGCCGAACTCAGCATCACCGCCCGCACCTGCGGGTCGTCGGCCGCCGCCTGGAACGCGTCAGCGAGAGCATCACGAGCGCTGGGAGACAGGGAATTTCCGACCGCAGCTCGGTCGATGTGCAGATAACCCACACCGTCCTCGCCCACGCGAGCGCGGATACCGGGGTCCTCGTCCGCCATGCCACCACACCTTCCAGCACACTGCCGTTAACTTCATTCTCATATTTCGGGTATGTTCATTTCCACTGCCTGGACAGCGTGCCATACGAGGAGGTTGCGGGATGGTAGATGCTCCGTCGGCCGCCACGATTTCGACGCCGCCCCCAACGACCGGACAGATCACCGACGAGGGACTTGCTCGTCTGCGGGCCACCGTCGGCATCGCCGTGCCCCACACCCAGCCGCCCCACTACGTCCGGCCCAACGAGGACGCCTTTCGACACGTCGCGGAGAGCTACGGCGACGCCAACCCGCTGTGGGGCGATCCGACCTACGCGGCAACGACGGTCTGGGGCGAGTGCCTGGCTCCTCCCGCGCTCGTCGGCGGGGACACCCTGATCGGTGAGGACGAGGTCACCTCGCTCTCGGAAGCCGACCGCGCACTGACCAAGGGTGACCCCCTACGGGGCGTGCACGCCTTCTACGCGTCCTCGTCACGAGAGTGGTGGGCTCCGCTACGGGCCAACCGCCGAGTCTTCCGGCGCAACGCCCACGTCGCCGCGTTGGACAAGAGCAGCGATTTCGCCGGCCGGGCCATCCACGAATGGACGGCGCAGGTGTTCCGGGACGACGAGGGTGTGCTGCTCGGCGGCCAGTACCGCAACATGATCCGCACCGAACGCACGAAGGCGCGAGGCCGCAAGAAGTACGACGCGGTGCAGTTGAAGACGTGGTCGCAAGAGGAGATCGACGAGATCGACGAGCGCTATGCCGCCGAGCAGCCGCGTGGCGCCGAGCCGCGTTGGTGGGAGGACGTCGCCGAGGGCGACACGGTGGGCCCGCTGACGAAAGGACCGCTGACCGTCACCGACATGGTCTGCTGGCATGTCGGGATGGGAATGGGGATGTACGGCGTGCGTCCATTGCGGCTGGCGTGGCGCAACCGTCAGCGGATCCCACGGTTCTACAGCCTCAATGACGCAGGGGTCCCCGATGTGCAGCAGCGGGTGCACTGGGAACCGGACGCCGCGCGAAACGCGGGGAATCCGACCACGTTCGACTACGGCCGGATGCGCGAGACATGGCTCATCCACCTGTGCACCGACTGGATGGGTGACGACGCGTGGTTGTGGAAGCTCGACTGCGAGTTCCGGTTGTTCAATTACGTCGGCGACCTACACACCATCACCGGCACCGTGGTCGAGAAGTACCTGGCCGAGGGCGACCGGCCGGCAGTCGACCTGGAGCTCGCGGCGACGAGCCACCGCGGGGAGATCACCGCGCCGGGACGGGCGACCATCCTGCTGCCCAGCCGTGAGCACGGTCCGGTGCGGTTGCCCGATCCGCCCGGCGGAGCGCAGGATCTGCCCGAGGTGCTGACCGCCGTGGCGGCACGCTTCGCGCAACGATGAGAACTGCTGTGTACGATAGTGTTCCGGGACTACGAGCCTCGCATCAGGGATCGGTTCTCACGCTCACCCTCGACCGGGTCGACCGTCGTAACGCCGTGGACGATGTGATGCTCGACGCGATGATCGACCACGTCGCGGCGGCAGGAACCGACGAAGCGGTGCGGGTGATCCGGCTCGACGCGGCCGGGCCGGACTTCTGCGCCGGAGCCGATCTCATCGCCCGCAACGCCGCGACCGACCGGAAACCGCGGGTGGGCAGCACGCAGCGGAGATTGCCGCACAAAGCCAACCGCCTCATCCCGCTGCTCACGGAGACGCAGGTGCCCATCGTGGCCGTGGTGAGAGGCTGGGCCGCGGGGCTCGGCTTCCACCTCGCTGTGGCGGCCGACTTCTGTGTGGCCGCCGACACCGCCCGGTTCTGGGAGCCCTTCATGGCCCGCGGATTCACTCCCGACAGCGGCGGCACATGGCTGTTGCCCCGGGTTCTGGGACTGGTGCGCAGCCGCAAACTCCTGATGCTCGGTGACGAGATCTCCGGCGCAACCGCCGCGCAGTGGGACCTGATCCACCAGGCCTGCAGCGACAATCAGCTCGATCACGTCGCCGACGAGCTCGTCGGCCGCCTCGCCGCGGCTCCGACCGTGGCGCTGGGTCTGACCAAGTGGCTGCTGCACACCGGCAATGGTCTCGACCTCGACCGTCAGCTGCACAACGAAGCAATGGGTCTCGAATTGTCCAGTCGCAGCAAGGATTTCCGCGAGGGTCTGGCGGCCTTCAAAGCCAAACGAGATGCGGAGTTCACCGGACGATGACACGGCTGGCGATCACCCCGACGAGCACCGCAGACGAGGCGCGCGCCGCCGTGCGCGAGTGGGTCGCGGTGACCGTGCCCGACGGCTGGCGCGCGGCAGCAGAACGCGGCCCCGCGGCGTTGCGGGCGGTGCGCTCTCCCGCCGACTATGCGACGTGGTACCCGGCGTTCGCCGAGTCGGGTCTGGTGGTACCGACATGGCAGCCCGAACACGGCGGACTCGGTGTGAATGCCGATGTCGCCCGGGCGATCGACACGGAATTGGCCCCGTTGCGCCTGACACGCCTCAATCCGCTGGGCCTCAACAACGCCGCCGCAGCGCTGTTCAGCCACGGCACCGAGGAGCAGCGGCGTCGCTTCCTGCCGCCCATCGTCCGCAACGAAGAGAAATGGTGCCAGCTGTTCAGCGAGCCGGGCGCCGGATCGGACCTCGCATCGCTGTCGACTCGCGCCGTCCGCGACGGATCGGGCGACGACGCCGACTGGCTGGTCACCGGCCAGAAGGTGTGGTCGACGTGGGCCGACGAAGCCGACTTCGCGATCCTGCTGGCCCGCACCGACCCGGATCGCCCCAAACATCAGGGGATCACCTATTTCCTGCTCGATCTTCGGCAAGACGGGGTGCAGGTACGTCCGCTCCGTCAGATCACCGGCGAGTCCGAGTTCAACGAAGTGTTCCTCGACCACGCACGCATCCCCGACTCCCAGCGGGTCGGCGAGCTCAACGATGGCTGGCGGGTCAGCGCATCGACGCTGTCGAGCGAACGCCAGATGGTGTCCGGATCAGGGTCCGGCGGAATGGGCCGCCTCGGCGGATCGAGCGCCGACCGGCTGATCGGCCTGGCCAAGGAGAAAGGCACGTGGGCCGACCCCGTGATCCGGAGCAGGATCATGCACGTCTGGGCCCAAGAGCAGATCCGCGGCTGGACGAACGCTCGGGTGCGGGCCGCCCTCTCCGCCGGCCAGTCACCAGGGGCGGCGTCGTCGATCGGCAAGGTGCACCAGGCGACCCTGAACCAGCAGATACAGAACCTCATGGTCGACATCCTCGGCACCGAGTCGCTGGCCTGGGCCCCGACCGACGATCCCGACGCTTTGCCGCGGGAGGTTCGCGGCATGCTGCGCAGCCTGGCCAACGGAACCGAGGGCGGCACCACCGACATCAACAAGAACATCTTGGGTGAACGCGTGCTCGGTCTGCCCCGCGAGCCCGATCCGTGGAAAGGCAAGCCCTGGAGGGACATCCCGAGATCATGACGTCCTACGAACGGCTCGAGGTGACGCGATCCGGTGGAGTGGCCTGGCTCGTGTTGAACCGGCCCGAATCCGGAAACGCGTTCGACGCAGCGATGCTCGACGAACTGGAGCGCGCGTGGACTGAGCTCGATGCCGACCCCGAGGTCCGCGTCATCGTCACCGCCGCCAACGGCAAAGCGTTCTGCACCGGTATGGACGTCGTCCAGGTCGCGCGCGACAAAGACGCCATGCGACTGCACTCCCGCAGGACGCGAGATGCGGAGTTGCGGATCTCATCATGGCACTGCGGGGTGTGGAAGCCGGTGATCGCGGCGGTCAACGGGGTGTGCGCCGGGGGCGGTCTGCACCTGGTCGCCGACGCCGACATCGTGATCGCCTCGGAGGCGGCGTCTTTCGTGGATCCCCACGTCTCGGTCGGGCAGGCCGTGGCGTACGAGGCGATCACCCTGATCCGCAAGTCACCGATGGAAGCGATCCTGCGCATGGCACTCATGGGTCGAGAGGAACGGATGAACGCACAGCGGGCTCTCCAGCTCGGAATCGTGTCGCAGGTCGTCGCAGCCGACCAGCTTCGCGCGACCGCGTCGACGTTGGCCTCAGCGATCGCCGCCAACTCCCCCACAGCGTTGCGCGCCGCCAAGCAGGCACTGTGGCGCGCGCTCGAGGTCGGTCGCAGCACCGCCTACCGTGAAGCCGCAGCGACGATCGCCGCCATGGCCGAGCACCCCGACGTCGCCGAGGGATTACGCGCGTCGCGAGAACGGCGGACGCCGGTGTGGCAGCAGCTCGAGACCACGAGCGGAGCGGTGTCGTGACGGCTGCCGAGGCGCCCGCCTACCGCCGGCTCATCGTCGAGCGACGAGGACCGGTCGGCTGGCTCATCATGAACCGCCCCGACCAGCTCAACGCCTACGACGCGGTCATGCGGGAGGAGTTTCCGCGGGCGTGGGCACAGCTCGACGCGGACCCCGAGGTGCGAGTCATCGTTCACACGGGTAACGGACGGGCCTTCCAGGTCGGGGCCGATGTCGCCGAGCTCGACGGTGACGCCGTCGTCCAGTTCCAGGAGACGATGCGCACGCTGGATCTCAAACTGACCGGCTGGCACTGCAATGTCGGTAAACCCATCATCACCGCAGTCAACGGGGTGTGCGCCGGCGGAGGGCTGCACTGGGTGGCCGACGGCGACATCGTCATCGCGTCGTCGAACGCCACGTTCGTCGACCCGCACGTCTCCATCGGCCAAGTGAGCGCACTGGAGACCATTGCGCTGATGCGGAAGATCCCCGCAGAGGCGGTGCTACGGATGGCGCTGCTCGGTAGCCATGAACGGCTCAGCGCCCACCGCGCCTACGAGCTCGGGATGATCAGTCAGGTCGTCGACCCGCCCGAGTCGCTGCACGAGGTGGCGCAGGCCCTCGCCGAGAAGATCGCGCTGAACTCACCGGCGGCGATGCGCGCCACCAAGCGGGCGCTCTGGGGCGGCCTCGAACACGGTTTGACCGACGCGTGTCGAGCCGGGGCCAAGCACCTCACCTCGATGTGGGGGCACCCTGACCAGGACGAGGGTCCGCAAGCTTTCGCCCAGAAGCGAACACCGAAATGGCTTCCCCTGGAGAGTGATTCGTGAGTCTTTCCGAACTCGTCGACGACCTTCCGGATGTCGCGGTGTACACGCTGGACGCGGAACTCCCCGGCTATCGGCTGCAGGAGAGCGCCACTGCGCTCGGCACGCAACTCACCGCTGCCGGTGTGCAGCCCGGACAGGTTGTCGCCGCGATGCTGCCCAACGACGCCACGACGGTGTCCGCTTTGTTCGGAACTTGGCGGGCAGGAGGGGTCTACACCCCGCTCAACCCGCGCGCCGCAGACGCCGAACTCACCGCGCTGCTGAGCACGCTGCGTCCTTCCGCGGTGCTCACCACCGCCGAACTGGCCCACCGCTTCGACGGTACGGAAATTCCGGTGTTCGTCGGCGAAGACCTGCGCTGGGTACTCGCCGATCACTCCCCTTGTCACACCGACGACGTTCACGGCGCAGCCGACCGTCAGCGCTACGACCCCGCCGTAGCGCTGCTCCAGTTCACCTCAGGAACCACCGGCGCACCGAAACCCGTGCCGCTGCAGCATGCAACGGTCATCGACCTGATCGACCGACTACTGGCCAAGCTCCGCGGCGGCCGTGACCGCAGCAGCGAACGCCCACCCATGCCGAACCTCGTCCCGTTGTCATTGTCGTTGTGGGCCGGCATCTACCAGGTGCTCTTCGCATTTCGTGCCGGCGCGGGCGTCATCCTGATGGACCGCTTCGCTCCGGGCGAGTTCGCCGCGCTGGTGGCGCGCCATCAACTCCGGTCGACGGTCCTTCCTCCGGCCGCGTTGACGATGGTGTTGCACGACGACTCGGTGTCCGACCTGTCACCGCTGCGCATCGTTCGCTCCATCACCGCACCGCTGTCCCCGGTGCAGGCGGCGCGATTCCGGGACAAGTTCGGGGTCTTGGTGCTCAACTCCTACGGGCAAACCGAACTCGGTGGGGAGGTCGTGGGGTGGTCGGCCTCGGACGCCCGCGAGTACGGGGTCGCCAAACTGGGCTCGGTCGGTCGCCCACTCCCCGGCATCGATGTGACCATCGGCGACAACGAAGTGCTCGTCCGGACTCCGGCCACCGCATCCCGTCGAGTGGACCCGGCGTTCCACGACCGCCTGACCGACGACGGCTGGTTCCACACCGGGGACCTCGGGTGGCTGGACGACGACGGCTTCCTGTGGCTCGACGGTCGCGTGTCGGACATGATCAATCGCGGCGGCCTCAAGGTCTTTCCCGGCGCCGTCGAAGACGTGCTCAACAGTGCCGACGGTGTGCGCGAGGCAGCTGTCGTCGGAGTACCCGACGAGCGCCTGGGAGAAGTGCCCTGGGCGTTCGTCGTCCGGCACGATCCATCGGTCGATGAGGAGTCACTGCTCGGTTGGTGCAGGGAACGACTGACGCCCTATCGCGTTCCGACGAGAGTGGTGTTCGTCGAGACTCTGCCGCGTAACGACGTCGGCAAGGTGCTCAAACGCGACCTCGTCGCCCTCGCTCATGGCTGAGCCGCACGCTCAGACGCTGTAGCTGAAGACGTGGGTGGCCGCAGTGATCAGCCTGTCGTCGGTGCCTTCGTCGTAGACCGACGTCCGCACTGCACGCATGCCGACCGCGGCGCCGAGGACCTCGGCGGCGAACCGGAACGGGCCCACCTTGCCGCGCGCGACGAACATCACATGTGACGAGATACCGGTGACCTGGTCGCTGCCAACAGCTTCCACCACGCTGGCCCGGGCAGCCGCTTCGGTCATCGCAAATTGCGGCCCGACATGTAACGCGGCATCGGGCGATGCCACATCTGCGGACAGCTCCGGCAGCATCCATGTGGTGTCGCCGGTGCGCGAGCCACCGAACACCTGCCACAGCGGCGGCAGGTCCGGTGAATCCGCGACGTCGATAGGGTCGACATCCATTTTCTCCAACCCGTCGGGCGGTACCCCGAGAGACACCCCTTGACCTTCGGTGACCGCCAGCACACGTGTGGGCTCGTCTGCATCGACGATGATCGAACGGCTGTAGCTCATGCGCTGGCCGGCCTTGAGGTTCTCGGTGCGGACCTCGAATCGGGACACCCCGATGCCCTCGTCGATCACCTGGCACGAGTGCACCACGGGGTTGGGAATCGCCTCGAGATCCGACACCAAACCGCCCTCGGGCGAGGCCATTCCATAGACCGACAGCAGCACAGCACCACGGGCGTCGCGCATGTCGTGGCGGATTCGAACCGTGTCGTCGACCGGACCGACGGTCATGGAGGCGTGGTGCCTGCCGATGTACCGGTAACTGAGCAGACCGCCCCACCGGCGGTGCAGTTCCGCGGCATAGGCGGCGGGGTCGTCGGCCAACTCTCGGATGTCACGGACCATGCTGCGCTCCTTGTCCTCGATGGGTGTCATTTCCCCGGCCCATTCGGGAACTTCAGCAGTGAACCCGCATCGACGCGAATCTGCTGACCGGTGATGTACCGGCTTTCGTCGCTGGCCAGGAACACCGCGAGGAGGGCCGTGTCCTCCGGTTCGATGTAAGGAATGGGCATCGCTTGGAAGTAGGTGAACGCCAGCTCCGCATCTTCGCGGGTCGGCGTACGGCCCTCGGCGGCGATGTCGGGCCGAAAGATTCCGTAGATCCCGTCGTTGTGCAGCAGTCCGGTGTTGCAGTTCGTCGGGTGGATGACGTTGACGCGGATGAACCGCGATGCCAGATGGACCGCCATCTGCTCGGCGTATTCCATCAGAACCCTTTTGCTCCAGGCATACCCCGCCCCGCCCGGGCCCATCTCGGGGCTGTCGGCCTGTCCCGGCATCATGCCGGCCGTCGAACCGGTGACGATGACGGACCCGCCGTCAGCCAGGTGCGGCACTGCAACGGCAACCGTGTTCATCACGCCCACCAGATCCACGTCGGTGGCGTCAACGAAATGCATGGCATCGGGCGTGCCCATGGCCATCGGCAGGATGCCGGCATTGGCGACGACGATGTCGAGGCGCCCGAGATCGACCAGCGCGACGTCGAGCACCTCGCGCAGCGCCGCACGGTCTCGGACATCGGCGATCCGGGCCACGACGCGGCGTCCGTGCTCCTTGACCCGTCGCTCGGTATCGGCAAGATCGTCCGGCGTCGCGAGCGGGTAGGGGTTGGACGCGATGTCGGCGCAGATGTCCACCGCCACGATGTCGGCCCCTTCACGGGCCATCGCCTCCGCATGCGCCCTCCCCTGTCCGCGGGCCGCTCCGGTGACGAAGGCGACCTTGCCTTCCAGCCGTCCCGACATCTAGTGTCCTTCCGTCAATGAGAAACGGTTCCGTAGAACGTTTTTGAGAATCTTTCCAGTGAGGTTTCGCGGCAGTTCGGCAATCACTTCCAGCCGTTCCGGCGACTTGTGCGTGCTCAATCCCTGGTCTCGGCAGTGCGCGACGATCTCGCCGAGGGTGAGCTCTGCCCCTGGTCGAGTGACCACCACCGCACACACCCGCTCACCGGTACGACGGTCCGGAACTCCGATCACCGCGACGTCGGCGACCGCGGGATGAGTGGCGAGAACGCCCTCGATCTCGAGTGCCGAGATGTTCTCCGCGTTCCGAATGATCGCGTCTTTGAGACGACCGGTCACGGTGATGTTGCCGTCATCGCCAATGCGTCCCAGGTCTCCGGTGCGGAACCACCCGTCGTCGTCGAACGCCAGCGCGTCCAGTGCGGAATCGACATAACCGAGGAAGCACTGCGGACCCTTCAGTCGCAATTCGCCCTCCTCGCCGCGCGCGACCGGCCGCTCCCCCTCGTCGACGACGCGGACGCTGACGCCAGGGACCGGACGGCCGACCGTGCGGTCCAATAGCCGTGGGCAGGCGTCGGGAGTTTGAGAGGCGGCAACGGGAAACTCGGTCAAGCCCCACGCGTTGGCGACTCCGGGCACGGCGAACGTGCGACGCACCTCGTCCTGGAGTTGCGTTGTGATCGGCGCTCCTCCGCCGACACACCCCCGCAGCCTCGGGAACAGCGGTTCGGGACCGTGCGCTCGCTGAGCGCTCACGAACGCCATCAGGAACGGGGTCGCCGAACCCAGCAGGGTGGGGCCATGGGCGGCAATGGCGTGCGGTGTGGTCGCCGGATCGAACGAGTCGAACAGTACGAGTCGCATCCCCGTCATCAGCGCCGCGACCAGCATGACGGCCCCGCCGATATGGGTGACCGGGAAGGCAATGGGGTTGACGTCGTCGCTGGTGACCCCGGTCATCTCGATCACACCGGCGGATCCCGCGATCACCGAAGCGTCGCAGTGGAGCGCGCCCTTGGGGGCTGCGGTGGTGCCTGACGAGTAGTAGATCCACCGCGCCTGCGCCGGATCGTCTGGAGCAGGGGGCAGCGTGGCGGGATCACCTGTGGGCAGACGCAGCCCGACGACCCGGGGATTGCTGTGGTCGATCACGATGACCTGCATTGCGCGCCCCGCGGCCAACGTTCGTGCCAGCGCCTCGTGATCGAAACCACGCCACACTCCGGGGACGATCAAGAAGTCGGCGCTCAATTGCTCTGTCGTGAAACGTACTTCGCTCTCCCGCCAGATCGGCAGGACAGGATTCTGCACGGCACCCAGCCGAGCGAGCGCCACCATCACGATCATCGCCTCCAACGTGGAGGGCAGCTGCCAGGACACGACCGAGCCGGCGCGAACGCCGCGGTCGTGCAGGGCGGCGGCTGTCGACAACGATGCGTCGCGAAGGTCCCGGGTCGTCATCGCGCGGCCGTAGTCGTCGGCGAGCACCACCCGGTCGGGATGTCTCTTCGCGGCGTGCGCGACGAGTTGCCAGTACGTCGAACCGGCCGCGTCGCTCATCGGCTGGGCAGCAGCAGGCGCCGCTTGGCAAGGATGTTGCGCATCATCTCCGAGCTACCTCCGGACACGGTGTAAGCCCGTGACCACAGCCAACATTCGCGTAACCGATCCTTGGCACGCCGGACTGCTTCGTCTGCGGGATCGACGGCAACCGACGCCGCCAGCTCCGCACCATACGCGGAGACCCGGTGATACGTCTCGGCAAAGCTCAGTTTGGCTATCGACCCGTCGCCGACCTCGTCGCTGCCCATGACCATGCGTTCGACGTGATCGTCGATGAACGCCTTGGCCACCTCCACCTCGACAGCCAGGTTCGCGACGGAGAGTCTGATGTCCTCGCAGTCGAGCGCCGATCTGCCGTCGACTGTCCCGGCCCGGCCCACGGTCACGAGGTCGTCGATCAACAGCTCCAGCAAAATGACGTTGGCGCCGATACCGAAGCGTTCGAAATCCAGGCCCGCCATGATGATCGACCAACCCTGGCCCACCTCGCCCACCAGGTGGTCGGCGGTCAGGGTGACGCCGGTGAGGAATACCTCGTTGACCTCGATGGCGTCCCCGATGGTGCGGATGGGCCTCACCTCGACACCGTCGGCGTCCAAGGGCACCGTGAACACCGACAAACCGTGGTGGCGCGACGATTCCGGATCGGTCCGCAGCAGTGCGAGTCCCATGTCGGCCCAGTGCCCGTCGGTGATCCACGTCTTCTGCCCGTCGACGACCCACGTGCCGTCGCCGGTAAGGGTGGCCCGGCTGCGCACGTTGGCGATATCGCTTCCCGCGTCCGGCTCGCTCAGCAGTTGACACCAGATGTGCTCGCTGCGACGAATCGCGGGCAGCAGCGATCCCTTCTGCTCCTCGGAGCCGAAGTGCAGAAGCACGTGCGCGGCCAGGTTGACCTGGTCGACGGGGCGGGGTGCACGCGCACGAAGGATCTCCTCGCTGACAATGCGATCGTGCAGCGGGTGATGATCGGCGCGCCCGCCGTACTCCACCGGCCAGTCGCCGCCGATCAGACCGGCGTCGAAGAGCTTGGCGAACCACGTGCGCAGGTGCGTTTCCTGCGCGCCGTCCTCGGGCGCGCGGTGCCCCTCCCTGGCTTCGATGGGCGGGGCGTGTTCTGCCACGAACTCCCGCACACGATTGCGGAAGACACCCAACTCGTCGTCGCTGGGCCGCTGTCGCACTGCACTCACCAACCCGACACCTCGGCATAGCGAACGTGTGCGGAGCGCGGCGACTCGATGAGCTGGGCGTTGTCGAACACTCGGCGCAATTCGTGGTGCAGTGGATATTCCCAGGTGAAGCCGATTCCGCCGGACAGCTGCATGCACTCGTCGACGGCGGCAGCCGCACGGGCAGCCACGAACGCGTGGGCCGCCACCGAGAGCGCCTCGGCCTCGGCATGACCTGCCGCCGCGGCACGCGCGCCCTTCATGATGATCGCCCGTGCTTTGACCTCGAACACCAGCAGCTCGACGAGGCGATGCTGGATCGCTTGGAAGCTCGCCAACGGTGCGCCGAACGCGACGCGGTCGCGCAGATAGTCGACCAGTCGCTGCCTGGTGCCCGACACCGCGCCGATCGAATCCGCACTCACGAGCAGGCGTGTCACCGCGGCGAGCGCAACCGCGCGTGCTGGACTGCCGATGAGCTGCCGCGGTGCCGACGCGATGTCGTAGATGCGAACCGGCCGAAGCACGTCGAGCAGGTCGTCGGCAGGCAGACCCGGCAGCGCGGCCACAGAGTCGATCAGGTGAACACCGTTGCGACTGAGGATGATCAGCGCGTCGGGAGCGCCGCCGGCCACGCGAACGACGGGTCCGTCAGGCGCCGTGGCCACGACCGCGTCGCCGGCCAGCACCGAATCGAGGAGCTCACCGCGCACGTCGTCGGTCGCCGATGCCAGCGCGGCAGCGGCGACGGTCGCGCCCCACCAGCCCGAGCGATCGCCGGACCGTCCGAGTTCTTCCGCGACGACCACGGCTTCCACCGGTAGCCAACCCGCTCCGCCGAGATCGTCCTCGACCAGCAGGCCCGTCCAGTCCATGGCCGCCAGATCGTGGATCGAGTCCTTCTCGCCTCGCTCTGCGAGAAAGGCCCGTGCGGAGCTTCGAAGGAACTCGAGATCGACGTCGTCGTCGTCTGCCACCGGAGGTCAGCTCCGGCGCAGGAGTGCGTCTGCGTTGTCGCGCATGATCCGCTTCTTTGCGGCGTCGTCGAGCGGATCGAGCAACTTGACGAAATCGGCTGGTTCGGCGAGTCCTTCGGCGTGAGGGAAGTCCGAACCCATGAGCAGGCACTCGTCGTAGCCGAGACGATCGACGATGGTGGGGATGTCGTCTTCGGGGTAAGGCACCACTCCCACGTGGCGGCGGAAGATCTCCGAGGGCCGCTCGGTCAATTTGCCGCCGATCCACGGTCCGTTGCGGCCCATGCCGCGGCTCTTGTCCATGTGAATGACGAACTGCGGCACCCATTCCGCGCCGTGCTCGGCAACGAGCACCTTGAGCCCGGGGAACCGACCGAAGAGATTGTCGAAGATCAAAGCCGACAGCGTGTCCTCGATCGGCCGTTGCCCGTAGATGTTCATCCACTGCCACGCCGACATGTGCCAGGCCGCGGGGTCGGGGTTCAGTCCCCACGCCGGCGAAATCGCGTTGAAGTACCAGTACGGCTGGATGTGGAAGACCAACGTGCAGCCGGCCTCCTGCAGCCGTGCGTAGATCGGGTCGAAGTAGGGATCGCCCGGTGAGCGTCCGTAGGCGGGCCCGGTGGGCAAAAGGACCATCCGCGCGCCCTGCTCGATGATCGCCTCCGTCTCGGCAATCGCGCTGTCGAGATCACGCAGCGACAGTAGGGCTGTCGCGTAGATCGTGTCCTTGTGGTTGAAACCCCAGGTGTCGTCGAACCAGCGGTTGAAGGACCGCAGGTTGGCATACAGCGCTTCGGTGTCGTCGACGTAGTGTTCGGCGGCCAGTGCCATGCCGGCAGGAAAGATCACCGCGCGTTCCACGTTCTGCTCGGCCATGATGGCCAGCCGTGGCTCACGTTCGAGATATTCGGCGCGCATCGGCTGGGGCTCGTAGGTTTCGTCGGGGTTACCCGAGCCCATCTGCTTGAGCATCTCTTTCAACGAACCGGGTCGGTAAGCGAGGTCGAAGCCGAGACCGGCCTCGCTGTTGAAGGTCGCGACGCGGTGGCCGGCGAGGATGACTTCCTTGCCGTCGATGCCACGCACGGGAGCAATCGCCCGGTCCTGAAACTTCTCTGGCAGGTAACGCGTGAACGCATCGCGCGTCTCGTAGCAGTGCGTGTCGCAGTCGAAGATCCCATAGTCGAGTTTCACGGTCACCGCCGAAGCCCCTTTCGAGTGAGAATGTTTATTCTCTCTAGGCAGGAAACATACTATCCTCAATCGAGAATGCCTATCCCGGGTCAGGCCGAACGTTGCCTCGGCAGGCCGCGCCGCACCAGCGCGCGCAGATCACACGCGAAGGATCGAATGCAACGTGGCGAAATCTGAACTCGACGAACTGCGAGAGGCGGTCCGCGACTTCCTGCACGACACATCGTCGAGCGCTTCCGTGCGTGCCCTCATGGACACCGAGACCGGGTGCGATCCCGCGGTGTGGAAAACAATGGCCACCGAGCTCGGTCTTCATGGGATTGCCGTACCCGAGCAGTGGGGCGGCGCGGGCGCAGGGCTGCGGGAGATCGTCGTCGTGTTCGAGGAGATGGGCGCCGCTCTGTTGTGCTCGCCGTTCTTCGCCACTGTCGCGCTGGCGGTCAACGCGGTGCTCTGCAGCGGTGACGAGGGGGCGATCTCCGAATACGTGCCGGGGTTGGTCGGTGGCGAGATCACGGGCACCGTCATCCTCGACGGAGCCCTGGGCCTATGGGATTCCCGCGGAGAGGTTGCACTCACCGCCGCCACCACCGACGACGGCTTTCGGGTGTCCGGCCACGCGCCGCGAGTGCTCGACGGGCACACTGCCGACGTTCTGTTCGTGGCCGCATCCACGCCCTTCGGGGTCTCGTTGTTCGCGATCGAGGCAGACGCAGAGGGCCTCGTACGCACTCCCCTGGCGACCCTGGATCGGACGCGCAAGATCGCCGACGTCAGCTTCACCGACGTGCCGGCGCGCTTGATCGGGGGCTGCGGGCAGGCCGGCCCCGGCCTGCAACGGACCAGCGATCTCGCCTTGATCGCCTTGGCCGCCGAACAGCTGGGAGCCGCTGCTCGGTGCCTCGACATGGCCGTGGACTACGCCAAGAGCCGCATCCAGTTCGGCCGAGCGATCGGCAGTTTCCAGGCGGTGAAACACCGGTGCGCCGACATGCTCGTCCTGGTCGAGGGTGCCCGATCGGCGGTCACCCACGCCGCGGGGTGCGGCGATCCCGTCGAACTCGCCGTCGCCGCGTCGGTCGCGAAGATGGCCTGCTCGGAAGCGTTTCTCGCGGTAGCCGTCGACACCATGCGGGTGCACGGCGGCATCGGGTTCACCTGGGAACACGATGCCCATCTCTACTTCCGCCGCGCGAAGTCCAGCGAACTCATGTTCGGCGACCCCCATCAGCATGCAGAACGCCTCGCCGCACTCGTCGGCAACTGAAAGGACACTCGTGACCCTCTCCTTCTCCCTGGAACTTCCCACGCAGCGGGTGGATGCCGCCGACGAATTCGTCACCACGCGGGCCATCGCCGAGATCACCGAGGCAGCAGAAGCGGCCGGCTACCGCGCCGTCCACGTCACCGATCACCCCGCACCGGACGCGAAATGGCTGGACCACGGCGGGCACCATGCCTTGGACCCGTTCGTGGCGTTGTCGTTCGCCGCGGCCGCGTCTCGCGAGATCAAGCTGCTCACCAATGTCTACATCGCGGCCTATCGCAATCCCTTCCTGGGCGCCAAAGCCATTCAGAGTCTGCAGCTACTGTCGGAGGGACGGCTCATCCTGGGTACCGCCGCGGGATACCTGAAGCCGGAATTCCGGGCACTGGGCATCGATTTCGACAGTCGTGGAGCAGCGCTGGACCAGGCACTCGATGTGCTCGACCAGGTGCTGTCCGGCGGGGACGTCGCCTTCGAGGGCACGACGTTCTCGGCGCGCGGCGTCCGGCTGCGGCCGGTGGTCATTCCGCCACCGATCTGGATCGGCGGCAACAGCAAAGCCGCGGTGCGGCGGGCCATGGCACGGGGCCAGGGGTGGGCCCCCTTCAACACGTTCGGCTACGCGACGGCCTCACGGACCGCCGAGATCTCGACGATCGAGGAGCTCGAGGCAGCGATTGTCTGGGCCAAGAAGTACGCCGCGGAGATCGGCCGTTCCGAGCCGCTCGACATCTGCTTCTCGGCGGGGAATCTGCTCGATGACTCCCGATCGGTCGATGAAAGACACGCTCTCCTGCGACGATTGGAAGCCGCCGGCGTGACGTGGCTGCCGGTCGCCCATCCCGGAGCTGATCGCGCGGAGGTGATCGGGCGTGCGGACGCTTTCGCGCGCGAGTTCATCAGCGCCTGAGCATCAGCCGGCCATCAGGCTCGTCGACGAGAACGCATCGACCGTGACCGTGCGGTGAGCGAACAGCCAGCGGTCGTCCACCAGCATCAGAGTGTCGCGGTAGCGACCCCAGTGGTCGGCGCCCGCATCGGTGTACACCGCGAAGTAACTCTGCGCTTCGGCATGTTCGCGTTCGACCGCACCGAAGCGGACACTGCTGACATGGTGGCGGACGAAAGCGGGTGAGGGGCGTGGCCCGTGGTCGTTCTGGCGGCCGGCCGGTCGGCGCACGGCCGCGGTGAGCCCCGCAACGATGGCGTCGCGCCCTCGCAGGGGCTCGGCGCCACCGGTGTACTCGAGCACGCCCACCGGCGTAAAACAGGCGGCCAGCGCCTGCAGATCGAAACGATCGCTCGCTGCGGTGTAGTCCGTCATCAACTGGCGCATCGACTCGCGTGCGACCAGCTCCCAAAGTTCCATCGCCACTCCTGCTGGAAATTGCTGTATCGCAGACGATAACGTGTATTTCCATGCCGCGCCCCAACCTGGCCCAACTCCTCGAACCCAGCACCACGGCGCTGGTGACCCAGGAATGCCAAGGTGGTGTCATCGGCCCCCAGGCCGGTCTGCCGATGCTGGCCGAGGAGGCCCGGCGCGAGGCCATCCCCAACATCGGCCGACTGTTGACCGCGGCCCGGGCCGCACAGGTCACAGTCGTGCACTGTCTCATCCAGCGCCGGCCCGACGGACGCGGGTCCAACACCAACGCTCGCCTGTTCGCCGCCGGCGCCTCCTTCGGCGCCGACCTCGCACCCGGCACGCCCGGGGCGGCTGTTCTCCCGGAGCTCGGCCCGACCGAGCAGGACCTCGTGCTGACACGAACCCACGGGGTCGGCCCGATGACCGGGACCGACCTGGATTCAGTGCTGCGCAACCTCGGCATCAAAACAATTGTCGGGGTGGGCGTTTCGGTCAACATCGCGATCACGAACTTCGTCATGGATGCCGTCAACAGGGGATATCAGTTCGTCCTGCCCCGCGACGCGGTCAGCGGCCTTCCGCGGGAGTACGCCGACGCCGTGATCGACAACTCCCTGGCCCTGCTGGCGACCGTGACAACGGCCGAGCAGATCGTCGACACATGGAGCCGCGCGATCGCGTGAACCGGGGACCACCTGGCTGTCGTGAGCAAGAGGTGATAACGTCATTATCCACTAGCGAGAATTATCATAATCGCTGTTCAGAGGAGGAACCTGCCGTGCCGTCCCGTTCGCTTCCCTACCCCGTCTTCGACATCGACAACCACATGTACGAGACCACGGATGCGTTGACCAAGTACCTGCCCAAGCAACACCGCGGCAAGGTCGGCTACGTGGAGGTCAACGGACGCCCGAAGCTGGTCGTCAAAGACCACATCAGCCACATGATCCCGAATCCGACGTTCCAGCGCGTCGCCCGCCCGGGCAGCGCCGAAGACTACTTCCTGGGCAACAATCCGGAGGGTCTGAGTTTCCGCGAGTTCATCGGCGAGGCAATGGACGTCATCCCCGCCTATCAGTACCCCGCTCCTCGCCTCGAATTGATGGACGAGCTGGGAATCGATCAGTGCGTGATGTACCCGACGCTGGCGAGCCTGATCGAGGAGCGCACCACCGACGACGTCGTCTTGACCCACGCCATCATCCACTCGCTCAACGAGTGGATGTACGAGCACTGGACCTTCAACTACGAGAATCGGATCTTCGCCACCCCGGTCATCTGCCTGCCGCTTGTCGACGAGGCGATCAAGGAGTTCCACTGGTGTCTCGAGCGCGGAATGAAGACGTTCCTCGTTCGGCCCGCGCCGGTGCCGAGCCGCTTCGGGGGTTCCCGGTCGATGGGCCTGCCCGAGTTCGACCCGTTCTGGGAAGAGGTGGTCAAGGCCGGCATCCCGGTGACCTTCCACGCTTCGGACAGTGGCTACCAGAAACACCTGATGGAATGGGAGGGCGGCGACGAGTACCTGTCGTTCAAGCCCAGCGCGCTGCGCGAGGTGGTCATGGGCTTCCGAGCGATGGAAGACACACTCGCCGCGCTGATCTGCCATGGCGCGCTGTCCCGCTTCCCCGATCTGCGCGTGCTGGTGGTCGAGAACGGCAGCGGCTGGGTCAGGAATCTGCTGCGGTTGCTGGACAAGGCGTATCGGACCATGCCCAAGGAGTTCGACGAGCACCCGGTCGAGGTGTTCAAACGCAACGTCTACATTCACCCGTTCCTCGAAGACGACGTGAAGAGCATCGTCGACATCATGGGCGAGGATCACGTGATGTTCGGGTCGGACTTCCCTCATCCCGAGGGCATCGGTGAGCCACTGAGCTTCGTCGACCGCCTCGAGGGATTCCCCGAGGAGACGAAGGCGAAGATCATGGGCGGCAATGCGATCGAGCAGTTGGGCCTCAAGGTCTCGGTATGACCCAGGCGCGTACCGGGCCCACCGAATACGACGGTATCTCCGCGTTCGAAGCCCATGTCGGCGAGCATCTGGGGTACAGCGACTGGCGGCAGGTGACCCAGCGGGAGATCGACCTGTTCGCCGAGGCCACCGGTGATCATCAGTGGATACACGTCGACCCCGCGCGTGCGGCAGCCGGCCCCTACGGCAAGACGATCGCCCACGGCTACCTCACGCTGTCGCTGGTGCCGATTCTGGTGCAGCAGATCTACCGGGTCACGGGGTTGTCGATGCAGGTGAACTATGGGGTCGACAAGCTCCGCTTTCCAGCACCCGTGCCGGTCGACTCGCGCATCCGCGCCGGTGCGGAGTTACTCAAGATCGATCGCAACGACCGCGGCGGCCGGGCGACGGTTCGTGTCACGGTCGAGGTGGAGGGCTCCGAGAAGCCGGCGTGTGTGGTGGACACGATCGCCGCGATGGTCGACGCCTAGTTCACGCCGGCGCCAGCCGCAGCGGCAACTTGATCACCAGCTGTTTGTTGATGCCGCATGCACCGCTGGGGCCCTTCGTGGAGTCCCAGCCGATCAGCTGTGCGGCGTTGTTGGGATCGCGCCAGAAGTAGTAGGTCTGTTCCCCCGGAGCCGCGGAACCGTCTGGACACGGTTCCCAGTTCGGCAGCGTACGGCGGACGTACCAGACATTGCTGATGTACGTCAGGTCTGCGGTCCACCCCTGATCGGATTCCACCCGTCCGGTGCACGACTGGTAATCGGTGCAATTGCTGGTGACATTCCACCGCGCGGTCACCGTGGCCTCGTCCTTGAAGCGTTCGTTGGTCCTGGCCATCAGGCCGTCGGAGACCACGACGTAGGCGCCTTCGATGGCGACGCCATCGTTCGGACCGGCCGCTGCCGCAGGCGAATTCCACACGCCGACGAGGAAACAGCTGGCCCCGATCGTGACAAGTGTTCGTAGCGTTTTCATTTCGCAGCTCCGACCGGTAAGACCACCTGCTGCCAGTCACGGGGAGACCCGTCACCGGACAGATTGCTCTGCTGATGACTCACGCCGTCAGCCCCCACGTAGCGTCCGGTTCGCGGATCGTACGTGGCCGACGCGATGGTCGGCGTGGGGTTCTGCGGTTCGAACCCCGAAGGAGCCACCTGTGGGCCCGGAGGCGGCGGCGACGGCGCAGTGGCGGTCGGCTCGTCGATGGCGGGGCCGGCCGGGGGCGGCGGCAGGCCCGCATCGGGCGGCGGCGCATCCCCGCCGGGTGGTGGCGGAGTGCCCTCGACGGGCGCCGTGATCGCGACGTCCCCTTCGACCCTGGTATCCGGTGGAATCCCCTGCGCGATGAGATTGGGATCGATCGGGTAGGGACCGAGCACGTGCTGCCGCAGGGCGAGCGGCTCGTACGGCTTGTCGCTGTTGCAGATGTCGACCGTTGGCGCGCGCTTGCCCGGGTGACCCATACACGGGAGGTTGCGCGCACCCCGGACCGCGATCGGCGAATCCTGCGGGAGCTTGCAGTACAGCCCGTCCGGGGTGTCCAGCGTGGTGGTGTCGGCGGGTGAGCGCCACTGGGACGGCGGAAGGAAGCCCACGGTGCACGACGGCGGATCACTGCTCTGCAGCCGGAAATTGCCGATCGGCAGGCCGGTCGCATTCTTGGTCTGCGAGATCTGGAAGAAGCCGCCGAGAAACGGGGGAAGGAGAATCATCACCTGCTCGATACTCGGGTTGTAGGTCAACGCGACCTGACCGAGGCTCGTCATGTTGGCCAGCAGCAGCGGGAGGGTCGGTTTCACGGCGTCGAGGAGTCGCGAGACCTCGTCGAACGCGGGCGGCCCCGTCTGCACGATGGCCCGCAGCTGCGGATCGTTGCTGCGCAGTTGTGCCGAGACAGCGGCGAGATCGGCAGCCCAGCGCTTGGTGTCTTCCGACGATTGCGCGGCGCCCTCCAGCAGCGGTGCACTGTCGTCGATCAGGCCCCGGGCGGCAGCGGAATTCGCGCGAGTATCTGCCGACACCCGGGCCGCCGAATCCAACAGCGAGCCCAGGTCGTACGCCTTTCCGTTGAACGCTGTGGCGGCCTCGCTCAGCAGCGCGGGTACCCGGTCCTCCGGAACTGAGTCGACCAGCGCACTCATTCGGTCGAGCATCGGCCCCACGGGCTGCGGGATCGTCGCTCTGGACACCGGAATGACCGATCCTTGCTGGAGATAGGGCCCGTCGTCGTGGCGCGGCCGCAGGTCGACGTACTGCTCTCCGACCGCGGACAGACTGCGGATTTCGGCGTCGACGTCGGCGGGGATTCGCGGTGACGAGTTGACCGACAGTGTGGCTACGGCCCCGTCGCGGGTCAGGTCGACGTCGGTGACCTTGCCGATCGGCACCCCGCGATAGGTCACGTTCGCGAATCGATAGATGCCACCCCCGGCGGGCAATTGCAGGGTGATGTCATAGCGACCGATGCCGAGAAACATCGGCACTTTGAGGTAGGCGACCGCCATCACGCTGACCCCGACGACCGAGGCGATCGCGAAGATGATGAGCTGGGTGCGGATGAACCGGGTGAGCATCTCAGCCTCCCTGCGGTGGTGCAGTGTTCGAAGGCGGGGGTGACGCCGAGTCGGCGGGCGGCGGGGCTGGCGCCGGTTGCAACGGCGCGTTCAACGGATTCTGCGCTGGAGGGGCGGCGTAGAACGCGTCGTACCCCGGGTCACCTGGGGCGGGCACGAGCGGAAGCGTCTCGTCGCCGAACCTGGTGTTGGCCAACAGACCGCGTTTGAGCCGGTTACGCGTCAGGTCGAGCACGACGTAGAGGTTTAGGTAATCGCCTTTGACTGCGCGGTCGATGACGTTCTGGCCGTATGGCAGCACTGTGATGTAGCCCAGTGCTGTGTCGATCTCTGGCCCCACGTCGGCAAGAGACTTCAACGTCGGACCGAGGCTGTTGAGGTTCGACACGAGGTCGTTCTGAGAGTCCTGGACCAGTCGGGTGGTGACATCGAAGAATTGGCGCGCTGTGTCGAGCGCGGTGGTCAACTGGGGCCGCAGGCGCACCAGTACGTCCAGTGCCGGGGGCAGGTCACGCAGTGTCTCGGCGACGACGTCACGTTGCCCAGCCAGTTGGGCACTCAGGCGATCGAGCGCCGTGAGCGCTGCGACGACATCGTCACGTTGCCGGTCGAAGGTGCCGATGAAATTGTCCAGTCGCGACAACACATCTCGTGCCTGCTGACTGTGGCTGCTCAGCGCGGTTCCGACAGTGTGGATGATGTCACCGATCTGACCGAGGCCACCGCCGTTGACCACCGCTGCCAGCGATGACAACGTGCGTTCGGTCGACGGATAGGTCATGGACTGGTTCAACTGCACGGTCGCACCCGGCGAGAGCCTGCCACGGGGTTGCTCGCCCAGGGGCGGGTCCAACGACAGGTGCATGGAGCCCAGCAGACTCGTCTGCCCTACCCGGGCCAGCGCGTTGCCGGGTACGACGACATCCGGACGCACGCGCACCGTCACATCGGCGTGGTAATCCTTCACCGTCATCGCGCCGATGCTTCCGACGACGACGTCGTTGATCAGGACCGGCGAATTCGATTCCAGCGTTCCGACATTGGCGAGTTCGACATGGTAGGTCGCTCCATCGCGGCCGCCCACGGTGCCAGGTAGCGGCAAGGAATTAGGGCCGCGGTAGCCGCAACCCGATGCCAGGATCACGGTCAGCGCCGCAACGAGAGTCCGTGTAATGCGTTGCGATGCGGTCACGGTTGCGCACCCCCCGGGATGCCACCGGGATTCGGCGCCTGCGGAGCCGGTGTCGCCTCGGCCGGCAGAAGCGGCCCCGACGCCGGTGGCGCGGGTTCAGTGGAGGGAAGCAGCATCGCCGGAAGCGAGGGTGGCGGCGCGGGAGGCGGCGGCCCTGGAGGCGGCCCATATCCGGGCGGAGGTGGCACATCGCCTGCCCCGGTGTATGCCGAGACCGCCGGCGGTGTTTCCGGGGGGCCAGGCTTCCCGCCAGCGCCGCCGGGCGCCAAACCTGGTTCGGTGTAGAGCATCTGCTCCGGCTTGGGAGCACCTCCCAGGTACGGGTTGACGGGGAAAGGCAGGTAATTGAAGTTGAGCAGCCGCAGCGCGGGGCCTAGGTACTGGGAACAGAGCTTCGCCGATTCCGAGGCCGTCACGTTCTCGATGGCGCCGATCGACGAGCACAAGAACTGGATCGGGTTGGAGAAGACGTTGAACCCGAACACGCCGTTGATGGCGCCGTCGCGCGGATCGAAGAAATTCACGGTGTTCGCCAACGCAGTCGGCGCAACGTGCAGAACCTGCTCGAGGTCTCGCTGGTGCTGAACGAGATTGCCGGTGACATCTGCCAGCCGTTGGATCTGCTCAGCGGCGGGGTCCCGGGTCTCACGGACGAACTGCTGCACGATCCCCACCACGTCGGCAACGTTGCGCAGCGCGGAATCCAGATCCGATCGACTGCCGTCCAGCACGCTGGACAGGGTCGCCAACCGCCCTTGGAACTGCACGATCTGCGCATTGCTGTCGCGCAGGGCCGTGACAAAGGTCTGCAGGTTGGAGATCACCGCGACTATGTCGGGACTGTTGTCGGCCAAGATTCGGCCAGCGCCTGAGAGTTGGGTGAGCGTGTCACGCAACTTGGCGCCATTGCCACCCAGAGCGTTTGCCGTGCTGTCGAGGAACCGTGCCACCGCGGTACCCGACATCTCACTGCGGGGACCGAGATCCGTAGCAAGACGGGTCAATTGGCGTTTGACCTCATCCCACTCGACAGGTGAGGCTGTCCGCTCGACGGGGATGACACCGCCCTCGGCGATCCTCGGTCCGCGATCCTCATACGCCGGGGTGAGCTGAACGAACCGCGCTGAGATCAGGTTCGGCGCCACGATCACCGCCCGCACATCCGCGGGGACAGGGATTCCGTGGTCGACGGCGAGCTGCATCCGCACCCGGTCTCCCTCCGGCTCGATGGCCGAGACCTTCCCCGCGGTCACCCCTGCGATTCGAACCTCGTCGCCCGGATACAGCCCGGTGACAGTGCTGAAATACGCGGTGAGTCGCAGAGGCGCCAGCACCCTGCCCAGGATCAGCGTTGCCGCGCCGCCGACCATCGCCACGACGAGCATCACGGCGGTCAGCGCGACGACCTTCGAGCGCGACATCAGCGGGGCCTTTCTGGTATGCCGTTGTACGGGAACGGCAGCTCCGCACGCGGACCGGCAGTGTCGGGCGGTTGTCCGGCATTGACGCCCCGGCGGAAACCGAAGGCGTAATCGAAGAACGGTTGAAGGAACTGTCCGGGAATCAGGTTCGGCACGTATGCGGTGTAGTACGGGCCGTTGGCGACGATCTCGCTGAATTCACTCTGGAACTTGGCCAGCATCGGCAGCGTGCGCGCGATGTCGTCGCGATTGCGCTGCAGTACCGAAAGCACACTGTTCAGTTTCTGTAGCGCGGGTGCCAATTGCGCACGGTTGTCGGCGATCAGCCCCGACAGTTGCTGGGCGAGCGCGGAGGTGCTCGCCAACAGCGATGCGATGGCTTGGCGTTGATCGACGAGCACGCCGACCAGGTCGTTGGCGTTCAGCAGTAACGCGTTGACGTCCTGACTGCGCTGAGCGAGGACGCCGGTGACGCGACCGGTGTTGTGCAGCAGTTCACCGATCGTCTGGTTGCGCTCGTTCAGCGTCTTCGACAACCGGGACAACCCGTCGAACGTCGGTCCCAACTGCGGCGCGATTTGATTCAACGTGTCGGACAACGTGTCGAGCGAGCGGTTCAGGCTCGCGGTGTCTGTGCCGGCGGTATTGGACGCTAGATCACCGACGGCATCGGTGAGTGAGTACGGCGAGGATGTGCGCGACACCGGTATCACGGTCAGCGGTTTCATCGTGGCTTCGCCCACGGATTCGATCGTCAGCATCCGCTCCCCGAGAAGGGTGCCCGTGCGGACGTGGGCAGTGGACTGGTCGCCCAAGGAGACCGTGCCGTCGACGGTGAACAGCACCGACGCCTTGCCGCTCTCGAGCTGAATACGCGACACCTGGCCGACTTTCACGCCGGAGATCTTGACGTCGTTACCGACCTGCAGGCCACCGGCGTCGGCGAACATCGCCTCGTAGCGCACCGTCGTTGCGGGCGCGAGGATGGTGTTCGGATTGAGACCCACGACGATGACCAGGATGCACAGCACGAGGCCGATGAAGCCGACCCGGATCAGACGGTTGTTGCGATATTTGATCATTTGGGTTCCGAGCACCTCCCCCCGGTCTGCTCGATCCAGGGGAACTGGGCCGTGCGATTCTGCAGGTCGCTGACCCGAATGGTGATGCCGCAGAGGTAATAGTTGAAGAAGCTGCCGTAGGAACCCAGACGCATCATCTTCCGGTAGTTGTCGGGTGCCTTCTTGATGGCGGTGTCGAGCCGGTCCGATTGTGCGTCGAGGTTCGCGGCGAGGCGATTGAGTTCAGTCACCGTCGTGGCCAACGGCGGCCGCGCCTGGACGAGAAGGTCCGAGACCGAGGAGGTTCCGCGGCTCAAGGATTCGATGGCAGCGCCGATCGTGTTCCGGTCGCCCGCCAGTTGCGCCACCAACTCTCGCAGACGATTCAGGGTGACCGAGAACTTGTCGCCGTTGTCGGAGATCGTGCCGACGGCGGCAGTCAGGTTGTCGATCAACTGCTGCATGACGGCACTGTTGTCGGCCAAGGTGTTCGTGAACGACGATGTTCTGGTCAGCAGCGATTCGAGCGTTCCGCCCTGACCTTGGAACACGTCGACCAGCGCGGACGTCAGGGCGTTGACGTCGCGCGGATCGAGGCCTTGGATGACAGGCTTGAGACCTCCCAGTAGCGCATCGAGGTCCAACGCGGGATCAGTGCGATCCAGCGGGATCGTCGAACCAGAGGGCATTTTGCGGGTGGATCCCGGCCCATCGACGATCTCGAGATAACGGTCGCCGACCAGGTTCAAGTATCGGATCGCGGCCCGGCTGCCCAGGGTGAGCGGGATCGTGCGGTCCAGCCCGAACTCGACCACCACGGTCTTGTCATCCTGCAGATCAACAGATTCCACGGACCCGACCTGGATGCCGGCCACACGCACCGAGTCGCCGGAACGCAGTCCCGACGCGTCGGCGAACACGGCCGAATACGGGGTGGTTTCGCGGGACTGATACCGGCTGAACGTCATCACCATGAACGCCGTGAGGGTGATCATCACCACGGCGAAGACGCCGAACTTGATGAGGGTGGTACGCGAATTGGTCATCCCGGCTGCCCGATCTGCGCGGTGTTCCGAGGAGGCCCGGCGATCGGCCCGAACAGGAACTGCTTGAGCCCATCCGAATTGAGCACGATGCCGGGGCTGTTGTAGGCGAACGGGTTCGCGCCCGTGTCCGCGACGACGAATGGCAGGTGGGTCTCAGGCGGCAGGTTGGGCAGGCCGAGACACTGCGGTCCACCCGTCGCTGCGACCTTGGGCAGGTTCGTCGGGTAGCGGTACCGGTCGGCGCCGAGGGTGAAACCGGTCAGCACTTGGGCGCCGGGCTTTTCCAGAGGCGGATTGGCCTGCATGCCCAGCATCGTGGTGAGCGAGCAGTTCAGCGCGTCGCGATAACGTTCGAGCAGGCCCGTGGTGGGAACGAGCAGATGGAGTGCATCGGTGAGCGGTTGGCGATTGGTACCGATGACGTCCGCTCCGCGAGCGGTCAGGCCGGTGGTGCTGACGAGGAAGGCATCGAGGTTTCGCTGTTGGTCGACGACGGTCCGCGACACGGCGCTGACATTGTCGGCCAAGGTGAGTAGATCGGGCGCCGCATCAGCGAAAGTGTTGAAGACGGTGGGCGCCGTCGCCAGATCTCTCGACAGATTCGGCAGGCTGGGGTCGAGATCGGCCAGCAACGCGTCGAGATCGTCGATGGTACGACCCATCTGCTCACCCCTCCCGCTCAGCCCATGGGCCAACGCACTGAGTGTCGCGTTGAGCTCTTCTGGCTTGATGGTGTCCAGGAGCGTGGTGAGTTGCTCGAACACGGTGTTGATCTCGACCGTGACGTGATTGGACTGCAGGACCTGGCCGGCTCGCAACGAATCCGCCGAGGGCTTGGCCGGAGGGTCCAATTCGACGAACTTCGCACCGAACACCGTCGACGACGCGATGGTGACGCCGACATTGCCCGGGATCAGGTTCACCTTCGACGGTTCCAGAGCAAG
This sequence comes from Actinomycetes bacterium, assembly GCA_023404955.1. Lineage (GTDB taxonomy): Bacteria > Actinomycetota > Actinomycetes > Mycobacteriales > Mycobacteriaceae > Mycobacterium. The sequence goes on from JAEXZY010000111.1 coordinate 84,425, forward strand.
GGTCAATGCGGCGCGCCCGTCACCTGTGTCGGTGATCGAGGCGACAGTACCGACCTGGACGTCGCGCATCTTGACTTTGGCATCGGGATTCATCACGAGACCGGCCCGGTCGGTGATCACAGTGACGGGCACGGTCGAGGTGAAGCTGCCGCGGAACAACGCGATGGCCAGGGCGACGACGACGATCGCGGTCACCACCATACCCAGACCGGCGAGGGGACGAATGTTGTTCTTGACCATGGCCGATCACCCGGACAGATTGAAGTTGCCGTTGGAGCCGTACACCGACAGCGACACCAGCAGCGTCACCGACACCACCACGATCAGCGAGGTGCGGACCGCGTTGCCGACCGCGACACCCACACCGGATGGTCCACCCGAGGCGAAGTAGCCGAAGTATGTGTGCACCAACAGGATCGCCAACGCCATCAATATCGCCTGCAGGAAGGACCACAGCAGGTCGATCGGGTTCAGGAACGTGTCGAAGTAGTGCCCATACAGCCCGCTGGACTGACCGAGCAAGAATGTGGTGGTGAACTGACTGGCGACGAACGACAGGATCACCGCGATCGCATACAGCGGCGTGACCGCCACCATGCCCGCGGCGATGCGGGTCGACACCAGATAGGGAATGGGCGGAATGCCCATCGACTCCAGCGCGTCGATCTCCTCGTTGATGCGCATCGCGCCCAGCTGGGCGGTCACCCCCGCTCCGAAAGTGGCGGCCAAACCGATTCCCGCTACCACCGGCGCTGCGATACGAACATTGATGAAGGCGGACAAGAAACCTGTCAGCGCTTCGATGCCGATATTGCCCAACGAGCTGTATCCCTGGATGGCCAGCACCCCGCCGGTGGCCAGGGTCAAGAATCCGACGATGACCACCGTGCCGCCGATCATCGCCAATGTTCCTGCGCCCATGGAGATCTCGGCGATCAGCCGAATCCATTCCTTGCGGAAGTGCGCCGCCGCATACGGCACGTCCCGCAGCGCACGCACGTAGAACAACAGGTGATCGCCGAGGCCGGCCAGCCCATCGACGGGACGCCGGGCGTAGCCCGCGACCCGGGGGAACCGCGACCGAAAGACCGCTGCGGTACTCATGACCGACTACTTCGCCGTCATCTGGATGCCGATCGCGGTCACCACGACATTGATGACGAAGAGCGCCATGAACGCGTACACGACGGTCTCGTTGACCGCGTTGCCGACTGCTTTAGCGCCGCCGCCGCTGATCGTCAGCCCCCGGTAGCACGCCACCAGTCCGGCGATCAGACCGAACAGCGCGGCTTTGACACACGAGATGACCACCTCGGGCACCCCGGTCAACAACGTGATACCCGCCGCGAATGCACCGGGGTTCACGTCCTGGACGAACACCGAGAAGACATAGCCCCCGACGATCCCGATGATCACCACCAGGCTGTTGAGCAACAATGCCACCAACCCGGATGCAAGCATCCGCGGTGTGACCAACCGCTGCACCGGGTTGATGCCCAGCACCTCCATCGCGTCGATCTCTTCGCGGATCGTGCGCGATCCGAGATCGGCACACATGGCGGTGGCGCCGGCCCCGGCCACGATGAGCACCGTCACCAAAGGTCCCAGCTGCGTCACCGCTCCGAACGCGGCACCTGCCCCTGACAGGTCCGCAGCACCCAGCTCGCGCAGCAGGATGTTGAGGATGAACGACACCAGCGTCGTGAACGGGATCGCCACCAACAATGTCGGAGCCATCGACACCCGCGCCACGAACCATGACTGTTCCAGGAACTCCCGCCACTGAAACGGTCTACGGAAGATGAACCTCACGGCATCGAGTCCCATTGCGAACAGACCACCGATCGCCTGCATCGCACCGGAAAGTCCGCCGGGGAGAGATAATCCGGTCGACCACCGATCCGGCCCCTTGACCGGCGCGGCTACCCGCTCAGCCATGGGACCCACCTCTCGTGCCAACGCACGGACACATGGTTCGGTGAACGAACAATTCCTTCTCGTTTCCGCAAATTATCGTTTCCACCGACCGCCCGCGAGCCTAACGCACGCAAGCGGCCGCTGATTGCGAATGGCTCACGCGTTCACGATTTTCTGCCCGATCACCTTCCGCTTCTCCAGCTCGGCGATATCGTCTGCCGACAGGCCCAGCGAACCCAGGACTTCGGCGTTGTGCTGTCCCAGTGTGGGCGGCGCGCTTCGATGGTGCCTCGACGGACCGGGACTGATGCGGAACGGCCAACCCGGATAACGGTGCGCCCCGGTGACCGGATGTGTGATGTCGTCGTAGAACCCGCGGGCGTCGAGCTGTTCGATCGAGTACATGCGGTCGGATGTCATCAGCCGCTCGGCCGGAACTCCCCGCGCCGACAACGCATCGGCGGCCTCGTCCGGCTGCGCTGCCGCGAGCCACGCTGCGAGTACGGCATCGAACTCATCATGATGACGGCGGCGAGCGTCGTTGTCGACGAAACGCGGATCGCCGACCAAGTCCGGACGTCCCACGATGTCGCAGACCGCGGCCCAGTCCTCGTCATGCCGAACGCTGACCGCAACCCACTCCTCGGGGACCGCGGTGGTATACACCCCCTGCGCGTACACGCGGTGCCGATTGCCTTCTCTCACGGAGACCTGCCCGGTCACCGAGTGCTCGATCACCGGCTGCGCCGTCACCGCGGCACCGACCTCGATCTGGGCGACCTCGATGAGCTGTCCCTCCCCGGTACGGTCGCGGTGATCGAGCGCGGCGAGAAGTGCCACCGCCGCGTGCACACCGGCGATCGGATCCGCAGGACCTTGGAGGTTGCACGGCGGTCCGTCGGAATAGCCGGTCACTGCCGCCATCCCGGACAGCTGTTCGATGTTGAGTGCCCAGCCCACGAAGTCGCGCCATGGCCCCTCGAGTCCGAATCCCGGCATCCGGACCATGATCACGCCCGGGTTCACCGCGGCGACCGATTCGTAGTCGAGACCGAACTGTTCGACCACGCGCGGCGAGAAGTTCTCGACGATGACATCGGCCTCGGATGCGAGTCGAAGTGCCAGACGTCGACCGTCCTCTGACGAGAGGTCGAGAGTGAGGTCGCGCTTGTTCAGATTGGTGCCCTGCCAGAGCGGACCGCGCTCGTACCAGTCGTCGCCCTCGCGCAGGAGCGCCCCAGAGTACCGGTGCCCGTCCGGCCGTTGAATGGATTCGAGCTTCACCACATCTGCACCGAGGGCGCCGAGATAGCACGTGAGGTACGCGCCCGCCCAGAAGGTGCTGAGGTCGAACACGTTCAGTCCGTCGAAGGGCGAGTCGACCGACGCGGCCGGTGCAGCGGAGAAGGGCGCATGCCGTGGCTGCCACGTTGCCGGGGCGGTCTCCCCCAGCGACGGCGCCGGCCGCGGTGGACCTGCAGGGGTCCGCGACAGCCGGAAAGGCGCCCCGGGCCGCACCATCGCGCCGGCTTCGCTCGCGGCGGGACCGGTGAGAAAGAAACCGCGCTCCGCGTATTGCGGACAGTCGAGGATCGTCTCGCCATCAGTCACCGGTGCGGCGGGAATCCGCATCGCTTGACTCAGGTCGACGATGTCGGCCACTGACATCGAATCCAGCCACGGTTGCGCCTTCGCGAAGAACTCCTCGCGCTCGGGCCCTCCGAGCATGATCGAGAGCTGATGCTCCTCGAAGTCCGGGAGGCCCATCATGGCGCACACATCGAGCCAGTGCTGCCCGGTCAGGCAATTGATGCCGATCCACCCGTCGGCGGCACGGACGATGCCGAGCATCGGTCCGGCCTTCGAATTGGGCGGCAGGCCCATGCTTTTCAGCCGTTCGGCGAGCAGCATCGGATACGGCAGGGTCGACAGCAGGGCCTCGAACGCCGAGACATCCACCTCCACCGGACGCTCGGCGCCGTGCGCCACCCGCAGCGCCGTCAGACCACCGAGCGCGGCGTAGGCCCCGGTGATGTACTCCGGGATGCGCGCACCTGCCTGCACCGGGGGACGATCGAACTCCCGCTGGTTGACCCAGCCGGCAGCCGCTTGCAAGGTCAATGCGGTCGTCTGCCGGTCACGCAACGGCCCCTCCGTGCCGAAGTCGGAGACCCGGACCACGACGAGACCCGGATTGACCGCGTGCAGTGCGGCCGAGTCGAGGTGCCAGGCCGTGCGCCGGCCTGCGAGGTTCTCGACGAGCATGTCGGCGCGCTCGAGCATTCCGCGTAGAAGGTCTGCGCCGGAGCCACTTTCGGGGTCGATTGCACATGTGCGCTTGCCGGCATTGAGGTAGTCGAACAGCCCGCTGCGCCGGTCACCGTCTTCCGTCGCGATCAACGGGGCCCAGGCTCGAAGTGGATCACCGTTCGGCGCTTCGACCTTGATCACGTCAGCGCCCAGGTCGACCAGCAACTTGGTGCAGTACGGAGCGTCGATCTCGGTGGCGACCTCGACCACACGGAGGCCCTCCAGCGGGCCGGTCATGCGGGAACGCCGATCGCTTTGGGCTCCATGTAAGCCCTCAGGCCCATCACGCCGCCTTCGCGCCCGATACCACTTTGTTTGAAGCCGCCGAACGGAGCGTCGCCGGGAATAGTGCCGTTGACGGAGACCTGGCCGGTGCGCAGGCCGCGGGCGATCTGCACTGCTCGATCGACATCACCACCCCAGACTGCGCCGCCGAGACCATAGGCGGAGTCGTTGGCGATCTCGATGGCGTGCGCGTCGCTGCCATAACGCAGAACGGTGAGCACTGGCCCGAAAACCTCTTCCTGGGCGATGAAGCTGTCGGGCGCGACATTCGTCAGGATCGTGGGCTCGAAGAAGTATCCGGTGGAATGCTCCTTCGCCCTTCGTCCTCCCGCGATCACTGTGGCCCCGTCCCGTTCGGCGCGGTGGACGTGGCTCTCCACCCGGCTGAGGTGCTCACTGGTGATGAGGGGGCCCATCTCGACCGCTGGATCGGTGGGGTCTCCGACCTTCACGGCACGCGCGGCCTCTGCCAATCCGGCCACGACATCGTCATAGATCGTCTCGGGAACCAGCAGGCGGCTGTTCAGGATGCAGGCCTGCCCCGCGTGCAAGGTGCATCCCTCGAGCAGAATCCGCTGCAGCAGTTCGTCATTGAGCTCGACGTCGTCGACGAGTATGCCGGCCGACTTACCCCCGCACTCCAGCAGGATTCGCTTCATCGTGGCCGCGGCCGCGGCCATCACGTCTCTCCCAACCGCCGTGCTGCCGGTAAAACTGACCATGTCGACGCGAGGGTCGATGGTCAGCGCCCGGCTGGCTTCGACACCGGACGGGGTGACGACGTTGACGACGCCGGGCGGGATGTCGGTCTCGTCGTCGATGAGGCGCGCCAGCGCGAGGCCGGCGAGCGGGGTGAGTGGGGAGGGCTTGAGCACGACCGTGTTGCCTGCGGCCAGTGCGGCGCCGAGTTTCATGACATTGAGGGTGTGCGGAAAATTCCAGGGGGTCAGTGCGGCGACGACTCCGAGCGGCTCGTAGCGCAGCAATGTCCGACCGGCCGCGCCCCACGCATCCAGCGGAGCCTCAGCAGGTTCGGTCGCCAGCTCCGCGGCGCGGCCCATCATGATCGCCGGGCCTTCGACGTGAATCAGCCGCTCGTTTGCCGTGCATCCCCATTCCGTCTGTGCGAGGGCGTAGATGTCGTCGCCGCGGGCCAACAGAGCAGTGCTGAGCTGCTGGAGGCACCGGGCACGCTCATCGGGATCGAGCCGCGGCCACGGCCCGCTGTCGAAGGCGGCCCGAGCCGCCGCCACGGCGTGTCCGACCTGCTCGACACCGGAGTCCGGCGCCGATGCGATGGTCTGCTCCGTGGCCGGGTCGGTCACGTCGTAACGACCGGCATCGGGAGCCACCCAAGACCCGTCGATGTAGGCGGCGTAGTCGTCGGCGAGAGATTGCGGGCCGGCCATCAGGAGGCACCTCCGTGGTCATTCGGGAAACTGCGATCGAACGCAGAGTGGCGTAGAACACATTCCTACATCTGACCGTCGTGTGTACACCCGCATGTGGACCGAGGTCAATGTCGAGGGGCACCAACTAGGCTTTTGCGTACGTTGACAGCCGCTGATCATGTGCGGTACACATCATGGGTCGGACATTCTGCCCAATTGTGTCTGACCTCCACGGCGAGGAAGGCCTGTAGTGCGCCCTACCAGCGAAGTGCCCCTTCATTCACCCGACTTCTACGCAGGCGACCCGTACCCCGCCTACCGTCACCTGCGGGAGCACACGCCCGTCGTCTGGAACGAGGCCACCGAATTCTGGGCGCTGCTGAGGTACGAGGATGTGCGTCACGTGTCGGGCCGTCCGATGCTGTTCTCCTCGACCAAGGGCATCAGCATTCCGGACCCGGCCCTGCCTGAGCCGGTCCAGGAGGGCAACCTGATCTTCACCGATCCGCCCCGACACCGGCAGCTGCGCAAGCTGATCAACTCGGGGTTCACCAGACGCCAGGTGGCATTGCTGGAACCCAAGGTCAGAGACATCGTCAAGGGCATCCTGGACGACATCGACCCCTCTCGGGACTACGAGTTCGCCGAAGAGATCGCCGCCCCGTTACCCACCCGGATGATCGCCGAGATGCTCGGGGCGCCGCCGGAGGACTGGGAGCAGTTCCGCGTCTGGTCCGATGCCGCTGTCGGAGGCGACGACCCGGACATCGAGATGGAGCCCCTGACCGCGATGGCCGAGCTCTACCAGTACTTCACTGAGCTGATCACGGTGCGCCGGACCGGAAAGGTCAGCGATGACGGGGACCTGCTCAGCATCCTGGCGGCAGCGGAGGTCGACGGGGAGCGGCTGACCGACGAGGATCTGCTGAATTTCTCGTTCCTGCTACTCGTCGCCGGGAACGAGACCACACGGAACTTGCTCGCGCTCGGAACGCTCGCGCTCATCGAGCATCCTGACCAGTTCGCTCTCCTGCGCAACGATCCGTCCCTGTTGCCGTGCGCGGTCGAGGAAATGCTGCGCTTCACCAGCCCCGTCACGCACATGGCACGGTGCGCCACCGAAGACGTCGAGATTCGCGGCCAGCAGATCCGCGCGGGTGAAAAGGTGGTCATGCTCTACGGCTCGGCGAATCGAGACGAAGACGTCTTCGGTCCGAGCAGCGAAACTTTCGACATCACCCGAAATCCCAATCCGCACATCGCGTTCGGCGCCGGTGAACATGCCTGCCTGGGTGCTCAGCTCGCGCGGATGGAAGCAAGGGTGATGTTCGAGGTCTTGCTGGGCGCATATCCGACGATGGAGCTCACCGGCGATGTGAGCCGATTGCGCGCCACCATGGTGCCGGGCGTCAAACGTATGCCCGTTCGACTGGGAGTGGGTGTCTGACATGGATTTCGACTATTCGACCGAGCAGGAGCAGCTCCGCAAGGATTACCGCGAGCGCCTCGAAGCGGTGATGACTCCGGAACGTCGCGCTGCCGTGGCGGGCCTGTCCGAAGGTGGCGCTGCGGTCAGCGAGTGCCGGCGAGCCCTCGGCGAGGCCGGTCTGCTTGGCGTCGCCTGGCCGAGGGAATTCGGCGGGCACGGCCTTTCAGCGCTCGATCAGTACATCTTCGGCGAGGAAGCGCGCCGCGTGAACGCGCCTCTGCCGATGATCACACTGAACACCGTCGGTCCGACGTTGATCGAGTACGGCACCCAGGAGCAGAAGGAGACGTACCTCCCGAAGATCCTCAAGGGCACCATCGAGTTCGCCATCGGCTACTCCGAACCCGGTGCCGGCAGCGATCTCGCCGCATTGCGGACCACCGCCGTCCGCGATGGTGACCACTTCGTCATCAACGGCGCCAAGATGTGGACCAGCGGTGCGGAATTCGCCGATTACGTGTGGCTTGCCGCACGTACGGACCCAGAAGCCAAAAAGCACAAGGGGATCACCGTCTTCATCGTGCCCACCGACACACCGGGCTTTTCGTGGAAGCCGCTGCGCACCATGCCGGGTGTGTCGACCTACTACACCTTCTACGACGATGTCCGAGTCCACGAAAGCGCAATCGTGCTCGGAGAGAACGAAGGCTGGAAGTTGGTCACCAACCAACTCAACCTCGAGCGTGCGGCACTGGGCAATCTGGGTGCCCTCGAGCCGCTGTTCCAGAAGACGTTGGCGTGGGCCAGGACGACGCCGCTGGACGACGGCACCGTGATCGACCAGCCGTGGGTGCAGCAGGCGTTGGCGCGTGTGGAAGCACAGGTCGCGGCATACCGCCTGCTGAACCTCCGGGTGAACTCCAATATGGGCTCGTCCGCACTGGCGATGGGCGAGGCGTCCGCGGCCAAGGTGTTCGGGACCGAACTCACCCAGAAGGTCGCCCGCGAACTCCTCGATGTCATGGGCCAGGCGGGTACCCGCAAGGGCGCCGACGCGCCGTTGAAGGGCGAACTCGAAAGCGCGTACCGGCTCGCAGTCATCAACACATTCGGCGGTGGGGCGAACGAACTCCAGCGCGACATCATCGCAATGGCCGGCCTCGGGATGCCACGCGCACCCCGCGACGTCCGAGCCACCGCACCGGCGAAAGGACCCGCAGCGTGACCGACCTCGACCCGTCGGAGATCCGTGAACGACTCGACGCGCTCATCGGAGCGCCAATCGGTCCCGGGCAGCCTGTCAAGGCGCCGGATCCGGTCAATACCGCCATGATCCGACACTGGGCCCACGCACTGAGCGATATGAACCCCGCGTATCTCGACCCGGAGTTCGCAGCGAATTCCCGCTTCGGCGCGGTCGTGTCCCCGCCGGTGATGCTGCAATCCTGGACCATGGCGCCTCCGAAACTGGAGGGCATCCACGAACGGGGCGGCGTGCCAGTCGAGATCAAGTCGAATCCGCTGCAGTTCCTGCAGGACGCGGGCTACACGGGCACCGTGGCCACGAACTCGGAGTTCGAGATCGAGCGCTACCCGCGAGTCGGTGACGAGATCACCGCGGAGACGGTGTACGAAACCATTTCCGACGAGAAGAAAACGGCCATGGGCAACGGCTTCTTCGTCACCTGGATCACCACGTATCGCGATCAGAACGGCGAGGTCATCGGTAAGCAGAGGTTCCGCACACTGCGCTTCAAGTCGGGGCGCTGATGGGGTCCAGACTCGCGCCGTCGATCAGCCCGGACACCGAGTTCTTCTGGTCGGGGCTCACGGACGGCGAGCTGCGGATTCAGCGCTGCACCGAGTGCGGCACCTTGCGTGTGCCACCCCGACCGATGTGCGGTCGGTGCCAGTCGCTCGATTGGGACCATGTGGTGTCGACCGGGCACGGCACGGTCTACAGCTTCGTGATGCCGCAGTACCCGCCGCTGCCGTTCCTCGAGTATCCCTACGTGGTGGCGTTGATCGAACTCGACGAAGGCGTGCGCCTCGTCAGCAACCTGACCGGTATCGAACCCGACGACATCGAGATCGGCATGCCAGTCGAGGTGTACTACGAGACGTTCTCAGCTCTGCCCAGCGGTGACGAGCTGGTGCTGCACCAGTTCCGACCCGCAACATGACATGGAGTGACAATGGATTTCACCTTTTCTGACGATCAGGAAACGGTCGGCAAGGTCGCCCGGCAACTGTTCGAACACCGCGCCACCCCGGAACATCTGTCAGACCTGGAGGCGAGCGGCCTCCGGCATGACGCCGACCTCTGGCGAGAACTCGCCTCGTCAGATCTGCTCGGCATCGCACTTCCGGAGGAATTCGGCGGAAGCGCGGGCGGATTCCTCGAATTGTGCGTACTGCTCAGCGAGGTGGGCTACAGCGTCGCACCGGTCCCCGTCTACGCGACGCTGCTGCTCGGCGCCGATACCATTGCCCGTCACGGAGATTCAGAGCTGCAGCAACGCTACCTACCCGGCGTCGTCGACGGGACGACCCTGCTGACGGCGGCACTCGCCGAACCGGGCAATTCCGATCCGGCCACACCTCGCACGACAGCTACTGCCGACGGTGATGCCTGGCGTCTAGACGGCTCAAAAGAATTGGTGCCGGCGGCGCAGTTGGCCGAGGCGGTGATCATCTCGGCTGTCGCGGATGACGGCCCCGGGCTGTTCATCGTGGAGACCACGGACACGGGTGTCGACGTCACGCCCGTCACGACGACGAACGGCGAACCCTACGCCGACATCGACCTCGTCGGTGCGCACGCACGCCGCCTGACCGTCGACGTCGTCGGCGACGTCGTTGCGGCGCTGTATGCGAGGGCACTCGTGGGCCTGTGCGCCCAGCAGACAGGTGTCACCGAGCGCGCCCTCGGACTCGCCGCCAACTACACCTCACAACGCGAGCAGTTCGGCCGTCCCATCGGTTCGTTCCAAGCAGTGCAACAACGGCTGGCCGATGCGTTCATCGACGTCGAAGCCATTCGCTGGACCACCTGGCACAGCGCCTGGCTGATCGCCGAGGGTCGCCCAGCAGAACGCGCTGCCGGCATCGCGAAATTCTGGGCTGCCGAGGCCGGGGCACGCGTCGTCGCCTCCGCCCAGCAGGTGCACGGCGGCATGGGCATCGACATCACCTATCCCCTGTCCCGATATTTTCTGTGGGCCAAGCAGATCGAACTGACGCTGGGCTCGGCATCACAGCAGCTGGCCCGCATGGGCAGCGCCTACTCGGAAGGATTCACCGAATGACCGCGACGCTCAAACCGACGACTCTGGCCTGGGATGCCATCGAGGTCGGCGCCGACGTCACGCCGATGGACGTACCCGTGACCACCACCCTCATCGTCGCCGGAGCCATCGCCTCACGCGACTACATGCCGGTCCATCACGATCGCGACTTCGCGAATTCGCAAGGCTCCAAGGACATCTTCCTCAATATCCTCACCACCAACGGGCTGTGCACGAAGTTCCTGCACGACTGGGCGGGTCCAGAGGCCATGGTCAAGAAACTGTCGATCCGCCTCGGTGTTCCGGCATATCCGAACGATCCGCTGCGCTTCCGCGGCACGGTGACCGATAAGTCACTGGGCGACGGGGAAGGTCTGATCGAGGTGACGTTCACCGGTGAGAACAGCCTCGGCAACCACGTCAGTGGCACGGCGGTGTTGAGCCTTCTCGACGGACTCTCCTCGTGACGGGCTCACGCCCGACGGGCGGGCAGCGTTGATGCACGACGGCGTCGGACGGCGGGCCGCTCTCGTCGGCATCGGGCAGACGGAGTTCTCCAAGGAATCCGGCCGCACCGAGATGCAACTCGCCTGCGAGGCGGTCAAAGCCGCGATCCAGGATGCGGGCCTTCAACCCTCGGACATCGACGGCATGGTGACATTCACCGTCGACGAGAACGAAGAGATCGAGGTCGCCCGCAACGTCGGCATCCAGAATCTGAACTTCTTCACCCGCGTTCCGCACGGGGGCGGTGCAGCGTCCGGCACCGTGATGCAGGCTGCAATGGCTGTCGCCACCGGTGTGGCCGAGGCCGTGGTCTGCTACCGCGCGTTCAACGAACGGTCTGGCTTTCGCTTCGGCGGAGCGGGACGCCAACCCGGCGTCACACCGCTGTGGATGGCTCCGTACGCGCCGTTCGGCTTCATGACGCCCGCGGCTTGGGTGGCACTGCACGCTCAGCGCTACATGAGCACCTACGGGGTGACCAACGCCGACTTCGGCAAGATCTCGGTGATCGACCGCAAGCACGCCGCGAACAACCCCGACGCGTGGTTCTACGGGAAGCCGATCACGTTGGAGCAGCACCAGCAGTCGCGCTGGATCATCGACCCCGTCCTACGCCTCCTGGACTGCTGTCAGGAGAGCGACGGCGGAGTGGCCATGGTAATTACGAGTGTGGAGCGCGCCAGGGATCTCCCTCATCCGCCGGCAGTCATCACCGCCGCGGCCCAGGGGGCCGCCTACGACGGGGAGGTGATGACGAGCTACTACCGCGACGACATCACCGGGCTGCCCGAGATGGCGGTGGTCGGAGACAGGCTCTGGCGCAACTCCGGTCTCAAGCCCGCCGACATCTCGACGGCCTTCTTGTACGACCACTTCACCCCGTTCGTCTTCACTCAGCTGGAAGAGCTCGGGTTCTGTGGCCGAGGCGAGGCCAAGGATTTCGTCACGGTCGACGAGTTGTCGCTCGGTGGGCGTATGCCCATCAACACCAACGGGGGGCTTCTCGGCGAGGCGTACATCCACGGCATGAACGGCATCACCGAGGCTGTGCGGCAGGTGCGTGGTACCTCCTACAACCAGGTCGACGACGTCGAGCACGTCTTGGTGACCTCGGGAACAGGGGTACCGACGAGCGGGCTGATCCTCGCGCCCGACCACTGAGAGCGCTCGGTGAGCACGGCTCGCGCTATTGTCACCTCACCCACCGTGGCCGTCGTCCAGGCGGTTCGAGCCCACCAGGGAGGGGGCGGCATGAGCCAGGCGATGACGACCGACACCCGTGAGGCGATACTGCTCGCGGCGTTTCGGTGCTTCCGCACCCATAGTCTGCGCAAGACCACGATGGTCGACATCGCGCGCGCCGCTGAGGTGTCCCGCAGCACTGTGTACGAGTACTTCCGGGACAAGGACGCCGTCGTGCAGGCGTGCGCCGAACTGGCCTCCCAACGCTTCTATCGCAACATGGCCAAAGCTGTCGATCGCAAGGGCGGGAGCACTCTGGAGGACCGCTTGGCGGCCATGGCGGTCTTCGTGACCCAGGCGCGCCGAATGATCGAGCCGGAGATCTATTTCGACGACCAAGCAGTGAATGTGATGATGACGAAGAACGCCGCGCACCTGCTCGAGGAATGCGCCGACTTCCTCGCGCCCTATTTCGCGGCAGCTCGCGCGACAGGTGAGGTACGGCAAGATCTCGATCTGCCGTCAGCGACGGAATGGTTCGCCCGAATGCTGTTCTCGCTGTTCACAACTCCGTCGCCGAATTTCGCGGCCGCCGATGAGGACGCGGTGGCGGCCTTCACGCGTGCGTTTGCGGTCCGTGGCTTCGTCGACGACATCAGCCGCCGCCGCTGAGCGACTCCTCAGCCGATACGCCGAACCGGCACGTTCGCGTATCCCGCCACATTCGACATCGCCACCCTGCGTAGCCCGTCGTAGTCCACCTCGAACTCGGGGAGCAGATCCAGAAGCGCGTCGATGGCGATTCGGCCCTCCATTCGGGCGAGTGCAGCACCCAGGCAGCTGTGTATGCCGTAGCCGAGGGCGAGATTGAACCCCATCTTGCGTTCCCGGTCGATGTCGAGGACGTCAGGGTTGTCGAACATCCGCTCGTCGCGGGTCGCCGAGCCGGTGACGAGGAGGACCGCGCTGTCTTTCGGGATGGTGACGCCGTGCAGCGTCACGTCACGGGTGGCCGTGCGCACCTGGTACTGCGACGGTGGCTCGTAGCGCAGCAGTTCCTCCACGGCGGCCGGAATCTTCGTTCGGTCGGCCCGCAACTGCCGCCACTGATCCGGGAAACGTGAGAAAGCCACCACCGCGTTGCCGATGAGTTTGGTGACTGTCTCTGCACCGGCGCCACCGAGCATGGTCGCGAAACCGGTGATGTCGACGTCGCTGAGCTTCTCGATCTGGCCGTCGCGTTCGATCTCCGTCTCGATCAACCGGCTGATCATGTCGTCCTGCGGCTCGTCCCGACGTTGTCGCACCAGGTTGTAGTAGTACAGCCCGGTCTGCACCGATGCGTCGAAACCCCTCTTGGTCGTTGCAATTTGGCCCGGCTCACGCTCGACAAGCAAGTCGATCCAGCGGCGAATCTGGTCTCGGTCCTCCTTCGGAACCCCGAGCATCGTGGTGATCACATCGTTGGGGAACCACGCGGAGAAGTCCGCGACCGCATCGAAAGACGCAGGATCGACTGCGTCGAGACGCTCGCGAATCTTCTCGCGCACCATGTCCTCCAGCGCCGCGACGGCCCGCGGCGTGAACACGTTGCTGACCAGCTTGCGCATCTTCTGGTGCTCCGGCGGATCCATCGAGATGATGACCTTGGGCACCGGAATCGAATCGTCGTGGGCGTGCACCATGTCGAGCGTCGCGCCCTTGGCGGACGAGAACGTCTCATGGTCCCTCGTGCCCGCCGCGACGTCGTCGTAGCGAGTCAACGCCCAGAAATTCCATTTCGCGCTGTAGTAGACCGGAGACTCGTCACGCAACCGGCGGTAGGTGTCATAGGCGCCGTCGAAGAAGTCCCGGGAGAACGGATCGAACTCGAGCGGCTCCGAAACGGTGGTGGGCGATCCGTTCACAGAATCGCCCCCGTTTCCTTGTACTTCTCGATGGACTCCCATTCGACTCCCGCGTCCATCAACACCTCCTCGGTGTGCTGGCCGTGCTCGGGCGCACCGGGGGGTACGACCGAGTGCTCGTCGAACTGCACCGGATTCGTCGGGATCGCAAAAGGTGTGCCGCCGACGGTCTGCGTCTGTGCGACATAGCCGTTGGCCGCCACAGCTGGGTCGGCGCACAGCTCCCCCGGGGTCTGGACGATGCCCCAGGCACCGGAGAGTCCCGCGAGCTGTTCTCGCCACTGAGCGAGGGTCTTCTGCGCGAAGACAGTGTCCAGAGCGGCGATGAGTTCACCGCGGTTCTGGTAGCGCGACCCCGGATCGGCGAAGCGCGGATCGGTGATCAGCTCCGGCAGACCGATTGCGGTCATGGCCTCGGGGAAGAACTTGTCCAGCTGCAACATCATCAGCTGAACGAATCGGCCGTCGCTCGTCTTGTAGGTGCCGACCAGTGGATTCGGCGCATCGGCATGCCCGTACTTGGGAATCGAACTGCCACCGTGCAATTGACTCACTGCCACATCCGGGCTGAGGTTCCACGCCGCCAGGCCCAGCAGCGACACGTCCACCACCGAACCCTTACCCGTTCTCGCCTTCTTGTACAGCGCGGCTGCGATGCCGCCGGCAATCGTCATGCCGCCCAACAGGTCGCCGAAAGCAGGGCGTGACCGGACCGGCTCGACGACGTCCTCGTCACTGAGAACCGTGGCGATGCCACCGCGCGCCCAGTACGACACTCCGTCATACCCAGGCTTGTCCGAATCAGGCCCTTTGGGCCCATGACCCGAACCCCGAACGTAGACGATCTCGGGGTTGACCGCGCGGATGTCGTCGACGTCGACACCGAGCTTCTTTCTACGCGCCGGCAGATAGCTGGTCAGAAAGACGTCGCACGAAGCCGCCAAGCGGTGGACCACTTCCCGGCCGCCTTCGGTCGTGAGGTCCACACCGATGGATTTCTTGCCCCTGTTCGGGATCTCGATCATGTAGTTCACCGCGCGACTGCCCTGATCGACGATGCCCATCGTCACCAAACCGCGCTGTGGATCACCGCCCTGGCGGGGCTCGACCTTGATCACCTCGGCCCCCCATTCCGCGAGGACCGCGCCGGCCGAAGGAACGAACGTCCAGGCGGCGACCTCCAGAACACGAACACCGCTGAGCACTCTGTCGTCGTCGGAAATGACATCCTCCCGGGGTGGTCCTCGGCGCCGACGGGTTCGGCTGCTGCGATTATCGCGGGACTTCCGCTCATCGGCAGCAGTCCACGCATTAGAGAATGCCAATTTTCACTGCAGAAGTACAGTCAGGGTGACCTCCGCCGGTCACGGGCGTGCAGACAAGCTTCCCGGGATGTCCGGGTCACTCTCGGCCCAGAACGAATTCCAGGCGGGCATGCGATGGGGCATGGCATCGCGCAGCGCGATATCGGACGGCCATCGAAAGAACTCCGGACCGGGTCGCTCAGTGATATCCACGGAATACCAGGGATGTTCGCGTCTGCGAACGAAACACCACTGCCCGTCCCGACGTTCGTAGGTGTCCTCGTACCGCATGGCTATCACGTACCAACCGTCCCCGTCTTCGTGTTCTGCCCTACAGAGCACCGATCCGACCGCGTGATCGGCGTCGATGAAGTCGAACTGATGACCGCAGATCAGGTGGATGCTGCGGTAGAAGCGACGGAGAGTGACGTCGTACCAGGCCTTCAGAGCGTCCCGCCCGCGGCCGCGCCGACCAGCGTCGACATCGTCGACGAACAGACCGACCAGTGTGTCGACGTCCCGCGCGTCGAGTGCCAGTGCATATCGCGACGGCAACTGGCCGATCGCCGTGGCCGATTCCATGCGGTCCAACCGATCTTCCATCGAGCGACTCATCTCTCAGACAGTACGCACTCAACGAGAATCGAGGTTCTCTTACGCCGCGGTTGCCTCTATCCTGCACTGGACCACCCGTTTGCGTGACGGTAGTTCTCTGATGCGAGGTCGCGACGATGCCCTTCCCGTCCATCACCCCGACGTTTTCCGCTCTGATCCGGTCGAGCGCCGCACGCTTCGGTGACTGCCCGTTTCTGGTCTGCGCGGACGAGACACTGTCCTACGCGGAGCTCGATCGCCGCTCGGCACGACTGGCACGCACGCTGCTGGACGCCGGGGTGGGCAAGGGAAGCCACATCGGCATCCTGATGCCCAACAGCATCAACTGGGCCCTCACCTGGTTCGCCGTGACGAGGATCGGTGCGGTAGCCGTCCCCCTCAACACCTTCTACCAAGCCGAGGAACTGGCATGGACGGTCAAGCACGCTGACCTGGCGATGGTCTGCGCCGCACCGGGCTTTCGTAGCCACGACTTCGCGCTACGCCTCGAGCAGGCGTTGCCAGGGCTTGCCGAGCAGGAGCATCCGACACTTGCCGTGCACAGCGCACCCAGCCTACGAGCTGTCAGCTTCACCGAGGCATCCGATCGCGCCTGGGCATCGTGTCTGTTCGAGGACACGCCGCGCCTCGACGAAGATCACTTGATCGCCGCGGAATCGGCGGTGACCCCAGCCGATCGGGTGGCGCTCATCTACACATCAGGCAGCACGGGCGAACCGAAAGCGCCCGTGCACACCCAAGGAACCGTCGTGCGGCACTCGTACAACCTGACGTTCCCCTACGGCGTCGACGGGGACGCTGTGGTGTTCACCTCGATGCCGTTCTTCTGGATCGGCGGGCTGATCACCGGTCTCAACGCCGTCATCCACCACGGGGCGACGCTGATCACCCAACCGGCATTCGACGCCGCCGATGCACTCGAGCTCATGGAACGGCATCGCGCCACCATCGTTCTGGGGTGGCCGCAACAGGGGAAGACGCTGGCGACGCATCCGGATTTCAACCGGCGGGACTTGAGCTCTGTTCGACGCACCAGCATGCCGGCAATGGTTGCCGAGGATCGCCGGCCCAGTGGTCCATTTGGTCTCGGCATGACCGAGTTGTGCGGCAATCACCTCGGTGTGGACCCCTACCTGCCGCAGCCCCCGGACCGGCTGGACGCAGGGGGTTACTCCATCGAGGGCCTGGAGCATGTGATCGTCGACCCGGACACGGGCGACGCCGTACCCGACGGGATCGCCGGCGAGATCTGGGTCCGTGGCTACTCGCTGATGCAGGGACTGTACAAGCGCGAGCGCGAAGACGCGTTCACTCCGGACGGCTTCTACCGCACCGGCGATTGCGGGGTTCGGCAGCCGGACGGCTGGATCACGTTCACCGGTCGACTGGGCGATCTGATCAAGACGAGCGGGGGCACGAATGTCACGCCAGACGAGGTGGAGGCAGCACTCACCGCGTGTGACGGGGTGTCTGAGGCGTACGTCGTGGGAATTTCCGACGGCGACAACGGAACGGTGGTGGCGGCCGCCGTCGTCGCCGGTGCTCGTTCGACGCTCGACGGGGAGCTGCTGCGTGCTCAGGTGCGAAAGAGGCTGTCGGCCTACAAGGTTCCCAAGCACATCTGGATCGTCGCTAAAGACGAACTCCCTTTCACCGCGTCCGGAAAAGTCCGAAAACCGGTTCTGGCTGAGGATCTCGGCCGCCGCGTCAGTACCACCTAGATGCATTTTCAGTCACGAACTCCTAGCGAAGGACACCATGACCACCTCCACGACCCATCGTCCGCTGCGCGTGGCCGTCATCTCCACCGGCGGTGTCGGACGCCTCGCGCTGCGCGCCATTCACCGCCGAGCCCACCTGGAACTCGTCGGTGTCTGGGTGCACAGCCCCGACAAGGTCGGTCGTGACGCCGGTGACCTCGTCGACCTCGGCCCCATCGGGGTCACCACGACGGCGTCGCTGGCCGACATCGTGGCCCTCAAACCGGACTGCGTCGTCTATGCCGCGGCCGGCCCCGAGATGGATGCGGCGGCGGTGCGTGACTTCGTCGTATTCCTCGATGCGGGCATCGACGTGGTGACCACCAGCACCCCCGGAATGATGTTCCCGGATCGTTGGATACCGGAACTGGCCGACCGCGTGCAGGCGGCGGCTATCAACGGCGGCGCGACGATCTACACCTCCGGCATCGAACCCGGTTTCGCCGGAGACCAATTCGCGATACTGCTGTCCACGCTGTCCAACACCATTCGGTCGGTGCGAGCGCAGGAGATCTTCGACTACTCGGCCTACCCCAACGAGTACTTGATGTTCGATGCGATGGGATTCGGCAGACCGCTCGATTTCACTCCCCTGCTCGAACTCGAGGGAGCGCAGCAATTCGCCTGGGGGCCTCCGATCGGTCTCGTCGCCAGCGCGCTGGGTGTCGAGCTCGAATCCGTCACCGAGAAGTACGAACGCGTACTGACGCCTCGCGACCTACACGTAGCGTGCGGACTGATCCCCGCAGGGACATGCGGCGCGGTGCGCGCCGAGACCAGCGGAGTGGTCGGCGGTCGGCCGGTGATCACGATCGAACACATCAACAGGATGGCACCAGACCTGGCTCCGGAATGGGCCTCGGCCCCGCACGGCACCTACCGCATCGTCATCGAGGGCGAACCTCAGATCTCCTGTGATCTACGGCTCGGGACCGAGAGCACGGCAGCATCGGCCAATGACAATGCGATGGAGGCCACGGCCATGCGCGTGGTCAACGCGATCCCCTATGTCGTGGCGGCGGAGCCGGGAATCGCCACGTCCATGGACCTCCCGATCACGGCACCCCGCGACGCGGTCGTCATGGACTGACGCGGACCGTTGTGGCGCCCGGCCCGGCGC
>JAEXZY010000014.1 GCA_023404955.1 Actinomycetes bacterium
AGATTTGACGGCGGCTAAGGATATGTGGTCCAAGATGTGGCTGGAGACAGGAGGAAAATGCTGATGAAATGTACGGAGAGCTGCAGGCTGTTCGGCGCGTACCAGGCGCTGGGGGGAATAAAGGGCAATCTGATCCTGCTCCATTCGGTGGTGGGCTGCCATTTCTCGGCGTCCGCCGTTCACTTCCATCATAATATGGCGGAATTGAACAGCTGCTGCACGGTGATCAGCGATGATGATATCATATTCAACGGAGAGCGGAAGCTGGAAGCAGCGATTGAACATGCCATAAAGTTCTATCATCCGGACAGCATCACGGTGGTGACGGGCTGCGTATCCGACATGATCGGGGATGATATCCAGGCCGTGGCGGACCGCTATGCGGATGTGCTGCCGGTATACTGGACGGCGGGAGCCGGATTCAGCGGAGGTTTTGAGGACGGCTATGAGGACGCTTTCGCGGAGTATGTTACTAAAACATGCAGGGGAGTGGAGAAGACGCCGGGCTGCAGAATCAACCTGTTGGGCCTGCTGTACGATGATTTTAAGCTGGAGGCGGATATCAAGGAAATCCGGCGGGTGCTGGGAAGCAAGGTGACAGTCAACTGTGTGACAGCCGCTTCCAGCACCTGCGGCATGGAACGGCTGGCTGACGCGGATCTGAACGTCGTGTTCGGGAGAGGGGAAAAAGCAGCCCTCTATCTGAAAGAAAACTTCGGCATGCCATACATAACGCTGGATTATCCTTATGGAATCGAGGGCGGGAAGTCGTTTTTAAAAGCCATGGAGGATTTCTTCCCTGTGGATTATACGCAGGAAAAGGCGGAGATGGAGAGGGCGGCGGTTGCGGCTTTTGAGAGAGGATATTATTATCTCAGCGCATTTTACGGCCTTCCGGTCGGCATCCTGGCCACTACGTCGCGGGCCGGCGGGCTCAGGCGCTTTTTGACCCAGGAGCTGGGGATGGAAGCCGCCGCCTGTATGGTGGCCGGACGGGATGGCGATATGGAGGCGTTCATAGAGGAGGCCAGGGCGGGAGAAGCCGCTCTGATCGTGGGATCATCCTATGCCGCCGATGCCGGATACAGGATAGGCGCGCCTGTCTTTCCCTGTGAATATCCGGTATTCGACCGGGTCTCCCTTTCCGATTCCCCCTATGTGATGGGAAGGGGGGCCGTCTGTATGGCGGAAGATCTGATCAACTTAATTATGATATGCAAGAACAGGGAAAACAGAGGGGCATTGTACAATGAAAAAGATTTGCATTTACGGTAAAGGCGGAATCGGGAAATCGACGACGGTGGCGAATCTGGCCGCTGCGCTGGCCGCGGATGGAAAGCGGGTGGCGGTCATAGGATGTGATCCCAAGGCGGATTCCACCAGAAATATCATGGGGAAAAGAATCGGGACCGTGCTTGACCTGATGCACAGGGGAGGCGGCGAACCCATCTGCCAATATGGATTTTCCCATATCCTGTGCATGGAGGCCGGAGGCCCCCAGCCGGGAACCGGCTGCGCCGGACGGGGAATCACGGTGGCCCTGCAGGAAATCAATAAAAGGGACCTTTTAAAGGAGATGGATGTGGTGTTTTACGACGTGCTGGGAGACGTGGTGTGCGGTGGGTTCTCAACGCCGCTGCGGGAAGGTGTGGCGGACGAGGTCTACATCGTATCGACTTCGGATTATATGTCCCTGTACGCGGCCAACAACATCTGCCGGGGAATCAGAAAATACGCGGAAGCCGGAGGCAGCAAACTGGCCGGAATCATCCACAACGGGAGATCCAGCCTGGATGAGGAAGGCCTGGTCGGTGAACTGGCCGGAAAACTGGGCACTTCGGTGATCGGCTATATCCCCATGAGCCGCGAGATCAGCAGGGCGGAGTACCGGAAGAAGACTGTGATCGAGGCATTTCCCGACAGCGCAGTCAGCCTTAGCTTCCGGGAAATCTCCCGGAGAATTATGGAGAATACGGAGCTGGCGGTGCCGTCGCCCTTAACGGATCAGGAGGTGGAAGAGCTGTGCATGAACTGGCGGAACGAATAGCAAAACATCCCTGTTTTGGAGCAAAGGGCGGCTATGGAAGAATCCATCTGCCGGTGGCGCCGGACTGCAACATCGCCTGCGGTTACTGTGAACGCAGGATTGAGAAGGGCAGCTGCCGGCCGGGAACGGCGGAAAAGATCATGGCTCCGGAAGAGGCCATGGAATATATAGAACAGAACCATACCGCCGAAAATAACCTGAAGGTAGCCGGAATCGCCGGCCCGGGGGAGCCTCTGTACAACGAAAACACCTTTGAGACGCTGGCTCTTTTGCGGGACCGGTATCCCCATCTGGTCCGCTGTCTGAGCACCAACGGGCTGCTCTTGTCCCAGGCTCTTCCGCGGCTGGAGGAATTGGAAGTGGATTCCATAACGGTGACCCTGAACACGCTGCGCCCTGAGACCGCTGAGAAGGTATACGCGGGGACGGGACAGGTGTCCGCGGAAGAGTTCCTGGAGCGCCAGCAGGACGGCATCCGGAGAGCCGCGGATATGGGGTTTGCCGTGAAGGTCAATATGGTATACATTCCCGGGGTGAACTCGGAGGAAGTCAGGGAGATCGCCGTATTCGCCCAGAAGTCGGGGGCCGCGATCATGAATGTGATGCCGCTGATCCCACAGGGCAGGTTTGCGAACACACCTGTCCCGGATCCGGGGGAGATCGAAGACGCGAGAGTGCTCGCAGGATGCTTTATCGACCAGCTCACCGGGTGCGCCCAGTGCAGCGCGGACGCTGTGGGGCTCACGCCCTGCGGGAGGCTCAGAAAGCGCGGCCCGGTAATACTTGACAGATAATTGCCGGGATGATAGCATAAAGACAGATAAATGCCTTAGAGAGAGAAGAGTGAAGAGGGGTATGCGTGAAAACCATGCCCCTTTTTCGCTCTTTTTGGATTTAACAGGCAGATGAATGATAGAAGCGGGAGGTATCATATGAGGGGAGAATATCCGAGGCCGGACCTGGTCAGAGAAGAGTGGCAGAGCCTGAATGGAGCTTGGGAGTTCTGTTACGGCGGCCGAAAAAGGATGATAGAGGTGCCGTTTGTTTGCCAGTGCGCCATGAGCGGGATCGGAGAGGCGATAACGGAAGACCGCGTGACATACAGGCGGGAATTTGAGGTGCCGGACAGCTGGAAGGGAAGGCGGATTCTCCTCCATTTCGGAGCTGTGGACTACAGGTGCCGGGTGTGGATTAACGGCGGGTTCGCAGGCGGGCACGTGGGCGGACAGACGCCGTTTTGCCTGGATATCAC
>JAEXZY010000125.1 GCA_023404955.1 Actinomycetes bacterium
TAGCTCTCTTGCTTATTTTGAATATTGGACATATTGATCTTTTTTTTCAGGAATATTTGAATAGTAATTTTATTTCCCGACTGATGACGATTTTCACATTTGACGTAGAAAATGCGTCAGGAAGAGGAGCTTTTTATCAGGAAGGAATCCGGATGTTTATGGAACATCCGGTTTTCGGAAGGTCTATATTGTTGATGGGTGATTTGCGGGGAGGTTATGTTCACAATATGATTATAGAGGTGTTCATGGCTATCGGGTTACTCGGTGGAGTACTATTCCTGTATATTAATTTTAAAGTTTTCCAGTATGCTTACAGGTTACTGAAACTGAATAGCAGATACAGCTTATTTGCCTTGATTTTTATTCAATATTTTATATTTCTTCAATTTTCAAGAAGTATCTCTCTTTTACCTGTCTACTGGACTGCGCTTGCCTGTGTTTATTCCGGTTATTTATTAGAAAAATATAATGAAAATAGCGATAGTCACAGCTTACTATGAGCCAATACCTGCTCCGAGAGCTTTCCGTGCGGCCGAGTTGGCCCGGGAATTTGTACGACGGGGGTATGAGGTCAGTGTTTTTAATACGACTTCTGTTATCAGGGACGGCGTGAATGTATCCCGGGCTACGGGAGGGGTTAAATTGGTAAATCTGGATATAATCCGGATGCAACAGGATTCTCCAAAAGCCGGAAATAGAACAAAAGAGAAATGGTATAAATCTGAATTCAGAAAATATCTTTTTTATTTTACAACCAATACCTGGTTGAAGATTTTATTCGGATTAAAACGGAAACTCGTTTTTAATGAACAGTATGATCTGCTTATTTCAATTGGCTTACCTTTTACTGTTCATTGGGGAGTCAGTTCTAAAATAAAGGACCGGCAGGTTGCGCGGTGTTATGTTGCTGATTATGGTGATCCTTTTTCGAGGTTTAATCATAGTATAAAAGTAGCTAAATATTTTCAATGGATTGAAAAAAGAGTACTTCGCAGGTTTGACTACGTCACTGTTCCAACCAGCCGGGCTGTGTCCTCTTATCTTTGGTTAAAGGAGGAAAAGAGCATAAAAGTTATTCCGCAAGGGTTTAATTTTGACGATATACGTTTGGCCGAATATCAAAGGAATCCGATTCCGACTTTTGGGTATGCCGGTTTATTTTATTCAGATATACGAAATCCCAAAAATTTGTTTGAATTTTTATGTTCCTTGGATTTTGATTTCCGTTTTGTCATCTATACTAATTTATCCAGTGCTGACAGCTATTCTTGTCTGGAGCCATATGTCCGGAAGTTGGGTGCTAAGTTGGAATTAAGGCATAGTATTCCGCGTTTAGATTTGATCTATTGTTTAAGTTCAATGGATTTTATCGTTAATGTAAACAATGCTTCTGAAAATCAGATTCCCAGTAAGTTGGTTGATTATAAATTGAGCGGACGTCCTATTTTTTCTTTGTCCCAAAATAATTTTGATTCTCAAAAATTTGTCCGCTTTTGTGCCCATGAATTTACCGGAGAAGAAAAGATCGATATTTCCGGTTTCGATATTAGAAATGTGGCCAGTCAATTTGAAGAATTGGTAAAATAAAATTCTTACATCATAATGATTATTGAAGCTTCTCAGATTAATTCTAACGGCGGAATTGTCTTATTGGAACTTTTGCTAAGGCATTTAAGCTGTTGTAATACGAAAGTCTTGGTATATATTGCTTATGAGGCTGTTTATGAAAGATTGAAGAAGTATCAGTCAGATTCAATAATCCTCCAACGTACCAGCCCTTGGGCTACTTTCTTCAGATATATGCGGAAACGGGATAAGGTGTTGTATTTTTGTAATTTACCTCCTTTTGTGAGAAACCGGGATTCTGTTTTTTATATTCATAATCTTTTTTTTGTAAACAAACCCCGATGGACTAAGGATGACAGTACATTAAGTCTGAATTTGCGGAAGTTTGTTTATTATCTCTGGATTAAATTATTCATCAATAAGGTTACTGTGACCGGATGTCAAACAGTAGAAATGCAGAGGTTGTTGAATGAGAATTTTGGAAAGCCGGCTTTGTTGTTACCATTTTATGAGGAAGTAAAGGTGGTAGAAAATACCCGTGAAAAGGAATTTGACTTTTTTTATCCCGGTTCATCGGATAATCATAAAAATAATGTTCGTTTACTGGATGCAGTAGCAAAGGCCCTTGAACAGGTGAAGTTCAGGATAGCCCTGACCCTTGATGACAGAAATCCGAAATTACTGGAGATGATAACCAGAATAAATTCTTTGTATGATTTTCATCCTGTAGTCAATTTGGGCAAAATTTCACATGATGAGGTCTTCGAAATTTACGGAAGGTCGAAAGCATTATTATTTCCTTCATTAAAAGAATCCTTGGGTTTACCTTTAATTGAAGCTAATCAGTTAGGATTAAAAGTATTAGTATCTAATCTGCCTTTTGCTAATGATATTTTAGTGAACCCCATCACTTTTGATCCTAAAAGTTCAGACTCTATAGCAACTGTTATAATGAATTTTTTACAAGGCACTTACGATGAAGTTGTTCAATCTCTGAAGCTTTCAAATAAAATAAAAGAATTATTGGATTTTTTGAGATAAGTTATTTTAAATATATTCTTAATGTTGGTTACGGCTTCAATTGTTGTTTATAAGACAAATGTGTTCGAATTAGAAAAGGTTTTGAAAAGTACTATTTCTTCTATCGTTAATATTATATATCTTGTGGATAATTCTCCTTTAAATGAATCTTTGGACAGTTTTAGAAATTTTTCTCCCAAAATATGTTATATTTCTAATCCTATAAATACCGGTTTTGGAGCAGGGCATAATTTGGCTATACAGAGAGCGTTGGAAATTAATTCAGATTATCATATTGTGATAAATCCAGATATTTATTTTGAATGTGGGGTGATAGAGAAGTTGACGCTTTTTATGAATTCTTATGAAGATGTAGGTTTAGTAATGCCTAAAGTATTGTATCCTAACGGAGAATTGCAATATTTGTGCAAGTTATTACCAACTCCATTTGATTTATTAGGAAGACGCTTTTTACCCTGTAAAAAATATATTAGATATAGAAATGAAAGATATGAACTACGGTTTTTGGGATATGATAAGGAGATGGAAGTTCCTTCATTGTCC
>JAEXZY010000011.1 GCA_023404955.1 Actinomycetes bacterium
GCTGACGACGACGCTGGCCGACGCCACCGGCTACGGCCGGATCCTGCGTACGCAGGACGGCGAGGTGATCGGCATCGTCGAACAGGCCGACGCCACCCCGGCGCAGCGGGCGATCCACGAGGTCAACGCCGGGGTGTACGCATTCGACGCCGACGAGCTGCGCTCGGCGCTGAGCCGGTTGCGCTCGGACAACGCCCAGCACGAGCTCTATATCACCGACGTGTTCGCGATCGTCCGCGGCGACGGTCTCCCCGTCCTCGGACAGCACATCGACGACGCGGCGCTGGTGGCCGGGGTCAACGACCGCGTGCAATTGGCCGCGCTCGGTGCCGAGCTGAACCGCCGCGTGGTCGCCGCACACCAGCGCAACGGGGTGACCGTCGTCGATCCGGCCACCACCTGGATCGACGTCGACGTGACGATCGGACGCGACGCCGTGGTACGCCCCGGCACCCAACTGCTGGGCGCAACCGCGATCGGCGCGCGCTGCGAGATCGGACCGGACTCCACGCTGACCGACGTCACCGTCGGCGACGGCGCGTCGGTGGTGCGCACCCACGGGTCCGAGTCGGTCATCGGCGCCGACGCGACCGTCGGGCCGTTCACCTATCTGCGCCCCGGCACGGTACTGGGCACGGACGGCAAGCTGGGCGCCTTCGTCGAAGTCAAGAACGCGACGATCGGGACCGGCACCAAGGTGCCGCACCTGACGTACGTCGGCGACGCGGACATCGGCGACCACAGCAACATCGGCGCGTCGAGCGTGTTCGTCAACTACAACGGCGAGACCAAGAACCGGACGACGATCGGCTCCCACGTCCGCACCGGATCGGACACGATGTTCGTCGCCCCCGTCACGATCGGCGACGGCGCGTACACCGGCGCGGGCACCGTGGTGCGCGACGACGTGCCGCCCGGCGCCCTCGCGGTCTCCGCAGGTCCGCAGCGCACGATCGAGGGCTGGGTGGAACGCAAACGACCCGGCAGCGCCGCTGCACAAGCGGCCGCAGCGGCCGCAGCGGCACGGGCGGCCGGTGAAACTACCGGCGAGTAGCGTTTCGTCGCCGTTTATTGGCATTCTGGTAACCCGCCGACGGACGAGCGTCCCCGCTACGTACGATGGCCCGAGAATCGACTGCGAGAAGCCGAGGGCAGGCCCGTGAGCCACGACTGGACCGACAACCGCAAGAACCTGATGCTCTTCTCGGGTCGGGCGCACCCCGAACTCGCCGAGCAGGTCGCCAAGGAACTCGACGTGCCGGTCACCGCGCAGACCGCACGTGACTTCGCCAACGGCGAGATCTTCGTCCGCTTCGACGAGTCGGTGCGCGGCAGCGACGCCTTCGTGCTGCAGAGCCATCCCGCACCGCTGAACACGTGGCTGATGGAACAGCTGCTCATGATCGACGCGCTCAAGCGGGGCAGCGCCAAGCGCATCACCGCGATCCTGCCGTTCTATCCCTATGCGCGGCAGGACAAGAAGCACCGCGGGCGCGAACCCATCTCCGCTCGCCTGGTCGCCGATCTCTACAAGACGGCCGGCGCCGACCGCATCGTCACCGTCGACCTGCACACCGATCAGATCCAGGGCTTCTTCGACGGCCCTGTAGACCACATGCGGGCGCAGAAGCTGCTGTGCGGCTACATCGGCGAGAACTACGCCGACCACGACATGGTGGTCGTCTCGCCGGACTCCGGCCGCGTGCGTGTCGCCGAGAAGTGGGCCGACAGCCTCGGGGGTGTCCCGCTGGCCTTCATCCACAAGACCCGCGACCCGCTGGTGCCCAACCAGGTCAAGTCCAACCGCGTCGTCGGCGACGTCCGCGGCAAGACGTGCATCCTCACCGACGACATGATCGACACCGGCGGCACCATCGCCGGCGCGGTCAAGCTGCTCAAGCAGGACGGCGCGGGCGACGTCATCATCGCCGCCACGCACGGCGTGCTGTCCGACCCCGCCCGCGAGCGGCTCGCCGACAGCGGCGCCCGTGAGGTCATCGTGACCAACACGCTGCCTATCGGCGAGGACAAGATGTTCCCGCAGCTGACCGTCCTGTCCATCGCCCCGCTGTTGGCCAACACGATCCGGGCGGTCTTCGAAAATGGTTCGGTGACAGGACTTTTCGACGGATCGGCATGAGCGCACGCATCCTGCACAACCCGCGATGCACCACGTCACGCAAGGCGCTGGAGATGTTGCGCGAGGGCGGCATCGAGCCCGAGGTGGTGCTCTACCTGAAGAACCCACCGTCGCGCAGCGAGCTGGTGACGATGATCGCCGACGCCGGCATCGACGTCCGCGCAGCCGTCCGCACCCGCGAATCGCTCTACACCGAACTGGGACTCGCCTCGGCGTCCGACGACGAACTGCTCGACGCGATGGTGGCGCACCCGATCCTGATCGAGCGGCCGTTCGTCATCACCGGCAAGGGCACTCGGCTGGCCCGGCCGCTGGAGCGCGTTCGCGAGATCCTGTGACGGCGCGACGGGTGGTCGCGGCGGCCGCCGCAGCGCTGATGCTGACCGCGTGTACGCCGGAAGCGCCTGACTATCAAGCGATCTGGTCGACGACGAGTGCACCAAGCCCGTCCCCGCAGGCGTCGAATCCGTCCGGGGCGCCGGTACCGATCGCCGCGTTCCTCGAGCAGGCCGGGGTGACCGGGCAGCCCGTCGCCTTCACCAAGGTGACCGACCTGACGGTGACGATGCCGACCCCACCAGGCTGGCACCCTTACCAGAACACCAACCTGTCACCCGGGACCCGGATGATCGTCAAGGGCGACACCTACCCGACCGCGATGCTGATCATGTTCGAGCTGACCGGCAACTTCGACATCGCCGAGGCACTCACCCACGCCAACGTCGATGCGCAGATGAGCCAGAACTTCCGCCAGCTGAACGCCTCCACGGCCGACTTCGACGGCTTCCCGTCGTCGATGATCGAAGGCAGCTACGACCTCAACGGCGCCCGGATGCACAGCTACAACCGCATCGTCATCGCCACCGGGGCCGCCCCGAAAAAGCAGCGCTACCTGATCCAGTTCACCGTGACCGGGTACGCCGACAAGGCGGCCGAGGAGTCGGGCGACATCGAAGCCGTGATCAGGAGTTTCAGCGTGAAGGTGCCCAGTCCGCCGGCACGCTGACGGTCTCTCTACAGTGATCGCATGAGCGACTGGACCGCGGCCGACCTGCCCTCCTTCGCCGGGCGCACCGTGATCGTGACGGGCGCCAACAGCGGGTTGGGGCTGGTGACCGCCCGCGAACTGGCCCGCGCCGGCGCCCGCACCATCCTCGCGGTGCGCAACGTCGACAAGGGGCGGGAAGCGGCGGCGACGATGTCCGGCGACGTCGAGGTGCGCCGGCTCGACCTGCAGGATCTGTCGTCGGTGAAGACGTTCGCCGACGGCGTCTCGGGGGTCGACGTGCTGGTCAACAACGCCGGAATCATGGCCGTCCCCTACGCGCTCACCGTCGACGGCTTCGAGAGCCAGATCGGCACCAACCACCTCGGCCACTTCGCGTTGACCAACCTGCTGCTGCCACGGCTCACCGACCGCGTCGTCACGGTGTCGTCGTTCATGCACGTCTTCGGCTACCTCAGCCTGTCCGACCTGAACTGGAAGTCCCGGCCCTATCTCGCGTGGCCCGCCTACGGCGCGTCGAAGCTGGCCAACCTGCTGTTCACCAGTGAACTGCAGCGCAGACTCACCGCCGCCGGCTCCCCGGTCCGGGCGCTGGCCGCCCACCCGGGCTATTCGGCGACCAACCTGCAGGGCCACACCGGCAACCGGTTCGGCAGCCGGATCTGGGACGCGGGCAATTCGCTGTTCGCCACCGACGCCGACTTCGGGGCGCGCCAGACGTTGTACGCAGTGGCCGAGGATGTGCCCGGCGACACCTTCGTCGGTCCGCGCTTCTCGATGCGCGGCCCCACCGGGGCGCACTGGCGCACCCCCCTGGCCCGCAACAGCGCGAAAGCCGCCGGTCTGTGGGCACTGTCCGAGCACCTCACCGGAGTGCAATTTCCGCTGTAGCCCGGGGCTGGGCTACCCTTGTCGACGCATCACGGCGAGGGTGGTCTCTCTGACCGCCGTTATCGACGGGACCGAGCATCTACTCGTTCGTCTCACCCTGGCCGTGTCCGACTACCGGCACAGGAGTACCGAACATGGCGAAGAACGCCCCGAACAATCTGACCGCTCAGGTCCGCACCACCACCGGCAAGGGCGCTTCCCGTCGTGCGCGCCGCGAAGGCCGCGTCCCGGTGGTTCTGTACGGCCACGGCACCGACCCCCAGCACCTCGAGCTCGACGGCCACGACTTCGCCGCCGTGCTGCGCAACGCCGGCACCAACGCCGTGCTGACGCTCGACATCGCCGGCAAGGAGCAGCTGGCGCTGACGAAGTCGCTGGAGATCCACCCGATCCGCCGCAACATCCAGCACGCCGACCTGCTCGTGGTGCGCCGCGGCGAGAAGGTGACCGTCGAGGTCACCATCACCGTCGAGGGCGAAGCCGCGCCCGGCACGCTGGTCACCCAGGAGACCAACGCCATCGAGATCGAGGCCGACGTCCAGTCGATCCCCGAGCAGCTGACCGTCTCGATCGAAGGCGCCGAAGAGGGCACCCAGATTCTCGCGGGTCAGGTGGAGCTGCCCTCGGGCGTGACGCTGGTGTCCGATCCCGAGCTGCTGGTCGTGAACGTCATCACCGCGCCGACCGAGGAAGAGCTCGAGGCCGAGGGTGGCGGCGAGTCGCTCGAAGAGCAGGCCGAGGCCGAGGCTGAGGCGGAGGCCGACGGCGAGGGCGCCGAGGACGCGCCCGCCGACGGCGACTCCGAGTAGTCGTCGACATGGCCGAACCCCTGCTGGTGGTCGGCCTGGGGAATCCGGGTCCACAGTATGCGCTGACCCGGCACAACCTCGGTTTCCTCGTCCTGGACGTGCTCGCCGACCGCATCGGCGAGACGTTCAAGGTGCACAAGAAATCCGGGGCCGACGTGGCCACCGGGCGGCTGGCAGGCCGCCCGGTGGTGCTGGCCAAGCCGCGGGTGTACATGAACGAATCCGGGCGCCAGGTCGGGCCATTGGCCAAGTTCTATTCGGTGCCGGCTCGCGACGTGATCATCGTGCACGACGAACTGGACATCGACTTCGGCCGCATCCGGCTCAAGTACGGCGGCGGCGTGGCCGGCCACAACGGACTGCGATCAGTGGGTGCGGCGTTGAGCACCAACGATTTTCATCGGGTGCGGGTCGGCATCGGCAAGCCGCCGGGCCGGCAGTCAGGGGCATCGTTCGTCCTGGAGCCGTTCAACGCCCGCGAGCGGCCCGAGGTCGCGGTGATCTGCGAGCAGGCGGCCGACGCGGTCGAGTTGCTGATCGCCCAGGGCCTGGAACCGGCGCAGAACGTGGTGCACGCCTGGGCGTGAGCGCCCGGACGCTCAGGCGCCGGGGATGGCCCGGACGCCCCGGATGCCGCTGCCGACGTGCTTGACCGGTTTGTGCGGAAAGCGTTTGACGGCATGCTCTTCGGCCGCCGAACCCGGCAGCACGTAGAGCGTCTCGTGCTTGTCCTGCAGCGGTTTGAGCACCAGCTCCATGAACGCTTTTCGATCGCCGAGGTAGGGCTCGATGACCTCCTCCCCCGCTGGGCACACGGCGAGGCAGTAGGCCGCCTTGTAGTTCGCTTTGAAGGACAGGCTCTGCCACATCGACGCGTTCTCGGAATCGGTGACGCGGTCGCGGAACTCCTCGCCATCGGCACTGTCGGCGACGGTCTGCACCCAGTCGGTGAACCCGCCCATGAACTCGCGATAGTTGTGCACCGAGCAGGCGACGAAGTCGAATCCCCCGTCCTTCTTGATCGCCCCGACCGGGCACGCCGCCACGCACAGCTTGCACTCCAGGCACGGTGAATAGTCCAGCGGCGCATCGTATTCCGATATCTCACCGGCCACCAGGATGGTGCCGAGCAGGATGAAGTTGCCGAAGCGCGGGTGGATGACGTTGCGGTGGATGCCCATCACGCCCATGCCCGCGGCGACGGCGACGGGCTTGTGCGCCACCACCCAGATGCGCCCCGGATAGCGGTCCATCTCCATCGGGAAGGTCGCCGACGGGTTGACCACCCGGTGCCCGGCGTCCTGCAGCAGCCGGGTGATGCGGTGGGCGGCCTCGTTCATGATCTCGCCGCTGCGGTGGAACTCCTGGTTGGCGACGCTGCGGGCGGTGGAGCGCACGTTGTCGCGGTTCATCTTCACCACCAGCGACAGATAGCTGACCGCGCCCGGCAGCGCCGCCTCGACGTGCTCGACTTCAGAGGCCAGGGCCGGGTTGTCGACGCGGGCGAAACCCACGTCGTCGACGCCGGCCTCTCGGCAGACCGTCCGTAGCCAGTCGGCGTCGATCACGCCGGGCGGTTGCGACGGCCGCTCCTGCACGGCACGCACGGTCGGGTGGGCGGCCAGCCGCGGCGGCAACTTCTGCACCATGCTGAGTATGGTACACAATACTCAGCCACGGGGTGTCAGTCCGAGGTGCGGCGGCGATAGGCGGCGAGGGCGAACGGCGCGAACACCGCGGTCAGCGCCAGCGACCAGAGGATCGTCGCCAGCACCGGATGGTGCAGCGGCAGTTGGGCGTCCGGCGCTGCCGGACCGCCGTTGCCCCACAGTTCGCGCATCGCCTGCGCGAGCGACGACACCGGGTTCCACTCGGCGATGACGCGCAGCCAGTGCGGCATCGGCTCGGTGGGCACGAACGTGTTGGCCAGGAACGTCACCGGGAACAACACCGTGAACATCACCCCGTTGACCGCCTCCACGGTCCGCATCAGCGAACCGATGAGGATGCCGAACCAGATCATGCCGAAGCCGAAGACCAGGATCAGCGCGAAGGCCAGCACCGCTTCGGCGATGCTGCCGCGGATGCGCCAGCCGATGGCCAGGCCGGTCAGGGCCATCACCACCACACCCAACGACGAGTGCATCAGGCTCGCGACACTGCGCCCGATCAGCACCGACGACCGCGAAATCGGCAGTGAGCGGAAGCGGTCGATGATCCCCTTCTCGACGTCGGCGGTGATGCCCGACGCCACCACGAACGCCGAGAACACGATGGTCTGCGCCTGGATGCCGGGCAGCAGGAACTCGCGGTAGGAGGCGCCGCCGGCGTTGGTGATCGAGGCGCCGAACACGAAGGCGAACAGCAGCACGAACATGATCGGCTGCGCGGTGACGTCGCTCAGCATCTCCGGCATGCGCTTGGTGTGGATCATGTTGCGTTTCACCATGATCCACGACTGCTGCACGATATTGGTGGGATGCGTCGGGACCGCGCCGGTGCGGACTCTCGGGTGCTCGGTGTCCAGCGCGGTCATGCGCCGACCTCCTCGGGTTCGTCGGTACGGTGGCCGGTCAAGTTCAGGAAGACGTCGTCGAGGCTGGGGCGGGACAGTCCGATGTCGTCGACGGCGATCCCGCTGTCGCGCAGCCATCCGGCCACGGCGATCATGTCGTCGAGTCCGTCCGCCGACGCCGTCAACCGGCGCGCGCCCGCGTCGACATGGACCTCGGCGCCGGTGCGTCGCAACAGGTCCTGCGCCGCATCCAGATCCGCGGCGTTTCCGACGGTGATGACCAGGCTGGCACTCCCGGCCTGTTGCTTGAGCTGCAGCGGAGAGCCCTCGGCGATGATGCGGCCTCGGTCGATCACCACGATGTTGTCGGCCAGCTGATCGGCCTCTTCGAGATACTGCGTGGTCAACAGCAGTGTGGTGCCGCCGGCGACCAGTTCCCGCAGCACGTCCCACAGTTCGCTGCGGCTGCGCGGGTCCAATCCGGTGGTCGGCTCGTCGAGGAACAGCACGGGCGGCGAGGCGAGCAGGCTGACCGCCAGGTCGAGGCGACGGCGCATACCACCCGAGTAGGACTTCACCACCCGGTCGCCGGCGTCGCTCAGCGAGAACTGATGCAGCAGTTGGTCACCGAGCTCGTCGAGCGCCTTGCGGCGGATGCCGTACAGACCGCCGATCATCCGGATGTTCTCGCGCCCGGTGAGCAGCTCGTCGACGGTGGCCACCTGTCCGGTGAGCCCCATGTGACGGCGGACCTGGTCCGGTTGAGTGCGCACGTCGTATCCGGCGACGCGCGCCGTTCCGCTGGTGGGTTCGGTCAGCGTCGTCATCATGCGAACCGTGGTGGTCTTGCCCGCACCGTTGGGGCCGAGCAGGCCCAGTACGGTGCCGGGCGGCACGGTGAAACTGACACCACCGACAGCGGTGTGCTCGCCGAAGCGCTTCACCAGCTCGATGGCTTCGATGGCCGATTCCATGCCCCGACGGTATCCGCGGGGGCCGACATCCGGCCAATGCTTTACCCGCCGCAGCGGGCGACCGGCCTAGGTGACGAGCGAGACCGACGTCGACCGGCGCAGCTTGCCCGACGACGTCTTCGGGATGCTGCCGGGTCCCAGCACCACGACGTTGCGCGGCCGCATCTCCACCTCGGCGACGACCTCGTGCGCGACCTGGTGCTCGATCCGGCGCACTTCGGCGGGGTCCTGCCAGGCGTTGGACTCCACGGCGACGGCGAACGTCTCGCGCGAATGGCCAGCGTCCAGGCGCACGGCCACCGCGCAGCCGGGGCGCACGCCCTCGACACGTCCGGCAGCCCGCTCGATGTCGGTCGGATAGATGTTGCGCCCGGCCATGATGATGACGTCCTTGACGCGACCGCACACCACGACGTGGCCGTCCTCGGTCATGTAACCGAGGTCACCGGTGTCGTACCAGCCGTGCTCGTCCTGGGCGGGGATGAATCCGCCCATCGTCATGTAGCCGGGCGTCACGCACTCACCGCGCAGCTCGATCACACCGACCCCGCGGGGCGGCATGACGTTGCCGTGGTCGTCGATGACGCGGGCTTCCAGATCGGTGAGCAGCGGGCCGAGATCGGCCAGCCGCTTGGTGTTGCCCTTGGTCGCCGGCACGGCGCGGCGCAGCGCCGCGAGCAGGTCGGCGTCGACCTCGTCGACCACCAGACCGGCGTTGCATGGCGAGAACGACACCGCGAGACAGGTCTCGGCCATGCCGTAGGCCGGCAGGATCGCCGATGCCTTGAGCCCGAACGGTCTGCCCGCGTCGATGAGGTCTTCGACGTCACCGGGCTCGACGGGTTCGGCACCCGAGAGCGCGAACCGCAGCGTCGACAGGTCGAAATCGCCTTCCTTGGCCTGCCGGCGGAGACGCTTGGCCAGCAGCGCATAGGCGAAGTTGGGCGCCGCGGTCATCGTGCCCTTGTACTTGTCGATGAGCTTGGCCCACAGCAGCGTGTCCCGCAGGAAGTCCATCGGCGTGACCTTGACCAGCTCGGCGCCGAAATACATCGGGATGGTCAGGAAGCCGACCATGCCCATGTCGTGGAAGCAGGGCAGCCAGCTCACCATGACGTCCTTCTCGACGTCGTATTGCGCGCCGATGAACATCGCCTCGGCGTTGGAGTGGATGTTGCGGTGGGTGATCTGCACGGCCTTGGGCGAGCCGGTCGAGCCCGACGTCAACTGCATCAGGGCCAGCTCGTCCTCGTCGACCTCGATGGGGTCGATGGGGTCGGCAGCGAGCAGATCGGTGACCGTGAGGACGGTGACGCCCTTCTCCTCCAGCACCGGGATCGCCACGATGAACGGTTCGGACACGATCACGGCCTTGGCCTCGATCATGCTGATCACGTTCATGGTGTCCTCGGCCCACATCACCAGATCGGTGCGGGGCGTGGGCTGATGCAGCATCGTCAGGCTGGCACCGCGCATCCACAGGCCCTGGGCGGTCGGCGCGATCTCCACCGGGAGCCCGGCCAGGACGCCCACCGCGTCACCGCGACCCACTCCCGCTGCCGCGAGACCACCGGCGATGCGCCGGGCGCGCTCGTGCACCTCGCCCCAGGTGTGCCGGACCGGCTCGTGCGGCTCGCCGGTCACCATGCCCCGGGTGCTCGTCCGAGCGTTGCGGTACATCTTCTCGGTGAATCTGCTCACGACGACCTCCTCGCCGACATCTGCGGATGTGCACATGCCCGTTTGCCATGTTCCGCCTGTTGAGCGGCCTTTTCATGGAGGCGCGCACACATTAAGGCAGCGGTTGTGTCTCGAATCGGTGATGGTCCGTTCCGACGATGCACCCGGCGGTCGGAGCGACTGCAGCGCCCTCCGTCGATCACGACAGGGGAACCTGACGCGTCCACTGCTCGACCGCTAGCTCTCACCGTCGCTCATCTTAGAAGACTCTTAAGTAACTGCCAAACGGGTGTCGAGTTTGAGGGATTCGTCACACATCCTTCACACGGGCGGGCGCGCCGGAGATCAGGCCGACGGCGACGCGCTGGGCACGACCCGGGCGCCGTGCACCGGTCCGCTGGCCACGCGCACCGTCCGACACACCCCGGCCCCGGCCAGCTCCGTGCCGACGTCGACGGCGGCCCCCGCCGACGAGCACAGGAAGGCACAGGTGGGCCCCGATCCCGAGACGACCCCGGCCAGCGCTCCCGCCGCGACGCCCGCCCGCAGGGTGCGACGCAAGCCGGGGTCCAGCGTCAACGCAGCCGCCTGCAGGTCGTTGCCGAGCAACGGAGCCAGCTCGGCCGGATCACCCGTGGCCAGCGCCGCCAGCACCGGCTCGGCGGACTCCAACCGTGCGGGCAGGCTGTGGTCCTTCGCTTCGCGCAACCGGTCGATCTCCCCGAACACCCGAGCGGTTGAGAGCCCACCGTCAGCGAAGGCGAGCACCCAGTGAAAGGTGTTGCGGGTCAACACCGTTGCCAGCTCCTCGCCGCGACCGGTGCCGAGCGCCGTGCCACCGTGCAGAGCGAACGGAACATCCGAACCCAGCTGCGCGGCCAGGGCATGCAAATCGCGGCGGGGCACCCCCAGCTCCCACAGCTCGTTCATCGCGACCAGCACGGCGGCGGCGTCGGCGCTGCCGCCTGCCATCCCGCCGGCGACCGGAATCGTCTTCTCGATCGTGATCGCCACGTCGGGAGCGCGTCCGACGTGCTCGGCCATCAGCTCGGCCGCCCGCCAGGCGAGATTGCGCGCGTCGGTCGGCAGCGAGTCCGCACCTTCTCCGCCGACCTCGAGGCTCAGCACATCGGCGGTCGTGACGGTGACCTCGTCGAGCAGCGATACGGCGTGGAACACCGTGGACAACTCGTGATAACCGTCGGGACGGCGATCGCCGACCTCCAGGTACAGGTTGACCTTGCCGGGCACCCGGACCGTGACCGAACCGGTGGGAACCCACTCGGGGGCGGTATTGCCGTCGCGCGCGGACACCGCACGACCCTAACGCCGCGCCGAAGCGCGGGTGAACCCTACTCTGGGAACGTGCTTTCGCCGGGCGACCGCTTCGAGGGCTACACCGTGGAAGCGGTGGTGGGGCGCGGGGGCACGTCGACCGTCTACCGCGCGCGCCAGATGCGGCCCGCCGAGCGCACCGTCGCGCTCAAAGTGCTCACCGCCCAGCCGCCCTCAGTCGACGACGCGGCCCGCCTCGACCGGGAGTTCGCCCTCGTCCGCAAGCTCGACCACCCCCACATCGCGGAGGTGTTCGATCACGGGCCGGGCTGGCTGGCGATGGAGTTCTTCGCGGGCGGTCCGGTCACCCGTCTCACGACGCGGGCCGACCGCCTCGCGGCGTTGACCCAGATCGCGAGCGCGCTGGATCATCTGCACGGTCAGGGTGCGGTGCACTGCGACGTCAAACCCGCGAACATGCTGCTGCGCGCGGACTTTGTCCGACACGGGGCCGCACTCGCCGACTTCGGCTCCGCGCAGCTGCTGGGTGAGGCGGCACCACCGCGCACCACCCACGTGACCGCATCCCTGCCCTACTCCGCGCCCGAACTACTACTCGGGCATCCGGTCGGTGCCGCCACCGACGAGTACGCCCTGGTGTGTAGCGCCGTCGAACTGCTGACGGGAGCGCCGCCGTTCCGTGTGGCGACATCGATGGGGCTCACGGCGGCGCAGCTGGCCAGCCCGCCGCCTCGGCTGTCCCGCGGCATCGACTGGCTGCCGCACGCTTTCGACTCCATCGTCGCCAAGGCACTGGCCAAGCAACCCGGCCTGCGCTATCCCACCTGCACCGAACCGATCGCGCTGATTACCCGGCTCCTGCGCCCGTGAAACTTTGAAAATCATTCCCGCACTTCGTAACCCACGCTTAACATCGGTGAAGCCTGACGTGACACGCCGGGTCTAGCGTCGGCGTCCATGACTGCCGTGCAGTACGACAACTCAGCCCTCGCGCACGAAGAAGAGGGCTACCACAAGGGGCTCAAACCGCGACAGCTGCAGATGATCGCCATCGGCGGCGCGATCGGCACCGGCCTGTTCATGGGCGCCGGTGGCCGGCTCAGCTCCGCGGGGCCTGGCCTGTTCCTGGTCTACGCCGTCTGTGGGGTGTTCGTCTTCTTCATCCTGCGCGCGCTCGGTGAACTGGTGCTGCACCGCCCGTCGTCGGGTTCGTTCGTCTCCTACGCGCGCGAATTCCTCGGCGAGAAGGCGGCTTTCGTCGCCGGCTGGATGTACTTCTTCAACTGGGCCTGCACGTCGATCGTCGACGTGACCGCGATCGCGCTCTACATGCACTACTGGGGCGCCTTCAAGGCGATCCCGCAGTGGACGATCGCGCTCATCGCGCTGGTGATCGTGCTCGCGGTGAACATGATCTCGGTCAAGGTGTTCGGGGAGATGGAGTTCTGGGCCGCGCTGATCAAGGTCATCGCGCTGGTGACCTTCCTCGTCGTCGGCATCGTCTTCCTCGCGGGCCGCTTCGACATCGAGGGACAGCCCACCGGCCTGTCGGTGATCTCGGACAACGGCGGCATCCTGCCGACCGGCGCGCTGGCCCTGGTGCTCGTCACCTCCGGCGTGATCTT
Organism: Actinomycetes bacterium; assembly: GCA_023404955.1. Classification (GTDB taxonomy): domain Bacteria; phylum Actinomycetota; class Actinomycetes; order Mycobacteriales; family Mycobacteriaceae; genus Mycobacterium. Next base: position 12,937 of record JAEXZY010000011.1, read on the forward strand.
CGCTTATGCCGCAGTGGAATTGGTGGGCACGGCCGCCGGTGAAACCGAGAACCCCGCGAAGGTGATGCCCAAGGCCATCAACTCGGTGGTGTTCCGGATCGCGATCTTCTACGTGGGCTCACTGATCCTGCTGGCCCTCATGCTGCCCTACACGACCTACAAGCAGGGCGAGAGCCCGTTCGTGACGTTCTTCTCCAAGATCGGCGTGCCCGCGGCCGGCGACATCATGAATTTCGTCGTGCTGACCGCGGCGATGTCGAGCCTCAACGCCGGCCTGTATTCCACGGGCCGCATCCTGCGGTCGATGTCGCTCAACGGCAGCGCACCGCAGTTCACCTCCCGCATGACCACGCGGGGCGTGCCGTTCGCCGGCATCGCGCTGACCGCAGTGTTCACCGTCGTCGGAGTGTTCCTCAACCTCGTGGTGCCGGCCGAGGCGTTCAACATCGCGCTCGATCTCTCGGCGCTGGGCATCATCGCGTCCTGGGCCACCATCGTGATCTGCCAGATCCAGCTCTACCGCTGGTCGAAGAAAGGCATCCTCGAGCGACCGTCGTTCCGCCTCTGGGGCACGCCGTACACGAGCTACGCCACCCTGGCGTTCCTGTTCGCCGTCACCGCACTCATGTGCTACGAGAACTACTGGAACCTGGTGGCTCTGGTCGTGCTGGTGCCGGCACTGGTCATCGGCTGGTTCCTGGTGCGCACACGCGTCATGGAGATCGCGCGTGAGCGGATCGGCATCACGGGCAACTACCCGATCGCCGCGCAGACGCCGTTGATGAGCGAGTACCTGGATCGCGACCATGCCGGCGCGAGGAATCAGACCCCGAAGGATTCAGACCACGACGGCCGGGACACTACGGAGAGGTGACCTGAGCGTCCAACTCGTCGGAGGTCGACTCGGCGGCGGGCGCCGGGGCGGCCTTCGGGACGATGTGCCAATCGGCGTTGCGCTGCAGGAGCCGCACGAAGTCAGCGATGGCCAGCGTCTCGCCCCGCCGCGACGGATCGATGCTGGCGGCCAGCAGGCGGCTGGCCGACTCGTTACCCGACCCCGCCCACTCGGCGAACGCATTGCGGGCGGTCTTTCGGCGCTGCGCGAACGCGACGTCGACGAGCTCGAACACCTGCTCGCGGAACTCGGTGTCGGTGGGCCACTGCGAGGTCTCGTAGCGGTCGATCCGCACGAGCCCGGAGTACACGCGAGGGATGGGCCAGAACACGGTCGGTGAGACCATGCCGTAGCGCCGGACATTGCCGAAGAACCGGACCTTGGCACTGGGCACGCCGTAGTCCTTGCCGCCCGGCTCGGCGGCGAGACGCTCGGCGACCTCGGCCTGCACCATCACCATGACGGTGCGGATGGACGGAAATTCGGCGAGCAGGTGCAACAGTGCAGGTACAGCAACGTTGTACGGCAGATTGGCGACCAGTGCGGTGGGCTCGTCGTCGAGATCCTCGCGGCGGAACGTGAGGATGTCGCGGTTGAGCACGTTGAGCCGGTTGATCTCGCTGTGCGAATGCGCGGCGATGGTCTTCGGCAGCTGCTCAGCCAGCACGGGATCGATCTCGACGGCCGTCACCCGGGAGCCGCGGTCGAGCAGAGCCAGGGTGAGCGAACCCAGCCCGGGGCCGACCTCCAGCACGTGATCGTTGCGGTTCACGCCTGACGCGGACACGATGCGCCGCACCGTGTTGGCGTCATGGACGAAGTTCTGACCGAACGATTTCCGGGGACGGAAATCAATCGACTTTGCCAAGTGACGAATTTCAGTTCGCCCGAGCAGCCGAATTGTCATGACGCACCGATCCTTCCACTACAGACCGGCCACGCACCCCAACCCTGGCGCGCCCTAGTCACTTCAGCAATTGCGATCTGCTCTTCTCTCGTTGCCAGATCTGCTCGCTGAGCATACCTCAGACCCCCGTTGCGCTCCCAGGTGTTTTGATCAAATTGGACGCCACCAAAAAATCCGTTGCCCGTATTGATCCCCCAATTACCTCCGGCTTCGCACCTGGCGAGGGCATCCCACTGGCCGGGATTGGACACCGGAGGCACCTCGGTTCCGGGCTTGGCGCCGATGCGTAGCACCCCGTCGCGAGCCGGAACGACAATGACATTGGCTACTGGCATTCTGCCAGTTTCAACGCCGTTCACCCTGGCCACCGCGAATGTGACGTCCTGGCTGCCCGGCATTCCGGGATCCTCTACGACCTGGCGGCTCATGTTCAGCGTGACGTCGGAGATCTGCTGGTTGTTCGGGGCGAGCGGGAGACGCTCGGTCATCTTCTCGATACGCACCCGGGTGACCGTGATCCGCATGCCATCGACGATGGCAGCCGAGGGTGCTGGATTCACGATGTCACTTTGCTGAAGCGGCGCTCCGGCGGCATCGAGCAGAGCCGCGACATTCGGCGCCGCGAGCCGTACGGTACGCACCGCGCCACCGTCGTCGAGCTGAACTGTTTTGGGGCTCACCACCGGTAGCGCCATGCCGCCGAGCGGCACGCGGCTTCCACGGGACGCAGCCAGCGGCGCCTTGTCCGTCATCCGCAGCTGCGCGAGCGCCTCCTGCACCGTCGACGCCGTGGTCCACACCTGCTCGGTACCGCCGCCGTCGGTCGAGATCTCGAGTGGACGACTGCGCCGCAAAACGATCGTGTCGGACTGATGGACGGGCGTCTCGGCGGCGGGAAACAGGTCGTCCCGGTCCCCGACGTCGAACCCGTTTTCCTTCACCACGTCGATGACGCGGCTCTTCATCGTCGGCACGGTCATCGACGCGCCGTCGACGGTCAGCGTCACGGTCTTGTGCATCACCACGGCGGCGCTGCCCGCGAAGGCCAACGCCAGCAAAGTCGCAAGAACCAGAGCCCGGAGTATGGGCGAGCGCGTCTGATGAAGTCTGGTGATGGCATTCACGATGTCGTCGACCCCAACTTCAGGCCGCGCGCAGCTTCTGTACGCGCGTGCATTATCACAAGACGGTAACGAATAGATCTACGAGCGGCAACTCTGCAGGCCGTAGATACGCTCCGCCGTCGCCGAACTCTGTTCGGCAATCATGTCAGGCGCCCGGCCGAGCAGATCAGCCAGCGCACGAACAGTGTAAGGGAGGCAGTAGGGCTCATTCGGCGCGCCGCGGAACGGGTGCGGAGTGAGAAAAGGTGCGTCGGTTTCCACGAGCAGCTGGTCCGCGGGGATCAACGGCGCGGCTTCCCGCAGCGCATGGGCGTTTTTGAAGCTCACGGTGCCCGACAGGCTCAGCAGCCACCCTTCGTCGATGCACGTTCGCGCCATGGCCGAATCCGAGGAAAAACAGTGGAAGATCACACTCTCGGGAGCACCCTCGGCCCGCAGAACGTCGAGCACGTCGGCATCGGCGTCGCGATTGTGGATCATCAGCGGCTTGCCCACGCGCTTGGCGAGGTCGATGTGCCAGGCGAATGCCTCGCGCTGCACCGCCGGCTCGGCGCATCCGTCAAGACGCCCGGGCCAGTAGAGGTCCAGCCCGGTCTCCCCGATCGCGACCACGCGGGGATGCCGCGCGAGGGTCTCGAGCTCCGCTCGCGCGGCCTCGGTCAGCGCACCGGCGCGAGTGGGATGTAGCGCGACCGCGGCGTAGACCCGTGGGTCCCAGTCGGCGGCGTCGACGACCCATCGGGCCGAGTCCAGATCGTCGGCGATGGTCACCGCGGCGCGCACCCCGACGCTCTCGGCCCTGTCGAGTATCGCCCGGACGTCGTCAGCGGTGCGCGCACCGCAGGCGTCGAGGTGGGTGTGCGCGTCGACCAGCGGGGTCAGGGGCTCGGGAAGCGGCGGCGGCTCGCGCCGCTGTCGGGAGGAGGAGCTCACTGTCCACACCTTAGGGTGAACCCAAATGAGCGAGCCTTACTACATCACGACGGCGATCGCCTATCCCAACGGTGACCCGCACGTCGGACACGCGTACGAATACATCGCCACCGATGCCATCGCCCGCTTCAAGCGGCTGGACGGCTTCGACGTCCGCTTCCTCACCGGCACCGATGTGCACGGACTGAAGATGGCCGAGACCGCGGCCAAGCTCGGTGTCCCGACCGCCGAGCTGGCGCGCGCGAATTCCGACGTGTTCGAGAAGCTGCAGCGCAAGCTCAACGTGTCGTTCGATCGCTTCATCCGCACCAGCGACGCCGACCACTACGAGGCGTCGAAGGCGATCTGGGCACGCATGGTCGACGCGGGCGACGTCTACCTGGACAAGTACGCGGGCTGGTACTCGGTGCGCGACGAGCGCTTCTTCGCAGAGAACGAGACCGCGGTCGGCGAGGACGGGGTCCGCACGGCCATCGAGACCGGCACGCCGGTGACCTGGACCGAGGAGGAGACGTACTTCTTCCGGCTCTCCGCCTACGCGGAGCGACTGCTCGCGCTCTACACCGAGCACCCGGAGTTCATCGAGCCGGACGTGCGCCGCAACGAGATCGTCAGCTTCGTGTCCGGCGGCCTGCGTGACCTGTCGATCTCACGCACCACCTTCGACTGGGGCGTTCCGGTACCCGACCATCCCGACCACGTCATGTACGTGTGGGTGGACGCGCTGACCAACTATCTGACAGGCGTCGGGTTCCCCGACACCGACTCGGAGCTGTACCGGCGCTACTGGCCGGCGGACCTGCACATGATCGGCAAGGACATCATCCGGTTCCACACGGTGTACTGGCCGGCGTTCCTGATGTCGGCGGGTATCGAGCTGCCGAAGAAGGTGTTCGCGCACGGCTTCCTGTTCAACCGCGGCGAGAAGATGAGCAAGTCGGTCGGTAACGTCGTCGACCCGCACGACCTGGTCGACACGTTCGGAGTCGACCAGGTGCGCTACTTCCTGCTCCGCGAGGTGCCCTTCGGCCAGGACGGCAGCTACAGCGAGGACGGCATCATCGCGCGGATCAACGCCGACCTGGCCAACGAGTTCGGCAACCTGGCGCAGCGCTCGCTGTCGATGGTCGCCAAGAACCTCGACGGCGTGGTGCCCGAACCCGGCGACTTCACCCCCGAAGATCTCGAGCTGCTGGCTGCGGCCGACGGACTCCTCGACCGGGTGCGCGGCCACTACGCGGCGACGGCGATGCACCTGGCGCTGGAGGCGATCTGGTCGGTACTCGGCGCGGCCAACCGCTACTTCTCGGCCCAGGAGCCGTGGGTGCTGCGCAAGACGGACCCGCAGCGCTTCGCGACGGTGCTGTACACCACGCTCGAGGTGGTTCGGATCGCGACGCTGCTCAGCCAGCCCGTGATGCCGGAGGCGGCGGCGCGGCTGCTCGACCTTCTCGGCCAGCCCGCCGATCAGCGCGACTTCACAGCGGTGCCGGTTCGGCTGTCGCCCGGTCGGGCGCTGCCGGCGCCGAGCGGAGTCTTCCCGCGGTATCAGACCGACGACAAGGCCTGAGCTCAGGTGTGATACGCATCACGTCGTGTCACACGAAGACGGTCGCCGGTGTCTGGAGGTCACAAGCCCTCGGACGAAGGAGACACCATGACCGATCCCCAGCCCCGCGTCGTCGTGATCGGCGGCGGTTATGCCGGTGTGATGGCAGCCAATCGGCTGACGTCACGTGACGATCTGGCGGTGACACTGGTGAACCCGCGCCCGCAGTTCGTCGAGCGCATCCGGCTGCACCAACTGGTCGCCGGAAACCACGACGCAGTGGTGCCGTACGACCGCGTGCTCAACGCCGGCGTGCGCCTCGTGGTCGACAGCGTCGCGCGCATCGACGCCGCGTCCCGCAGCCTCACGATGTCCTCGGGCACGACCCTCGCGTACGACTACCTCGTCTACGCCGCGGGCAGCACCGGCGCGGCCCCGACGTCGGTGCCGGGCGCGGCGGAGTTCGCCTACCCGATCAGCGAATGGGAGCAGGCCGACGCCCTGCGCGCGCGGCTGGCCGACGTCGCGCTGCCCGCGCCGGTCGTCGTGGTCGGGGCGGGCCTGACCGGCATCGAGGCAGCGGCCGAACTCGCCGAGGCCGGCCGCTCCGTCACGCTGGTGAGCACCGAGATCGGACCGTCGCTGAGCCGGCCCGGTCGCCGCTCTGTGACCAAACGCCTCGCGAAGTTGGGGGTGACCATGCTGGAGGGAGCGACAGTGTCCGCCGTCGGGCCCGATCACGTGGTCCTCGCCGACGGCCGCCACATCCGGAGCGCGGCGACGGTGTGGAGCGCCGGCTTCGGCGTTCCCGCGCTGGCCGCGGTCAGCGGCCTGAGCACCGACGGCATGGGCCGGCTGATCACCGACGAGACATACACGAGCGTCGACGACGACCGCATCGTCGGCGCCGGGGACGCCGCCGCACCGTCACGGCGGCCGTACCGGATGAGCTGCCAGGCGAGTCTGCCGATGGGCGTGCTGGCCGCCGAGACCGTGCTCGCGAGGCTGGCGGGCGAGCAACCCATCCAGCAGTCGATACCGATGACCGCACAGTGCATCAGCCTCGGCCGCGCCGCGGGCACGCTGCAGATGCAGCGCAAGGACGACACCCCCCTCCCCGTGTTCGTCGGTGGGCGTGCCGGCGCGTTCATCAAGGAGCAGGTGTGCCGGTGGACGGTGAAGTGGATGGCCGGTGAAGCCGCCACGCCCGGCTCCTACCATTCGATGAAAGGACCCGAACGGTCCGCTCCCGCACCCGAAACGGTGGCCAGCCGGTGACCGAACACGCCGAACGGTTCACCGCGCTGCGGCCGCTGCTGTTCACGATCGCCTACGAAATCCTGGGCAGCGCAACGGAATCCGACGACGTCCTGCAGGAGAGCTATCTGCGGTGGGCGCAGGTCGAGCTGAGCGGGGTGGCCGACACCAAGGCCTACCTCGCCCAGCTCGTCACCCGGCAGGCGCTCAACGCGCTGCGCGCCCAGTCCCGGCGCAAGGAGACCTACGTCGGCCCCTGGCTACCCGAACCGCTGCTCACCGAGGCCGACCCGTCGGCCGATGTGGTGCTCGCCGAGTCGGTGTCGATGGCGATGTTGGTGGTGTTGGAGACGCTGAGCCCCGACGAACGTGCGGTCTTCGTGCTGCGGGAGGTCTTCGGGTTCGACCATGACGAGATCGCCGCGACGATCGGCAAGTCGACGGTCGCGGTGCGCCAGATGGCGCAC
>JAEXZY010000133.1 GCA_023404955.1 Actinomycetes bacterium
GTGTTCGGCGGCTGGATCGTCCCGGGGACGTGGACGCCGCATTGAGAAACGCCCGCCCGGTGATTACCGGGCAGGCGAATCTTGTTGGCTTACAACGACTTACACGTCGTAGTAGAGCGAGAATTCGTACGGGTGAGGACGGATCTGGACCGGCATGATCTCGTTCTCGCGCTTGTACGAGATCCAGGTCTCGATCAGGTCCTCGGTGAACACGCCGCCCTCGGTGAGGTACTCGTGGTCCTCCTCGAGCTTGTCGATCACCGCTGCCAGCGACGTCGGCGCCTGCGGGATGTTGGCGGCCTCCTCCGGCGGGAGCTCGTAGAGATCCTTGTCGACCGGCGACAGCGGCTCGATCTTCTTCTTGATCCCGTCGATGCCGGCCATCAGCATCGCCGCGAACGCCAGGTACGGGTTGCCCGAGCTGTCCGGGCAGCGGAACTCGAGGCGCTTGGCCTTCGGGTTGTTGCCGGTGATCGGGATACGCACGCACGCCGAACGGTTGCGCTGGCTGTACACCAGGTTGATCGGCGCCTCGTAGCCCGGCACCAGACGCTTGTAGGAGTTCACCGTCGGGTTGGTGAACGCCAGCAGCGACGGCGCGTGGTGCAGGATGCCGCCGATGTAGTGGCGCGCCATGTCCGACAGGCCGGCGTATCCGGACTCGTCGTGGAACAGCGGCTTGCCGTCCTTCCACAGCGACTGGTGGGCGTGCATACCCGAACCGTTGTCACCGAACAGCGGCTTCGGCATGAACGTGACGGTCTTGCCGTTCTTCCACGCGGTGTTCTTGATGATGTACTTGAACAGCAACACATCATCGGCCGCGTGCAACAGCGTGTTGAACTTGTAGTTGATCTCGGCCTGGCCGGCGGTGCCCACCTCGTGGTGGCCGCGCTCGAGCACGAACCCGGCGTTCTGCAGGTTGGTGGCCATCTCGTCGCGCAGGTCGACGTAGTGGTCGTACGGGGCGACGGGGAAGTAGCCGCCCTTGGGACGCACCTTGTAGCCCAGGTTCGGGCTGCCGTCGGACTCGAACGGCTCACCGGTGTTCCACCAGCCCGACTCCGAGTCGATCTCGTAGAACGTGCCGTTGATCTTCGAGTCGAAGGTCACCGAGTCGAAGATGTAGAACTCGGCCTCGGCGCCGAAGAAGCAGGTGTCGGCGATCCCGGTGCTGGCGAGGTAGTTCTCCGCCTTGCGGGCGACGTTGCGCGGGTCGCGCGAGTACGCCTCACGGGTGAAGGGATCGTGCACGAAGAAGTTGAGGTTCAGCGTCTTGGCGGCGCGGAACGGGTCGATCTGCGCGGTGGCGGGGTCGGGCAGCAGCATCATGTCCGACTCGTGGATGGACTGGAAGCCGCGCACCGACGAGCCGTCGAACGCGAGACCGTCCTCGAACACGCTCTCGTCGAACGCCGAGGCCGGGATCGAGAAGTGCTGGACGACGCCCGGCAGATCGCAGAACCGAATGTCGACGTACTCGACGTTCTCGTCCTTGATCAGCTTGAAGATGTCGTCTGAGGTCGTTTCTGCCACTGAGTGCTCTCCTTCACTTGGTAACCCGCTGGTGACGCTATGGACGCGATGTTGCACGGCCGTCAAGCACATGTTGCGTGGACGTTACGCGTGCCGTGTCGGCCGCCGTGGCCGGTGCCTGCCGCCGCGACACTATCCTGGCGATATGGCACGCACGTCCGGTTCCGGTCTCGGCTCGTGGCTGTCCGGACCGGGTACACCCGAGCCCGGCACCTATCCCGGAGAGCGGTTGGGCCTGCCCAAGGACGGCCCGGGCTCGATCGCCCGCTTCGGCCGCCGCATCGCCGCGCTGATCGTCGACTGGTTGATTTCTCTGGGGCTCGCGGCCCTGGTGGAGCGACTCGGTGCGCTCGACATGCAGGTGCAAACGGTCCAGCTCATCGTCTGGTTCGTCATGGGAGTGGCCTCGGTGCGGCTCTTCGGGTTCTCGCCCGGCCAGCTGGTACTCGGCCTGAAAGTGGTGCCGGTCGACGGCCGGCTGCACGTGGGCACCGGCCGGGCGCTGGCGCGCGGCGTGCTGATCGCACTCGTGATCCCGGCGCTGTTCACCGACTCCGACCTGCGCGGCCTGCACGATCTGGCGACCAAGACCGCGGTGGTGAAGCGCTAACCCTGATGAACGACCTTTCCGTTCATCATCGTGGTCGTCACCGTCGCCGCGTGGATCTCGCGCGGATCGATCTCCAGGAGGTTGCGGTCCAGCACGATCAGATCGGCGCGCTTGCCCACCTCCAGTGAGCCGACCTTGTCGTCGAGCCGCAGCTGATAGGCCGCGCCGAGCGTGTTGGCGTGCACCGCCTCGGCGACTGTGAGCCGCTGGTCGACCGGGACGAGCACCGGCGCGTCCGGCTGGCCGATCAGCTGGCGCGTCACGCCGATCTGGATCGAGTCCAGCGGCTTATAGGTGGAGAAGTAGCCCGCCGCCGGCCAGTCGGTGCCCAGCGAGATACGGCCGCCTGAGCGCAGCACCTCTTGTGCGCGATACATCAGGTCAGCCCGCGGCTTGCCGTACCGGACGGCCATGTTCTGCAGCGTGTCGGGATCGCCCGACATCCAGTTGGCGGAGAACTGCGCGACGACTCCGAGCGGGCCGAACCGCTGATTGTCGGGATCTTGGACATACACCAGGTGCGCGATCGTGTGCCTGCGGTCGCGGGGCGGATTGGCCGCAATCGCCGCCTCGACCGCATCCAGCGCGGTGCGCACGGTGCGTTCCCCACAGGCGTGGACGTGCACGTCGAACCCGGCGGCATCGATCTCGCCGACCAGCCGGCGCCACTGGTCTTCGGTGAACGGCGATGCACCGGTGGAGTCGGGTTTGTCGGCGTAGGGCTCGATCAACCACGCGGTGTAGCCGCCCTGGGTCCCGTCACCGATCACCTTCACGACCCCGACGGTGACGAGGTCGGTCGCGATGCGGTCTCGGATACCGGTCAGGTCGGCGACCGCATTGTCGACCGGTGGTCCTTTGACGCTGTAGGACGCAACTACCCGGAACGGGAGATCACCCTGCTTCTCGACGTCGGTGTAGAGCGCGATCAGCGCGCCCTGGTCGTCGCCGATCGGCGGCACCCCGGCGTCGAACACCGTGGTGATACCGGCGGCGGACGCCTTCGGCAGCCAGCTGATCAGCAGCGTCTTCATGGTGTCGGGCGAAATCGGTTCGATGGCGTTGACGATGCCGAGCACCGCCGTCACCTCGAGCACGTAGCCGGTCGGGTCGCCGTTCTCGTCGCGCGTGTAATAGCTGAACCCGGGGATCGGATCCTGCGTTTCGCGCGTCACTCCGGCGATCTCCAGCGCCTTGCTGTTGGCCCACAGACTGTGCCCGTCGATGGCGAAGAAGAATCCCGGCCGGTCGGGCAGCACCCGGTCCAGATCGGCGCGCGTCGGTCCCTCGGGGCCGAACATGTCCACGCGCCAACCGAATCCGCGCACCGGCCCGTCGGGATGGTCTTTCGCGTAGGCGGCGATCGCGTCGAGCGCATCCTGCCCGGTCGGCACCTGCAGATCGACGCCGGTGGTCAGGAACGCGCCCAGGAACGGGTGGATGTGGCCCTCGACGAAGCCCGGCATGACGAACCCGCCCGCCAGATCGACCACCGTGGTGTCCGGCCCGGCCAGCGCCTTCGCGCCGGCACTGTCACCGACGTAGCTGATCGTGTCGCCGGTGACCGCGACCGCCTCGGCCCAGGGCTGCGCGGTCGCGACCGTGTAGACCCGGCCGTTGTGGAACACCGTGTCGGCCTTGCGCTCGGCACCCGCCGTCGACGTGGTGGTGGCCGGCGACTGAGAACCGGTACCGCATGCGCTCGCCGTCGCCACCACGGCCGTGGTCACCGCGGCCGCCCGCAGAACCGAGCGGCGCGTCAGGGACGCCGAGCTCGCCCGGCCGAACGCAGCAAAATGCGGCGCCCACTCACACGCAGTGCACATGGCCCGTCCCCCCTGGGCGCGACGGCCCGCAGCGAATTGTCGCTGCCGTAGACGGGTGTGGCAAGTGTGGCGCGCGGGGCGTCAGCGCCGGCGAACGGTGCGCTGCACCCCGCGCATCTTGGCCTGAGCGGGCAGCGGCCCCTTGGGCATCGCGGCCGGCCCGATCTTGGAGCCCAGCGCGGCCAGACGCGACTCCAGCGAGTCCATCTGCTTGACCGTGATGTTGGCTGGCAACTTGCGCATGTGCCGCTCGAGTTTGGACAGCGGCACCTCGCCGTCGCCGTTGCCGATGATCACGTCGTAGATCGGCACATCACCGACGAGGCGGGCGGTGCGCTTCTTCTCCTGCGCCAACAGCGGCTTGAGCCGATTGGGTGCACCCTCGGCGACGAAAATGACGCCGGGCCGGCCGATCACCCGGTGCACGGCGTCGAAGTGCCCGGTCGCCGCCACCCCGGGTGTCACCCGCCACTGGCCGCGCAGGTTGTCCAGCGCCCATGCCGCCGCACCGGTCTGTCCCTCGGCCTTGCGGTACACCGATTTCTGCGCGCGCCGGCCGAAGATGATGAAGGCGACCAGCGCGCCCAGCACGATCCCCAGCGGGATCAGCATGTACACCGTGAAGCCACCCGCGTAGAGGCCGGCAACCACCGACGCCGCCACGATCAGCACGAACGCGCCGATCATGTACGGCAGCAGCCGCTTGTCCTCTTTGCGCTGGATCTGGAACGCCTGCCACAGCTGACTGCGCCGCTGCTTGGATGCGGCCTTGCGGGCGGCTTTGGCTTCGGCCTTGGCGGCCTTCGCCTCAGCGGGGGTACGCGATTTCGCCATTGGCTCAGGATATCTATGGCGTGGGCGTCGGATGCGCGGACCGCGATGCGATTGTCTGCGCATAGAGCTTGCCCGCCCGATACGACGACCGGACCAGCGGTCCGGCCAGCACACCGGCGAAGCCGAGCTCGGTCGCGTACTGCTGATGCTCGACGAACTCGTCGGGGTGCACCCACCGCTCCACGGGATGGTGGCGCGCCGACGGCCGCAGGTACTGCGTGATCGTCACGATGTCACAGCCCGCGTCGTACAGGTCGCGCAGCGCGTCGCGCACCTCCTCCGGCGTCTCGCCCATGCCGAGGATCAGGTTGCTCTTGGTCACCAGGCCGTCCGCGCGCGCCATCGTCAGCACCGACAGGCTGCGCTCGTACCGGAACGCCGGCCGGATGCGCTTGAAGATGCGCGGCACCGTTTCCACGTTGTGCGCCAACACCTCCGGGCGCGTCTCGAACACCTCCGCCAGCAGCGCGGGCTCGGCGTTGAAGTCCGGGATGAGCAGCTCCACGCCGGTGTTGGGGTTGAGCGCCTTGATCTGGCGGACCGTCTCGGCGTACAGCCACGCTCCGCCGTCGGGCAGGTCGTCGCGCGCCACACCCGTCACCGTCGAGTAGCGCAGCCCCATCGCCTGAACGCTCTCGGCGACGCGCCGCGGCTCGTCACGGTCCAGCTCGGCCGGCTTACCGGTGTCGATCTGGCAGAAATCGCAGCGACGGGTGCACTGCTCGCCACCGATCAGGAACGTCGCTTCGCGGTCTTCCCAGCACTCGAAGATGTTGGGGCAGCCGGCTTCCTCACACACCGTGTGCAGACCCTCGCGGCGGACCAGCGACTTCAGCTCCGTGTACTCCGGGCCCATCTTGGCGCGGGTCTTGATCCACGGCGGTTTGCGCTCGATCGGCGTCTGCGCGTTGCGCACCTCGAGCCGGAGCAGTTTGCGGTTACCGGGATCGACACTCACTGCATCGATGCTACTGCGTGCCCGGCCACAGGGAGACGACCGTCGAGCACGTCACACACCGCATCGGCGACCGGGCCCAGCACGTCGTCGACGGTCACGCGGCGGCCGAGTTCGGCCGTCAGTGACGTGACTCCCGCGTCGGCGATCCCGCACGGCACGATCGAGCCGTACGCGCTCAGATCGCAGTCGCAGTTCAGCGCGAACCCGTGCTGCGTGACGCCGCGCGCCACCCGGATGCCGATCGCGGCGATCTTGCGCTCCGGGCGCAGCCCATCGGCGGCCAGCCACACCCCGGAACGGCCCTCGACACGGCCGGTCCGCAGGCCGAAGCCGGCGCACACGGTGATCAACGCCTCCTCGAGGCGGCGCACGAAATTGACGACGTCCATCGGCTCGGCGAGTCCGACGATCGGATAACCGACCAGCTGACCGGGACCGTGCCACGTGATCTTGCCGCCGCGGTCGGTGTCGACGACGGGGGTGCCGTCAGCGGGACGCTCCTCGGGCAGCGTGCGCCGGCCTGCGGTGTACACCGAGGGATGCTGCAGCAGCAGCAGCTCGTCGGGGCCGCCGTCGACCCGGGCCGCGACGATCTCCCGCTGCAGATCCCAGGCCGTCTGGTAGTCCACCCTGCCGAGTCGACGCACCACGACCGCGTCGCTGCTCGACCGGATCGATCCCATGGAATCGACGTTACTCACGGCTGCCTGCGGTGGCGAACCGCAGCGCCTCGCCGATCGTGTTGTGGTGGAACCGGAAGCCCGCGTTCTCGAGCGCGGCCGGGATCGCGCGCTGACCGCCGAGCACACCCTCGTCGGCGAACTCGCCCAGCACGGTGCGCAGTGCGAACCCGGGCACCACGAAGGGCGTCGGCCGATTCACCGTGCGCCCCAGCGCCGTGGTGAACTCCGCGTTGGTGACCGGCGCCGGGCCCGTGAAGTTCACCGGCCCCGCCAACTCGTCGTGGCTGATCGCGAACAGCAGCGCGCGGATCTGGTCTTCGAGACTGATCCACGACATGTACTGGCGTCCGTTGCCCAGCCGGGCACCGAGCCCCAGCGAGAACAACGGCCGAATGCGGCCGAGCATCCCGCCCGACGGCGACATCACCAGGCCCGTGCGGGGGAGGACGACGCGGACCCCGGCCCGGGCGGCGACCGTCGTCGCGGCCTCCCAGTCCACAGTGAGCCGGGCGAGGAACGTCCGTCCGGGCGCGGCGGTCTCGTCGACCGGCCGCGAACCGGTGTCGCCGTAGTAGCCGACCGCGCTGGCGTTGACGAGCACGGGGACCCCGGCGTCGACGACCGCCCGCGACAGCACCTCGGTGGGACCGATCCGGCTGTCACGCAGGCTCTGCTTGAACGCGCCCGACCACCGCTTCTCGCCGACGTTGACACCGCACATGTTGACCACGGCCGACACGCCCTGCAGCGCGTTCGCGTCGAACTCGCCGGTGTCGGGGTTCCAGTACACCTCGTCGGCGTTCGACGGGGCGCGCCGCACGATGCGGATCACCCGGCGATCGGTGGCGCGCAGCGCGTACACCAGCGCCGTTCCGATCACACCGGATGAACCCGCGATCGCGATGACCGAATCGGGGGACATCGACACGTGGTCTACAGCCCCAGGTCGGCCTCGAAGGCCCCCTCTTCGAGGCGCCGTTTGATCGTCGTGACGAACCGGCCGGCGTCTGCGCCGTCGATGAGGCGATGGTCGTAGGTCAGCGGCAGGTAGCTCACCGAGCGCACACCGATCGACTCGTTGCCGAACTCGTCGACGATCACCCGCGGCCGCTTCACGATCGCGCCCGTGCCCAGCATCGCCGCCTGCGGCGGCACCAGGATCGGGGTGTCGAACAGTGCGCCCTGGCTGCCGATGTTGGTGATGGTGAACGTGCCGCCGGACAGCTCGTCGGGCTTGAGGTCACCCGAGCGGGCGCGTGCGGCGATGTCGGCGATGGCCCGCGCAAGCCCGCCCAACGACAGATCCCCGGCGTTCTTGATCACCGGCGAGAGCAGACCCTGCTCGGTGTCCACCGCGAAGCCGAGGTGCTCGGCGTCGTAGTAGGTGATCTCCTTGGAGTCCTCGTTGTAGCTGGCGTTGACGTTCGGGTGCAGCTTGAGTGCGTCGATCACCGCGCGGGCGATGAACGGCAGGTAGGTCAGGTTGACGCCCTCGCGCTCGCTGAAACCGGCCTTCGCCTTGGCCCGCAGCGACACGATCTTCGTCATGTCGACTTCGTGCACCTGGGTGAGCTGCGCGGTGGTCTGCAGCGACTCCCGTGTCTTCTTCGCGGTGATCTGTCGGATGCGGTTGGCCTTCTGCGTCGTGCCGCGCAGATGGGCGAGCGCGCCCTCGGGCGCCGGTGCCGGCGTGGACGTCTTGCCCGGAGCCTCGGCGGCGGGCGCCGGCTTCGACTCCTCGGCCGGCTTCTTGGCGGCCTCCGCCGCGGCCAGCACGTCCTGCTTGCGGATGCGGCCGCCGACGCCGGTGCCCTTCACCGAGGACAGGTCGACGTTGTGTTCGCCGGCGAGCTTGCGCACCAGCGGGGTGACGTACGGACCTGACTCGCCGGACGAAGCGCTGGGCTCCGGCTCTTTTTTGGGTTCAGGCTCTTTCTTGGGCTCCGGCTCTTTCTTGGGTTCGGGCTTCGGCTCGGGCTTGGATTCCTTCTTCGGTTCGGGCTCCGGTTCCGGCTCGGGCTCGGGTTCGGGCTCCGGCTCGGGCTCGGGCTCGGGCTCGGGCTCGGGTTCGGGCTCGGGTTCCGGTTCGCTGTCGGCCTCAGCATCGGCGTCGCCGATCTTGGCCAGCTCGCCGCCCACCTCGACGGTGTCGTCCTCCTCGGCGGTGATGGACAGCAGCGTGCCGGCCACGGGCGAGGGGATCTCGGTGTCGACCTTGTCGGTGGAGACCTCGACGAGCGGCTCGTCGACCTCGACGCTGTCGCCGACTTCCTTGAGCCAGCGCGTCACGGTGCCTTCGGTCACCGACTCGCCGAGCTCGGGCATCAGCACCGGTGTGGACTTGCCCGACCCGCCCGACGACTTCTTGGGAGCGGGCTTGTCCTCGGGCTCCTCAGCGGCGGGCTCATCGGCGTCGTCGTCGGCGTCGTCTTCGTCAGCGTCATCGTCAGCGTCGTCGGACTCGTCCGAGGGCTCCTCGGCCGGCTCGTCGTCACCGCTGTCATCACTGCTGTCGTCGTCGCTGCCGCTGTCGTCGGACTCGTCGGCGTCGCCGATCACGGCGAGTTCGCCACCGACCTCGACGGTGTCGTCCTCCTGGGCGACGATCTTCTTCAACACCCCCGACGCGGGCGACGGGATCTCGGTGTCGACTTTGTCCGTCGACACCTCCAACAGTGGCTCGTCCTCCTCGACCGTGTCACCCTCCTGCTTCAGCCAGCGGGTGACAGTCCCTTCGGTAACGCTCTCTCCGAGTGCGGGCATCTGGACGGAGATGGCCATAGTGTCGTGGCTCCCTTGCACGGTCGTTCGTGGTCGATTTCACGGTCTCGAGGTGTCGGTTCCCCATCCTGTCACGTCCGATGCGACGTTTCGCCGCAGACGCGTGCACCGACCGCTCTGGCACTATCGAAGCGAGGGGTTCGGCAGTCGGAAGGAGCGACCCCAGGTGGGACTGTTCGACGCGCTGAGAGGCCGGCGTCGTCGCGGGCGTGCCGGTGCCGATCCGGCGGCCGATCTGCGCTACCTGCAGCAATGGGTCGCCCAGCATGCCGGGGTCGAGGCGTTCGTGGAACCCCAGACGACGGTGACGGACGTGACCGTGGTGCTCGTGGCCGCCGACGGTGAATGGACCAGGCGCCGCGCAGGCGGCTACTCCGGCGCGCGCAAGCTTTCGGATCGGTTGAAGATCCCCGTGTACGACGTGCAGAAGGTCGGCTATCCGCAGCGCATGCGCGACTACGACGAGCGCCGTCGCATCGAGCGCAAGCGCGCCGCCCGCGAGGAGCTGGACCGCTAGTAGCGTGCGGCTCGTGAACACCGACGAGCCGACCATCGTGGCGGTGCATGCCCACCCCGACTCGCCCCGCATCTGGGACGGCGTGACGGCGCTGCTCGACGGCGTGCGCGTCGTGCACACCGACCCGGCCGGGCTGCCCTCGGCGCTCGCCGGGCGCAGCCCCGTCCACGTGATCGCGCACGGGGCCGCGGTCGCCGCCGTGTGGGACGCGCTGGCTCAACCCGGCACCGCGGTCGCGTCGGCGACGCTGTCGGGCCCGGGGCGTCGGCGGCGATTCGGACGAAGGCGCTCGCCGGGGCCCGCCGGGCGTGTCGACGTGCCGGTGCAGCTGATCGTCCCGGCCGGCGCTACCGAGGACCTCGCAACCGTGCCGCGGTTGTGGCGGCGCGAGGTGGCCACCGGGCAGCCCGCCCCCGACACCCACCGGGAGCTCTACGCCCGCGCCGTCCGCCAGTTCGTCGAGCACCTCGACGGTGCCCCAGCGGCCCGCGAGTTGCGGCGCGCTGACGTACGGCGGCAGCGGCGCCCGTTCGGCGACACGCTGGTCTCGGTCACCGGTGCGGGCAGCGGCATCGGCCGCGAGACCGCGCTGGCGTTCGCCCGCGACGGAGCCGAACTGGTGATCAGCGACGTCGACGCCAACGGGCTGGCCGAGACCGCTCGCCTGCTCGCCGACGCGGGGGCGACCGCCCACCGCTACGTCGTCGACGTGGCCGACGCGGCCGCCGTCGAGGCGTTCGCCGACCAGGTCTGCGGCGAGCACGGGGTGCCCGACATCGTGATCAACAACGCCGGCGTCGGGCACGCCGGCTACTTCCTCGACACCCCCGCCGAGGAGTTCGACCGCGTGCTCGACATCAACTTCGGCGGCGTGGTCAACGGGTGCCGTTCCTTCGGCCGGCGCCTGGTGGAACGCGGCACCGGCGGCCACATCGTGAACATCGCCTCGATGGCCGCCTACACGCCGGTCAACATGATGAACGCCTACTGCACGTCCAAGGCGGCGGTGTTCATGTTCTCCGATTGCCTTCGCGCCGAACTGGATTCGGCCGGCATCGGAGTGACGACCATCTGCCCCGGCGTGATCGGCACCAACATCGTCGACACCACCCGGTTCTCGCTGCCCGACGCACGCCGAGGCGAGGCCGAGAAGCTGCGGGCGCGGGCCAAGCGGGGTTTCGCGGTGCGCCACTACGGTCCCGCGCGAGTGGCTCAGGCGATCGTCAGCGCGGTGACGAAGAAGAAGGCGGTGCGACCCGTCACACCGGAGGCACACGTCGTCTATGCGATCGCCCACGCCGCGCCGGCGGCGATGCGCAGCGCGGCCCGCGGCGGCAAGATCGTCTGACGCGCCCAGTGTGCCGTGTCATCCGCGACGCGCCGGCACAGGCGGATGGGTCCGCACACTCGGCGGCGCTCAGCCGTTGGTGGCTCAGCCGTTCTGTGCGATGTCCTCCAGGACCGCGAACATCGTGCGCGTCGGCACGCCGGTCCCGCCCTTGGGCGTATAGCCCCACGGCCCACCCGAGTTGTAGGCCGGCACCGCGATGTCGATGTGCGCCCAGGCCACCCCGTCGGCGACGAACTCGCGCAGATACGTGCCGGCGACCAGCATGCCGGCGTTGCGTGACGCGCTCACGTTCGCCAGATCGGCGACCGTCGACTTGAGGTCGTCCTTGAGCTCCTCGGGCAGCGGCATCGCCCAACCGTTCTCACCCACCGCCTGGGAGATCTCGGCGACCCGGTCGCGGAACTCGTCGCTGCCCATCACCCCGGGTGTGCGCGCTCCGAGCGCGACCATCTGCGCACCGGTCAGCGTCGACGTCTCGATCAGGTAGTCGGGCTTGTCCTCGCACGCCCGCACGATCGCGTCGGCCAGGATCAGCCTGCCCTCGGCGTCGGTGTTGAGCACCTCGACGGTGATGCCGCCGTACTGCGTCAGCACATCTCCCGGCCGCTGCGCGGTGCCCGACGGCATGTTCTCGGCCATCGGCACCGTGGCGATCACATCGATCGGCAGCCGCAGGCGCGCCGCGAGCACGACGGTCGCGATCACCGCGGCCGCGCCGCCCATGTCGGATGTCATGTGGTGCATGTTGGCGGCGGGCTTGATCGAGATACCGCCGGTGTCGAACGTGATGCCCTTGCCCACCAGGGCCACGGTCTTGGCCTTACGGCCCTTCCCGCCGCGGTGGGCCAGCCGAACCAGCCGCGGCAGCCGCGATGAGCCCTTGCCGACGCCGATGATGCCGCCGTAGCCGCCCTTGGTCAGCGCCTTGTCGTCGAGCACCTCCACCTCGAGGCCGGCCGCCTCGCCCAAAGCCTTTGCGCGCTTGGCGAATTCGTCCGGAAACAGGTGGCTCGGCGGCGTGTTGACGAAGTCGCGGGCCGTGGCGACGGCCGTCGCGATCGCCTCGCCGCGGGCCGCGGCCTCCTTGGTGGCCGACTTCGTGTCCGCAGTCAGCGCCGTGATCCTGCGCAACCCGGGGTCCTTCGGCGCGGTCTTGTCGCTACGGAATTCGGCAAAGCGGTAGGACCCGAGGATCAGACCCTCGACGGCGGCTTCGGTGTCCAACAACGACAGCGTGGTCAGCACCGACTCCACACCGTTCAGTGAGCGCGCAGCGGCGCCGGCGGCGCGCCGGATGGTCTCGGCCGGGTATTCGTCGCGGCTCTTACCCAACCCGACCGCGACCACGCTGCCCACCGGCAACGACGCCACCGGCACGCGGGTGACCTGCTCGGCACCGCCCTTGGCGCCCAACGCCGCCAGCGCCGACTCGATCTCGGCGACTGCGCCGGAGTCCAGGTGCTGGGTGGCGACGAGCGTCGCGCGGGGTTCGTCTCCCACGCTGACCACCGGCACGATCAGCACCGAGGACTCGACCTTGCGCTTGGGCAGCGCGCTGGCGACGGTGACGGCAGGGGACTGGTAACCGGCTGGGGTGCTCACGGGGATTCACCCTAGCCACTGCCTACTAGTGTGGTTCGGCGTGAGTGACACACCGCTGACCGGCCCGCTCGAAGATCGGCACCGCGAGCTCGGGGCCACCTTCGCCGAATTCGGGGGCTGGCTGATGCCGGTGTCCTATGCGGGCACTGTCGCCGAGCACACGGCCACCCGCACGACGGTCGGCCTGTTCGACGTCAGCCATCTGGGCAAAGCGCTGGTCACCGGTCCGGGCGCGGCCGAGTTCGTCAACGCCGCCTTCACCAACGACCTGCGGCGTGTCGGCCCGGGCAAGGCGCAGTACACGCTGTGCTGCACCGACGACGGCGGCGTGATCGACGACCTCATCGCCTACTACGTGTCCGACGACGAGGTCTTCCTGGTACCCAACGCGGCGAACACCGCCGAGGTCGTCGCCGCGCTGATCGAGCGCGCGCCCGCCGGGGTGACGGTCACCGACGAGCACCGGTCACGTGCCGTGCTCGCCGTCCAGGGACCCCGGGCGGCCGAGGTGGTCGGCGGGCTGGGGCTGCCCACCGACATGGATTACATGGGATTCGCCGACGCGGTGTTCGACGGCGTCGACGTGCGGGTGTGCCGCACCGGCTACACCGGCGAGCACGGCTACGAGCTGCTGCCGGCCTGGGATCAGGCCGCGGTGGTGTTCGACGCGCTGGTCGAGAAGGTGCGGGCCGCCGGCGGGGAGCTCGCCGGCCTCGGAGCGCGCGACACGTTGCGCACCGAAATGGGTTATCCGCTGCACGGCCACGAACTCTCGCGCGACATCTCGCCGCTGCAGGCGCGCTGCGGATGGGCTGTCGGCTGGAAAAAGGACGCCTTCTGGGGGCGGGATGCACTGCTCGCCGAGAAGGAGGCGGGGCCGCGGCGCACGCTGCGCGGCCTGCGTGCCGTCGGGCGCGGGGTTCTGCGCGGTGAGCTGACCGTGCTCGACGGCGACACACCCGTCGGCGTCACCACCTCCGGAACGTTCTCTCCCACACTGAAAGTCGGTATCGCGCTGGCGCTCATCGACACCGCCGCCGACGTCGCTGACGGTGCCAGGGTGACGGTCGACGTGCGGGGCCGCGCCGTCGAGTGTGAGGTGGTCAAGCCCCCGTTCGTGGACACCCGCACGCGATAAATCCCTTCCCCGGCGGTTATACAATCGCCTGCATGACTGAAGGCCTCTCGTTCACCGTCGATCGCACTGCGAATCCGGCGAGCGATGAGGTACGCGCCCAGGTGCTCGGCAACCCGGGCTTCGGGAAGTTCTTCACCGACCACATGGTGTCGGTCGACTACACAGTCGATCGCGGTTGGCATGACGCACGGGTGCTGCCGTACGGGCCCATCGAGCTCGACCCGTCGGCGGTCGTCCTGCACTACGCACAGGAGATCTTCGAAGGCCTGAAGGCCTACCGCTGGAACGACGGCTCGATCGTGTCGTTCCGCCCCGAGGCCAACGCGGCACGGCTGCAGACCTCCGCGCGCCGGCTCGCGATCCCGGAGCTGCCCGCCGAGGTGTTCCTCGAGTCGCTGCGTCAGCTCATCGCCGTCGACGGGCAGTGGGTGCCCCCGGCCGGCGGCGAGGAGTCGCTCTATCTGCGGCCGTTCGTCATCGCCACCGAGCCGGGGCTCGGCGTGCGCCCGGCCAACGCCTACCGCTACCTGGTGATCGGCTCACCCGCAGGCGCGTACTTCCCGCGAGGCATCAAGCCGGTCAGCGTGTGGCTGTCCCATGAGTACGTGCGGGCCTCGCCGGGCGGCACCGGTGCGGCCAAGTTCGGCGGCAACTACGCGGCGTCACTGCTTGCCCAGGCCGAGGCCGCCGACCACGGGTGCGACCAGGTGGTGTGGCTCGACGCCATCGAGCGCCGCTACGTCGAAGAGATGGGCGGGATGAACCTGTTCTTCGTCTTCGGCAGCGGGGGCACGGCGCGGCTGGTCACCCCCGAGCTGTCGGGTTCGCTGCTGCCGGGCATCACCCGAGATTCGTTGCTGCAGTTGGCCACTGACGCCGGCTTCGCGGTCGAGGAGCGCAAGATCGACGTCGACGAATGGCAGAAGAAGGCCGCCGCGGGCGAGATCACCGAGGTCTTCGCCTGCGGCACCGCCGCCGTCATCACCCCGGTCTCCCACGTCAAGCACAGCGACGGCGAGTTCACGATCGCCGACGGGGAACCCGGCGAGATCACGATGGCGCTGCGCGACACGCTGACCGGTATCCAGCGCGGCACCTTCGCCGACACCCACGGCTGGATGACGCGGCTCGGCTGATTCACAGGTAGTGCACTACGCACGACCCGTGCCCGCTCTTTCGTCACGATCGAACACGAGAGCCACGACCGGCTCCGTTTCGACCCGACGAAGGGACAAACACATGGTGTACGTCATTGCCGGCGGGGTCGCTGTCGCAGCGATCGCCTACGGCGTCTACACGGTCGCGCAGAAGACCGGGAAGATCCACCAGCAAGAGGCCGAGCACGCGGGCGCCGACGCCGGCACCTGAGTCAACGGATCGCGAGGCCGACGGCGGCGAGCGTCGTCGTCACCTCGACCGCGGCACCCAGCACGTCGCCGGTGATGCCGCCGAACCGGCGCACGCAGTGCGCCACCAGCATCATCGCCGCGGCCACCGCGAGCACCACCACCAGTGGGCCCTGCCAGAGGGTGCTGCCCACCGGCGCGGCGGCCGCGGCGACACAGGCCACCCAGGCCCAGGCGACCCACGTCGGCTGCGTTCCTGCGACCGCGCCGCCCAGCGAGCTGCCCGGCGC